>JAYWII010000093.1:0-39190 GCA_043788995.1 Chitinophagaceae bacterium | reverse complement strand
TAATGTGAATTGTAAAAGAAAAAAAGTAGCAAAAAAAGAAAAGTAATAGTAGTAGCTTTATTCTTTTATTAATTAATAAAACAAAGCTAAAGGACGTTCAATGAATACCAGCACAGCAGCAAGCCCTACCGTTGTGGGCGAGGCGCTCCCTGACTAAAAAGTGAATGACTAACTAAATATGCTTTGGATAATATTATTAAGAAAAGGAAAAATAAATTCAAATTATGAAAACAATCTTGTTCACAATCTTTTTTATTTCATTTCAATTTGCATACTCCCAAAATAAAAACGATGAAGAATTAATTCGTAAGGCACGGCAAAGCTCCAATGATGCAATTGCAAAGCAACATGTAAAAGGAATTGCAAAATTCTGGTTGGATGATTACGTGGTCATTCGTGGAAGTGGAGTAATTGAACCTGGGAAAGAAACTAACAAAACAGAATGGAGGAGAATGTTTAAGGAAACTCCGAAATCTTATTTTGAACGGATTCCTTCCGAAATCATCATCAGCAAAAATAATCCTGAGATGGCTTGGGAAAGTGGTGTTTGGAAAGGATTTAATACCTACAGTAAGGGGGGACGTTACAGCGCCCAGTGGAAAAGAAAAGATGGCGAGTGGAAAATACAGGCGGAGTTGTTTGTAGCATTAGAGAAGTGATTCAAAAACAAATCTCATTATTACTTACAGCCCGGGAATTGGAGGGATGTATTTAGCTTTCCGCCCTTGTGAATGTTCCGTTAATCCATCCGCAAGCACCCTGCTACACCCATTACCCTATGGAGTCCATTGATCCATCCGCAAGACACTGCTACACCCGTGAGCCGCCGCCTGGTGTCCGACCATCTATATTCAGGTATAAGGTTTACTGTGTCGTATCTTATAAATACCTCTCCATGAACGATCCCCGTTCCTGCACTGACTCGCTGAGAGAATGCCCGGAATGAAAAGGCACTTTTTATCCCATACAAATTTACTTTTCCGATCTTCTTTCTTTCATCTTTTTATCCACTACATCTGCCGGATATTTCAATGCCAGCTGCCGGATATCATAACTGAATGCTGTAAAAGTTTCTTCCCAAAGTTTAGCTTCTTCAGGAGTGTAGTTATAAAAGCCATGAGCATTGGCTACACCTTTTCCTCCTTCCCTCACAATTTTATCAATGAGCTCCGGCACTTCTGTACTATTATTTAATGTAGGCAACAGGTCTTTCATCACTGTATGGTAAGCAGGTACACCGGTAAGGTCCATCCAGCGGAACACCCCTACTAACGTCATCCAGTAGCCGGTATTATTACGGCAGGCCCTGTCTACATCTTCTATGGATGCGTAACCATTTTCTACCAGGTAGATGGCTTCCCTGTACATGGAATACATCAGCCGGTTGGTAATAAATCCCCTGATATCTTTTCTAACCAGGGTTGGCTCTTTGCCCCAATGATGGGAAAGATCATATAGATATTCTCCCTTAACCTGGTCGCTTAATTCTCCACAAATAATTTCCAAAAACCTGGTGGTATGAGAAGGCTCTGCCCAATGCAATCCAAAAAAACGGTCCGGGTGCAGGGTTAATTTTTGCAAGATGCTAATGGGGATAGCAGATGTATTACTCGTTAAGATGGCATCACTGTTTATTACCGTTTCAATTTTATCATAAACAGATTTCTTAATGTCTGTATCCTCCAGGGTACATTCAATTACAATTTTACAATCCTTCAGCCTTGTGTAATCTTCTGTAACAGTCAATTGCTGCAGGTAATGTTCAGGTGCATGATCAATCATACCATGTTCTTTGGAATGTATTAAATGATCCATGATCTTTTTATCCGCATGAACAAGATCAACTGAAACCGGGGCAACAGCAACCACCTGGTGACCGGCTATTAGTAAACAGGTGGTGATGCTGCAGCCCATCAGCCCCAGGCCAACCACACCTGCAGGTATTGTTGTCACGTCTATTTTATTCATTGCTTGCGATTTTTATTGTTGATCGAAATATACTATCAGTAAATATGCTTATCAGTAATTATAAAAAAAACTGCCAGAGATTTATAAGGCAGCGGTAAGTTATAATACGAAATCAGCAAGTGCAAATATGCAGCGCCATTATTTTCCAGAAATTAAAATTGCACTTTGATCATTGATGCCGGCAATAATTTTTTGTGTATTACCAGCATGAATGAGTTGAAGGCTTCTTACATTCCCAGATAAATTTAAACCGCTTTTTAATTGTGGAACATAACTAAAATTTCCTTTACCATCGTTCAGGTATAAACGGTCCTGGTAAGCAGCATCATTTTCATTGAATTCAAATCCACCGCCTGCAACATACAAATCAGGATCACCATCTTTATCTGCATCAAAAAATGTGGCAGCTACATCTTCACTGGCAGCATCTTTTATAAAAGCTGGTGTGGGTTTAATAGAGAAAGTATTATTTTTATTTTGCAGAAATAATTGTGCTGGCTGACCTTTGGCTCCACCAATAAAAAAATCTTCCACCCCATCTTTATTTACATCAGCCACTTGTATACAGGGCCCCTGGCGGATGAGGTAATTTGGCAATAATGATTGCACGGTAAAATCACTGAATGCGTTTTCCTGGTGCCTTACTTCAGGCAATACAGTTTGAGTTAGTATAGTTTTAGTTTTATCTGCAACAGTATCATATTGCCATTTTGAATCGGCATCACTCATTTTAACTGTCAGCAATTGATTGACTTTTACTGACACAAATTTTTGAAAATTATCATTTGGCCAGATGATGAATACTGAATCGATGATGGTATTTTTTCCTACACCAAAATTTAACACGGGGGCGCCTATTGGCCCAAGCATCCGTTGGTGTTCCATTAATCGGCACGCCAGCTGCTGCAAACGTGAGCCACCGTTTTGTCACCAATTATCGGCATATTAAGGAGTAGAAAGATATTTTAATTTTGAAAAGCACATCTGTGGGAGGTAAAACACCAACCTTCATTTGCTGGAATATATGTCACCCCCTTTAACCGGTCTGGTGGAAAGCGCTGCCTCATTTGTTGCAGACCATAAATTAGAGAGGTCCATCATTAAGACATTAAGGTAAGGATCATCATCGAGGATAGCCTGCAGTTGAGTGCTTTCTTCTTCAGACGCTTCGCCAGCCAGCTTTTTTGCCACTAATCGCCAACGGTAGTTTTGATCCTGCATGGTTATTATTATTGTAAGTAAATTAAAATCGTCTATTGCACCTCTCCCATTAACAGAGACAAGCATACAAAAAAAATGTTGCATGCACATTCCTTCTACGAACAATTGATTTTAAAAGTTACAATTGGATAAGATGTTTAACAAAGAGTAAAGCAGGAGTTCTAATTTTTAAATAAGGTCTCTCAACAGCCTTATGAACAAGCGTGGACTTTTCAGTGCGATATCTCTGCTTCACACTTTGTACTGGTATAGCTATACTATCTGATTTCTCTCTTAGAAGGTATTTATAAATAGAATTCCGAATCATCTTGGTAAAAAACCTATAAGGTTTATAAAAAGAAATTACTTTAAGCAGGCTTTCCTGAAACCTTATAGGCTTAAACCGTCATCATACGATATTTCTGGGGCCATTTTTAAACAGCTTCTTAGTAAATCTTCGGATGCCGGTAATCACCATAAGGATGTTTGATGGTTCTTTTCAACGGGATTTGCATACCGCCTGTTTGTTGCTGCCAGTTGTATAATTCACCAGCCAGCTTTTTAATAATTGCATCATACTCAGGCCTGCCAATAAGGTTAGTGGTTTCATCCGGGTCTTTTTCCAAATCGTATAATTCATTGGTATCCCAAAGGCCATAATAACGAATGTATTTATATTGATCGCTGCGTACGCCAAACATAGTGGGTGTCATCGGGAAATCGTATTCCCAGTAATATTCATAAAATATTTTATCCCGCCATTGAGCTGAGTCCCCTTTTAACAGGGATATAAAAGATCTTCCGGGCATGGTGGCAGGCGCCTTTAAACCTGCAGCTGCCAGTATGGTGGGAGCCACATCTATATTTTGCACCATCTTAGCGATTGTTTTTCCTCCTGCTTTAAAAATTTCGGGGCAATGCACCACGAAAGGAACTTTCACAGACTCTTCGTAAAAATGGCGTTTGTCAATGAGTCCATGTTCACCAAAACTAAAACCATTATCTCCCATATAGATCACCAGTGTGCTTTGATCCAGTCCTTCATGTTGGAGGTAATCCATTACTGCCCCTATACTTTCATCCACCCCCATTAATGTTTCACAATAGGTTTGCACCAGTTCTTCTATGTCCTGGTGAGTATGATAAGGATAATCTACCCCATGCCAGCTGTAGCGCTGTTGTTTTACCCATTCAGGCCAGTTGAGTTTTTTATAATCGTCGGATACCGTTTGAAAGTAAGTTGGCGGTAAAGTATATTGTTGGTTTTTATACATACCTGCATGTCTTTTTGCCGGTGTCACCGGGGCATGTACTGCTTTATGTGAGAGATACAAAAAGAAAGGTTTTGACTTATCTCTTTCCTTCAGCCAATCAATGGCATGTTCGGTTAACAGATCGGTAATATAAGTTGAATCTCCATAAGACACTTGCTTACCATCAATGTTAAGCACAGGATTATAATAAACGCCTTGTCCTTTAAAGCTTTCCCAATGGTTAAAGCCCGGCCTGGGGTAGTCATCATCGTTACCCATATGCCACTTGCCAAAAAAACTGGTTTGATAACCTGCCTTTTGCAGGTACGCTGGAAAGAAAGTAAGGTTAGCTGGTTCCGGGGCTACATTATCCACAATGGTATGTACATGAGAATAGGCTCCTGTTAAAATGGATGCCCGGCTCGGCGAACATAGAGCGGTAGTAACAAACGCATTTTTAAACCAGGCACCACCATTATAAAGCTTGTCCATATTGGGTGTTTTTAACCAGGGTACCTTACCCGTGAAACCCATGAAATCAAACCGGTGATCGTCGGTTAAAATAAACACCACATTTCTTGGTTTACTGCCGGGTATCTTTTCCAGCCCGATACTTTTTCCTTTACCATCATTCTTATTTTGGGTATAACCATTTAAACAGTACAATTGGAAAAAGAAAACAGGCAAAACAAAGAGAAGCGTTGATTTCATGATTGGCATTAAATTTTCCTTTGATTAATATCGTTAGTACTTCAATGCTAAAAATAACCTTTGTCCACCTTATTTATCAAACTGTACCAAATTCAGTTTGGGATCTATTTTTTGATTGGATGCATATACCTGGTCCCACGTAACCGCTTGTTGTGTTTCAGCAGACTCCCTGCCCAGTATGGCAGTTAATGTAGACTCTGCACCAGAAAGCGTTTCATTCAAATAATTACCCGTTTCAATACTGTTGATAAAAGCCTTCTCCTTGTTGGCATCCGCATCATGCAGGGCAGACAGGAAAATGCCGGCATTCTGTTGCGCTGGAGTTAAAGCACTTTCGCTTTTGGCAATGCCGGAATCCCATTTATTATCGCCATTGATAAACACGCCGCCACTGTAATGAGCTTCTGCAATTCCTTTGGTGCCGATAAACCTGCAGCAAACATCGCCAAACTGGTGACCAAGTTGTGTGGTATGTATGCTCACATTTATATTGTTGGGATATTGATACACTACCTGGTAATTACTGAAGGTATCACCAATCTCTGTACGTGCCCTTGCATTACCCCTGCCCACAGCATTCAAAGGATGTGCTTTCAACGCCCAGTTACAAACATCGAGTATATGAATACCCTGGTCTAATAATATTCCGCCAGACATGGCCCTGAAATAAAAATGATTGCGGATGCGTATTTCATCATCCGATAAATTGTTACGGGTAATGATGTGGCCGGCAGAGGACAGGTAATATAACTGCACGGTGATCACTTCGCCAATATCGCCCCGCTGTATCCTGTTCACCATTTCTGCATATGCGCTGGCATGGCGGATCTGGAAACCGATGACCACACTTTGTTTGCCATTTAATTTTTCACCCAGTTGTATGGCCCTTCTGCATCCATCTACATCCGGTGCCACAGGTTTTTCGCAATACACATGTTTACCTGCCAGTACCGCTGCTTCCAAAAAACCTACATGGCTGTAAGCCGGGGTTGAAATTTGCACAGCATCTAGGTTGTTGTTCTCCAGCAATTTCAGGTATGCTTTTGATCCCTGGTAGATATTAGCTGCCGGTATAGCAGGGAAATTTTTAGCAGCATTCACTTTATTAAAAACCGGGGTGGCTTTTTGTAACTGATCGTCAAAAATATCTGCCATGGCAACAATGCTGCTGTTGGTATTGGCAATGGTGGAGGAGATCACTGCGGTACCCCTGTTGCCACAACCGATCACACCGATTCTGATAGCAGAATTAGCCTTTGAACCAAAAACAATGGATGGTTTAAAAATAGAGAAGGCAGAAACGGTGGCAACACTTTTTAAAAAGGTTCTTCTTTTCATATGCTTTAGTTAGATGGTTTTAAATATCAATGCAGCAATGCAATGGCTTATTTATTTCAATGCATCAGGCTATGCCTCCGCCCTCGCCTATGCATTTACTAAACAGTACTTCAGTATCACCAGCAAAAACATTCCAACGCAAAGAATACTAAAACAAAGAAGATTCGTGCAGTAATGAAACAGCACCAGTACTGCGGAAGGGCATGCTTTTGTCTCCTTCAATGAATGCTTTCACTTCATCAATATCGATCTGTTCAATCACTTCATCAGGAATATCAATGATAAATTCAAATTCAGGAAGCAGTAACCGCAGTTTAGGTGTTAAGCAAAACCCATCAAATAATTTAATGAACTGCTGTGCTACTAAAGGTAAAGGAATGCTTAAGCCTGGTTTATTTTCAACTTCCATTCCAAATGGAAAAATGTGGTAACCCGTAACATATACGTTGGGGAAAATATCGATGAGGGCAGTTGCAACAGCACAATTGTTTCCAACCGTGTGTGCATCATTGTTAGTTCCACAATATTTGGAATGTTCAATGACCTGTTTTGTAATTACAATTTTAAATGCTGTTGGCACTGTAAGCTATTTTATGCTGTTCAATGAAAAATTTAACAACCAGTTCCTGCATCAATCATACGATAATAAAGTTACAACACCTGCTTATACCAGCGCATAAATATTTTTATTAAAACCATTATTAATAGTTTATCAAAAATAATTTAAATGCTTCACGGGATGCAGTATAAAAAACATGCGTAAACAAAAGCCTTGCAGCCAGGGCTCACACTCAAAAAAAATTAAACTGCATAGTGCAACCAATTACTCTGCCGGCTGCATTAAAAACTGGTAACTGTATTGTGATCCTCTCAGTAAATATTGCTCATGCGGAAACTGTCCCCAGGAATTGTCGCCGCCCAGCCCCATTTGTTTGTAATCAATATGCAATTCCACCAGGTTACTCTGCGGCACTTCATAAGGATGCTTTTTACCCTCCATATCCACCTGCCGGTAATGTTGAGCATTGATGCTTAACCAGTCTGAAACAGCCGTAACTTTTACACCACTTCCTTTTGCATTGGTTAAAGACAACCATCGTACATCTGTTTTTTCACCATTTTCCTGGGGCATTTCATAAGGAACAAACTGGTCTTTCACCTTAGCATTGTACAAACCAATAAAACTACTTTGCTTCCTGTCCCAGTAATTTTCATGCGGCCCCCGACCATACCAGGCAAAGTTTTCGAACTCATTAAAAGTAGTAAGCCGCATACCAATACGTGGTATTTCAGGCTGGCTGTTATTTGCAGCAACGGTCTCCGTTTTAAAATCCATCGCCACCTTTATGCTGCCGTTCTCAAAAATGGTATAATCAACGGTGATCTCACTTTTTGAATCTGCCAGTGTGGAAACAGTTTTTACCAATACAACGCCGCCTTGCTGCTTCACCTCAAAATTTTTCAGTTTCATCCTGGTATCAATATTTTTCCACACAGCACAGCGCTTGGGCATACCATTGCCCAGGTCATTATCTATCGGTGATCTCCAGAAATCTGGAACCATTGGTTCTTTTACCAGGTGTTTACCTTTATACATCCAGGCATTTAAAAAACCAGTGCTGTTATTGAATACAAAAGCAAAATCCTTTGCTGATACCCATACAAAATTATTATTGGAAGTATCAATGCTGGCGAAAGTATTGCCCGGAGTGGGCATGGCAGCAAGCGCTGGCTTTTCTTCATTGATCACAAATTGTTCTGATGCCAGTGAATGTCCTTTTTTTAGCAGGGGTTCATCATTTTTTAATGTTGCATACACATTCACAAAATACTCATCCGTTGCTGTGCTGGTTGGAAAACCAGGAATGGAAACAGTGGCATCCTGTTGCGGTTGTATACCTGCCGGTACCGGCAACCTTCCTTCTTTTAGGGTTACACCATTCCGTAAAATTTTATATGAAAAAACAAAATCATCCAGGTTTCTGAAGGAGTATGCATTCCTGATTACACAGCTGCCTTTTGTTTTATCCAGGCTGGTAAATTTAATATGCTGATAGATCTTTTTTACTTCTTCCAGGGCTGGCTCTGCGGTGCCATCGGCAAAAACAAGTCCATCAGAGCAACCATTATCTGCACTTAAAAAAGCAGGTTCCAGATCGTTTGCCCAGGCCCAGTAAGATTTTCCATCAGCTGTTTTTTTATTGAAGGTTTGGTTCTTCCAGTCCCATATAAAACCTCCACGAAATTGCGGATGGCTTTCTATAAAATCCCAGTACTCATTTAAGTTACCGGTGCTGTTACCCATACTATGTGCATATTCACACATAATATAAGGACGCTTGTCACCTGATTCAGCATAGGCTTTCATCTCTGCCAATACAGGATACATAGGAGCCACCACATCTGTATAACTATCCATAAAAGCCTGTTCATATTGTACCGGCCTGGAGGCATCTAATTTTTTCAGTGCATCATAAGATTTTTTGAAATTATCGCCACGGCCTGCTTCATTACCCAGGCTCCAGAAAATAACAGAAGGATGATTTTTATCCCGCTGGTACATATCGTATACCCGTTGCCAAATGGGTGCAAACCAGGTTTCGTCCCTGGCTAAAATATTATTCATGGCAAAACCGTAAGGTTTGTAATCATATACGCCCATTCCGTGTGATTCAACATTGGCTTCGTCCACCACATACAAACCATATTTATTGCAGAGTTTGTACCACAGTACATGATTGGGATAATGACAGGCTCTTACCGCATTGATATTATACTCTTTCATCCGCTGAATATCCAGCATCATATCTGTTTCATCCGTAACTGCATGTCCTGTTTCAGGATGATGTTCGTGGCGGTTAACCCCTTTAAAAAATACAGCCTGGCCATTCACCAGCACTTTGCCATCCTTCACTTCCACCTGCCTGAAGCCCGCCTGCTGGTTAAATATCTGCAGTACTTTTCCGCTGGCATCCTTCAGTGTAATGATAGCAGTGTACAGGTTAGGTTTTTCAGCACTCCACAGCAGTGGATTGTTTAAAGTGATTGCGGCATTTACCTCACCTTTACCAGATGCCCCGATAGTGATCCCGGCTGTGGCTGCACTCAGTACTTTCCTGTTTGCATCCAGCAGTTTTACCTCCACCTTTCCATTCACTGCCGCCATGCTTTGATTTTCTACGCTTACCGCAGATTTTAATATTCCAACTATATAGCCGTTCTGAAATTCGGTGGTCAAATGAATATCCTGTACAAAAACACGAGGTGTTGCTACCAGGTACACCTCCCTTTCAATACCACTCAATCTCCAAAAATCCTGGTCTTCCAGGTAAGTGCCGTCAGCAAACCGCAGCACCTGCACTGCAATACTGTTTTTACCGGCATGTATAAATTTGCTCACATCAAATGCTGCTTCCATTTTGGAATCCTCGGCATAACCTACTGCTTGTCCGTTCACCCAAACATAATAAGCAGAATTAACTCCACCGAAATGCAGCACCACCCGTTGGTTTTGCCAGCCTGCCGGCAAATTGAAACTGCGGCGGTACGAACCCACCGGAGTAAAATTTTCAGGGATATACGGCGGTTTGGGATTCTTTGACCATGGATAAATAATATTATTAAAGATGGGAACATCAAACCCTTCCATTTGCCAATCGGCAGGTACCTTAATATCCGCCCAACCAGCAGTACTGAAATTGTCTTTTTCAAAACCAATGGCCCTGTCTTCAAACCGGTTGACAAAATTGAATTTCCAGGTGCCATTTAGTAACATCACCTTGTCAGACCGTAACCACCCATCGGCCAATGCCTGTTGCTCATTGGAGAACGGTATTGCAAATGACTGCTGTGGCAGGGTGCCCACCCGAAAAACAGCAGGTTCTTTCCATTCATTAAAAGTAAAATTCACCTGGCTGAATGCAGGCGCCTGGGAAATACAAAAGATCAACAGTAAAAATGATTTGATTTTATTCATACATACATGTAGTTAGAAGCTTAGTAAAAGAATGCAATTGCAAACAATGGGATTCAAAGTATGGAAACTGTGATTCAAAAAAAAATATATTCATTCAATTGTTATCCAGGTATAATTTTCTGCTTCAATAGAAATCTCTATTTCTATTTCATAAACCCTGTTTAGTTTTTTAATGAAAGGTTTAGCTCCTTTTATGCTGACGGTAGCATTTTCCATTAAGCCGGTATAGTAAACCGGTATCTTTATTTTCCTGCTGATCTTTTCTTTTAACGGGTTATACTTTTGCTGCAAGGTGAAGTTTGCAAGCATTATTATTTTGTAAATAAAGGTTGCCTTAGGCTTTTTACCATAACCAAAGACGGTGCAGAAGGAACAAGATATTTTGCTTTTGAAGGAGCTTTTGGTACAGCTCTGCCAAGTTTAATTGAGCAGACGCCAGCATTTGAATTTGTGCAGACAATTGAAAAATCAGCATTGCTTTCCATTTCAAGGGATAGTTTTTTTCATTTGGTGGACACCGTTCCTCAATTTGCTTTTATTTACAGACAAATTTTAGAAGTTTCCTTTATATCGGCACAAAAAAGAATTTATGGATTCCAAGGTTTGGACGCTTTGGAAAAAGTAAAATGGGTAATGAATTATAACCCCAAATTATTGACAAGGGTTTCTAACAAAATGGCTGCATCCTTTTTGGGTTTAACCTCTGCCACTTTGAGCAGAATAAAATCAAATTTATAGTATGTGGGCTTGCCCAAAATGTGAAAGAGAATTAAAGAATCCTAACCAATGGCATAATTGTGTAAAGGTTAGTATTGACAGCCTATTTGAAGGCAAAGCAGAATAATTAGTTTTTGTATTTGACAAGCTACTTTCTGAAATTATTGATTGGAAAAGCGTTGCAGTAAGTGCAACGCAAAATTGCATTGTGTTTGTTCATAATCAAACTTTTCTAAGTATTCGACCAATGAAAAAGGAGTTAGACTTAAAGTTTTATTCAGCTACACAGCAAGAAGAAGAGCCAATAATAAAAAGCGTTTCGTATTCAGGCAAGTTTGAAAATCATATCAGAGTTTCAAAATTGGAAGACCTAACAAATTCTGTTTATACTTACATCAAATAATCATATCAATTACTGTAACAAATTCCAAAAACGTTGACCTAGGACAACACTTAATAAATATGGTGTGCCGACCTTTGCCGAAATAAAAATATAAAACATGGCAATCAATCTTCACACAATCGGAATGGTGGTTAATGACTTGGGAAAGTCGCTTTCTTTTTACCGTTCATTAGGTCTTAAAATCCCCGAAGGACAAGAAAACGAATTTCACGTTGAGTTCACCGACAAAAAAGGTTTATCAATTGGCTTTATTCCACCACTTAAAAACGATTAAACAAAAATGAAAATTACAAATAACACTATCCTAATTACAGGTGGTGCAACAGGTATCGGTTTTGAATTAGCAAAAGAATTTATAGCTATTAGCAATACTGTAATCATTTGTGGCAGACGAGAAGAAAAACTGAATGAAGCAAAAAGACTATTGCCACAAGTCGTAATCAAACAATGCGACATTGCAAATATTGAACAACGCAGAGCATTGTATCAATTTTGCGTTACTAATCATTCTGAAATAAACGTTTTGGTTAATAACGCAGGAATGCAAAGGGAAATAGATTTTATAAAAGGCGAACAGCATTATTTACAAGGCGACAATGAAGTAACCATCAAATTAGATGCTTGTTTTCATTTGACAGCATTGTTTACAGCCTATTTTATGAATAAAACTGAAGCTGCAATAATCAATGTAACATCAGGACTTGGAATTGTGCCTTTAATTATTACACCCATTTATTCAGCCACAAAAGCAGGACTGCATTCGTTTTCAGTTTCGTTGCGTAAACAATTAGCCGACACTTCTATAAAAGTTTTTGAAATTATTCCACCAATTGTGGACACAGACTTAGACCGTGGTGCAAGAGATAAACGGGGGCAAACAGACAAAGTAATAAAGCCAGAACAAGTGGCAAAACAAAGCATTGAAGCAATAGCAAAAGACAAATTTGAAATACCTATTGGCATTGTGAAAGTGTTGCGTATTGGTTCAAGAGTTTCACCAAAGCTATTTTTAAAAATCATCAATAAAAAAAGTTCTATGCCTGCAAAGTAGGACGACCTGGAAGAACCACTACCCTAAGAACATGTGGTTGGCAAATATGGGCAGACGAAAGTTATCTTCAGTATTCATAATTCTATTGTGATTCTTATCCAGCTTGATGTGATTCTATTAGGCTTTTTTGTTGTTATCTTCATCATCAGTTTTTCAATCATCATCGGTTCGTGGCTGAAGAAATACTTTCCGTACTTCGCCAAGCCCTGCCCGTAAGACGAACCTTGTCACCTATCTAAATTGCTATTTTGTTCATGCCACACAAAAAATCAAACCTTCCAACTAAAATCTGCCCCGTCTGCAACCGCCCTTTTACCTGGAGAAAAAAGTGGCAAAGCATTTGGGAGGAGGTAAAGTATTGCAGCGAACGTTGCCGCAATGCAAAGAATAAGACAAAATAATTTTTCCTGTTAACCTTCTGCCTGCTTCTTTGTTGGATAAAAGTAAACCTGTTTCAAAATGGCATTGATTGATTTTACAGACAGAGGCTTGTACTGCTCAAAAGGCGGTTTTTATATTGATCCATGGAAACCGGTTGATAAAGCCATTATCACCCATGGCCACAGCGATCATGCAAGAGGTGGCAGTAATGCTTACCTCTGCCATCACCAAAGCAAACCAATACTGCAATTAAGACTGGGCGACAATAATTATCAAAGTGTGGAATGGAATGAAGCCGTTTATATGAATGGGGTAAAAATTTCCCTTCATCCTGCAGGTCACATCATTGGCTCCTCACAAATAAGAGTAGAATACGATGGTGAAGTATGGGTGGTAAGCGGCGATTACAAAACAGAAGATGACGGCATCAGCGGAGCATTTGAAGCCGTAGCCTGCAATACATTTATAACAGAATCTACTTTTGGCCTCCCTATTTATAAATGGAAAAAACAACCCGAGATTTTTGATGACATGAAAAACTGGGTACTGCAAAATAATGCAGACGGAAAAACCAGTGTACTCATTGCATACAGTCTCGGCAAAGCGCAAAGAATATTGCAACCCTTGGCTGAAACAGGTTTGCCTATATATGCCCACGGAGCAGTATTTAATGTGCAGGAAACACTGATTAAAAATGGCTGGGACTTACCTGCTGTTACAAGAGTGGAACCGGATACAGCAAAGGAATTATTCAAAGGAAATATTGTAATAGCGCCGCCCAGTGCAGATGGCACTCCCTGGATGAAAAAATTTTATCCCTATAGTGTGGGTGTATGCAGCGGCTGGATGCAGGTACGTGGCAATGCAAGAAGAAAAAATGTGGATGCCGGCTTTGCACTCAGCGATCATGCCGACTGGCAGGGATTATTAACTGCAGTAAAAGCAACGGGGGCACAAAAAGTTTTTGTAACCCATGGATTTCAATCCGCCTTCAGCCGCTACTTAAATGAACAGGGCATTGAAGCGGCTGAAGTAAAAACCAACTATGGAAGTGAAGAGGAAGAAATAGTAAAAGAAATTGCCAATGAGAAAGAAGATAATTTAACAATTAATAAATCTATAATTCCCCGCTAACCAGCGGGGATGGGGGCATCATGGAAGAATTCGCAAACTTAGTACTCACACTTGGCTCCAGCACCAAAACAAATGATAAGCTGCTGGCCCTGCAGGATTATTTTAATAATGCTGATGATAAAGATAAAGTATGGATGATCGCCATCTTTAGCGGACGTCGGCCCAAACGAATTGTAAACAGCACCTTGTTAAAAAACTTGTGTTTGGAAATGATCCATATTCCGGCTTGGTTATTTGAAGAATCTTATCACACCGTTGGTGACCTGGCAGAAACAATCGCTTTACTCCTGCCTGAACCAACCAAAATTTCCACCGCTGCAAAACATGGGCTGGCTTACTATTTAGAAAGTTTTATCCAACTGGAAAAAGAAGAGGAAGCAATCAAAAAAAAATTCATCGTGGATGCATGGATGCAGTTCAATCATACAGAAAGATTTGTCTTTAACAAACTGATCACCGGTGGGTTCAGGATTGGTGTATCGCAAAAAATGATGGTGAATGCGCTGGCCAAATCAGTGTCTATTTCTTCTTCTGTTATTGCCCACCGCATCAGTGGCAACTGGCATCCTGCAAGCACTTTATTCAGCAGTTTGCTGAGTGAGGATGACAGCGGATTGGATTTCTCTAAACCCTACCCTTTCTATCTTGCTTATGCAATAGAAAACGAAGTAAGTGACTTGGGGAACATACATGAGTGGCAGGCAGAATGGAAATGGGATGGTATCCGTGGACAGGTGATCAAACGAAATAATGAGTTGTTTGTATGGAGCCGGGGTGAAGAACTGGTGACCGAAAAGTTCCCCGAGTTTGAAGGTTTCAAAAATGCCTTGCCGAATGATGTTGTTATAGATGGTGAAATTATCTGCATCGGTCCCGGAACTAATAATGGTATTCCGTTACCGCTTCCATTTGCCCTGTTGCAAACAAGGATCGGCAGAAAAAATATCACTAAAAAACAATTGACAGAAGCGCCGGTTGGGTTTATTGCCTACGACCTGCTTGAAATGGATGGAGCAGATGCAAGAAATATTCCACTAACAGGAAGAAGGGCATTGCTGGAAAAAATAATCACTCATGTGCAGCACCCTTCACTGTTATTATCCCCTTTGATCCATACAGTAAATTGGGAAGCGTTGAAAGAAAAAAGACTGACTTCAAGGGAAATTGGCAGCGAAGGCATCATGCTGAAAAGGAAAGATTCTATTTACCAGGTGGGCAGAAAAAGAGGCGACTGGTGGAAATGGAAAATTGATGCTCTTACGATTGATGCGGTAATGATCTATGCACAAAAAGGACATGGCCGCAGAAGTAATCTCTACACCGATTATACATTTGCTGTAAAAGATGGTGATAAATTAGTAAGCTTTACCAAGGCATACAGCGGCCTTACGGATAAAGAATTTAATGAAGTGGATAATTTTGTAAAAAGAAATTCCATTGAAAAATTTGGCCCGGTACGTACCGTAAAACCGGAACTGGTTTTTGAAATTGCCTTTGAAGGCATTGCGGCCAGCAACCGTCATAAAAGCGGCGTGGCATTGCGCTTTCCAAGGATGAGCCGCTGGCGGAAAGATAAAAAACCGGATGAAATAAATACATTGGATGATTTAAAACAATTATTGCATGCTTACAATCAGCAGCATATAACCTAGAAAATCGAACAGCATAAGGTTGAAATTCAAATTGTCCCTTCGGAAAATTCTGGCAAAAAGGGTAAAAGCTTTGTGGTAAAGGGTTCTAAAGCCCTCTCCCTTGGAGAGGGTTTGGGTGAGGTCACAAAAAATGCAACAATTAAAATTACATTCAGGTAGATCATAACATTTCACTCAACACTAAATTTAATAAATTGAACTATGAAAAAAATAATTTTTCTTTTCACTTTAGCGGCTTTCTCTTTTGCCTTTATCCAACTCACGGAAGCTTATAAAAAAGATGAACCGCAATATATCCCACCCAGCAAGCAAAGAACTGGCGATGCTGCAAAGGGTTATGAATATTTAATCACCGGTGATTATTTGAAAAGTGGCATACCTTATTCTTTCTTTTTTATGGGTGCACCAAAAGACAGCAATAATTATTTACAACGCAGCGGACTGAATAAAAATTTATCCCATGATTTTACCGCTGTACAAGCACCCAATGGAGAAATGGTGGTAGCACCCAATTGCCTGCAGTGCCATGCACAGTTTTTTGATGGCAAGCTCATTGTTGGCCTTGGTAATTCTTTCAGCGACTTTACCATGAACAGGGCCGGCACCGCATTGATAGCAGAAAATTTCTTAAAAAATTTAAAAGGTGAGCAGGCCAAAAAATATGAGGCAGCAAAAAATTTCCTTACTGCTTTAAAAACCATTTCACCCAATTTGGTTACTGGCACCAAAGGGGTTAACCTGGCAGATGGCCTGGCTAATTTATAAGTTTCCCACAGGGATCCGCAAACATTGCAATGGAGTGACAGTAACTTGATACCGTTGCCAGATGAAATGATCCCAACAGATGTGCCCGCCTGGTGGCTGCTGAAAAAAAGCACGGCATGTTTTACAATGGATTTGGCCGGGGGGATTTTGGCAGGTTTTTTAATGGCCAGTAATTTACTAACGGTTACCAACACCACAGAAGCAGCGGAGGTGGACAGTCATTTTAATGATGTGCTGGCCTATATCAATTCCATACAACCACCCGGCTATCCAAAACCCATTGATGAACGAAAGGCTGCATACGGAAAACAAATCTTCACCGCTACCTGTACTAAATGCCATGGTACTTATGGCCGGGATGGAAAATATCCCAACCTGCCGATACCTGAAAGCATTATCCAGACAGATTCCGCATTGTACACTTCCAATTATTCCAATCCACAGTTTGTGGACTGGTTCAATAAAAATTGGTTTACCACCGGGGACCATCCTGCAGAGCTGGTTCCTTACCGTGGCTACATTGCGCCGCCATTGGATGGTATTTGGGTAACAGCACCCTACCTGCACAATGGCTCTGTGCCCAACTTAGAAGCCCTGCTCAACAGTAAGATAAGGCCTTCTTACTGGCAAAGAAGTTTTACCAAACAAGATTATAACTATGAAATACCAGGCTGGAATTATGAAGAAAAAAATGCACCAGGAAACAGTGAGGTGTACAACACCAAATTAAAAGGATACGGCAACTATGGCCATTACTTTGGGGATAAATTATTAGATAAGGAAAGAAAGGCTGTGATTGAATATTTGAAGACCTTATAAGCAAACAAATTGCTAAGGTCTTGTATGAATGATTAAAGGGTTTATATTTTGAAAAAAGTCAAAACCAAATGTTAAGCCACCAGTGCATTAACAGTTGAAAGTACTTTGAACATATCAAAAGGCTTAGCAACAAATGCATCTGCATCACAATCCTTTGCCATTATTTTCAGGTCCATATTGGCACTCATCAGCATTACCGGTACATCCCGGCATTCCTTCTTTATCAATTTGCACAGGTCAATCCCATTCTTTCCTGCCAGGTTAATATCAATAAGGTAAACTTCAGGATATGGCTTAACACTGGTATCTAAGCTGTCACCATTATAGTCCGTTATCACATCAAACCCTTTTTTCTTAAAAAACAGACGGAGTAAGGTTAGTATGTCGCTGTCGTCATCTATGATATGGATTAATTTATTCATTGTAGTGTTAACGGCTTACCGTTATTTTGATTGTAAGAATACATAAACCATACCTCTTAATTTTAGTATATAATAGTTGCCGCATCCACGGAAGTTGAGTAAAATATTACCTTAAAGGGAACATTATGGAGCAGAATGAAGTGTTAGTTTTCCCCATTAATTTCAAACAGCCTTTTCAGGCACAGGTGAAACGTTTACTTTTACGCATCCTACAAACTTTGAAATTACCAGTTGCATATTACTACTTTTACAACAGTCATGAAAATCATGCTTCTTAAGAAAATGCCTTTGATAAACTCCTTAATTATATAAATTGATTTTACATTTAATGCCTAAAAACTTTCATTCATGAGCTGGACTATGATCGTGTCAGCAAGCTATATTATCTTGTTAGTATTGGTTTGCACACGCATTCTTTTTGAAACCCAAAGTAGCAACAAAACACTTGCTTATCTTTTGTTTTGCCTGTTTATTCCTGTAGTGGGAATATTATTCTATATCACCTTTGGCATTAACTATTGGCGCAAAAAGAAATACTACAAAAAATCAACCGGGGATTCCAGGATACTTAACCTGGTACGGGAAAATATCCATCAATACAACCAGGTAATGGTTAATACAAAAGATGAGGCTGTGAAAGAAAATGCCGAGTTGGTATCAATGCTGTTAAAAGATATTGGGAGCCCCTTAACTGCAGGCAACCAGGTGAAGTTGCTGATAAATGGCGAAGAAAAATTTCCTGAAATGCTGGAAGCCATTAGTAAGGCCACCCATCACATCCACCTGGAATATTACATTTATGAATACGACCATATTGGCACCGAACTGGTAAACCTGCTGATAGCAAAAGCAACAGAGGGTGTTGAAGTCCGTTTTATCTACGATGATTTTGGCAGCCCTGGTATTAAAAGAAAAACAGAAAAAAGAATGAGAGATGCAGGCATATCCGTTTATCCTTTTCACAAAGTGCATTTCTATTTATTGGCCAACCGGCTTAACTATCGTAATCACCGCAAGATTGTGGTGATAGATGGCTGTACCGCATTTGTCGGGGGCATTAATGTAAGCGACAAATACATTAATGATGGCAGCAATAAATTGTACTGGAGAGATATGCACATCAAGCTGGATGGGCCGGCAGTGTATTATCTTCAATACATTTTTATCACCGACTGGAATTTTTGCTGTAAAAAAGAATTTAAACCACTCAACGCTTATTTTCCAGTAATACCAGCAAGCCCGCAAAACACTTATGTACAGCTAAACGCCAGTGGCCCCGACTCTGCACAGCCATCAATTTTATACAGCATCCTGCAGGCTATTTACCTGGCAAAGGAAGAAATTTTGATTACCACACCTTACTTTATTCCCGGCGACAGTATTGCAGATGCATTGAGAATAGCAGCCCTCAGCGGATTAAAAGTAAAACTGCTGGTACCTGGCATCTGTGATTCAAAAATTGTGAATGCAGCTTCAAAAAGCAATTACAATAACTTGCTAAGTGCAGGCGTGGAAATTTATCTTTACAACAAAGGTTTTGTACATGCCAAAACGATGGTAACAGACAGTAAATTATTTATAACAGGTACAGCTAATATGGACAACCGTAGTTTTGAATTAAACTTTGAAGTAAATGCCATTATATACGATGCCCTACTTGCAAAAAAAATGCGGCAGATTTTTTTTGACGACCTGCAACATGCCAGCAAAATAGATAAAGAAAAATGGTTGACCAGGAAGTGGTACAGTCAGCTTCCTGAAAAAATTGCCCGGTTGTTTTCACCAGTATTATAAGAAAATAATCAGCCCTGGTAGAAATCATCTTCACCCTATTCCTTTGTGGTAATGGCTCAAAATATTACAAACCACCATACAGCTTTCTACATTTAAGTAATAGCTTATATCCCTACTCGTAGAATAATTTCCACATAAGCATGCTTCACATGTATTAATTCCCTCGTATATCCCAATATTTCCCATAGTTACCTACATTAAAAAAACGGCACAATAATGCTACTTAATTGGCAGGATAAAACTATTGTCCTGATTTGATTTTCTACAACATACCTGGGCATAAATTAGAAAACGGAAATGACGTTAAAAAAAATTTTAAAAAAATCTGCAGTAATTTTTTTATATATCCTTGGTTTTGTATTGATTTTAATTATTGGTTTATTTATTTTTATTAATACCAATTCAGGCAAGAAGTTTATTAAAAATAAAGTTCAGAATTACTTAGCCGGAAAATTAAAAACAAAAATTGAGATCGGTTCTATTGATTACAGCTTACCCAAATGGATAGAACTAAAAGGCATTTACCTGGAAGATAAAAAGAAGGACACACTGCTGTACGGGGAGCAAATTTCAATTGACATTGATATGCTCAAACTCATTAGTGGAAACACCTATATCCGAAAACTTCAATTTAAAAATATTTACGCCAATATTTACAGGACTTCAAACGACAGCCTGTTCAATTACAATTTTATAACAGCAGCTTTTGGCGGAGATCAGACAGCAGCACCTGTAGCAACAGATACTACTGCTTTAAAACTTACACTAAAAGAATTAACACTAAATAAAATCCGTCTCCGGTTTAAAGACGATTATGGTGGAAGTTACATGTTCTCCACTATTGACACCCTGAATGCCACGCTCAATAAATTTCAACCTGACAGGATGGAGTTTGATATGGATAAATTCACGGCCTCCGGTGTTAACTTTTTAATGGAGATAACCAGGGAGTCATTGTCAAAAACGGATACATCAGCCAGTATTACACTGCTGTTAAAAAATGATTTGCTTGATTTGAAGGATGTGACTGTTTCTTTCAATGATAAAATAAGTGGATTGTATTATACCAATAAAATCACTCATTTTTCAACAAGCAAATTGAATCTTGACATGGCTGCACAGGATGCTTTTGTTGATAAAATAATACTGGATAGTTCTTCCATAGAATTTAATATGCCTTTGGCAACAACAAATAAAACAGGAGCAGATAGTATAGCTGCTGTTCCCTCTTTATGGAAATTGGATATCAATCAAGTGCAGCTCCGCAACAATGCATTTACATTTAATAACAAAGCCGCAGCACCTGCGGAAGGGTTAGACTTTAATCACCTCGGTTTACAAAATATCAATATCAATGCAGAAAATATCCAGTACAATGCAGACAGCATTTTTGCAAGTGTAAATCAGATTGCCTTTAAAGACAAAAGTGGATTTCAACTGGATACTACCCATGCAGGCATTCGGTATACCAACAAAGGAATCGCAATAACGGAGCTCTATATTAAAACACCGCAAAGTATCATTCAGCATGGCATTGCTGTGGAATACGACAGCATCCAAAGTATTACCACTGTACCACAGCACACCGTAATCAATGCATCGCTAAAAAATACGGTAATAGCTGTAAATGACCTGTACATGCTGGCACCCTTTGTAAAAAAATACCTGCCGGAAGCAAAGTTTAAAAACAACCTGGTTAAATTATCAACCCAAATAGACGGTACGCTGCGGCAACTGAATATCCCTGTGCTGCAGCTCTCCGGTTTTTCCGGAAGCGCCATCAATGCAAAAGCAATTTTATACAATGTAACAGACAGCAATAATCTTGGATATGATATTGTGATTTTTAACAGCCGCATCTTGAAAAAGGATATTCTAAATTTTATGCCTGCTGGTAATGAAGCCATGAATGATCTGCCGCCGGTTATTAATATAGGCACCCATCTCAAGGGAAATTTAAAAAACAGTTCAGCCGATATCAATATTACCAGCGATGGTTTCAGCCTGACTGGAAAAGGCAACATCCGTAACATTGATCAACCTGCAAAGCTGCAATATGACGTAAACATCAGGAATAGCAGGATCACAAAAACTTTTATAGAAGCCCTTGTGCCACCCGGAACCATTCCTCCTAACATTCAACTGCCAGACATTATAGGTGTAACAGGTATGGCTAAAGGCGATATGAATAATATTCAAACAAATGCAAAATTATCCGGCAGTTATGGTGTGGCTGGTGTAAATGGATACATCAAAAATTTTAAAAACCCTGAGGCTGCTGTATATGATCTTTCATTTACAACAAAGGACCTGCAGGTTGGTAAATTGATCAAACAGGATACTGTAATTGGCACCCTTAGTTTTTCAGGAAAAGCCAAAGGAAGAGGATTTAATTATAAAACCATGAATGCGGTGATTGAAGGAAAAATTGACAGCGTTGGATTTAAAAACTATGATTACAAAAATATTTTTATTGATGCCAATCTGCAGGATGGCATCATCAAAAGCAATGGCAATATTGATGATGATAATTTAAAAATGAACTATACGGTTGATGCAAATGTTCAGGGTGAGTACCCTGCAGCGGAGCTTACCATGAACGTGGATACAATACAGCTAAAGCCATTAAATCTTTATGCTGATACACTGAATGCTTCCTTTGCAGCATACATCAACGCCCCCAGTTTAAATCCTGACAATATTGATTTTTATGCAGCCATTGATTCATCCCGGATCAATGTAAAAAATAAAAAATTCAGCCTTGACAGTATCCGGGCCAGCGCAAAAAACAACAACGGTGTCAATAATATTAGTTTCACTTCTCCGCTGGCAGATATGTATGCACAGGGAAAATTTAATTTTGATAAGATTGGCCCATCCCTGATACAGCATGTGGACCGGTATTATAATATTGCCGATACGGCATTGGGCAATCTTCCTCCGCAGCAAATTACTTTTAATGGTATCATCAAAAAAAATGAGATTATTACCACATTGGTTGAGGGACTTGATTACGACAGTATTCCTTTCAATGGAAATTATAGTTCAAATGAAAGTGACAGTGCATTACAATTAAAAGCAATCATTCCCCGGTTCGTTTATCAAACAAACAGGATGAGCAATGGCAATATTGACATTGCTTCTCACAATGAACAACTGGGTGGAGCGATTTTATTTGATACCCTGGCCATGGGCAGCAACCTGTTTTATAAAACAGCCATTACTGCCAACGCTGCCGGCGACAGTCTTAATATATCTGCACTTACAAAGGATGGGAAAGATACAGACCGATATGCTTTTGGTGCCGGCATCATTCAAAAAGGAAAGGCATACAGTTTTTCAATTAAGGACAGCTTATTGCTCAACTACCAGCAATGGAATGTAGCCGCCGGTAACCAGATTAGTTATTCGCCGGAAGGGATTTTAGTAAACAACTTTATACTTTCCAGCGACAGTACAAAAATTGCTGCTGCCAGCAGGGAGAATGTATTAAACAGCCCGATTGATATCAGTATTGATAATTTTAAGATTAGAGATATTACATCTATACTTAACCAGGATACGCTGCTTGCTTCAGGCACTATTGATGGCAAATTTTCTATTTCGGAATTTGATAAAAAATTGCCTGCGTTCACCGGGAACATACTGGTGGACAGTCTCCAATTTATGCAGCAACCTGTAGGCAACATTAAATTGTTTGCAGAAAAGCGTGATGAAAATACCATCAGTGCTAATATGGAATTAACGGGCAATGCAAACCAGGTAATTCTAAAGGGAGATTATTATTTAAATAATGCAGATAAACAATTTGATGCAGACTTCAATATTGCTAATTTAAATATGGCAACGCTGCAGGTATTTAGCCAGGGAAATCTGGCCCGATCATCCGGCAGTATAAAAGGAAATATTAAACTGGATGGAAAATTTGTTGAACCCCACTGGAACGGGCAATTGCTTTTTGACTCTACCAGGTTCAGCATTGTAAAATTGGGAACGGCCTATTCATTAACAGGCCAAAGAATAGATTTTCAATACCCGGATATTTTAATTCCTAATTTAATCATTGTTGATTCTGCTGGTAATCAACTCAGGGCAGTGGGCACCATCCGTTCAAAAAGTATTTCGGAATATAATCTGAATATAGGGATCGAAGCAAAAAATTTCACCCTTGTAAACGTTTCTAAAGCGATCGACAACCAGGTATATGGTTTTGCTGCAATCGATGCAAATGTAAAAATAACCGGCAATTCTGTTTCACCGGATATACAAGGCAATTTATCACTAAACGACAAGAGTGATGTAACCATGGTATTGCCGGAAAGCAATGTAAATAAAGATGCAGCAAAATCTGTGGTGCGTTTTATTGACAGGGATACTTTTGCCCTGCCGGAACAACAAAAATTTTCTCTTGAAAAAGAACCAAAGCAGGCATTTGGAGAATTCCTGAACTATAATTTAAATATAGAAGTTAGCAAAAACGCTGCGGTAACTGTCATCATTGATCCTTCTAGTGGAGACGAATTAAAAATTCAGGGTGATGCACAATTAAATGCTGGTGTAGGTCCGGGTGGGAACATCATACTTGCAGGAAACTATGAATTAAACAGTGGCTATTATGTTTTAAACTACCAGTTCCTCCGCAAACAATTTAATTTACTACCAGGAAGCACCATCGCTTTTAGTGGTGACCCAACCGATGCACAAATAAATATAACTGCTGAATATATAGCTAACACTTCTGCAAAGGATCTGATAGGAAATGAAATTGGCGAGGTAGATCCAAAAACTGCCATAAGATTTAAACAGGAAATTCCCTTCAGGGTATTACTGATGCTGAAAGGATCTATGAAAAAACCAGCGATCAGTTTCAGCATAGAATTACCAGATGAGAATACAAATACACCCATTCCAAATGAATTGCGTACTACCATTGAAAATAAACTGTCGCAATTAAAAGAAAATGAGGCCGGCACCAACAAACAGGTTTTTTCTTTATTGCTTTTTAACCGTTTTGTTGGCGAACAAAGTACGGACTTCTTTAAAGGCAGCGGAGGCTCGGGTGGTGGTTTCAGTGATGTGGCAAGAGAAAGCGTAAGTAAATTTTTATCCTCTGCCCTGGACAATATCGCTGAAGATCTTTTTAAAGGACTTGATGTGGACCTGAACCTGGACACCTATAAAGACTACAGCAGTGGTGATGAACAGCAGAAAACTGATTTGAATATTGCCATTACAAAAAGTTTTGTAAACGACCGGTTGAGTATTACTGTTGGCAGAAGCTTTGGAATAGAAGGACAGGATGCCAATGCAAAAGCATCCAAGCAACAGGGAACCCCTTTTCTGCCCGACGTTACCTTAAATTATAAATTAACCCAGGATGGAAAGTATTTGATAAGGGGATACAAAAAAACACAGTTCGAAGTGGTAATGGATGGCTATGTGATAGAAACAGGTTTGGCATTTGTGGTTACACTCAATTATGATTACTTCAAAGAGTTGTTCGCCAAAAAAAATAAAAAAGAGACTGCAGAAAAAAAATGAAAAAATTAATTACATATAGTTTGTTATTATTATTTTTTGCAAGCGGCTGCAGCGTAGGTAAGTATTTACCACCGGGGGAAAAATTATACAGGGGGGCCACGGTAAAAGTGGAGCGGCAAAAAGATGTAAAAACATCTGAAAAAGTTTTGCGTAAACAATTGAAACAGGCCGTACGGCCAAAAATAAATAAGTTCATCTTAGGCCAGCCGTACAAAGTTTGGTGGTGGTATGTAATTGGCGAACCAAAAAGAGAAAAAGGGTTTAAAGCATTTTTGAGAAGCAAACTGGGTGAGCCGCCAGTTTTAAGCAGCAGGGTAAATGCAACTGTTACGGCAGAAAATATGAAATCTTACCTGGAGAATATAGGATACTTCCATTCCCAGGTAACGGGTGACACCACTAACAGCGGTTACTTCACAAAAGCAATTTATAATGCCAGGGTATTTCCCCAGCACAGTTTCAGAAATATAACCTGGGTAAACGATAGTTCTGCATTGCTGAAAGAACTTTCAAGTGGATATGACACTACTAAAAGAAAAAGCATCACGGGTTTACTAAAACCGGGTATGCCTTACCGTTTAAGTGATATACAGGCAGAAAGGGAACGGCTTGACCTGCGGTTAAAATCAAAAGGTTATTATTATTTTAATCCGGACTTTATTATGGCTTATGCGGATAGTACCATTGGTAATTACCAGGTAGATCTTTTTTTAAATATTAAAAACACCACACCCCAAAATGCCAGGCATGCTTACACTATCAACAGTATCATGGTTTTTCCAAATTATACTTTATTGGACCCTCCGCCAGACACAAGTAAAATTGGTACAGTTGAATTTGATACATTGCTGATCAGGGATACTGTTCACAGGTTTAAATGGGACCTGTTTAAACGGGCAATTACTTACAGGCCTGATAAACTGTACAGCAGTATCGATCAGAATACTACGCTAAACCGTTTTATCAACCTCGGTGTATTCAAATTTACCAAGAACAGGTATGAAGCCGTGATAGATTCTGCTGACCCCTACCGCCTGAACGTTTTCTATTATCTCACTCCTGCAAAAAAGAAGTCGCTGCAGGCAGAAATTGATGGTTTCTCAAAAGAGAATAAATACGTGGGGTCACAGCTAAGTGTTAACTGGAGAAACCGGAATACCTTTCGTGGTTCGGAATTACTTACGGTAAAGGCTTATGGCAGTTTTGAAATTTCATTAAATGATTCACTACAAAAAAATAATATCTACCGGGTTGGTACAGAGGTAGCATTAAATTTTCCACGCTACCTTATTCCCTTCTTTCGCATTAAAGAAAAAAACCTTTACCCTGCCCGTACACAATTTTTATTGGGCTACGAATATTTTATGAAGCAAAGTTTTTATGCCAAAAGTATTTTCCGGTTTAACTATGAATTTCAGTGGAAAGAAAGTGCCAACAAACAACATGTATTGGCGCCCGTTAGTTTTGCTTATTTAAAAGCTTCGAATGTTACAGATAGTTTTTATAAAGCTGCCGCTATCAATCCTTCCCTGCTTGCCAATGTAAATGATGAAGCGATCCTTGGCTCCTATTATAACTATACTTTCAATACGCTTAATCCGCAGGCAAGGCATCAATGGTATTTTAATACCAGCCTGGAAGCCGCCGGAAATATTGCGGGTGCTATTGCGGGTGCAAAAGAACCAAATACGAAAAAAATATTCGGTGCCCCGTTTGCACAATATGTAAAAGGAGACGCTGACCTTCGATATACAAAAAGGTTCCGGAGCAAAATGCAATGGGCCAGCCGCATACAGGTGGGCATTGGCTTTCCTTATCACAATTCCTCCAGGCTGCCATTCTCCAGGCAATATGTTATTGGTGGTTCCAGTTCCCTGAGGGCATTTTCTGTAAGATCCATTGGACCGGGTTCTTACTTACCAACCCCATACGACAAAGCATATTTTCAAACCATCGGTGGTGATTATAAAATACTGCTTAATTCAGAATTGCGTATTCCGCTGGCTGGTAGATTTAACGCAGCCGTGTTTGCAGACATTGGTAACATCTGGACAAAAGACAGTTCGCTGTTTGGCAGAGCGGGGCAGTTAAAAAAAGATTCTTATAAGGAACTGGCAGTAGCTACCGGGGTGGGCCTCAGGATTGATGCAAGTATCCTGTTACTTAGATTTGATTTGGGCATACCGCTTCACAAACCTTACTTGCCTGAAGGGCAGCGTTGGGTAATTAACCAAATTAATTTTGGCAGCAGTGCATGGCGCAAAGAAAATTTAGTATTGAACATTGCGATTGGCTACCCATTTTAAAACCTGGCTTTTTATGAAAAGAATTTTTAAAATATTAATTGCAGTCGTCGCCATTCTTCTTGCTGGTGGCATTGTCTATTGGCAGATCCATAAAAAAGGCATCGTTAAGGATACCATTGCATCCACCATTGAAAAAAAAACGGACAGTCTTTATTATATCCATTACGACAGCTCCAGGATTGATGAAATAAATGGCAATGCTTCTTTTTATAATGTTACCCTGCAATCTGATTCTGCTCAAAAAAAATTACTGGAAAGTACCGACAGTTTACCAAATGCCTTGTACCGCATATCAGTGGCAGAAGTAACGGCAAAGGGTATTGACATTCCCGGTTTATTGCAAAACAGGAATATTACTGCGTCAGCAATAGAATTGATAAAACCAGTAGTACAGGTGATTAATACCGGCGCTGATAAACCGAAGCCCTTTACCTACAAAGACACCTTGCAGTTGTATCAAAAAATATTGGGCAACTTTAAGAGTATAAAATCCGGCACCATCAATATAAAGGACGGTACGGTTTTAATAACCAATAAATTCAATAAACCACTTACCACTATCGAGAATATTAATATCTCCCTGGATAATTTTTTAGTTGACAGTACCCGGGATTACAGTAGCCTGCTCAGCTATTTCATTAAGGATGTAAGCGTGACGGTAGGCAATATTCAGTTGCCGGAATCAGCCAGCAATACAAGGGTGAACATTGGTAAACTGCTGTATGATGCACCGAAAAAAATATTGCAGATTGGAGAAATACAACAATATAAAACAGGTGATACAAAAGCGATCGTTTACCTGAAAAATCTTGTGCTGAATCAATTAAATACAGATGCGTTTATCCTGCACCGGCAGTTAAAGGCTGGGCTGGTAACCTGTGATGGCGGCCTGATCACCATCCTTAAAAAAGAAAAAAAAGCAGGGAGCAATTCCCCCGAAAAAACAATTGAGTTTTCATCAGATTTTATAGATGCGGCCCAAATAGAAGGATTAAAAACCGGCAGCACTACTATCGTGATAAAAAATGCAGATAAACCCGGAACTGAACCCTTTATCATTGATAATGTAAAATGCAATGTATCCAATGTAAAGGGTGTAACCAGTGGTAGTACTACCTTAAGCACATTGATAAATGACGCTGACTGGCAAATAACTGCAGGTGGCTTTTCCCTCCCCACTGCCGATAAAATTTACAAGCTTACTGCTGCAGGTTTACAATTAAACAGCAATGGCAGTATATCAGTTAAACAGCTTTTATTAAAGCCTCAAGTGTCAGAAAAGGCTTTCAGGAAAATCCATCCTTACCAACATGACCGGTATGATCTTTCTTTTACCAACTTAAATTTTACAGGCATCAATTATAAAAAATTACTTGGATTAAATATTCTTGAAGCGGCAACACTACAAATACAACCTGAAATAAAGATATTTAATGACCGCACCCTTCCGCCAAATACAAATATTACTTACAAATTGTATCCTCACCAGGCATTGATCAAAATGGCCTTTAAATTTTATATTAAAACCATCCTGGTGAAAAATGGCTCGGTGCATTATAACGAAAGGGCTGCTAAAAGTGGCATGATTGGAACACCAAGTTTTACCGCTATCAATGCCACCATAGACAATGTGACCAACCTGCCGGAAAAGATCAAACTAAATAACAAACTGACATTGAATGCAAGCAGTCTTTTTTTAGGTGCAGGTAAATTAAAAACAACCTGGATTTTACCCCTGCGTTCTTCCGATACCAGCTTTACATTATCGGGTGAGCTTGGGTACATGGATGGCACAGTGGCCAATCAGCTTATAGAGCCACTGGCAATGGTTTCATTAAAAAGCGGCAGGATCAATCAACTAAATTTCTTCGTCAACGGAAGCGATCGTAAGGGCACAGGAAAAGTAATATTTTTATACAAAGATCTTAAAATAGAAGTATTGAAAATGAAAGAAGAAGAACTGAAGAAGAAAGGAATGGCAACACTGTTAGCCAATACCATCATCAAAAATGACAATCCACAAAATAACAACACCAGAGAAGGCACTATTGACTACGACCGGGATGTAAAAAGGTCTTTTTTTAATCTTGCATGGAAAAGTGTTTTTAGCGGAGTAAAAAATACGGTGCTTGGTAAAGAATAAAATATAGCCAACCTGTTGGCGGGGTTATTTTTATTTATCCCAAATTATTGGCATAGCTATTGAAATATTACAATTGAAAATGTTCCTGCAAAATCGTAATGATGAAAAAGAATATCCTGCTTTCTTTAATTGCTTTATCAGTATTGGTGATAGCAACCGGTTTAAAAAAAAGAGTGTCAGCGGATATCATTTTAACTACTATTGAGGATACACTTCCTGCTCCTTATCAAACCAAGTCCACAAAAAATTTCAGTAAAGTTACCGGCTGGAAAGACAAAACCCCGATAGCGCCTAAAGGCTTTACGGTTACCAAATTTGCGGACGGCCTTGAGCATCCCAGGTGGATATATGTTGGCAACAACGGCGATATATTCATTGCTGAATCTAACACCATCTTAAAAGGAATATTGAAACTGGGTGCAAAAATTTCCAGGAAAATAAAGACGCATCATATTGGGGAAAGTGCCAACCGCATCACACTATTTCGGGATGCAAATAAAGATGGCATTCCTGAACAGCGTTTTGTTTTTGCAGAAAACCTAAACCAGCCTTTTGGCATGTTGATATTGGGTGATTACTTTTTTGTTGGTAATACAGACGCCTTATTAAGATTTAATTATAAACCCGGCGATACGGCATTAATCGGCATCGGTACATGTATTGTTTCACTGCCTGCCGGAAAACATAACAGGCATTGGACAAGAAATATCATTACCAATAAAGAAGGAAACAAAATTTATATAGCAGTAGGTTCAGGAAGCAATGTGGGTGAAGAAGGCCTGGATAATGAAATAAGAAGGGCCTGCATTTTGGAAGTAAATACAGATGGCAGCGGTGAACGGATATTTGCATCTGGCCTGCGAAATCCTGCAGGCATGGATTGGGCACCGGGCACCAATACTTTATGGACGGCTGTAAATGAAAGGGATGAACTGGGAGATGAACTGGTGCCAGATTATTTAACCAGCGTAAAAGAAGGAGGGTTTTATGGCTGGCCTTTTTCTTATTACGGGCAACATGAAGATCCAAGAATGAAGAATCAACAGCGACCTGACCTTGTAAGCAAAGCCATTGTTCCTGAGGTGCAGCTTGGATCACACACTGCCTCACTTGGCCTTGTTTTTTATGATAAAAAATCATTCCATTCAAAGTATCATAACGGAGCGTTTGTTGCCCAGCACGGTTCCAGGAACAGGAAAGAATTGTCAGGCTATAAGGTGGTATTTATTCCATTTGCCAATGGCAAACCATCAGGACCGCCTGAAGATTTTTTAACAGGCTTTAAGGTAGAAGGATCAACCGACAGTGAAGTAAGGGGGAGGCCGGTAGATGTGGCATTACTAGCAGATGGATCCATGCTGGTAACCGATGATGTTAGCAATACCATCTGGAAGGTGAGAAGGGATAAATAAAGAGGTTTAGTGTTTTGTGTTTAGTGTTTAATATTCAGTATTTAGTATTCAATATTTATTCTAAACTTTCCCAATAAAGTATTATCAACATTTAACAAAATAAACAATTATGAAATACACATTACCGATAGTGGCGCTTGCATGGGCTATCACATCTTGCGGCAATAATGATTCCGAAAAAAATAATTCAGTAAATACACTGGATTCTTCTACAACCGATTCAGTAAAAAACGCTATTTCAGATTCGCTTCCTGGTGAAAAAAGCAGCAGTACAAGTGAGTTTAGTAAATCAGCTACATCCCCAGCAGGCAGTACCGGCGTAGTGGATACTTCAGGTAAGAAGCCTGATAAGAAGAATTAATAATTCCCAGCAAAAAATCTGATTTTCTGCTATTCTTAAATTAACAGTGATTGTTGAATGGTGAATAAATAAATTCAGTATTGACAATTCACTATTCACATAAAAGTTGGTAATGGGGGTAGTATGCTTCGTCAACACCTGATCATTTACAGTAACAAAAGCTGATATCAATATCTTGCAAGTAACGATCCAGTAGTGAAGTATCGGTAAATGCAATAAATGTTACAATTTCCGGACACAATTTCATAAACTGAATTTCAATATAAAAATTATCGAGTTGATATAAAACGTGCCTGTCCCCATTTTCTTCGTAAGAAGATAATTCGATTGATTTAGCAAGCCAGATAATGTAACGCTTATCCTTATCTAATAATTTAAATTGAGAAAGTGTCATAAATAAAAAACTTATCTAATAATAATTTTAAAAAAATTGTGCCAAATAAGCTAAGAAATACTCCCAGGCAATTTTGCTGAATATTTTTAGCGTTATCAACTGGTTTATTTTCAATGAGCCGGTGTAAAAAATAATTTCATGGAGTTTCTAAATTAAAAATCAGGAATATTTTCCTCAGCTTTTTTTATTCTGCTTCCTTTTTTCCTCGATCAAGGAATAAGGAAATAGTGGCTGGTGTAATTAAGAGGCTAATTTTCCAGATGATATCTAAAATTAAAAATTTTGAATGATTTTAATTTTAGAAAGCGCATTTTAAGTTTTTGTTTTATACTTTATAGTAAGTGCAGTAAGTACCAGGTTAATAATAAATGAGAAGGAGTTGGAAATAATGATTATCCAATCGCTTTTCATTATTCCATAAGCGATCCAGCAACCCACACCGGCAAATAATACTACCAGCATGTAAATGGATATGTCACCAGGTTTTTTTTCTTTAATTAATTTGATCAACTGCGGCACCATTGACATGCCAGTGCAAATACTGGCCAGTATGCCAATGATAGTAATTGTATCCATGATAATTTTTCCGCAGTTTTAAAAAGATCAGGCCGGAATTTTTTCCAGTTTCTCCCTTTCCCAAAACCGGTGCATAGCAATAGCCTTAATAAAATGGGCTGCTAATTTATTGCTGTCATCACTGACTATGATCCCCTTCGTCAACGCTGTTTCATCTGTAAATTCTTGGGGTAACTTTTTATAGAAATAGGTTTCTTCAATTACCTGCAGGGCATCTTCATCCGCAGCAATCGTTTTGCAATGTTTAAATGCCTCATTTAAAAAATGCACGGCATCCGGTTCGGCGGCCAGGGTTGCTACACTGTTTGTTCCACCAGGTACATACACAGCATCATATAAAACGGAAGTTGTGGTTAAAAAACTTTTGGGTATGGCAAACTCAATATTGTTTTCTGATATAACAGCACCCAACTTAGGCGCTACCAGTTCTACAACAGCACCTTCAGCTTCCAACCTTTTTTTTACTGTTTTTACAGAATCTTCATTTACACCATCTGCTACCAAAAAAGCAATTTTCCTTGTTTTAATAGTATTCTTAACGGTATGCTCCATACTTAGTGCTGCTGAACTTTCCAGGGAACTATTAACAATCAATGGTTGAAAATCATCGGGATTTGCATCAGCGGGAAAACTGCCATTAAGAGGATTTATTTCTTTGGGAATATTCAATCCCAAATATACCGCCACAGATGCAGCTAAACCCTTGTCAACATACGTAAGCATTTTTATCATTCTTTCCCTGATGGCAATTGTTTCCACCTTTCCCAATTCGAAACACAAGGCATCAGTTATATGATTTTTTTCAGCATCGGACTGGCTGTTAAAAAATAAGGTAGCCTGGCTAAAATGATCAAAGAAACTTTTGCTGCGGCCCCGGATTTTGCCGCTCTCAATTCTTTCCGGGAAACTGGTAAACCCTCCGTCTTTAGCCTTTGCCTGGAACGGGCATCCGCCACCTAAAGTATTAGGTTCATAACTTACCCTGCCGGTATTGATGGTATGCCGCATGTGTCCGTCCCGCTGATTGTTATGCACCGGGGCGATGGGGCGGTTAATAGGCAGTTCCTGGAAATTGTGGGTGCCCAATCTTGAAAGTTGTGTATCTGAATAGGAGAATAAACGTCCCTGTAATAAAGGATCATTGGAGATATCAATGCCGGGAATTAAATGCCCCGGATTGAAAGCCACCTGCTCTGTTTCTGCAAAAAAATTATCCGGGTTTCTGTTCAATGTCATTTTGCCAATCCGCTTTACCGGAATCACTTCTTCCGGAATTAATTTAGTAGGATCGAGTATATCAAATTCAAAAGCAAACTCATCCGCTTCCGGAATAATCTGAACACCCAATTCCCATTCAGGAAAAGCACCTGACTCAATAGCATCCCATAAATCCTGCCGGTGAAAATCAGAATTTTTACCTGAAATTTTTTGTGCTTCATCCCAGGCCACACTGTGTACACCCAATAAAGGCTTCCAGTGAAATTTTACAAAATGTGATTCTCCTTTTTCATTTATTAAACGAAAGGTATGTACCCCAAAACCTTCCATCATACGCAAACTTCTTGGCAATGCCCGGTCGCTCATGGCCCACATGATCATGTGCATACTTTCCGGCATTAGGGAGATAAAGTCCCAAAATGTATCATGGGCTGATCCAGCTTGTGGTATTTCATTATGTGGCTCCGGTTTAACCGCATGAACTAAATCTGGAAACTTCATCGCATCCTGAATAAAAAATACCGGTATATTATTTCCAACTATATCATAGTTACCTTCTGAAGTATAAAACTTTACAGCAAAGCCCCTTACATCCCTTGCAAGATCTGTGGAACCACGGGAACCCGCCACCGTAGAAAAGCGAACAAACACAGGCACCTGAACACCAACCTCATTAAATAATTTTGCTTTGGTATATTGCCCGATAGATTCATACAATTCAAAAATACCATGGGCAGCAGAACCTCTTGCATGAACGATTCTTTCCGGAATTCTTTCATGATCAAAATGATGTATTTTTTCTCTTAATATAAAATCTTCTATTAAGGTTCCACCCCGTTCGCCTGTTTTTAAAGAATTTTGGTTATCATTTATTTTAAGGCCATGATTAGTACTGAGTGCTGTGCCATCATCATATATTTTGTTTTGCTCAAGGTCTTTTATTTTATCACTTCCCGTGTTGGTTTTAATTTCTTTTGCCATGATGCTTTTTTTAGGGATGAAACATTTTTAAACAATTCGGTGAAATGAATTTATTTTCTACTGCGGTTGAAGAGAAACACAATCAACATAATTACGGCTATCACAATGATGACTCCAAACCACATACCACCTTTAAATATGGTACCGATCACTTCGCAACCTGAGAGAATGGAAACAAGCGCCAGCAAGCTTAATTGGAATAATTTTTTCATAATGCGGCTAATTTTTAAATTAAAAAAGCAATGACCGAAAAATGAATTTTTTCAGCCATTGCAGGGGCTAAAATGTTATTTATTTTTTTTACTCTTTTCAGGGGCACCACTACTTTCCATCTCCATCTCATGTTCTTCATCATATGCGGCGGCAGCTATGTTTACAGTCGTTTCTGCTACTTCAGTCAATTTTGTATCGGCATCTTTTTCTTCATTTAAAGATTCCTCCAGCAATGCAGCAGCATCGTCTTCACCCAAAATCTTTGCAAAGGCACAAAGCGTTCCATAGGTAGCTATTTCATAATGCTCTACTTTTTGACCGGCCGCAATAATACCTGCATCCCTTACTACTCCTTCCGCAGTTTCTTCCATAATACCCTCTGCTTCTTTAATCAGTCCTTCCATAGCATCGCATTTTTTTGCACGGGCAGGTTTTCCTAATAAATCAAATACTTCTTCCAGCCGGGTTACTTGCTCTTTAGTAACTGCAAGGTGATCTTCCAATGCTGCCACTAATTCTTCTGATGTAGCCTTCTTTACCATTTTTGGCAGCGCCTTTACCAGGGCCTTTTCTGCCCAATAAATATCTTTTAGCGAATCCTCAAATAACTCCCTCAATCCCTGGGCTTCTTTGGAAGAATTTTTTGGTGATGGAGTAGCTGTTGATTTTTTTTCAGGTGCACCTTGCTTTCCAGGTTTACCATTGGTTTTAGATGCTCCATTGCTTTGAGCAGTTCCGTTTGATTTCATTGTTTAAAATTTTAAGTGTTTTATAAAAATGCAGTTATCGAATCTTGAATTAATAAAAGTCTTCCAAATCACATGCCATTGCTAAATTTCCAAATATGCACTCGAATTAATTATAAATCATCATTTCAGACAGGCGTAAATCCCCCATTTGAGAATTTATTTACACAGACGAAAAATCCCCCGGTAACATAAAAAATTTTTTAAGGATATAGGAGTGGGAGGCTTATTTGAAGGTTAAAAAGTTGAAGGTTTTTGCATCTACGATTGTACTTACAATTATTATATTTACTCATACACAATCAGGAAGCTTTCTTACGTTTGGTACCCAAACTTTCCTTTAGTTGTGCCATAAGGTCTTTGGTTTTATTATGTACTACTCTAAGCTGGGGCACTACAGTTTTTTGCCCTTTTGCTTTTGCCTTAATCAATTTCAATAACTGGGCGGTGTAAGTATCTTTGTAATTACTGATATCAAACTTTGCGGTGAGTTGATTTATGAGGGTAATGGCCATTTTTAATTCGGCTGGTTTTACCGTGCTTGCCGCAGGCAATGCCAGTTCATTTGTAGGCCTGATCTCTTCCTGGAACCTGATCTTGTTTAAAATGATCACATCATCTGAAGCCCTTAATATGGCAAGGTTTTCTTTGTTACGCATCACAAAACTTGCAATACCTACTTTACCTGTTTTTAGCAGTGCCGCTCTCAATAATGCATAAGCCCTTACGCCTGATTTTTCCGGCGCCAGGTAATAGGGCATTTCAAAATACACACTGTCCACCCCGGCTTCATCCACAAAATCACTAATCTCAATTACTTTGGTTTTTACTGCACTGGCAGATTCAAAATCTTTGTCGTCCAGTATCACATATTTATTATTGAGCATGTACCCCTTCACAATATTTTGCCAGGTAACTTCTTTGGCTGTCTTTTCATTTACTCTTTTAAATTTGATATTGGAGTGATCTTTTTTATCCAGCATATCAAAATCCAGTTCACTTGCCTGCGTGGCACTGAATAATTTTACCGGTATGTTTACCAGGCCAAAACCGATGGCACCTGTCCAGAGCGCTTTCATAAAACTTATTTTATTGGTTTGATATTATTTTCATCACCAGCTTTTCCTCCGCAGTAAGCCCGGCTTTGTTGTCATCTTTTTCAATGGTATCCAGTTGCTTAAAATATTGCTCCAGCGATTTATCTTCATACATTGAAATGATGACAGGATGCACATAATATTTCTTACATACGGTTCTTGTATTACCCAATTGCTTTGACACTTTATCCAGCGCCTCAGCAACTGTCCTTTTGGTTTCGGTAATGGTTTCAAAAAATCCGAGTTCCTTAAAAGCAAGCAGCGCCTGCACCGTACCAGTCCATGTCCGGAAATCCTTGGCGGTAAACTCCCCTCCGCTTATTGTTCTTATGTAATCATTAACCATGCCTGAATCAACCGGTTTGCGGCTGCCATTTTCATCATAGTACTGAAATAATTCCTTGCCCGGGATGTCTTTGCACTTTTGCACAATGGCGGCCAGTTTTTTATTTTTTATACTCACATCATGGAGAACCCCTTTTTTTCCTTTGAATGAAAATTTCATCTGTGTACCGGCAAAGCTTACATGCTTATCCTTTAAAGTACTCAATCCAAATGACCCATATAATTTTTCATAAAAATTATTCCCTATCCTGATGCTGGTTCTTTCCATAAGGCTTACAATAGTGGCCAGTACCTTTTCTAATGGCAGGCCGGGTAGCGAAAGATCTTTCTCCAATTGCAAACGGACAGATGGCAGCACTTTTCCAAATTCCAGCATCCGGTAATATTTTGTATGGTTCCGCAGCGAACTCCACAGCGGATGATACCGGTACTGCTTTCTTTTCATTGTATCCAGGCCAGTGGCCTGTAAATGCCCGTTTGGTAAAACACAGATCCATACATTTTCCCAGGCCGGTGGTATTACCAGGCTTTTGATACGCAGCAGCGCTTCCTCCTCTTTTAGCTTGTCCCCTTCAATAAAGTATTCAAACGCATCTTTTGTTTTATTGCGGACAATGCCCGTTTCCTGGTCGGTCACATATACCAGCTTTACCGCTTCTGCTGATTTAACAGGATCGTTAATGATCTTTTTTATTTTTTTAGCCGGGATATCCAGTATTACTTCAGCAACCATTATCGTCTTATTTATTGTTTAGTAATTCAAAAAAGTTTAGAAAGTTTAGAGGGTTTAGAGGTTTAGAAATTTTAGACTAAAGCCTGCATATAAAATCATTGATAAAAATCTCTGGCTAATCCCTGCAGCAAAACAACATGTTCACATACATTTATATCATCCGTTAATTATTTCTCCACCATTGGGATGCAATACCTGGCCTGTTATATAAGAAGCATCATCAGATGCAAGAAACAAATAAGATGGCGCTGCTTCAGCCGGCTCCCCTGCCCTTTTCATTGGCACTTCACTGCCAAAAGTGGACACCTTTTTTCCTTTAAAACTGGATACGATCAACAGTGTCCAGATGGGCCCGGGCGCTACAGCATTCACCCTTATACCTTTGTCAACAAGATTGGCTGAAAGGCTTCTTGTAAAAGAAACAATGGCGCCTTTTGTGGATGAATAATCAATAAACCCTGCGCTGCCCCGGTAGGCTGTTACGAAGGCTGTATTGATAACAGCACTTCCTTTTTCCATATATGGCAATGATGCTTTAGTGATCCAGAATATGGAGAAAATATTGGTGGCAAACGTCTTTATCAAATGCGGTGTGGTAATTTCTTCCAGGCCATTACTCTCATAATATATCGCTGCATTGTTAACAAGTACATCAATTTTTTTAAACCGCCGGGTGATGTTTTGTATCGCTTTTTTACAAAAAGATTCTTTTGAAATATCACCCCTTACCAGCAAGCAACTGCGGCCATACTTTTCTTCTATCAGCATTTTTGTTTCATTGGCATCTTTATCTTCGTTCAGGTAAATGATTGCGATATCAGCTCCTTCTTTGGCAAAGAGCAAAGCCACCGCCTTTCCAATACCGCTGTCCCCGCCGGTGATGATGGCGGTTTTTTCTGCCAATTTATTACTTGCGTTGATCTCATTTTTTTCCGCCTTTGGTGCAGGTACCATATTAGCCTCTATACCCGGCCTGGCCTGGTGCTGCGGCTTTCTGATATTCTTTTTTGGGTTGCTCTTTTGCATAGCAGCTTTTTTACTTTGTTACTGTATATTAATCAAACCACCTGCCAGATCATTTTTTATAAAAAATATTCAACTGCCCTGTATGCTTAGTTTATAAGTGGGTAATGTGGCTACCTATTTTTCCGAAATCACACAACGTCCCGGAAATTATAATTGTAAACCCTGATCGCTGTTGACAATTTATATTTCAAACAGCGTTCCTTTTTCCACCCCATATAGCGGGGATACTTCCACAAGGTCTTTCATCAATTTTTCCCAGGTTGTTTTGCAGGTAACCATTCACACAAAATGTACGGCATACATTTGGAAGTATTCATCACCAGTATCATCACATATAAAAATTAGATAAATGGATTACACATTAAACCTGCAGGCGCCCTGGGCAGAAGTAAAGGAATTAATTAAAGAAGTAAACTCATTAGCGTTGCGTTGTTATAATCATTAGTTCTTTGAAAGTATTGTCAATATTGAGTTTGCGCTGAATACGAGCCTAAGACGATTTGATTTTTTGAGA
>JAYWII010000092.1:0-107858 GCA_043788995.1 Chitinophagaceae bacterium | reverse complement strand
AAAACAGTAAAATAAACTGGCAGTTTACTAACAAGGATGCAAGAATTAAATTGAAAAAATTGTATCCGGCATTACACGATTAACATAACACTAGCTGTATTTGTTTGCTGTTTACATTTATTAATGTGCAGTCATTTAGTTTTTAATTTCCAATACAATTTGATATGAAATTCACCTCAGTTTTATTAGTACTCTTCTTCCTGTTGCCAGCAACAGTTATAAGCCAGAACGATTGGAAATTGAAAAAAGATAAAAATGGCATAAAAGTGTTTTCCAGGAAATCAGACAAATATAAATTTGATGAGTTAAAGGTTGAGTGTGTATTGGATGGCAGAATATCCCAACTGGCAGCGGTTTTGCTGGATGTAAACAACCAGCATCAATGGGTATATAAAACCGAGAAATCGCAGTTGCTGGAAACAGTGAGTGATGGTGAAGTACTTTATTACAGCGAAATTCAATGTCCCTGGCCATTGCAAAACCGGGACCTGGTGGTGAGGATGCAGATGGTGCAAAATATCACTAATAAAGTAGTGACAATCGAAGCAAAAAATGTGAATGATTATATGCCCGATAAGAAACATCTTGTAAGGATAAAATATTCAAATGCTACCTGGACGGTAACACCTGTAAGTACAACACAATTTAAAGTGGATTATAAAATTCAGGTTGATCCGGGTGATGGTGTACCTGCCTGGTTGCTGAATTTATTTGCCAGCAACGGGCCGTATGAATCGTTTATGAACCTGAAAGAAAAAATAAAATTGCCTGTTTATGCCGGGGCGAAATTTCCTTTTTTGATTGATTGATGGGATGCTGTTTTTTTGTTATCCGGATTGATGATCAGTGCATAGAGCTAATTGCAAATAATGTACAGTAAATAATGCTGTAAATAAAAGATGGATATAATCAACAAAAAGAAGAGGCAACCATTTATTTAAATGATTGCCTCCGCATTTAGCCCTCTACTAAAAAAACTGTCTTAAAAAACTTTATTGAAGATTTATTGATATGGTGTCTGCTAACTGCTTATGCACTTGAATGGTTGGTAAAAGGCGGTTGGCATAAGATTGCACGTTATCAGCATTGCCATTACTAATATCATCCTGGTAGATGGAGATCATCCTTTCATGATCCCTCACCTGTCCATTAATGTAAGCTGTATCAAACGTATAACCTGTATAGGTATTCAAAGAATCCCGGAACATTATATGCGCTGAGTCTGCTGTGGAAGGCAATGTAAAATTATACGTCATTGCAACTGAATCCAGGCTTGCAATGGCTCCGGTATGATCCGTAATCATCATCTGTGCAAACATTTTTACTGAATCATTACTGGACTTAGAAAGAGCCAGAGTTCCCAGATCTACCTGGCTGCGGTTGGCATAGGCGGCCTGGGTCATAAAACTATTGTCTGTACTATTGGGCGTGTTGCCATTGTTATCAATCACATCATCATGTTTATCACATGATGTCATTATAACTGCCGCCAATGAGCATAGGGAAATAAATAAGATACGTTTCATAAAATTTAATTTTTTTGATTAATGATAATTATTGTTTAGAAGAAGAGCTGTCTTTTTTGAATGATTTTTTTAACCACCAGTATATGGTATGCTTGATATTTTTTGTTTTCATTGTTTATGGCGGTTGTCCAAATAATCTGCCATTACATGCCAATTGTGCGTAACTTCTTTTATGACCATTATTTTATATCCTGTATTAGCTTAGGTACAAACACTTAGGGAGCTGGTTGTGTAAAAGAATAGAAATTGCTTTGGGAAATTAACTTTGTATCAATTCTGGATTTGCTGCTAATTGACCTCAACTGGCCTTATAATTCCCCACAACAATTGTTAAGGAAAATGTAATGGAATGAAGTTCCCAAAATATCTATAGCAATAACTGGCACACATAGCCGAATAAATTTAAGCAGCAATAAAAAAATTTCATCAATGATAGTGCAGGAGTTTAGGCTTTCATTTAAAATAACTGCAGTAAATTGGCCGTATGAAATCAGCATTAATTTTAAGCACACTTCTATTATTAAACATCTGTTCTTTTTCACAGGAGTGGAATGATGAACAACTTGAAGCAGCCAATACCGCCCAATCAGTTAAATATTTAACCACTGCAGAAAAGGAAGTGATACTGTATATTAACCTGTGCAGATTATTTCCTGAGGAATTTGCCAGCATTGAAGTGAAAGATTACAATGGCGTACCCGGCATTAAAGATCCATCACCACAAAAAAAATATAAAGCATCGCTGCTGAAAGACCTTGCCAGTCGCCAGCCTTGTGAAGCATTAAAAGTTGATCAATCATTAAATGATGATGCCAAATGTTTTGCCAGTGAGTTGTCAAGCAGCAACAGGGTTGGTCATGAAAGAAAAGATTGTGCAGCACGCCGCTATGCAGAGTGCCTTGCATTCGGAAATCAAACAGCTAAACAAATTGTACTGGAGTGGTTAATTGACAGCGGCGTTTCATCACTGGGGCATAGAAAAAATTGTTTGAACATCAGGTTTGGTAAAATGGGAATTAGTATTGCGCCGCATAAGGAATATGGGAAGTGTGCTGTGGCAGAGTTTTGGGAGTAATGGGGTAAGTCTTATTTAGTTGCCATTGCTGATATAACTGCTGTTCGTAAGAACAGTATTTTTATTAAAGAAATGGAGTTGCCGATTGGGGAGACATTTAGAGAGGAGGTGGAGAAGTTGGTGAGGAGGGAGATTTGAGATAATTTGTACTGTCGGCAGACTCCTGTCTGGTGTCTTTTTGTTACTGCTGCATTATGTTGAATGCTGTATAGATAAATTTTTAAACATGGGATTACTTTACTGAAGTCGCTTGAAAACTGATGATGAAGTTAACAACTAAAAGCCAAATAGAACTCGGTCAAGCCCGATATTAGCTGATAGTAGTGCAACTGCCGATTGTTATTCCGTCCGCCAGCCTTGCAATCTTTTGTTGGCTATCTGGGCTTATAATTTATTTACTGTTTCTACGACTTCTTTAATATCGTCTTGAATATGGCCACGACCATTAAACTTGGAATCTATAAGTTTTTGGACTCCTATATTTTCGTTATAAAAAAATCTCAGTTCGTTTCTGAAATCACTTAGAGATGAATAGTTGTCAATAAAAAGGTTTATACCATCTGCTCTTTCAAATGTATAGAATACTTTGTCCGATCCATAACCTCCACTACTGGATATATATTGATACAAACTTGCTTTTGGTCCCCCAACAATTTGCTCGAGAAAATAAAGAGCGCCTTTTTTAATTTTTTTAGACATATATACATAGTCCTTATTTTTATAATGATAGCCGTATCCCTTAATGTCTTCAGGTGTTAGTACTTTACTTTCATTACTACTGTCAATAATTTCTACTTCTTTATAATTAAAATTACTAAATGCACCAGGTATTTTTATTTTTAAAGAAACAGTGTCATTTTTCAAAGTAATGATAAAGCCGTCAACAGTTTTTGAATCTGCTTTTGTAAACGAGATAAGTAGAATTAACAAAACATAATATGGTTTCATTGTGTTTTATTTTTTATTTTAATTTAAGATAATAGGAAGTCGCCTTGCAGTCAACTCAAATATATGCGAAAGTTTTTTGTGCGTTAAAAATTTAGAGGTTCCTGTTTTTAATTTTTACGATTTATACAAAAAACGAAAGTTTCACAAAACCTTTTCTTCACCCAACTGTTTTGTTAATAAACATAAGTCATGAATAAATTACGCTTCCCCATCATAGCTGTTACCTTATTTATGCTCATCTATAATTCACTTCCTTTTATGGGAGCCACCACAGACTGGATAATGGCACTTTTTATTATTTCCCCTTTTCTTGTGATCTGGATGGCTTACCGGATATTGAAAGATGGTACTCCTTCCGGCAAAACCTGGGATGATCACTTTTATGAGGACCATGCTTATCGCCGCAATGGAAAAGAAAAATTGAGCAGCCAGTAAATCCATCCTGGTTTTTGAATTTGGGAATTTTTTTAAATGACCGGTAGAATTTCTATAGGTGAAATGTTACGCCGGATAGTAACGGATGCCCCGGTGAAGCCTTGCGGCTGGCCTGTGCCGGAGCAGCAGTGAATAGCCGGACCGATGTTCAAAATTGCTCCAACTGCCTGCGTTCAAACCTCCTTATTTAACAATCGAACCAATCGAAGCATTTAAATGTTTCAGTAAATTGCACACTTGTTTCTGTTTTCTTCCCACGCAAATATTACTTTATGAAAGGTCATCATTTTTCAAAGTTTGATCCCAACGAAAATGCCAAATCAAAATTTGAGCAGTTGCTGGATCTTTTTATGCAATTGCTTACCTACACCAACGGTGATGTAGGCGAGGCCATGCAATGGATGAATGAGTTAGACAAGGAATATAAACTGACCAATGATGACTACGGGATGGGAGATTTTTACGAGGAACTGAAAGACAAAGGATACATTGATGAAAACAAGCAGAATGGCGAGATTAAGATCACTCCTAAAACAGAACAGGGTATCCGGCAGAAAAGCCTGGAAGAGATCTTTGGCAAACTGAAGAAAACAAAGTCCGGCGATCACCGCACTTTTAAACCGGGACAGGGAGATGAGATCAACCCGGAAACAAGGCCGTTCCAGTTTGGAGATTCGCTGGAGCAGATAGATTTTACGGCTTCCATCCGCAATGCACAGATTAACCGTGGTGCAGAAAATTTTAGCCTGCATGAAGATGACCTTGAGATCAAGGAAACCGATTTTAAATCGCAGACGAGTACGGTGCTGATGATTGATATCAGTCACTCGATGATATTGTATGGTGAAGACAGGATAACACCTGCGAAAAAAGTAGCGATGGCGCTAAGTGAACTGATCAAAACAAAATATCCAAAAGATACGCTGGACATTGTGGTGTTTGGCAATGATGCCTGGATGATTGAGGTAAAGGATCTGCCTTACCTGCAAGTGGGGCCATATCATACCAACACGGTGGCGGGGCTGGAACTGGCGATGGATATTTTGCGGAGAAGGCGTAATCCCAACAAACAAATTTTTATGATCACCGATGGTAAGCCTACCTGCCTGAAAGTGGGCAAGCAGTATTATAAAAACAGTTTTGGTGTGGATAGGAAAATATTGAACCGCTGTATGAGCCTTGCTACACAATGCAAAAAATTGAAGATACCCATCACCACATTTATGATTGCCAGTGACCCGTATTTGCAGAAGTTCGTAACGGAATTTACAGAGACGAATAATGGTAAAGCGTTCTTTGCATCGCTGGACAGGCTTGGGGCGTTTATCTTTAAGGATTTTGAAAGTGGAAAGCGGAAGACGGTGTACTGATTATTTTTAGCCGGGAAGACGGGAAGACGGAAAGTCTTTTTAGGAAAGACGGGAGGGATTATTTTTTAAATAATGGTTTTGCCGGGAAGACGGGGAGACGGAAAGTTTTTTTAGGAAAGAGGCGGAGGGATTATTTTTCAAATAATGGTTTTGCCGGGAGGGGGGAATTTAAAATTTTATTTTTTTCGCCTCATAGTCTTCCTAACAAAAAACAAAAGATATTGTGAAGAATAAAACTATAAACAATCAAAAGAAAAATACCAGGATGCTTAAATACCAAATTTTGCAAAGCAAAATCCCTCCCGTCTTTTTAAAATAAAACGCCTTCCCGTCTTCCCGGCAAAATAATTGAGTCATTAAGTTAGGAGGAAAGGGATTTTTTTTAGGAAAGCCGGAAATGATTTTGTAATAATCAGATTAGTTTATCGAATTTTTTTAATAACCTACAAAACTGAGCGATGTACACATTATCAGAAAGAGAAGAAACTCTTTGTAAAATAATAGTGGAGTGTGCTTACGAGGTTCATAAAAGATTGGGACCGGGTTTATTGGAGAAGATTTATGAAGCCTGTTTTTGTTACGAATTGTCTAAACGTGGGATTGCTAATAAACGACAGGTTAGTTTGCCAATTAAATATGATGATATGATCTTTGATGAAGGATTACGGATAGATGTGTTGGTGGATGATTTGATCATTTGTGAAATAAAAGCAGTGAATGAAGTTAACTTAGTTTGGCAGGCGCAGGTCCTGAGCCATTTAAAACTTGTCCATCTTCATGTGGGGTTCCTGCTTAATTTCAACACCTCATTAATGAAACACGGAACAAGAAGGTATTGTGTGGAATAAAATAAAAAATGCAAAAAACAAACAGCTTAATAAAGACTGGACTTAATGGTAAATTTTGCGAAGCAAAATCCCTCCCGTCTTAAACTAAAAATAAAACGCCTTGCCGCTTTCCCGGCAAAAAAATAAAAAACAGGAATGGTGAAATAAAAAAGTGTGAGGTAAAAATTTTGCGAAGCAAAATCCCTCCCGTCTTTCTTAAAATAAAACGCCTTGCCGCCTTCCCGGCAAAAACAAAAAACTAAAAAAATGAATTAATTAGATTATGAAATATCCAACAACATTAGGTGAACTAAAGAAGAGCGGTTACGTTACCAAAAGTATTAAAGACGAGATCCGTGAAAACCTCATCAAAAAAATGAAGGCAAAGGAAAATCCTTTTCCTGGAATCTTAGGTTATGAAGACAGTGTAATACCTGATACAGAAAGGGCGCTGCTTTCAAGGCATAATATTTTGTTTCTTGGTTTGCGTGGGCAGGCTAAAACAAGAATGGCCCGGCAGATGATTGAATTGCTGGATGAATATATTCCGGTGATCGCAGGTAGTGAGATCAATGATGATCCGCTGGCGCCAATTTCAAGATATGCTGTTGATTTAATCAAAGCACATGGTGATGATACGCCAATTGCATGGTTGCACCGCAGCCAGCGCTATGGAGAAAAACTGGCTACGCCAGATGTGAGTGTGGCAGATTTAATTGGTGATATTGATCCGATCAAAGCAGCCAATTTAAAACTGAGTTTTGCAGATGAAAGAGTGTTGCACTATGGCATTATCCCTAGGAGTAATCGCTGCATTTTTGTTATCAATGAATTGCCCGATCTGCAGGCAAGGATACAGGTTTCATTATTTAATATTTTAGAAGAAGGAGACCTGCAGATACGGGGTTTCAAATTGCGGCTACCGCTGGACGTTATGTTTGTTTTTACCGCCAACCCGGAAGATTATACCAACCGGGGCAGCATTGTGACGCCATTAAAAGACAGGATCGAAAGCCAGATACTGACGCACTATCCAAAGTCCATTGAAACTTCGTTGGCCATCACGGAACAGGAAGCAGACAGTCATGCAGATCAGTTAGCGAAAGTGAATATGAGTGACCTGGTGAAAAGATTGATAGAACAGGTGGCATTTGAAGCAAGGGGCAGCGAACTGGTGGATAAGAAAAGTGGTGTGAGTGCAAGGCTTACGATTGCGGCTTACGAAAATGCAGTAAGTGCAGCAGAACGAAGGGCCATCATCAATAATGAAAAAGAAACGCAGGTTTGGATTAGCGATTTGGTGGGCATCATCCCATCAATTACAGGAAAGATAGAACTGGTGTATGAAGGAGAGCAGGAAGGGCCTTACCAGGTAGCGGTAAATTTATTGGAAAAATCTACCCGTACTATTTTCAGTCAGTACTTCCCCAATCCGGATACACTCAAAAAGAAAAAAGGCAAACAAGCTTCTGAAGACGACAATCCTTATAAGTCAATTACCCGCTGGTTTGATAATGGCAATCATTTAAATGTTTTTTTAGAAACAAAGGATGAGGACAAGGTACAGTTACTCTATAAAGTAGATGGTCTGCATTCGCTGGTTAAAAAATTTTATAAAACTGCCGGTGAAAAAGAAAATGCGTTGTTGATGGAATTTGTATTGCATGGCCTTGCTTCTTATTCCCTCATCAGTAAAAAAGTACTGGACGGAAAGATTGAATTCAAAGATTTGATGGGAAGTATGTTTAATCTTGGTACGCAAACATTTAATGAAGAAGATTTTAATGAAAGCGATTTTAATTAGAAGCTGCCAATTTTTATAAATGCCACTAATGCACTAATGGGCACTAATTTTTTTATTTTAAATGAATTTTATTCGTGTTTATTCGTGAATTAGTGGCTAATAAATATCTCAAATTAAAATGCCAGGAGATGATAGCAGTATTTGCTATATCTCTCTGGCATTGAATTTTCATGTTCATGGATATACCTGTACTCCTCAAATTTTTAAGGTTGAAGTGTTATAAATAAATAGTATCCATTTTTTAAAGGTTAAACATCCCTTTAACAGGTTTGGTTAATTTAAATCGTAAGGATTAATGTAAGTTTGTTATCCAAAATGATGCAACCATAAACAGTCATTCATGCAAAGCAACGCTACGTATTTAGCTTACAGTAAAACCAACAGCTTTTCTTCTCTTGTTTTAGATTATTTAAGTGGCAGGGATGAGTTGAAAGCATTTTATAAACATTCATCCTCAATTGAAGGTGTAAAAGCGGCTATACAGGACCGTAAAGCTTTCAATACTAACAGGACTTTACTGGTGGATGCTTTAAAAGATCAGTATAGAAATGTTGAATTAACCGCAAGGCAGCAGGAAAATTTAAACCTGCTGGCAAAGGAAAATACTTTTACCATTTGTACTGCCCACCAGCCTAATATTTTTACCGGTCATTTATATTTCATTTATAAAATTCTGCATGCAGTAAAAATTGCGGAAGAACTTGCTGTACAAATTCCAGATGCACATTTTGTTCCGGTGTATTATATGGGCAGCGAAGATGCAGACTTGGAGGAACTGGGCCACATATTTATTGATGGACAAAAATATGAATGGAAAACTGATCAAACTGGTGCGGTAGGCAGAATGAAAGTAGATAAAGCATTGCTGCAACTGATAGAATTATTCAGCGGGCAATTAACTGTATTACCACATGGCAAAGCGATCGTTGATTTGATGAAACGGTGCTATACATTGAATGAAACAATTGAACAGGCTACTTTAAAAATGGTGAATGAATTATTTGCATCTTTCGGCTTACTCATCTTATTACCAGACAGCAGGATATTAAAACAGGCTTTTATTCCAGTGATGGAAAAAGAATTACTGGAAGGATTCTCCCACAAAGCGGTTGAGGAAACTGTTGCAACATTACCATCAAAATATAAAGCGCAGGCCAGCGGCAGGGAGATCAACTTATTTTATTTAGGAGACAACAGCAGGGAAAGAATAGAATTGGATGAAGGGAAGTATAGAGTGTTGAACACAGATATTTCCTTTACACAACAGGAAATATTGGATGAATTAAAAACATACCCTGAACGTTTCAGCCCGAATGTAATTCTGAGACCAGTATTCCAGGAAACAATTTTACCCGGAATCGTATTTATTGGTGGTGGGGGAGAGTTGGCCTACTGGATGGAATTGAAAAAGGTTTTTGAAGCAGTAGCTGTTCCTTACCCAATACTGGTGCTTCGCAATTCATTTGTGCTGGTTGAAAAAGCTGATGTAGCAATTATTAAAAAATTGCAGCTTTCTTATGAAGAAATATTTTTGGCAGAATTTGATCTGATGAATAAGTTAGTAAAAAGAGACAGCACCGTTCAGGTTACATTAGATAAAGAGAAAGATGATTTACTGGCTTATTACAATCAATTGAAAATAATTGCTGGTAAAGTAGATAACGGCCTGCAGGTGCATACAGAAGCATTGTATACCAAAGCACTTAAAAGGATCACTGAGCTGGAAAAGAAATTAATGAGGGCGGAGAAACAAAAATTTGACGCAGAACAACGCCAGTTAAAAAAAATGAAGACTCATTTATTCCCCAATAATAATTTACAGGAGCGGATAGAAAACTTCATGTCCTTTTACGGTAAATGGGGAAATGAATTGCTGGATATCATTTACAAAAACTCGTTATCGCTGGAACAGGAGTTTGGTATTATTGAAGAGCAATAGAACTTTTGGCATCGGCTATATGGAAACTTTATGCTAATCGCATCTCACAATAAATATTGTTATGTTCCAGACAAGGCGATTGTTATTTTTTGTATTTGTCATTTTATTTGTGTCTTGCAAAACAGACAATAAATATACTTATGCAATAAAAGACTTTAGAAAATCACTTCAAAGCCCTATTATAAATATTGTTTCAAAAGGTATAGTTGGTTTTAGTTACTCTGAAGGTTTACTGCACACCATTGTAACAGACGAAGAACTGACACAGTTAAGCAAGTCAGAACACCAGGTTTTAAGAGCTTGTGCTTTCAGAGCAATGCTTTACAGAACATCATTCAATCATTTTGATATTGTAATGAATCATTTAGACGACACAGCGATAGTTGGAGTTGATCATGGGGAATTTGGAATTTTGTATATGACTGTTTCTGATTACATTTTAGAAGAAGCTCAATGGAAAAATACCGGAGATAAAAATAGGACGATTGACAATGTGCTTACAAACCACAACTATTTAAAATCTGCATATACCATTCTTTCACAAATTGAACCACAGGAGAAATATTATCCTTACATAAAAGATATGGCGACACGTAAAAGGATATATGATGAAGAATATGGAGAACAAGGCTTTGACGATATTGAATACGCTATATACGGATTAGCTAAATTCAAAAAGAAACAAGATGTTAAAATAATAAAGGAATTGCTCTTAGCAAATGACTGGCGAATGACGGACATCTCTTTTACCTTGATGCGAGAATTTCCTGATACGGCTTACTTAGATGTTTATGAAAAGTACTATCCAGAAAGATATTATGGTTCAATTTGCAGGGAAAGAAGTATTGATAAAGCGCCAGGGTTTATAAATTCAATTGCAGTTTATAAAAATGTAAGAAGCGCAAAAATCCTTGATTCTATTCTTAATAAAAAACCATTTATTAATTGTCCAGCTGACACAAGCTATTTGAAAAAGGAATTATTTAATGCGATTTGGAATAATCCATGTGAAGCGTATTCAAAATTGAGAAAACAAGTAAAAATCAAGGTACAGGAATATGAAAAAGATAAAACTGAAGCCCTGCCTGTTGACCCAGTTGAAATACCTATAGATACGTCTAATGCAAGGATTCGTTGGTTACAGTAAAACGGTAACAGTTACTAACAAAATCAAAGAAGAAATGACCGATATTGCTACCGGTCATTTGATTGAAATATTTTATTTATTAGGTTTTTTGAATCTACTTATCAAACTCATTACTAAACCCAAAGCGTTTTACATTCTTCACACTCTCCATCACAATATCATCCTGGTATTCTTTGTAAGCTTCTAATTTACCTGCGATAGAAGTATCATGCAATGCTAAAATTTGCGCTGCCAGTATGCCTGCATTTTTTGCACCATTCAATGCCACAGTAGCAACAGGTACACCATAAGGCATTTGCAAAATAGACAAAACGCTATCCCATCCATCCATTGAGTTGGAAGATTTAACCGGAACACCAATCACTGGTAAAATGGTTTGTGCAGCCACCATGCCTGGTAAATGTGCAGCACCACCAGCACCTGCAATAATTACTTTCAAACCTCTTTCTTTGGCGCTCTTGGCATAGTCCCTTAAACGCTCCGGCGTACGGTGTGCAGATACAATGGTCAGTTCTGGTTCTACTTCAAACTGGCGCAGAATTTCAGCCGCTCCTTTCATTACTTCCAGGTCGCTTTCGCTGCCCATAATAATTCCAACAAGTATATTCATGTATTGTAGATTTTGGCAAAGAAAGGTAAAAAATCAGCATTTTTTATCCTAAAATTTTTTTTAAACAAAACTGGCATTGCAACGTTGGTTTTAAATTTGTTTTTATATTGGTTTATCTATTAGTATAAATAATATTTATGCCACTTAACCCTTGTTCGGTTTATCAAAACCAAAACGGACTATATTTGATTTTCTTAGCCAATTAATGTATTTGATCATGAGATATTCCTGTAAAAAACAGACCTTGATATTAGTGTTGTTCGGTCTTGTAATGATGATGGTTCAATGTAAAGGCAAGGCAGATAAAGCTGCCGCTCCCAAAGAAACACCTCCTGTTTTAGTAGATGTAATGATCGCAGAAAAACAATCCATTATCAATATAATAGAAGCAAACGGTACTGTGATTGCAAATGAGTATGTTGAACTAAGGCCGGAGGTATTTGGAAGGCTTACTTATTTGAATCTTACAGAAGGGAAAAATGTTGCAAAAGGTACGGTAATAGCAAGGCTGAACGATGCCGACCTGCAGGCACAGATTGCAAAGAGTAAGGTGCAGCTGGATCTTGCTCAAAAAACACTGGACAGGAATAAGCAACTGCTGGATATTAATGGAATTAACCAGGCTGATTATGATGCGGCACTTAACCAGGTTAATAGCTTGAGGGCAGATATGGTGTATACACAGGCTTTAGTTGATAAAACAGTTATCAGGGCACCTTTCAGCGGTGTAATAGGTTTGCGCCAGGTGAGTCCTGGTGCGTTTGTAACACAGGCTACTGTAATTGCCACACTGCAACAGACTGAAAAGGTAAAAATTGATTTTACACTTCCGGATATGTACGCAGGTGCCATAAAGAATGGCACCACGGTAGAAGTAGAAATGGACGCAGAAACAAAAGAAAGAGCTAAAGCTATTATTGTAGCTACAGAACCTGGAGCCAATACTGATACCCGGAACCTGAAGGTGAGGGCGTTGCTGCAGGGAGCTAAAATTAATCCAGGGGCTTTTGTAAAAGTTTTTATTGATGCTGGTAAGCAAAGGTCTTCCATAAGAGTACCCGCCAATTGCATCATTCCTGATGATAGAAATAACCAGGTAATATTAGTGAAGAATGGGCGGGCCACTTTTGTAAATATAAAAACGGGTGTAAGAGAAGCCAATCGGGTGGAAGTGGTAAATGGTATCAACCCCGGAGATTCCGTAATTGTAACCGGTGTATTATTCGCAAGGCCAAATAGCAAAGTAAAGGTGCGGAGTGCAAAAAGATACGAGGAAATGAATATCGCCAAAGACGTTAAATAAATAATTATTATAGAAAATCAAGTGGAATTAATTTCCCACTTTATCCAAAAAAAATCACCTAAGGGATTTTTCAAAAACATTAGAACCGGTCTTATTGCATGAATATTTCTGAATTTTCTTTAAAGCGTCCTGTTTTTGCCACCGTGCTCAACCTGTTGATCATTTTGTTTGGTGTAGTGGGATATACTTTCCTGGCAGTAAGAGATTACCCCGCCATTGATCCGGCCATTATTAGTATCAACACTTCTTATACCGGCGCTAATCCTGATATTATGGAAAGCCAGGTGACAGAGCCATTAGAAAAGCAAATCAATGGTATTCCGGGTATCAAAACAATTACCTCATCCAGTACCCTGGGCAACAGCAATATCACGGTGGAATTTGAATTGGGTGTAGACCTGGAAGCTGCGGCAAGTGATGTAAGGGATAAAGTGGGGCAGGCAGGCCGCCAGTTACCACAGGATATTGATGCACCGCCGGTGGTTACAAAGTCAGATGCCAACAGCGATTTCATTCTCATTTTGGCAGTACAGAGCCGCACCAAAGGTTTGCTGGAGTTGAGTGACTATGCAGAGAATGTATTGCAGCAGCAGTTTCAAACTATTAACCAGGTAAGTTCAGTGAATATTTTTGGCCAGAAAAGATATGCCATGCGTATCTGGATGGACCCTGATAAAATGAATGCACAGGGTATTAGTTTTTCTGATATCCGCACATCACTAAACAATGAAAATGTGGATCTTCCTCCGGGGAAAATTTATGGCAATAATACGGAGCTTACTATTAAAACATTGGGCAGGTTAACCAGTGAAAAAGATTTCCGGGACCTGATATTAAGAGAAGACAGCAGCGGCATTGTAAGATTAAGCAATGTAGCAAGAGTGGAAATTGGCCCTGAGCAACTGGAGCAGGCCTGGAAATACAATGGCGTAAATGCCGTTGGTATTGTATTGATACCTCAGCCCGGTGCCAACAATATCCAGATAGCAGATGATTTCTATAAAAAACTGGAGACCATCAAGAAATCAAATAAGAGTGATATTGAAATGAATGTGTTGCTGGATAACACCACCAATATCCGTAAGTCTATTGAAGAAGTGGAAGAAACATTGATGATCTCTTTTGCGTTGGTGGTATTTGTGATATTCTTCTTTTTCAGGGACTGGCTGATTGCCATCCGGCCATTGATAGATATTCCTATTTCGCTGGTGGCTACTTTTTTCATCATGTATGTTTCGGGATTTTCCATTAATATATTAACGCTGCTTGGAATTGTGCTGGCCACCGGATTGGTGGTAGATGATGGGATTGTGGTTACGGAAAATATTTTCAGTAAATATGAAAAAGGAATGCCGATAAAGCAAGCTGCGGTGGAAGGCAGCAAAGAAATATTTTTTGCAGTGATCTCTACCTCTGTTACGCTGGCAATCGTTTTTTTACCGGTGATATTCCTGGAGGGTTTTATTGGAAGGTTGTTCAGGGAGTTTGGTGTAACCCTGGCTGCGGCAGTATTAATCTCTGCATTGGTATCGCTTACCATTACACCAGTTTTAAATGTAGTGTTGAACCGGAAGAAGGCAGGGCATGGAAAGTTTTACATGAAGACAGAACCTTTTTTTACCGGTATGGAAAATGGGTATAAAAGATGGCTCAATGGATTTTTAAAAGTGAGATGGCTGTCTTGGGTTTTAGTGGCTGTTTGTATAGCGATGATTGGATTTATAATTACCAATTTGCAAAGTGAGATAGCACCAATGGAAGACAGGAGCAGCATCCGCTTCACGGTAACCGGTGCCGAAGGAACCAGCTACAGCAGTATGCAGTCCACTTCGGATAATATCACCAGTTACCTGTATGATTCCGTACCGGAAAGAGACTTTGTTTTTGCCAGAACTCCTTCGTTTGGCTCCCTCAATTCCTCTCAGCCAAGGTTGGCATTAGTGGCACCTAACCAAAGAACCAGAACTCAGGGAGAGATAGCAAGTGACCTGCAAAAGAAATTAATGAGCTTTAATGACGCCAGGATATTTCCTGTACAAGAACAAACCATTGCGGTTGGCGGTGGATCAAGAGCTGCTTTACCGGTTCAGTTTGTATTGCAAAACCAGGATCTTGAAAAATTAAAAGAGATCATTCCTAAATTTTTGGATGAGGCAAGAAAGGATAAAACATTTGCGAATGTGGATGTAAACCTGAAATTCAATAAGCCCGAAATTCAGCTTACATTAGACAGGATGAAAGTAAAAGATCTGGGTCTTTCTTCACAGGAGGTAATTGCTGCATTACAGTCAGCATTTAGCGGTGGCCGTCTTGCTTACTTTATCATGAACGGGTTTCAGTATTCCGTGATTGCACAAGTGGACAGGACCGACCGCAATGAAACAGATGATATTTCTAAATTGTATGTACGAAACAACAAGGGACAAAACATTCCGGTGAGTTCAGTTGTAAACCTGGTGGAAAGCAGCAGCCCTTCTACCTTATTCCATTTTAACCGGTATAAAGCAGCTACCATCTCTGCATCACTGGCAGATGGAAAAACAGTGGGTGATGGGGTAAAGGCAATGCAGGAAATTGGGCAACGGTTGCTGGATGAAAGTTACCAGACAGCCTTATCCGGTCCATCAAGGGATTATGCAGAAAGTTCTTCCAATATCCTGTTTGCATTTACCTTAGCATTAATACTGATCTACCTGGTATTGGCGGCGCAATTTGAAAGTTTTATGGATCCGCTTACCATAATGATTACCGTACCATTAGCATTGGCTGGGGCATTGCTAAGTCTTTATATATTTAATCAAACCCTTAATATATTTTCAGAAATTGGTATGATTATGCTGATTGGTTTGGTAACTAAGAATGGAATTTTAATTGTTGAATTTGCAAACAAAAGAAGGGAAGCAGGGTTGAGTAAAATGGAAGCCATTTTAGAAGCATCGCAACAAAGGTTACGGCCCATTTTAATGACGAGTCTTGCTACTTCATTGGGTGCATTGCCCATTGCATTAAGCTTGGGAGCATCTTCTGCAAGCCGTGTGCCGCTGGGTATTGTAGTAGTTGGTGGATTAATATTTTCACTCATTCTTACGTTGTTTGTAATACCTGCTATTTATACTTATTTATCAGGTAAACATAAATATGAAGCAGCCGCTGCTGCCAACGGCAATCCAACTTCATTACCGGAAAATCTGGAAGACAACAATAAAAGCTAAAGGAAAAAGAAAGCAGTATGAAGCAATTGACCGTATATATTTTTTTAGTTGTTACCAGTATCACTGTAAAAGCACAAAGCCTGCTCACACTTCCTGATGCCATTAATGTGGCAATGAAAAACAGCCTTGATATTCAGTTGGCAAACAATTCTATTGAAGCCAATACCATTTTAAATAATTATGGTGTTGCCGGTGGACTTCCGTTAGTTACCAGCACCCTTACCGATAATGAAACCGTATCCAACATCAACCAAAAATTAAATTCCGGGGAATCCATTACAAGAAATGGAGCGGCCACTAACAATTTTATTTTGGGATTAACAGGAAGCATATTACTGTATAATGGCAACAGGGTAGTGGCAACCAAAAAAAGGCTGGACTTGTTGCAGCAGCAAAGCATGGATATGCTAAATGCACAAATACAAAATATCATTGCAGGGGTGATGATGGGGTATTATGATATCGTACGGCAACAGAGTTTTATTAAAACAATTGACCGTTCTATTGAAGCATCTAACCAGCAATTGGATATTGTGAAGGCAAGACAAAATGCAGGTCTCGCCAATAATGCAGATTTGTTCCAGGCACAGATAGATTTGAATGCGTTGTTGCAGGCAAAACAATCGCAACAGGTAGCAATAGAACAATCAAAAACTGAATTACTCCGCCAGCTTACTTTAAGGCCAGATTCTGTTATCAGTATAAATGACAGCTTTATCATCGTTGATAAAAATATTCCGTTAGATGCTATTTTAAACAGCCTCAATAAAAATGCTGACATCATCGTGGCAGAGCAACAGGTAAAAATTAATGAGCAGATAGTAAATGAAATTGCTGCCTCTCGTTATCCTTCTGTGAGGGCCACCACCGGTTTTAATTTTAACCGTAACAAATCTTCCGGTGGACAGTTATTGCTTAATCAAAACTATGGGCCTTTTATTGGTGTAAGCGTGGGCATACCCATTTATAATGGTTCTGTATTCAAACGGCAGCAAGAAGTGGCTTCCATTAATTTACGCAATGCAGATCTGGATAAAAAGATACTGATGAGAGATTACAGTGCACAGGTAGTAAAATCTTACCAGTCGTATACTGCGGCGTTGCAACAAATAAAAACAGAACAAGCAAATTATGAACTGAGCAACCAGTTGCTGGAATTAACGCTGCAAAGGTTCACTTTAAAACAGGCAACTATTGTAGAAGTGAAAAATGCCCAGCAAAGTTTTGAATTATCCGGTTACCGCCTGGTGAATTTAAACTTTGCAGCCAAATCTGCTGAGATAGAATTGAAGCGGCTGGCTAATAAATTGACTTTATAATAGAGGCCACATCCCTCTTATCCCTTCTCCATACTTCGACTACACTCAGTAGAGAAGGGACGTTACTCCTTATCTTTTTTAAACATTTTATCTTCCCCATCTTTATTAGTTCTTTATTCAGCAATCATTCCACACCCTGTGCTATTGAGCAAGTGGTTTAAAATTTTTGAACTCTTGTCTTTAAGTCCCCCTTGGGGGGATTTAGGGGGCTTCTCCTTGGGAGGGGTTGGGGAGGCTTTTTACTTTCAGTGTTTGCTTTATTCTGTTGGCCTGATGTATCAATTCCTGTTTTTCTTTGCTTAAAATGGTAATATGCCCCATCTTTCTGCCGGGTTTGGTTTCCTTCTTTCCGTAAATATGCACAAACACATTCGGGATATTTAAGATGGCCTCCAGTCCTTCGTAATGAGCTTCCCCGGTATACCCTTCAGCACCTAATAAATTTACAATGGCTGCCGGTAAAATATGTTCTGTATTGCCCAAGGGATAATCCAGCATGATTCTCCAGAGCATATCAAACTGGGAGGAGTAGTTGGCTTCAATAGTATGATGGCCGCTGTTGTGCACCCTTGGGGCGGTTTCGTTTACCAGTACATTATCATCTTTATCTACAAACAATTCCACTGCAAAAATGCCGGGGCTTTGCAGGTGCTTTACAATGGTTAATGCAAAAGCTTCTGCTTTCCACAACACTTTATCGGGTACTTCAGCTGGGCTTATCTGGTATTCCAGCAGGTTCAGCCGCTGATCAAATACCATATCAACAGCAGGGTATAAAACTGTTTCCCCTTTGTTATTGATGGCTACAATGATCGCTAATTCTTTTTTGATGGCCACCATTTTTTCCAACACTGCCGGAGCATCAAAACCCAAACTAATTTCTTCCTTTGTTTGCATCACCTGAACGCCTCTTCCATCATATCCTCCCATGCCGAGTTTGTGAACTGCCGGTAGAAAATGTACCAGTTCTTTTAACTCACTGGCGTTTTGTGTAACTACAAAATCACTGGTGGGTACCTGGTGATCTTTATAAAATTGTTTTTGCAGTATTTTATTTTTGATGATTCTTAAAGCAGCAGGGTTGGGATATACTTTCACCCCTTCTTTTTCCAGTTGCTCCAATGCATCCGCATTCACACTTTCTATTTCAATGGTAATGGCATCCAATCCTTTCCCGAAATTGTACACATCTTCGTAATTGGTAATATTGCCTTTGGTAAAATGCTGGCACAAATGCGCTGCCGGGCATTCGGCGTCATTTTCCATTACAAAAGTTTCTACCGGGTAATTAGCTGCAGCCTGCAATAGCATACGCCCTAACTGACCGCCTCCAAGAATGCCAATTTTTTTCATACGGCAAATATAAAATCTCTGCTGCAAGTGGCAGTAATTATTTGGACGAATCATAAATACGCCCCGTTTTTTAAATAATTATTTAAACAATACAGGTGGTAATAAAATTCATCCATTACTTTCGGGCAATGAATTTAAGAGGGTTTGTTTTTTTGCTGCTACTGGTTACTGTTATGTCCTGTGCAAACCAGGTTATTCATACAGCAATAACATACAGCACCAGGGATTATAATACGGTTGGCAAAATGATGGACAGTATTCAACCGCCTTACATCATTAATGTATCGAACGGTAAAAAACGCATTGTATTTATTGGCTGCGATCATAACAATGACAGTACTCATCCTCAATATAAAATCATTGAAAAATATGCAATGGATTTACAACCTCAAATTGCTTTTAATGAAGGAGGGCAGATAGCAGACAGTATTCATTACACTTCACTAAATGAAGCTGCATTTAATGATGGAGAAACAGGAGCATTAAAATTTTGTGCAGATCAACTGGGCATCCGCATGATGAATGGCGATACACCATTTAAAACAGAACTGCCGCTGGCATTGCAGCGGCACAGTAAGGAAGAATTGTATCTGTATTATGTAATGGAACGCTTTGCTATTCCTTACCATTATGGCGCTTATGGCAAAAAAATATTTGACAATGTGTTTGCTGAAAACGCTGTTCCTTATTTATTAAAAAATGGCTTTCCCTTATCAGCAGATGAGCAACAATTTGCTTACTTCAAAAAAATATACCAACAAAATCTTCAGCAGGAATTTAATATTTTAAAACCTGACCTGGAAGCCTTTGATTATATCAATGACCACTGCAGGTTTTGTGCAGTGGGCCGTACTTCCAAAATGCTGAGGGATAGTTTGCTGCTGGATAAAATAGAAGTGGCATTAAAAACAAATGACCGCATTATGATTACTTTCGGTCATGGTCATGCACTTGCAGTGGAGCCTGCACTACAAGAAATAATTTCACAACAATCCAAAAAATAATTCATTCACCATTCTTATTAAAACAACAATGAAGATTTTTATTTTACCGCTATTCTTTTTTTCAATTGCAGCCGGTGCACAAACTTCTAACGAAAAAATAAAAGTGATCCTGTTAGGCACTTTTCATTACGGGGCCACCAGCGACAGGAACAGTACCAATTTTGCCGACCTGTACACTGAGAAAAGACAAAAGGAATTGGATAGCATTGCAACTGCACTCAATAAATTTGGTGTAAATAAATTCTTTTTAGAAACAGCATTTAACCGGCAGGGCAAACAGGATACGTTGTATAATTTGTATGCCGGCAACAAACTTACAGATAGTGTGGAAGCAAGAGATGAAAGAGTGCAGATCGCTTTCAGGGCAGCAGCAAAAAGCGGTGCAGCACTGGTGGCAGCAGATTACCGGCAGGAGCTGCCTTATGATAAAATGGATGAATACGAAACTGCACATAAGAATGATACGGTAAATACTTATCCATTTTTTGATGTGTCCTATCCATTTACGGTAAATCAACCCAAGCTTGCGGAAAGTTCTTTGTTGAAATATTATGTTCAGATGAACAATGCTTATAACCGCCAACGAATTCTGTACGACTATCTGCATTACTCACTGGCTTATGGTAAAGATGCTGACTTTGTTGGTGCAAATTTTACCGGCTCCTGGTACGACAGAAACTTAAAGATATTTAACAACATCCTCCGCAATATTGATATTAAAAAAGACAAGATAATTGTGGTGCTCTTTGGCAGTTCTCACACAGCAGTGCTGCACCAGTTTTTTAGTAACCATCCTTATTTTGAAATAGTGCCATTGGAAAATGTTTTGCAATAATATTTTTTATTTTCACTTTTTTACGGGTAATACCAACGGGAACAAGAACCAAAAGACGCCGGGGTTTCGTCACAGGCATTTTTTATTTATTGTAGATTTTACCGGCGGTGGTTTTTACAAGAATAATATTTCTGGTTTAAAAGCACTAACTGTGAAACCCTGGCGTGTGAAGCAACCTTTAATATTTATACAGCCATACTAACAAAATGAAGACTCCGTCAGAACAAAAAGTAATAAAAAATATTTTCTCTCTTCCGGGCTTAGCCCAAAAAGCTTTGGGTTAAGCCCGGATATATATTATTTATCCCAGACCGAAATGTCGTGGCCATTTGATGATAAAGTTGCATTTTATTTTTAAATCTGGCATTGCTTTAGCAGGGTTATATTTAGCATTCTTATTTACTTTAAAACATTTTACATCAGCATTTACGTTTGGTATGCTTTTGCAGTCACTTTTTAAAAATACTATTATGAAAAAAATCCAAAGAAGAAGCTGATATAAAGCCGGACCTTAAACATGATACAATGGAATTTGCGGCCTCCACAGACGGGGATGACAAAATGGACACTGATGATACAACTTATGAGGAGGAAGATATTACAAGTGATGAACTGGATATACTGGAAGATGAACCTGATAATGAAGCCGTAGCGCTAAATGCCACAGAAACAGACAGGCTGGTTGATGATGACAATCTTCCCGAAGAAGACTGGACAGATGATATAGAAGATGAGGAAGAAAAAGAGGACTATAAACAGCACCGGGCAAGTGTATTATAAACATTAAAATATTGATTATGAAAAAGGAAAATGTAAAAATAGATGAGAGCGGTAATGCGGGAATGAAAATAGAATCGGAAAATGATTCTATTTCTTCCGGCAATAATGAAAATCTTTTAAATAATAGTGAGGATGAAGTAGATGAAGAAACAGATATTTCACCTGCTGAACTGGAGTTGCTTGATGCATCCGGAATAACAGGAGACGATGATGTACAATTACGAACTGCAGAACTTGACAATAAAGATATTGATGGCGAATTACTGAATGTAAGCAGTTCTGCTGATGACAAAACAGGCCGTGACCTGGATGTGCCTGGTGCCGGAGACGATGACGATATGGAGGATATAGGAGAGGAGGATGAAGAAAATAATCCTTACAGCCTTAGCGATAATAGTGATTAATCATTCGTTGCCGTGATTTACATTGCTTATCATGGTTATAAAAGAAAAGGCTGAAGTAATCTCAGCCTTTTATTTTTTTCGCTTTGCACAATAATATTGTTGTGTATTTAAAGATAACGGGCGTTTTGTATATGCAGAGAAATATTGCCTTTTTACCTGCGCCACAAAGGTTTTTTACCCGATGGCTTTAAAGAATTTTTTGGTACTGAAGAAACTTGCATATTGTGTTTGGGGTCCATTCTGGTAGTAATCTTTGCTAGTAATTTTTTGTCCACTGCCATGATTGGGTCGTCAATTTTAGGCACGGGTAAAGCAGGGCTTTTTTCTTCAACTGGTGGTTGTTCATCAGTTATAGTATTTGCTGCTTTATTCATAATCTCCTCTGATAAAGGAATCATTGTTTCAGCAGGTTGCTCTTTATTTTTTTTTGCTGCAGTTTTTTTCTTAGGCGCTTCTTTCTTTGCCGGAGCTTTAACTGATTTTACAGCTATAGCTTTTTTAGGTGTTGCTTTTTTGAGAAGCGATTTTTTTACTGCTGCTTTTTTGGGAACTGCTTTTTTCTGAACTGTTTTGACTGCTGTTTTTTTTGCAGGCACCTTTGCCCCCTTTTCTTTTGCTTCAGATAATCCTATTGCTATTGCCTGTTTGGGATTAGTAACTTTTTTATTAGATTTTCCAATTGTGAGCTTGCCTTTTTCCATCCGCTTCATTGCAGATTCCACGCCTTTTTGGGCGCCCTTTGAATACTTTGCCATATTGAATTTAATTTATTGGTTAGTAAAAAAATACTTTAATGTGTGGCTACAAAAGAATTGGCTGTTGAGTGAATGGCCTTCGCAAACTCTTTCGTCATTTTTTCGTTAAAGGCTGCTAAATCTTTAGGACTGCGGCTTGTAACAAGTCCGTTATCAACCACCACTTCTTCATCTTTCCATTCTGCACCTGCATTTTCCACGTCGGTTTTTATGGAGGGGAAAGAAGTGATGGTACGGCCTTTTAGTGCTCCAGTTTCTATCAGCAATTGTGGTCCATGACAAATAGCAGCTACCGGCTTGCCATTATTTATAAATGCTGATGCAAAGTCCACATATTCTTTTTGTCTTCGCATGGTGTCGGGATTAATAACACCACCTGGTATCATCAATGCATCATAATCTTCGGGCTTCGCATTTTTAAGATTTACATCCGTTGTTAATTCAATTGACCAATGATCATGATTCCATGCTGTTACTTTATCCTGCAGGGAAATAATATGTACGGTGGCGCCAGATTCTTCTAATGCCTGTTTAGGATTGGTGAGTTCCACTTCTTCAAATCCATTATCTGTGAGGATGGCGATTTTTTTATCTTTGAGGGAAACCATAGCAGCGTATTTTTTAAGAGATGAATACGTATTCATTTTTTCAATAATCATACCACCTGTTTTTCGTAATCACTATTTCTCCTTTGAGTATAAGATTCCTCAACAAGTGTTTTTATGAAGAAATTTCACCCCGTGTTTATTCAATAAAACATAGCATAATCATGGCACCATATTTTGTTTACAGATTACGAACTAAAACCTAATACAATGAAAAATAATATCACAGCAGAAGCGAAAACTATTGTCTGTGCACCCGTCTCTAAAGTATGGGATGCATTAACAAAACCTGAAATAATTAAACAGTACTTTTTTGGAACCGAAACCATTACAGACTGGAAACCCGGTAGCCCAATAAAATTTAAGGGAGAATGGGAAGGTAAGAAATATGAAGATAAAGGAACCATCCTGGAAATGAATGATCAGCAACTGATTCAGTACAATTACTGGAGTTCAATGTCTGGTATAGAAGACAAACCAGAAAATTATGTGATTGTAACGTATCAATTATCAGGAGAAGATTATGATGTTACGCTTACCATAACACAAGAAAATATTCCCGATGAAAAAATGAAAGCGCATTCAGAAGAAAACTGGAAGAAAGTGGTGAATGATTTAAAAAACCTGCTGGAACAAAAATTAGCTTTTGCATAATAAATGCCTATAATAAATTAAAAATGCCATCTAACAAAAGCTTCCATCGCAGCAAATTGTGTCAACCCTAATTGGGCGTACAGTTTGGCGGTGCTGGCATTGCGTTCTTCGGCACGCTGCCAGAACTCACGGGCATCTGAAGGCTTCCCATTTTTAGTACAGTTTAAAAGTATAATATTTTTTCATTGTGTGATGTAACTTTCTGCTGGGCGTAGTGAAGCGAAGGCGTAGCCGTAGCGGAACGGAGCCCAGCAGAAAGTGGCTGATTTTTATCTTCCAACTCGCCTTGGTTCGTGGCACACGAAACATTCGCTAAGCGGTTAAAAGTTAGCCTTAGTTTTCAACATCCACCCTTGCTGGGTATGGCATAGATCACGTTGCCTGAAACAAATAAATTGAAGAACTTATCTTCTACAGAAGGAAGTAATAATTTCCAAGTTTTTCCCTTGTCTGATGATCTGAAAATGCCGTGACGATGAACACAAACGAAGTTTTCACCAACCTGGATAATTGAAGTCTGGAAGGCTTTCACGCTAGGGCGATCATTCCAGGTCCGCCATATTGAATCAATAACAACTTTGTTGCCGGCATTATTGGGCTGCCAGGTTTTACCGCCATCATAGGATGTCCTTACCCCCTTGGGATTTGACGCTGAAGTGGAAGTCATAGCAGCGAATCCGCCTTTGATCTGTTTTACATCCCAGGCCACACTGGTATCACTGGTCACCAGCGCCCAGTTTTCGCCGTTATCGGTCGATCTTATTATCCTTCTCATATCGGTCGCCAGCAGTACGCCATCTAACTCTGCCATATGCCCTACCAGGCCTCCGGCATACACATGTTTCCAGGTTGCTCCATTGTCATCAGTTTTAAAAAAGCCTTTTTGGGTGCCGATGAAAATTGTACCTCCGGCAGTTTCAAAAGCGCTGCGAATTACCGGCGTCTGAAAATTGTCGAATACCGGCGACCATACACTCGTTCCGTTTGTTTTTTTCACATTTACAGTCCAGTAATTGTACTCAACCATTCCGGACTTACCGGGGGCAATGCTGCTATCTTCGTCGTGGAAAATTTCTTTCGTCCAAAAAGGAGCGGTGGCACTTGCTGTACTGTGATAGAGTCCGTTTCCAACCCTTAAAAACAGCCCTTTATCATTTGCAAAGAAGCTATTTCCCCGGATACTATCTTTCCGCAAATTTTCTGGCAGCCCTTTGCTGATATCCTGCCATGTTTGTCCGCCATCTGTAGATTTAAAAACGATGTTTGTTTTTTCCCCCGCTTCCTTTTCTTTTAGTACAAAAGAATATATCAGAAATGATACCAGGAGGATGGCCGGCACAAACACAAATAATCTTTTCATTTTTTTTAATTTAGAGTAAAACATATTGATTAATAATCAGCGGAAAAGTAGCAGGTAGGGCAATACACATTATTGCTGACCGGCTGCACTTTTAAAGTCCGTTATGGTCTTCCCGTCATAGCGATACACACCACCACCAGAGCCAAACCAAATACTTCCATCGTTAGCTTCTAAAATCCCCAAAAGCATTCCTGGTTGTGACTTTATTTCGGTTACAGTTGGCTTCTCATTGTACAAGGATTGTTGATCATAACGGGAAAACGACCACACCTGACCAATACCCTGGGGTTTATCAGCACCGGTGGTCCAGATGTTTCCATTTTTATCTTCGATTATACCATAAGCACCCTTCTGCGATACCCTTGTATAGGTACTGCCGTCATAGCGCCAAAGACCCTGTGAAACGAACGACGTATCGCCTCTTTTATCTTCTATTATCGTGGCACCGAACCAAAAATTCCCTTTTCTATCTTCGGTAATTCCCCAAACGTTCGTAAAGGTTTTACCGTCTTTGTTTTTTAAAACGGTAAATGTTTTTCCCTGCCCGACTTCGCCATTCAGGCCGGCATCATAAACGAACATATTTTCTCCTTGTGCACCAAACCAAAGCTTGCCGGTTTTGTCTTCAAGGAGTAAACGAATACTGTTACTGGGAAATCCATCTTTTGTGGTAAAATTTCGAAAACCTGCCTGTCCGGTAGGCAGGGATTTCCCCTGCCCGACTGAGTCATTCAGGCGGGCATCGTAACGGCTTGCTCCGAACCAAATATTACCGGCTCTGTCTTCATAAATATGCAGCGCCATATTACTGGCAAGCCCCTGCTTAGTTGTAAAATGTTGAAAGGTTGTTTGCCCTGAAGGCAGGAGATAAACACCTGAATCTTTGGAAGCAAACCAACAATTTCCTTTCCGGTCTTCCAGCACATCCCAGAAGCTGGGCGATTTGATTGCACTTGTTATATTGGTAAACAATTTTCCATCGTATCGCCACACGCCTGTGTAGGATGCAATCAAAATGTCTCCGTTCCTGGCTTGCTTTACATGCCGAACCATTCGGGTAGGCCCGTAGAAACTCACTGAGTCTTTGGTTTCGGACCTGATAATATCCGGGGGTGCGTATGTTTGCTTTTGTTTACAGGATGAGAGAAAAACAGCCATTGAGAACAGCGCAAATAATTTCACCATTTTTTCATCTTTTATTTATCATTTACTATCGGCAGGTTTAACAATGTGACTCCACCTGTATGCCATAAATCACGTTGCCGGAAACAGATAATTTGAACATCTTACCTTTTTCAGAAGGAAGTACCAGTTTCCATGTTTTTCCCTTGTCTGATGACCTGTAAATGCCGTCAGTATGACCACAAAAGAAGTTTTCACCAACCTGGATGATGGAGGTTTTGTACTCTTCCGTCGGAAGGGGAGCTTCTTTAGGATGCCAACTTGAGTCAGCGTTGCCTTGTGCCGGATTACCCACATTAATGGGCCGCCAGGTTGAGTCAATAATAGCTTGCCCCGGGAATCCTGCATCAATGGGCTGCCAGGTTTTACCGCCGTCATAGGACGTTCGTATTCTCCTGGTCTTTGCGGCTGTACTGTAATTGATAGCAGCAAATCCACCTTGAATATTTGCTACATCGATGCCCACACCGCCTTCACTGATCACCAACGCCCAGTTTTCACCATCATCGGTCGATTGTAATATCCCCCGCTGGTTGGTCGCAAGGAGTACAGCATTTGATTCTACCAATTTCCCTACCATGACTCCGGCATGTTTCCAGGATTTTCCACTGTTAGTGGATTTAAAAAGACCTCTGTCGGAGCCGACGAAAATGGTACCTCTGGCAGTTTCAAAAACGCTGAGTACCCGTTTCTCCTGGAAATTTGTGAATACCGGCGACCATACACCCGTTCCGTTTGTTTTTTGGAAAATTCCACTACCCCAGCAATTGTAGGCAAAGACCCCGGCCTTACCATGGGCAATATTGCTATGTTCGTCGGGGAAAATTTCTTTGGTCCAAAAAGGAGCTGTGGAATTTGGTTTATTGTGATATAGCCCATTGCCGGCAGTTAACCAGAGACCATTATCATCTGCAAAAAAATCATTTCTGCCGTCACCATAAACATCTATCACAGGTTCTGGTAGCCCTTCGCTAATGTCCTGCCATGTTTGCCCGCCATCAGTAGATTTAAAAACGATGTTTGCGGTTCCAGTCTTATCACTTTTTTGATTTTGCAGACTATCCGGTAGCTGAGATGCCTGTGAAAATTCTGGCGCCTGGTTACAGCCATAGAGGAATTGAAAAAGGAGCCCCGAAATAATCGGGATGTACCACAAAAAAGCAAGGCTATAAATTTTCATGACCATAATTGATTGGGTGAAACAATAGAGTAAAGATATCCGGCGTCAACTAGCATGAAGCTTTTTAGTAGTAAAAAGTTGTAAAGGATATGTAAAACGTTTGTAAAATCAGCCAAAGAGAAGATTAATAGATAATTTTACACCTATGAAGTCATTTATTCTGTTCGGATCATCCATCATGATAATTGTCATTTTGATTTCTGCTGTTGCATTTATCAATAAAAAAAATGAAATTCCTGCAAATCATTTGGAAGTGGTATTACGTGATATAGGACATCAGTTGTTGCTTTCAGCTAAAGATTCTTCATCCAGAGTGCTGCCGGTTAAGAAATTAAATGAAAATACCTACCAGATTTCTTTTCAAAATGACTTTGGTTTTATTTCAGATACACTCATCAATTTAGTTCAACGAACATTTCAAAAAAATGCCCTGGTAAAGGATTATATAGTGAATTTGAGGAATTGTAAACAAAATGAAACTGTCTTTGCATTCGAAATAAATAACCAAACAGGCGATTTAACACCTTGCAGAGGTCGTACGCTGGAGGTTAGTTGTTATGTTATTGAAATTGAATTGTTGAAGAAAAATAAGTTTAATTACTTTTTGTTGTTGCTGTTGATTATTCCTTTGAGTTTTGTTATTTTTTATGTGAAAAATAAGTTTTGGAAAAAAGAAGAGGCAGCATCCATCTCAGATAATAATGATTATATACAATTAGGAAACTTTCAATTTTATACAGATAATAATGTTCTTAAAAGTGAGCATAAAAGTATTACGCTTTCGGATAAAGAAACAAAAGCACTAAAAATATTTGCAGAAAATATAAATCAAATCGTAGAAAGGGAAAAACTGATGAAAGAAATTTGGGAAGATGAAGGTATAGTGGTGATCAGTAGAAATGTTGATGTATTGGTGAGTAAATTACGTAAGAAATTAAGCGACGATAACTCCATTAAATTTATTAACGTACATGGCAGGGGTTACAAATTTATTATTGAGTAGATGCCAATTAAAAATCAAGTAAAGTGTAGGTCAAAATGAGGGAGTGTTTTTGTCGGTGAGGTAGGTTGCAAAGTGTGCTGTGCCACTAACGCTTAATAACATTAAAAATGCCATCTTACAAAAGCTTCCATCGCAGCAAACTGTTGCCCCGGCGGTGGTTTTCACAAGAATAATGTAACTGGTTTAAAAGTACTAACTGTGAAACCCCGACGTGTGAAGCAACCTTTAATATTATACAGCCATACTAAAAAAATGAAGACCCCGCCAGAACAAAAAGTTTATTCATAATAGTAAATTCTTTTGTCTGAAATGCAAGCCGTGTCAAACTTTGCTGTAAACTCTCCATTGTAGCCAAAAGGACTTGCAGGAAGTATAAGCCATTCGTTGTCGTCTTTTGCTTTTTTAATCGCTAATGTATAGTCAGTGCCACTTTTAGAAATGCTTTTTAAATGGGATAAGGTGTCAATTATAACTACTTTGTAAGATGGTAAAAACTCGTTGCAGGTAGGTAAAAATTCTGCTTTGAAAATACCAATTTCAATTTCCTTTATGCTGTCAGGAATTAATAATGTTGTGTTGAAAGTCAGAACAGTAAAATCCCAAGTTTCAAGGTTATCATAAACTTCATAATTTTCTTTGCCATTACCACCATACATAAAAGCTGTTTGTTCATTGCTGGAGAAAGAAAGAAAATGTGTTTTGTCCCAACCTAAAGCAATATGTTTGTTTATCAAATTTTCAAGTGCGTTACTAAAAATCTCACGCCCGTTGCCGCCATTGCATAAATTCGTTAGAAGAAGTCCACTGTTATATGTTTCCTTTAACTTCCTATTATTGAGTGGGTCTGCGTCACCACGATAAAGATATTTTGGTAATTGGTTCATTAATTACTTCATTTCAACATTGAAAAATTTGCAGAAATAATAAGCCCCTGTTTTACTACCATCTAATCCTGTTGTTTTACCAACCATAAAGAACTTCATATCGTTTAGTGTCTTGGTATTAGACGTTTCAGTTTCATAAACCTTGCCTGCGATGCTGATATGAGCATTTTTATAAAAAGTATAAGGATAAAAACCTTGAGAGTTAAAATAATTATAGGCATAAAAGTTAACATAATCACCGTTTAATTTTTTGCACTTTACAGTGCTTTCAAATTTTAATAAGTCTTTGTCCATTAAGTAACCTTTTGTCGCAACCGACTTTTTATACTGGCTTAAAGCAGAAAAAATTTGATTTTGCAGATAAACGCTAATTCCTGTACCCCAACTGCTCCACTGTCTGTTGTGAGAACTATAGGTTGAGTTAGCAAATATATTTTCGTGGTTATAATTGATTTCTGCGGTTACATCACCTTCTCCGTTTGCGTATGTAACTATAATTTTTATTGGAACGATGTCGTGTGTAATGCTAAGCTGATTTAGGACACTTACAAGAGCCGCTTTGTTTTCGCTGTCCTTAAAACGAGCTGCAAATTCTTCTGATAGACCTTTAGTTGTTATTGTTATGTCACTGTCTGTAAACTGACAAAACGATTTGATGCCTATGAAAAGAAGAAATGTTAATGTTAGAAATCTTTTTTTCATTTTCTTTTTGTTTTATGTCTGCCTACTCTTGTCGGTTTTCGGCTGTCCCGTTGATGGTTTCGTACTGTCGTCACAGCATGACCGCTAACATTTGTATTTGTGAAAGTACCAAAAAAAACTTTCGCAAATAAAGCTTCACCAGCTTGCTTTGCGAAAGTTTCATTGTTGCTATAAAATTATCTGTTACAAGTGTGCTATGCCATTAATGCTTAATAACATTAAAAATGCCACCTTACAAAAGCTTCCATTGCAGCAAACTGTGTTAACCCTAACTGGGCGTACAGTTTGGCGGTGCTGGCATTGCGTTCTTCGGCACGTTGCCAGAACTCACGGGCATCACTGCCCTGGAACGGAACCGTATCTTTCTGGCTTTGGTGAATAAAAATACCATTTCGTTTTTTTATTACCTGGTCCGGACTCAAGCAACCATTATTATTATACGTCCATACTAACAAAATGAAGACCCCGTCAGAACAAAGGATATTCCGTTAATCCATCCGCAAGCCCATTGCTACACCCGTGAACGCCGCCGCCTGCTCTCCGACCAGCGGCATACAGGATGTTACATTTTTCTATAGATTAGTAGCGGTGGGCTGGTGGTACCCGCTGGTCGGTGACCAAGCGGGGGCATTCAGGGTTTGAAAGAGGTCTTAAATCTGAAAGGTAACACCTACGGAGGCGGAATTGAAACAAGCATCTTGAAGAGCCGTATGAATCGAGAGGTTCACGTACGGTTCTGTGAGGAGCAGGGGGTGAAACTCCCCTTGCTTACTCGACTACAGGCAGTTTTTAATGTTTATCCATTTTTTGTCAACACGATTAAATCCATCTATTTCTCTACACGCCACTGTCAATAATCCATTTTGTTCTAATGTCAGTTTATGTTCCACCTTATTTGTCCCTAATGAGCTTGGTTTAATATTTTTTAAAGAAAGCTCAAGTATTGTTTTGTGGATTATGTCAAACTTTTGAATAGTTATCGAAATAGATTTTTGTTCTTCAATTGTTGTACGTCCACCTTTTGTTGTTGAAAATGGCAAGGGGATAAAAGCAGGTATAACAGCAGTATAACCACTTTGAAAAAGTATTCCTATTTCAAAAGGACTTACTTCAAACTTTTGATTATTTATTTTATTAAGAATTTCATTTCTCTCATTTATTACTTTGGTTTGCTTGTCGTCAATTCTTAGTAGTTCAGTATAAATTTTTGCAGCTTCTAATTCATTTCCCTTTTTTTTCTCATCCGCCGCCTGAAACAGATAATCAGATTTCAGATAATCATTTTCATCAATTCTATTTGAAGTATTAGCTGCTTTCGATACTTCTTTTATTAAGGTGTGTGCTTTTTTAATTTTCTCAAACTCGTCTACGTAACCTGCTACAATTGAACTGTCTTCAATCACTACAATATTCTCCCAGTTTCTATTTTCTGCGTAATATGTCCAATTATAAGAACCTGTTATTACTAATTCATCGTCTATTATACAAAATTTATGATGAACCATAGAGTTGACATCACAATAATAAAATTGTCCAGCGTTATCAATAAATGATTGGAAATTACAACCCTCTCTTTTATTATTTATTCTGTCATTTAGAACGATTAATTCAACGGAAATTCCTCCTTTGTCTAGCTTTTCAAGAAGTTCATTAAATAAATCACGATTAGTAAACCAAGTAACGGCAATTTTTATAGATGATTTGGCTATTTTAATCCTGTCGATAAGTTCCTGCTGGATGTTGTTGAATTTTTGCATAGTGCTGGTAAATTGCCTGTAACTATTGTATTTGTGAAAGTTTCATTGCTGCTATAAAATGCCTGTTACAAAATTCTAAAAATGCCATCTTACAAAAGCCTCCATCGCAGCAAACTGTGTTAACCCTAACTGGGCGTACAGTTTGGCGGTGCTGGCATTGCGTTCTTCGGCACGCTGCCAGAACTCACGGGCATCACTGCCCTGGAACGGAACCGTATCTTTCTGGCTCTGGTGAATGAAAATACCATTTCGTTTTTTTATTACCTGGTCAGGGCTCATGGGGATGGCCATTTCAATTTCCGTAATATCCCATTCCTGCCAGGCGCCTTTGTACAGCCACAGCCAGCAATCATCAACCCAGGTGCTGCCACTTGCTTTAATGCGTTGCAATGCTTCTATCACCACATCAAAACAAACTTTGTGGGTGCCATGCGGATCGGCAAAATCGCCGGCGCAATAAATTTGATGTGGTTGTATTTTATTCAGCAGTGCCATGGTGATCTCCACATCAGCTTCACCCATTGGATTTTTTTCAATAGTGCCGGTTTCATAAAACGGCAGGTTCTGATAATGGATCTGCTCATCTTTCAACCCAACATATTTACAGGTGGCTTTTGCTTCGCAGCGCCGGATCAATCCTTTGATGGCCCTTATTTCCGGTGTGTCTTTTTCGCTGGTTTTTTTTGTGTTTAAAAATGCGATGGCATCTTCCAGTATCTTTTTACTTTTTGTTTCATCAATATCAAACATACTTTCAAAGCCTACTGCAAAATCAATAAACCTGGTTACAAACTCATCCGTTACAGCAATGTTGCCGCTGGTTTGATAGCCCAAATGAACTTCATGTCCCTGGTCATGCAGCCGCATAAACGTGCCACCCATACTGATAATGTCATCATCAGGGTGGGGGGAGAAGAGTATCACTTTTTTTGGGAAAGGTTCATGGCGTTCAGGGTGTGAGGTTCTTTGCTCACTTGGTTTACCGCCGGGCCAGCCAGTGATGCTGTCTCTCAGTAAATAAAATACCTGCAGGTTAATTTCATAAGCATCTCCTTTATCCACCAGCAGATCACTCAGGCCATTATCATTGTAATCATGATTGGTAAGGCTGAGTACCGGCTTCTGTAATTTTAATGCAAGGTCCACCACTGCACGTTTCATCATTTTGCTGGTCCATTCACATTCGCCGGTAAGCCACGGCCGTTTGAATCTTGTTAGTTCACTTGCAGCAGCTTCATCCACTACAAAGGTGCAGTCATCATGATTTTGCAGTAAGGATGCCGGAACTTCTTCTGTGTCGTCCTGTTCTGTTGACTGCTGTATCACCGGGGCCTTGGTTTGTCCCCAGGCCATCAGTATAATTTTCTTTGATTTTAAGATGGTGCCAATACCCATAGTGATGGCCATACGGGGCACTTCACTCATGTTGCCAAATTCGTAAGAGTTGGCAAGGCGGGTGCTGTTGTCCAAAGCAGTCAGTCTGGTTTTGGTATAGATGCCGCTGCCCGGTTCATTAAAACCAATGTGGCCATTTACGCCAATACCAAGTATCTGCAGGTCAATACCGCCAGCATCTTCAATTTGTTTTTCGTAATTATTGCAATGCTCTTTCACCTTTTCTTTGGATACCATTCCATCAGGCAAATGATAATTATTGGGATCAATATCTGTTTGCTCAAATAAATTCTTCCGCATAAAGTAATGATAACTCTGCAGGGCATCTTTTTCCATGGGATAATACTGATCCAGGTTAAAGGTGATCACGTTTTTAAAACTCAGTCCTTCTTCCTGGTGCATTTTTACCAAATGTGCATACAGGGTTTTGGGAGAAGAACCGGTAGCCAGGCCGATGACACATTTTTGCCCGGCGGCTTCTTTTTCTTTTATCAATTTGGCTATTTCCCCAGCTACATATTTTGAGCCATCATTTGGGGTATTGAAAATTTTAACGGGGATCTTTTCTAAAGAATCGATCATACTTGTGGGTTTGTAATTAACCATAAGTGCAGGCAATTTAGTTTTTGTTATTTATAAAGGTTTTGTTCTGGCTTCTGTCAGGAGCAATAATTTGTTGCTCCATAGTGATAATAAACAGCAGGATTCCAGGTATTCATCTATACGCTAAAATCAATTCGGGTAAAGGTAAAATTTAAGTCGCTAATTTCCTAAAGACTAAAAGATGACTATTAGCCTTTACCGCATGTTCATGAAAATACAAGCAAAAGATTTAACCGGGAGCCGGGCCAAATCAATCTTTATTACAGGTGCAACCCGATATCAAAGAATATTGCACAAACCGGCATGGCGAAAGTGATCAGCCTGTGAGTACCTGCTAAAGTTTAACTGATATATTCCGAATGGTAGTGCAGTATTTAATTTGTTTCCACTTATCACAACATAGCTCCTTTAATGTTTTTCTATCTTTGCAGTCCAAAAAAATGATTTTTTTTAGTGTTATATATGCAAAGGTATTTTAGCAGGCTGTGTATTTTAATAGGAATAATGTTTTCTTGTTGTATACAGTTAGCAGCACAGCAAAAAGATGGGGAAGCTTTTCAGCAAAGAGATGGGGTAGCTTTTCAAAAAGCGTACCGGTACGAGCTTGAAAAAACTCCCAATGCAATAAAAATTGACGGCGATTTGAATGAACCGGTATGGGCTACAAGTTCAAAAGCAGAATCATTCTGGTTGAAATATCCGAATGACTTAGGCCGCCCCAAAAAAAAGACAGAGGTTAAAGTAACTTACGATGATAAATTCGTTTATTTCGGATTTACCTCATTTGATTCTGGCAAAGCCTTTATCAGCAGTCTTAAAAGAGATTATGGGCATGATGGAAATGATGGTGTGGGAATTATTCTTGATCCAACTAACCAGAGAACAAACGGTTTCTTTTTTGTGGTGAATGCATTTAATGCACAAAGTGAAGATCAGCTGCCATTAGGCGAAGACAATGCCTGGAGCTGGGATAATAAATGGTACAGTGCCACCAAAAGATATGAAGACCGGTGGACTGCCGAGATAGCAATACCCTTTAAAACATTACGCTACAGCCCGGATAAATTATTGTGGGGGATCAATTTTTTAAGGATCGATACCAAATCGAATGAGTATAGTGTGTGGACACATATCCCGGTGAATTTTCCTTCTCATACCCTTGCATTTACAGGAGCGCTGGTTTGGAATACGCCTCCGCCAGCCGCAGGTGGAAACAGTGTATTTATTCCTTATGTAACAGGCACTTTAAGTAAAGACAAACAGAATAATACTCCCCTAAAAAGCTCAGCCAACGCAGGTTTTGATGCAAAGGTGGCACTCTCTTCCTCACTCAACCTGGATATCACAGCCAACCCTGATTTTTCGCAGGTGGAAGTAGACAGGCAGGTTACCAATCTCACCAGGTTTAATATTTTCTTTCCTGAACGAAGAACTTTCTTCCTGGAAAATTCAGATGTTTTATCAGGTTATGGCTACGATGGGATACGTCCTTTTTATTCAAGAACAATTGGCCTTGATGCAGAAGGCAATAAAATACCCATCATTGGAGGAGTAAGGCTATCCGGGAATATTGATAAATCAACCCGTATTGCTGTGCTGAATATGCAAACTGCTAAAAAAGATGGCGTGGCGGCACAGAATTATACAGCTGCCACTGTTAACCAGCGGGTATTAAAAAGGTCTGTTATAAAGGGATATTTTTTAAACCATGAAAACTTTATATCTGCTGATGAAAAGAATAAAAATCCATTAAGTGCTTATGGAAGAAATGCCGGAGCTGAGTTTAATTATTACAATTTAAAAGGCACCTGGGAAGGATGGGCTGCTTACCACCGGTCGTTCAAAAAAACAATTAACGATCAGAATAATTTTTACGATTTTGGTGGAAAATATAATGCCCGTAATTTTTCTGCCTTGCTGCATTATGGTTCTACCGGCACCAATTATTATACTGACATGGGGTTTGTATCAAGAATTGAAAACTACGATGCAGAAAATGATACGATGATAAGATTGGGCTTTAAGGAATTTTTCTCTGAGTTCACCTTTAAAAGCTATCCTAAAAAAGGCGTTGTTAACCAATACAACGCAGAGTTGAGTCATTATGTAGTTTATAATCCGGATAATTCTGTAAATGAGATCAATACGGAACTTAATTCCGTGATGCAGTTTCAAAATACCGGGTATGTATTTTTTAATGTGAGCCGCAGCGAAGTAAACCTGCTTTTTCCAACTTCATTTACTGATGCTGTGCCCCTTCCTAAAGGTAATTATGATTACAATCAAGTGCAGGTTGGGTACAGTTCAGACTTTCGGAAGATGTTTAGTTTTAATATAAGTGGAGGAACTGGCCAATTTTACAATGGTACCTATCAGTCAATTAAAGGAGGTTTCAATTTAAGAAAACAGCCGCATGTAAATGTGAGCCTGAATGCTGAGTATAATAAATTGGTTTTCCCGGGAGTGTATGGTTCTGCAGAATTATTTCTCCTGTCTCCAAGGGTGGAGATCAATTTTTCAACTGCTCTTTTCTGGACTACTTTTATACAATACAATACACAAAGAAATAATTTCAATATCAACAGCCGGCTGCAATACCGTTTCAGGCCCATGAGCGACCTATTCCTTGTTTATACAGATAATTACTTTACTGACCCCCTGTTTAAAAATAGAAACAGGGCCATCGTATTCAAATTAAATTACTGGCTTAATTTATAAAAATTCAGAAATGCTGATTTTAAACATTAGAAAGTATTTAAACTCCTGTTTTATGGCGCCCTGCATTTTAGCAACAGGTATAAGGGATATAAAGCTTAACTATCCTGATTTTCCGGCTTTATTCTTACAGCGGTTTTTTTACCACCCATAAAAGATTTTTAAAAGACAGAAATAATAGTGGCGTCTGTTCTTAACAATCGTTTAGAAAATCAACTTCATCATGATTTTGGGTTATATATGTAGCTGGAGAATTTGGTTTAGAATACTTTCCTTATGCCGAAAGGCTTCAAAAAAGTAACCTGCAGGTAAAAATGATGAGTATGTGAGATGAAGTTTTTTTATAAGAATTTTAATTTATTTCAGTACTTATCCACAGGAAAATTAAATAAGTCTCTGTTTGTTAAACTGGTAGATGCAGATTTTTTTAACATTTATACAAAAGTGCAAAATTATATAGATGAGTAAGGCTTCTTTGGCATATAATTTGCAATTCCTCAGCAAATAATTTTTTAGCTGATTTTTAATCTTTAAAAAATTGTTTCCATGTCCGCTTCCCTCTAAGAAAACCAAAACAAAAAAAACGGCGATTTAAAAACGCCTGTTTTCTTAACCCTTCAAAAATAAACTGCAAACCATTACCTATCGTCATTTCAGCTTTGTTTTTAAGAAATGATAAAACAATTGATTGCTGTTAATCTTATCAAATCTGTCTTAAAAACAAAGGCAAAATTGATAACGAAAGCAGTGTGTAAAGTATTTATTAATTGGAAAGTAAGTAAATAAAAAATTTTAAAATCCAACAAAAAACGAAACCGATGAAGAATGTATTCCTAATTTTTTTTCTATTTTTTTCAGGTGCTGCAGCAGCCAAAAATTATTATGTATCGGCTTCAGGAAATAATTCAAATACTGGATTAACTTCTTCCGCTCCGTGGCAAACAATTGCTAAAGTTAATTCTTCTTTTTCCAGTATAGCAGCCGGGGATAGTATTCTTTTTCGTCGTGGCGATGTTTTTTATGGTGCATTAGTAGTGGGAAAATCCGGATCCAGCGGAAAGCCTATTGTAATCAGTGCATATGGCACAGGGGAACGGCCTGTTTTTAGTGGATATACCACACTTACAGGATGGACATCTGCCGGAGGTGGTATTTACCAAGTTTCAGTTCCCAAAGCAAAGAGCAACTTGAATTTGGTGACCTTAAACAATAAACCACAGGCAATGGGCAGGTATCCTAATGCAGATACTGATAACGGTGGATATCTTTCTTATGAGACTTTTTCAGGTACGTCTTCCATTACTGATAATCAATTGCCTTCAACTCCTAACTGGACGGGGGCTAAGGTGGTTATAAGAAAAGCAATGTGGATTACAGACCGTTGTAAAATTACCAGTCACAGCGGCAATACAATAAATTTTACAGATATATCAGGATATAATGGCAATGTAGGATACGGATATTTTATACAGGATGATCCCCGTACACTGGATAAATTGGGTGAGTGGTACCTTAATAAATCAACTAAGGTTTTCCAAATGTATTTTGGCACAGCTTCGCCTGCTTCATATAGCATAAAAGTAGCTACAATTGATACACTTATAAGATTAACCAGCAGGAATTACATTAATATTAATAATATTGATTTTGAAGGAGCAAATGGCGATGCTATTTGTGGAATTAATTCCAGCTATATAAACATCCAGAATTGTGAACTCGTTAATGTTGGTGAAGACGGGATTTACACAACGGGATCATCCAATTTATTAATAGAAAATATTAATACTAATAATGTCTTAAGTAATGGTATCAGTGTTAATGGAAGTACCTCCAGCAATATCACTATCAGAGGTTGTAAGATAAAAAATACTGGTACACTTACAGGCATGGGACAGGATAATAGTGGGTCCTATAAAGGTATAATGGCAATAATTGGCAGTAACCTGCTGATCGAGTATAACCGTTTGGATACTACAGGTTATTGTGGTATCGAGTTCCGTGGCAACAATGTAACGGTGAAAAATAACAGGGTAGACTACTTTTGTTTCATAAAAGATAACGGTGGAGGTATATATACATGGGCCGGCGGTACAGCTGCAGATCCCGGTCCTACTTACACCAATCGTGTTATACAGGGTAATATTATATCGCATTCTATCGGAGCCCGTGACGGAAGAACCGGTGCCAATACATATGATGATGGCATTTTTCTTGACGGAACCAGTATGAATGTTAACATTACCGGAAATACCACTTTTAACAATGCTAGGGGCGGGATAAATGCTAATAATCCCACCAATGTATCTATCACTGATAATACTTCATTTAATAATGCACTCTACCAGATAAGTAGTGTGAGGTGGTATTGGGGGAGTATAAAAAATCTTGTTATTAAACGTAATATACTTTATTCCACAAATCAAACACAGCGTAATTATAGTTATACCAATACCGGGTTAAATGAACCAGTAGTTACTACCGTACAAAACGCTGTGAAATCAATGGCTGGTTCTATTGACAGTAATTACTACAGTCCTTTGAATCCCATAGGGTTTACTTTTACAATCACTCCTTATCATGGGCAAAAACAAATTCCGCAATCACCATTGTCTCTGGAAGGATGGCAACCATTTTCGGAGTTTGATCTTAAGGGTAAAAAACCGGCTAAATTACCTGCCAGCTATAAACTAAATAAATTAACCAGCTCAACGAAAGTTACCAATGGTACTTTTACCAGTAATATTTCTGGTGTTACAGTATTTGGCAACAATGTAACAGGCTCATGGGATAATACAGGGAAAATAAGCGGTGGGGCTTTCAAATTTGCTTTTTCAGCACCAGTTGCCAATTCATACGGGCAAGTTCGCTTCCCGGTTGGAGCGATAAGTTCAGCAAAGAATTACATCTTAAGATTTACCACTGTTGGTTCCAACCAGCAGGGGATAGCAAGAGCCTTTCTGAGAAAGAATGGATCTCCTTTTACAACACTTGCACCTATCCAGGTAAGCTCATTTGGAACTTCAAAAAAGACTCATGAAATCTTATTTGCAGCTCCGATAACTGATGCCTTGGTTGATTTAGTGTTGGAGGTTGAGCAATTCTCTGGTACAACCTATATCGATAATGTGGAATTCTATGAAGCTGATGCAACCCTTTTTAAACTGGAAGATCACTTACGTCTTGAATACAACGATACTAAAGCTGCCAAAACTATTTCTTTAGGTGCCAATTATACAGATGTTAGTGGAACTGCTTATACGGGCTCCATTACTTTGCAGCCTTTTACCTCCAAGATTCTTGTAAAAGATACAGGAACCATCACTACACCCACACCAACCACAATGAAAGCATCTGGCACCAGTGCTGCTATTAATTGTTTTGGTAGTACTGCAAATACAACTATTAGTGCTTCTGGCGGTACATCGCCCTATACAGGAACAGGTACTTTCAGTGTATCTGCTGGTAAAGGCGCTTTGCTGGTTGCCACAAAAACAGCTACTGCTGCAACATATACTAGCTTATATTATACAATAGGGGCAGTTAGTTCAACAAAAAATTATGTGCTTAAATTTAGTACGCTCAGAAGTGCAGGTACTGCAAACTTAAGGGCATCCATCAGGCAAACAGGTACACCATATACCGTTATCACTGCAAAACAAACAGCCACTATCAGTACTTCAAGAATTGATCATTCATTTTTGTTCACAGCACCAACAACCCAGGCTGCCGCCAGCTTCTATATTGAAATAGAACAAACTGCAGGAAATACTTATGTGGACAATATTGGTTTTTTTGAGGCAACATCTGCAGGAGAATTAATTGGAAATAACCTCTATGCATATGGACAGTTTGAAACGGACGTTAAGCAAATAACTACATACAGCGGTAATGCGAACCATACAGCCACTTGGGATGGTACCAGTAAGATAAGTTCCACTTATTATTATAAAGTAACGGATGCTAAATCTAATACAGCTGTAGCTGAAGTAAAAACCACTCAGCCTGCTGCTGCATTAAAAGCAACAGCCACAGCATCAGCTAAGATTACTAAAACAGGAGGCACCACCACTATCGTAGTTGCTGCTTCAGGCGGTACAGCTCCATATACAGGCACCGGTAGTTTTGTAAAAGGTGTGGGTACTTACAGTTATACTGTTACCGATGCAAAGGGTTGTACCTCCGTAGCTACAATAACGCTTTCGATTACAGCCGCAAGAACACTTAGTACATCCACCACTACTACTGCTGTAAGCGATGCTACCGTAGCAGTTGTTTCTAAATCATTGCAACTTACGGCCTATCCAAACCCAACCACTACCTCATTCAGTTTGATGGTGCAGGGCGGAACAACTGAAAAAGTAAGTGTGCAGGTTTACAGTGCAGAAGGTAAAATACTATATCAAACAACTGGCAATACTAACACGAAGTACACATTTGGAAACAGCTTTATGACCGGTGTATATATAGTGAAAGTAGTACAAGGCAATTCTATACAAACCCTGAAATTGTTAAAATCAAATTAAGGATCTTTTTATCTATGAAGGATGTGTCCCGGTAATACTTTAATTACCGGGATTTTTTTATCTCATTACCACTGGTTTTATTTGCTGTTTGAATATCCCGTTATCTGTTAAAAAAAAGATTCACCAGTGGCAGCGGTTGCATATTCTCACCATGCCACTGGTACCAGATATAAAAAAAATGATAAATAACCACAAACTACCCTTGAACAAAGCCCAAACTATTTATATTTGCCGACTTAATAACCAACCACTATATGAACTATAAACGGATCAACAACATTACCGGCTGGATTGTTTGCATCATTGCCTGCACGGTATATATTATGACGATGGAAGCTACCGGCAGTCTTTGGGACTGTGGTGAATTTGCTTCCAGTGCTTACAAATTACAAATACCTCACCCGCCGGGTGCACCGTTTTTTGTACTGATCGGGCGTTTGTTCATGATACCATTTGATCCGCAGCATGCAGCCACCGGTGTAAACCTGATGAGTGCATTGTCAAGTGGTTTTACCATTCTATTTTTATTCTGGACCATTACGCACTTTGCAAAAAAGATGTTGCTAAAGTCTGTAGACGTATTGAGTGCGGAACAAACATTTGCAGTAATGGCTGCCGGTTTGGTTGGCTCTTTAGCATATTGTTTTTCTGATTCTTTTTGGTACAGTGCGGTGGAAAGTGAAGTGTATGCATTGTCATCTTTTTTTACAGCCATCGTTTTTTGGGCTGCTTTAAAGTGGGAAGATGCGGTAACGGAAGAACAAAAAGAAGGGATCAAAGGGCATTTTACCAGTGCAGACAGGTGGCTGATCCTGATATTTTACCTGATGGGGCTTTCAATAGGTGTGCATTTATTAAACTTACTCACCATTCCTTCCATTGTAGTACTGTATTATTTTAAACGCTACAAAGTTACCAGCAAGGGAACCTTCTTTGCATTTATTATTGGCTGTGTAATTACCGGCCTGGTACAAAAATTTGTGATCCAGTATTCCATTAAAGGTGCAGGTGCTTTTGACGTTGTTTTTGTAAATGATTTTGGTTTGCCATTCTTCACCGGTTTTGCTTTATTCTTTGTATTGATAGCTGCGGCCATCTGGTATGGTTTGCGTATTGCCAATAAGAACAACTGGAACTTTTTAAAGCTGGGTCTCTGGGCAATCAGTTTTATGATGCTCGGTTATTCATCTTATTTAACTACCCTGTTGCGTTCTAATGCAGACCCTTCAGTGGATATGTATAATGTAGATAACCCGGTGAGTTTAGTGGGCTACTTAAGTCGTGAACAATATGGAGATACCCCTATTATGTTTGGTGCAGATTTTACCGCAGGTAATGTTACAGGTGAAGAATACCAGCCTGACTATACCAATGAAGATACTTATATCAAAACAAAGAATGGCTATGAAAAGAAAGGCAGGAAACAGAGTGTAACTTATCACCCGGAAGATGAGCATGTTTTTCCAAGAATGTGGGATGCTGGAAATGAACAGGGCCATGCGGATTACTACGCAGGTTTTGCAGGCATTACCAAAGATCAGAAGACGGGGTTGTGGTCTGATAAACCTACACTGGGAGATAATATCAGCTTCTTTATGCAGTACCAGGTGGGCTGGATGTACATGCGTTATTTTATGTGGAATTTTGTAGGTAAGCAAAATGATATACAGGGTGTACAAATGACCAACGTAAGAGACGGCAACTGGAAAAGTGGTATCAGCTTCTGGGATAAACTGCGTTTGGGAGATCAAAAATATATGCCTGACAGCATGAAGCATAATAAGGCAAATAATAACCTCTTTGCTTTACCATTGATACTAGGCCTGCTTGGTTTGGTGTTTCAATACAAAAAAGATAAGGAAGATTTCCTGGTTACCGGCTTGTTGTTTTTCTTTACAGGATTGGCCATTGTAGTGTACCTGAATATGCCGGGTAATATGCCCCGTGAAAGGGACTATGCTTTTGTGGGTTCGTTCTACGCTTTTGCTATCTGGATTGGGTTGGGTGTATTGTACGTAAAAGAACTGCTGGCAAAATTTATGGGTGGCACTATTGCCAATTACACAGCTGCTGTAGTGTGTACACTGGCAGTTCCTGTATTGATGGGTGCTACTGAATGGGACGATCATGACCGCGGTAATAAAACACTGGCAAGGGACCTGGCAATTGACTATTTAGAAAGTTGTGCTCCCAATGCCATCGTTGTTTCGTTTGGAGATAATGATACTTATCCTCTGTGGTATGCACAGGAAGTAGAAGGTGTACGCAGGGATATCAGGGTAATCAACTCAAGCCTGTTGGGCATCGACTGGTATATTAACCAGTTAAGATATAAAGTAAACCAAAGTGATCCGATAGATCCAATCTGGTCTGCAGAACAAATAGAAGGTGCTAAAAGAGATGGGATTTATTTTGTAGCGAATCCTGCTGTTGACCAGGCAAAGCCAATGGACCTGTTTACCATGATGAAAGATTATGCAGGCAGCGACGCTCCTGATAAAGTAAGACCGGTGGGAGATGGCATTACCATCAATACGTATCCTACCAAAGCAGTAACTGTTCCGGTGGATGTGGACCTGGTGAGAAAGAACGGTACCGTGAATGCAGATGACAGCGTGGTGAGTGAGTTGCGTTTTGATATTCTAAAAAATGTGATACAGAAAAATGATGCAGCTATTCTGAATATCATTGCTGCCAACAAATGGAAGCGCCCTATCTATTTTACATCAGAAAGAATCAGCCTTGGGTTTGATAAATACATTCGCCAGGAGGGCCTTACCAACCGGCTGGTGCCGATAGAAAATGATCCGGTAAACAGGAAAGTGGTAGCTGATGTAATGATGAACAAATTTGTATTTGGCAATGCCAATAAGCCTGGTGTTTATTTTGACGAAGAAAACCGCAGGCACCTCAATAGTATTCGCCTGGCATACGCAACTGCTGCAGGTAATTTAGCTGATCATGGTAAAACCGAAGAAGCTAAGAAATTACTGGAGAAGTGCGATAAGAATATGCTGGAAGAAAATTTTGGTTACGGTATGGTATCAAGATTTCAGCAACATAATTATATCTCGGTTCAATTTTTAGAAGCTTGTTATAAGGCTGGTGATACTGCCCTGGCAGAAAAAGTAAGCCGTAGTTTAAAGAAAGACCTGGAGCAGCAGGTAAACTATTATGCAGCCCTGGGCGAAATGTCTCCTGCAGAAATGCAACAGACTATTGGCAGAAGTGTTCAGATCAGGTATCAGCAAGAGAGGGATAATTTTGTAGCTAATCTCACCAACAAGCTTCGCCCTGTTTATGATGATGCTGAAAGAGCTTACCAGTTTTCAAAAGGCATAGAGGCAATGGAGCAACAGTATAAGGGAACTAAAGTCCCCATGATGGAGACTGCGCCAACTATCAGTAACCAACCGGTAGCTGAACCTAAAAAAGACAGCCCGAAAAAGTAAATAGCTTTATTAATGCTTTATAAAAAATCCCTCTTTTAAAAGAGGGATTTTTTTGTATTGTATGTCGTTATTGCAAGCCATTAATTTCGAAAATACCATTGCAGGTATTATTGACCGGCAACCGAAACTTTAGACATTATACTTTTAAAAGTAAAATCAAACACAGTCATTCTTAGATGACAACGCTTCGCATGTTGGGAAAACACATGACAAGGGAGTTCATTGTAATGCAATTAGTTTTAAATTTAGAACAGAAACAAAGGCTCAAAATATCCTTCTCAGGAGAAGCTCACAAATTTTAATAAAAAGATTAATGATTATGAAAAAAATATTTCTTCTAATTATCATTTTTGTAAGCGTTTTAAATAAATCTGAAGCTCAACAAATTTCTATTCATACCGATAAAGAAAGCTATGATAGTAAGGATTCCATTGAAATTTCACTATCCAATAACAGTTTTTTAGAACTGGTTTATGTTATTGCATTGGAATCAAACATTGATAATAAGTGGGTCGGAATGGAATCAGATATTACTATGATGGGTATGAAATCTGAAAGATTAAGAACAATAAAAAAAAATCAGATTTTAAAAAGGAAAATTATACTTCCTGAATATATAGTTAAGATTGTTATTAGAAATGATTGCAAAGTAAGATTTAGACTAAAGTCAGGTATAGACTATGATAAAGGAAGTATAATCTACACTAATGCGATTAAAATATCTTTACCGGGCGGCCGTAACAAACTTCCTTCCGGCGTAAGTCTGTAATAATAAAAACGACCAATCTTCCCTGCCGATGTCTGCTCTGTGTGGGTATTGGGCGTAGTGAGCGACTTGGCAGCAGCCGGGTTTAACTGAAACCAAATGGGTCTGAAATAAAGTATCTTAGGGCCATGCTTGTAAAGATGCCTGGTATTAGATTTTAAGGAACTGAACGATATACATTTGAGCAGTCCTTACTGAATTGCGGCGAGTGCTGCAAGCCTGCCCACAAAGCCATCGCAGACGCATCGCCTGGGAAGTTTTAAATTTGTTAGGAAAATTCGGAGCCGAATAAAAAACAAATGGAAAATATGATGGGGAAATTAATTGGCTGGATAAAACAACCAAAAAACATTGTCTTTATTATTTTATTAACTGGAGTTGCGATCTACGGCATTATGGATAATAATTTAGGGATTATTATTAAGGTCTATATTACAGTGTTTCTATTTGGCTTGTTAATAGGAGGAATTTTTTATTTGATAAATAATTTTTTAAAATAGTATCCCTGTTTTAGACACTGGAGTATCAAAAGTCTTATTTCAATCCCCATGATTTTTATTTATTTTTGAGTTGTATTTTTCTGAAAACAGATCAAACAATAACAAAGGAAATGAACGGACAACATCAGTATCAACTCACCATTCAATGGACAGGCAATAAAGGAACAGGAACCAGTAACTACAAGGCCTATGAAAGAAACCATGAAATTATTGCTGACAATAAAATAACCATCCTTGCTTCCAGCGATCCTGCATTCAGGGGAGATAAAACAAGATACAATCCGGAAGAATTACTGGTGGCTTCGCTTTCATCCTGCCATATGTTGTGGTACCTGCATTTATGTTCAGAAGCAGGTGTGATAGTTACAGATTACACAGACAATGCAACGGGCATCATGCTGGAAACTACAAATGGTGGCGGGCATTTTACCGAAGTACTGTTGAACCCCGTGGTAACAGTAACGGACAATTCAATGATAGAAAAAGCGAATGGATTACATACAAAAGCAAATGAATTATGTTTTATTGCCAACTCCGTAAATTTTAAAGTAGGACATAATCCAACATGTAAATTAGCTGGTGAATGATGGCAACAATTTACAGCCATCCAAATCTTTCTATCAGCCTTTCCTTTTGGTTTCTTGCTACCGGAATATTACTGCCATTTGTAAGAATAAGATAATTGCCCTCGCCCCGTACATATTTTTTAATATGATCCAGGTTCACAAGGTACTGCCGGTGCACCCTTAAAAAATTTCTTTCTTCCAGCACTTCCTGTATATCGCCCAATGTTTTTGAAACTGTGTACTGGTGCCCGTCAGCCATGTAGAACCGGGTGTAATTATTATCCGATTCACAATAGATCACCTGTTTTATTTCTGCGAAGGTTACACCATTCTGAAATGGCAATGCTATTTTATCCGGCAGTATTTTTTCGCCGCCATGCAATTGTTGTTTCAGTAAATGCAGCTGTTGTTTTTCTGGCCACCTGCGTTGTTCTGCTTTTTCTACCGCCGCTTTTAAATCTTTGCCGTCGATAGGTTTTAATAAATAATCCAGCGCACTAAAACGAAATGCCTTTACAGCAAACTGATCGTACGCTGTTACAAACACCAGGCTGAAATCAATATGCCCGATCTTTTCCAGCAATTGAAATCCATTCATCACCGGCATTTCAATATCCAGGAATACCAGGTCTGGTTGCAGTGATTTTATTTTCATCAACCCTTCATTGCTGTCCGTGCATTCACCAGCCACTTCCACCCCGGGACAATACATTTTTAACTGCAACGCCAGCAGCCTTACACAATCCGGTTCATCATCAATAATAATAGCTTTCAGCATATAAAATTATACAGGTATTTGAATGATCACTTTTGTACCGGTGGCATTGTTCATGCCGTCTTTCAGGTCTTTAATTTTAACCGCTGCATTCATCTGGTACAATTGGTTAATGATGTGAATACGTTCTGATGTCATCTTTAATCCAAATGATTTTTGCTGGGTGGCCGATTTGCTTTTATACGTTGCTGCCAGTTCCCTTCCAACGCCATCATCGGTTATTTCAATATATAATAAATGTTCTGAAGGCTGCGACACATCAATCACAATGTTTCCGCCGTGTTTTTTGTGTATCAGTCCGTGCCAGATAGCATTTTCTACATAGGGCTGCAGCAGCAGTGGAGGTATCTCAATGTATTGCTGGTCTATATGCGGCACCACATTTATCTGGTAATTTACTTTGTCTTTAAACCGCATAGCTTCCAGTTCTATGTACAGTTTCAATGTTTCCAGTTCTTTTTGCAGCGTAACTTTTTCTGACCTTGAATTTTCCAGCACCAGCCGGATAAGCTGGGAAAATTTAGTCAGGTATTCAGAGGCTGTTTGTGAATCATTTTCTAAAGTGTACAGTTTGATAGAATTAAGACAATTGAAAATAAAGTGTGGATTCATTTGCGCTCTTAAAGCGATCATTTCTGTTTCGGCGATCCTGTGTTCAAATTCTGTTTCTACCTGTTTTATTTTTTGTGTTTCTACTAGTTTATTTTGTTCGTTCAGTTCTGTTGTTCTTTTTTGCAGTTCATCCTGCAACTGTAAAGTATATTGCTTTTGTAAATTGTTCATTTCAATCAATACTAATTTGCTCCTGTAGGATAGCGCAAAAGAAAAACAAATTGCTTCAATAGTAAGGCCAAGCAAAAAATAGAATGGAACAAAAATCAGCACGTAGCCTACCGTATCCGTCCTGTATGTCATATAAGACGACACCATCAGCGGCATACACCACAATAATAACATACTTAATAAACCTCCAAACATGAACCACTTTACTTTTTCCCTGCTCTTCGCTGTGAGTGTCAGTAAAACAAGGTTCAGTACAGTTACAGGTATCATGGAAACAAAGTATCCATAATAATTAGTGAATAAAAATTTACCTGTACGGATGGTTGTAAACTCTATTAACATTTGAACACACGCCACTACCAGTAAAACTTTTACCAGCATCCAGCCTTTCTTAAATTGCTGCGGAAGTTTCAGCATTTTGCCAATAAATAAACTATACAGCACTGGTACAAAAAATAAGAATATGGAAAAAATAAAATCATTTAAAAAAGAGGAAAATATTCCAAACTGGTGCCGTATATCAATCCAGAAAAGCCCCGTTAAACATGCTGATAATGTATAAGCCATGTACCATAAAAAAGCTTTATCCCGGTATAAAAAAAACTGGTACGCTGCAAACACTGTTATAAAGAATAAGCACCCGGTTAACATGGCAAGCAGTAAAAAGAGTAAACGGCTGTTCCATACACTTTCAGACCGGTCGTTTAAAAAAGTATACCGTGTTTCCAGGCTTATCCATGGGGGTGCAAACCCACTCTGCCTGTCTTCTGTACGCAGCCAGTAGGTTTGCGTATTGCCAGGAGAAATTGATATAGCAAAACCAGTTCTGTTTAGCCCAGATATACTGCCATCATAAATACCTGACTTGGCAAGCAAGCCTTCAGCATTGTATAATCGTATAAAATAATGGCCGCCGGGATTTATCCAAAGCTGAATAGTATCAGAACGTGAATTATTACGAATAAAAAAGCGAAGCCATTCTACCGTCAAAGGTCGCAGAGAAGGTTTATTAATACGAAGGCTGTCTGCGTAAAAAACAAAATACTGTTGTTGAACTTCTTCGAAACTTAATGATTCATCATTGCTGTCTTTATAAAAAAAGCAGTTATTAAAAATAGGCATTCCTTTTTCCCATTGTGGCTGGCCATTTAGCACAATAGTATCCTGCGCTGATGCTTTACCAAACACCAACACAAACAATGCAACTATAAAAAAGAAACGAACCATAACAGGATGTTTTAAAATTAATACAACTCTGCACATTCACCTAATTCAAATGGTGAACAGTAGCTTTTTTGAGGGAATGGAAAAAGTCTCGCAATTGAATCCTTTGGCCTGCAAATACTGCTGCTTACTCACAAAGATGACTATTCACCAATAACTGTTTTAAAATGCATAACAGTAAATGCAATTTTATACCATCAAATTTCAAAAGCTATTTTGTGCGCCGCCATAATAATTAAACCCGTAAAAAAAATGCAATGATCACTTCAGAATTATCTCAGGGCAAATCAAAAAGGAATAGTGGAATAACGAACCGGCTCATTTACTTTTTTATCTTTCTGCTACTCATCAGTGTTGCCGGATTTTATAAAACTTATCTTATAAAATTCCCCAATTTTGAAGGGTTTGCCTGGGTTCATCATTTTCATGGAGCGGTGATGCTCACGTGGATTTTAATGTTAATTGCCCAGCCCGTTTTTATCCGAATCAAAAAATTGGAGTGGCACAGAATAGTAGGAAAAGCTTCCTATTTTGTATTCCCATTATTGGTAATCTCCATTTTTCTCGTTACCCGGGAATCTTATTTAAAGAATATTAAAACAATAGGCGAAACGGAAGCCTTGGCAGGAATGGGTTTTGGCGGCATTACTGATATGTTTTATATCAGCATTCTGTATGGCTTAGGCATTTATTATAAAAAGAAAACTTCCTTTCATCTTCGGTTTTTTGCCTCCATAGGTTTAATGATTTTAGGACCCGGACTGGCACGCTTCCTGATTGCAGTTTGCGGAATGCCGTTTACTGCCGTTCCGGTGATGATTGGCGTTATAGGTCTCTTCACGTTGGGTTGGATGATAGCTGACATCATCAGGAAAAGATCTGCATTCCCGATGGGTATTTTTTTAGCAACCATCGCCAGCACATTTATAATTAGCCCCAATACTCATTCAGTCTGGTGGCAGGTTTTTGCCAAATGGATTGCTACACATTTATTTTAAGAGTAACCGTTGACAGAAGATGTGGTTAAGATAAAAGAGTAACAGTAATGGTTGCTGTAATCAGTGTACTTCCCGATATGTTTATTAAAATGTTATCCTTACCCACCAGAAAAATTAATTCTTTCACACTTAAATAAAAAACAAAAATGAAACAACAACTTAACTACAAAATGATAATGATTACTGTTATTATTTTGTTCTTTGTCTCAACAAATATCATGGCACAAGTACCTCCTGCAGGCAAATACAATACTACTAATTATCCCGAAGACAGGAAAGCCATTGAAGCATTAGGAATGATAAAAGACAGCTCGGTTTATTTAAACGATGATTATATAGCCGTTGGTCCCGAAGGAAAAGTGAGCTATGGTTATGATGAATGGAAGAAGGGTTTTACCGATAAAGGCGTCACTTTTAAATCAGTTACACCTCGGCCAGGCACTTACATTTTACGAGTTTATAATGGCGATGCTGCGGTAAAAAATATGATACTGGATGTAGTGTTTGCAACTCCCGGAGGAGACATGTCTATTACAGTTATCAGAACCGAAACATACATCAAACAAAATGGTAAATGGTATTTTGTTGGCGGGCAGGGGACCAGGTTAATGAGCAAAGAAGAAATGGAAGAAACGATGAAGAAAAGTATGAAGAAGGATTAATGCATTTCTGTAACGGATTATTTAACCAAAGACTATTAATAAAATGAGTACGATGAATATTAACCAAAATGAGCGCTATAAAAGCTTGCAGGAAAATACGCTTTGTATCATCACCTGTATTTGCTGTGTAGGTTTGATGATCTGCGGCTGGGTACTGCTATACCCTTTATTGGAAAAGCTGTACGGGTATTTTAATATCGGCATTGAAATGCTTAACTATAAAATAAGTGGGTTTTACAGACCTGCCTGATCGCTTGACATTAGAGCAACTGCATACAAATATTTAAAACAACCTTGATTTATTTTTTTGATCAAATAATTCAATTGCCGCATTCCCGGATAATTAAGTAATTTGAACAAAACGATTTCAATATGTCATCATCATTCAACAACCGCCGGCAGTTTATAAAAAACACCAGTGCAGGTTTAGGTTTGTTAAGTTTGCCTTCATTACTTGTTGCACAAAACAATAAAGCAGGGGAAAAGAAAAAAATAGTCTGTGTTGGAGCACACCCGGATGATCCGGAAAGTGGCTGCGGTGGTACATTGGCTAAACTCCGTAATGCCGGACATGATGTTACAATTATTTATTTAACTACTGGAGAGGCAGGCATTCCAGGTAAGTTACATGATGAAGCAGCTTCCATAAGAAAACAGGAAGCCATCAACGCCTGCAAAATTTTAGATACCAAACCAGTATTTGCCGGACAGATTGATGGCGATACTATTTTTAATAATGAATGGCTAAGCAAAATACAGCAACTGCTGGCAATTGAAAAACCGGATATCGTATTTACACACTGGCCGCTGGATGAACACAAAGATCACCAGGTGGCAAGCATGCTAACCATACAATCGTGGATACGTTCACCACAAAAATTTTTATTGTATTTTTTTGAAGTTTGTATTGGCGAACAAAGTCTCATTTTTCATCCTACAGATTATATTGATATTTCAGCAACCCAGGAGCAAAAGAAAAAAGCAGTGTACTGCCATACCAGCCAGGACCCACCTGGCATCTACAATTGCGGTCATGCTGCCATGGAAGAATTCAGGGGACGTGAACTCGGTGTAAAAGCTGGTGAAGCCTTTATCAGGATGAGTGGAAAATTGCAGGGCGGTATTTTAGCTTAAAATAAAAATCGGTTATTAGTTATTTACATTACTAACTTATAGAAACCCTCTTCCCTGTCTTCGCTGCTTCATAAATCGCATCCAGTATTTTCATATCCTTCCAGCCTTCTTCACCGGTGATGTGATTCGGGAGTTGCTGATTAGCCAATAATACTTTTGCTATTTCATCACATTGTACCTGCTGCTGGTTGATGGTGGGGAAATTGAGTTCTCCTTTGCTGGTTCTTCCTATAAAGGGGCCATAGCTAATGGCAGGACTCAACTCAAAAAAACCTTCATCAGCAGATGCATAAAAGCGATCCACATTGCAATTGTAATTGGTGGATGATGTACCCACAGCCCCACTGGGAAATACCAGTTGCCACGTAATGGAAGCTTCTACTTCAGCAAATAATTCTTTATTAATAACGGGGCCAAATTGTGCGGTTACAGCAACAGGTTCTTCCCCGGTTACATAACGATGGCTTTGTACACAGTACACCCCCAGGTTCATTAAAGGACCACCTCCTGATAATGCTTTCTTTAACCGCCATTCATTAGCATCACCCACTTTATAACCCAATGATGCTTCCAGTAAACGTACTTGTCCAAAAACTTTTTGCTGGCCCAGTCTTTTAAGTTCGATGTGGTAAGGTTCATAATGTAAACGGTAACCCACAGCCAGTTGTACTCCTGCTTTTTTGCAGGCATCCATCATTTCCCGGCAATCAGTTGCATTCAGTGCCATAGGCTTTTCCACTATCACATGTTTGCCTGCTTTTGCCGCACGGATGGTATATTCTTTATGCATGGAATTGGGTAACACCACATACACCAGGTCAATGTCCTTATTGTTTACGATATCATCAAAATTTTGATAATTGTAAATATTTTTTTCAGGTATGTTATATTTCTTTTTCCAGTCTGTTGCCTTAGCTGGTGTTCCCGTTACAATACCTGCCAGCCTGCAATATTGGGCTGTTGCTAAACCTTCCGCCAGGTAGCCTGCATAGCGGCCCAAACCACATAAAGCGATATTCAGTTTTTTACCATCGTAAGCAGCTGCTGTTTTAACAGCATCGATAAAAGAAGGTAATGCCGCTGCCGCAACAACGGTTCCGGCACCAATACCAGCCTGTTGTAAAAACCTGCGGCGGGATAAATTTTTCATGTATGAATTTTTAGATTTACAATTTCCGTTTTTTTTTGATTTTATCATTATTAAATATGATGATAAATGAAGCAGCTTGCTGGCATACACATAATTATTACATTTGATCAAAATCAACCTTTGTGAATAAACGGATTGTACTTTATTTTTTTGTTGCTATTGCAGTTGCTGCCTGTAATGACAATCAAAGCAACACCACAACCAAAGCCACTGCTGCTGACAGTGCTAAAAAAGCCAATCAAGTTTATACCGGCAAACTAACTGATCTGTCAGGCAGCACTAACATGGAGCAGCTGCTTTGCCAGGGTTGGGAATTTGCAGATGACATGGATGCCATCCACAGCAGCGATGAATCAATGGGCATATTGCCATTCAGGAGTTATTATTTATTTACTGATTCCACGTTTGTAAAAAATCCAAGAAATGCGATGGAGTATGGAAGGTGGGAGTATGATAACAAGCAAAAAACAATCAGTTTTCACTACAGTAAAGGAGAAAAAGATATTTATAAAATTGCAGCACTGGCACCAGACGAACTGGTACTGGTGAATACCGGTATTGAAAGTGTTACCACCCTGAAATTTCTGGCTGCAGGCAAGCGCTATAAAAATATTTCGGATGATCCTTTTCATATCAGCAACAATCAATGGAGGCTGCATCCAAAAAAATCAGAGACTGAGCAGCAGATCCGCCAGCGGTTGAAAGCATACCTGCATTTTAATATTTTATTTTACAGGGATAACCTGGCCAAAGAGTCGAAGACCATTAGTTTTTATGGCCTGCCTACTTGCCTGAAATGGTATGCCGGTGGTATTTATATGGTTAAAGAAAAAGACATGAACGAAAACTGGTTTTATTGTTTTTATAATAAAGACCAGGCAATGAAGGCATATAAAATAATGGGTGAATTGCTTACAAAAAAATATGACTGGCCCAAAGGAAATGTCAACTGGGTAAATAAAAACCTGGCGGTGTTGGAGCAAATATATGATGCCTTTTAGTTTGTAGATTTTCCTGTAAGGCTTTATTTTTTTGCCGGTAATGCGGCAAGAAGATTTTTTTTAAACTTCCCGTCTTCAGTGTTTCCCGGTAAACATTCAATTCAGTAAACTACTTTTCCTTAATCCTGCTTTATTGTAATCTTCCCGACATTCCCCAAAACTCCTACTGCATAATATTGCATTATTAAAAGCTTGCCGTATTTTGGTAAATCAAAGTTCCTCCATATTTTTTTAAAAAAGTTTGTAAGGGAATTTCAAAAACATCGTATTTACTAAAAAATACAGATTTATGAAAAAGATGGTATTGGCTAGCTTAACAGGGTTGTTGTTTTCAGCAGCATTATTTGCACAGGAGCCGTTGGTTAAAAAGCATTTTAATTTAAAAAAAGGTTTGGCTATTGAAGGCTATGACCCCGTAGCTTATTTCAAGCAAAATAAAGCAGTGGAGGGTAAAATGGAATTTGCAATTTTTCACCAGGGAGCTACATATTATTTTGCTTCTGCAGAAAATAAAGAGTTGTTTAAAAGTGATCCTGCAAAATATGAGCCTGCTTATGGCGGATGGTGTGCCTATGCCATGGGCGCCAAAGGCGAGAAGGTGGAAGTGGACCCTGAAACTTTTAAGATCACTAATGGAAGGCTGTTCCTGTTTTACAATAAATTTTTCAACAATACTTTAAAAGACTGGAACAAGGATGAGAAAAATCTGAATGCCAAAGCCAATGAAAACTGGAGAAAAATTTTTCATTAAAAATTTATTAAAAAAACGATCATGTCAATCAAACTTTCGGTTATTGGTATTTGGGTGCTGCGGTTAGTTGCTGCGGCGATCATGCTGCAAACATTATTCTTCAAATTTTCCGGCTCAGCAGAATCTGTTTATATTTTTAAAACACTGGGTATAGAACCTTATGGAAGAATCGGTACCGGTGTAATGGAACTGATCGCTGCTATTTTAATTCTCTATCCTAAAACTACTGTCTATGGCGCTGTGCTGGCAATTGGCTTAATGGCAGGTGCTATTTTCTTTCATCTTACCAAATTAGGATTGGTGGTGATGAATGATGGTGGACAGTTATTCATTTATGCATTGCTGGTATTTATTTCAAGCCTGGCGCTGGTAATCATTTACAGGCAACAGTTGTACGCATTGATAAAACTAAATCCTAAATACAGGTTATGAAAGAAATAGTAATAGTGTTCTTCGCATTCTTGATGATGAATAATGGATTTACTCAAACGGGTACCCTTTCCAAAACGGACCGGTTTGTTGACCTGGCTGCTACCATCGGAAGTTCCCGTGGTGCCGTGGCTGCATCGTATGTTCACAACTGGAGGCTGGGGCAAAAGAAAAAATGGGAGATCGGTATTGGCGGTAGATTAACCAGCAGCTTTGGTACCAAACAGGAGTACATCACAGCGGGGCCTGCAAAATTGACCCGTTCCAGTACGATTCCTTTCTTAATTGTTTTTGCCGGACAAAAAACAGAGAACTGGGATACGCTTACAGTACAGCGGCCACTGGTAAATTCGCTGAACTTTACCGCCAATGTTGGTTATAATTTCAGTAGTAAATGGAGTGGTGGTTTTAATATTGATCTGATTGGTTTTTCTTTTGGAAGAAAATCTGCAGCCATCCTTACCAGCAATGGCATCACCAGAACAGAACCTTCGGCAAAGCCTGCGGGATTCAATTTATTACTAACCGGCGATCATGATTATGGCAGTTTAAATTCGGAATTTTTTTTAAAATACAAGCTGAACAGCCGCTGGGCAGTACGTGGTGTGTATCAATTTTTATTCAATGAATATAAAACAAGCAGCATCAAACAAACAGCGCCAGACGGAACAGAAATCAACCGTTTCCGTATCAAGGCAAATAACCTGGGTGTGGCGGTATCTTATCACTTGTAAAAAAATAGTTCAACATGAAAACTTATTTATTGTGTTTGTTGTTAGTCAGCAGTCTGCTGGTAGATTGTAAAAAGGAAAATGGAACCACTACTTCTAATACACCGGCGATGGATATGGTGGATACAAGAGACAGCAGTGGTAACCTGTTGAAATATTCAGGTACTTTTAGTGATGGTCCTTACGGAACAGTAATGGGCAAGGTGAAAATTTATGAAAATGCCGGTTCATACAGTTTGGTGCTGGATAGTTTTAACGTAAATAACGGCCCCGATTTGCATGTATATTTATCAAAGGAAATACAGCCAGTGAATTTTATAGACCTGGGTAAATTAAGATCGGTTGGTGGAACGCAGGTATATGCTGTACCCGGAGTTCCTGATTTTACAAAGTTTAAATATGCACTCATTCATTGCCAGCAATTCGATCATTTATTTGGTAATGCTAATCTTAAGTAATGATGAAAAATATTTTTGTACTGCTGGTGTTTGTTTTTTCAATTACACGTTTACCTGCCCAGCAATATGCACCGGTGGATGCAGGATCGTCTGTAAAATTTGCAATCAAAAATTTTGGGCTAAACGTAAACGGTAGTTTTAAGGGCTTGCAGGGTAAGATTGTATTTAATGCTGAAAACTTGGCAGCCTCTGTTTTTAATGTAAGTATTGATGCTGCCACCGTGAATACCGGCAACGGCTCCAGGGACGGTCACCTGAAAAAGGAGGAGTATTTTGATGTGGTTAAGTTTCCAAAGGTTAGTTTTGCATCCACTAAAATAACTGGTTCAGGTAAGGCAGGCCAGTACACAATGGAAGGTATGCTCACCATAAAAGGTATTTCAAAACCAGTTTCCTTTCCTTTTGTAGTATCAGCGGAAGGCAATAAAAATCTTTTTACAGGGCAGTTTAAAATTAACCGCCGTAATTTTAAGGTAGGAGGCAATAGCCTGGTGTTATCCGATGATGTGACCGTTTCTTTAAATGTTTCAACAGTAAAACAATAACGATGAATCCTGAAAATTTGCATTTGCAGCAATCCATTAAAAAAGTCTTCTTACAATTGGAAGCTGCTTTGCAATGTATTGAACCAGAGCAGTATAGCTTGCCCAGCAGGTGTTTGTTCAATGCCAGTATTGGCCAGCATGTAAGGCATATTATTGAATTATTTATTGAACTGGATAAGGGTTATGAAACAGGTGCGGTGAATTATGAAGGCCGCAAACGGGATTACCGTATTGAAACAGATAAGGATTTTGCTGTTGTTTCACTTGGCCGAATATACAATGAAATGATACGGCCAAACAAACCGTTGTTGCTGGAAGCTGGATATAAGGAAGATTCAGATGAACTGATCACTATGGATACAAATTATTACCGGGAGCTTGCTTACAATATAGAACACACTGTTCACCACATGGCGATGATCCGTATTGGCATGAATGAACTTTCTACCGTGGATGTGGATGAAAGTTTTGGCATTGCATCGTCTACCATCAAATACCGCAGCACATGTGCACAGTAACATTTATACCTGTAGATGACCGTTGTTTCATTACTTCCAACAGGGATGAAAAAGCAGCAAGGCAAAAGGCAATAGCACCTGCAGTATATGCTGATTATAATGCTGCATTGCTGTATCCAAAAGATGCAGCAGCCAATGGTACCTGGATCGCCATGAATCAATTGGGTAATGCAGCAGTGCTGTTGAATGGCGCTTTTGTAAAGCATGAACCCGGGCCTGCTTACAGGAAGAGCCGTGGCCTTGTTTTGTTGGGTATTATTGCCAGTACTGAACCAACCGATTGGTTTGCAGAGATCAATTTATTTAAAATAGAACCTTTTACGGTAGTGATATTGCAGCAAGGCAGGCTGTATGAATGCCGATGGGATGGAGTGAGAAAATATTATCAGCAGCTGGATGAAAAACAACCACATATCTGGAGCAGTGCTACGTTGTACCCGGATGATGTGATCAGCAAAAGAAAACAGTGGTTCAGTAAATGGCTGGCAGCTCATCCACAGCCTTCACAGAAAGATATTTTTTCTTTTCACCAGTTTGCTGGTGACGGGGATATTTACAATGATGTATTGATGAACAGGGATGGCCACATGCTAACGGTGAGCATTACCGGCATTGAAGTGAGCAGTGAGAAAGGCGCCATGCATTACCTGGATATGCAGGATGGGTCCTCCACTATAAAGGAATTAAGTTTTGAAACTTCATCTGTATTACCGTAATCATTTATTATGCTGAAAAAAATTTCCAACTATCCATTTTTTATAAAACTATTTAACTGGGAGTACTGGCCCTTTAATGTAGTGTATGCCCCCATTTATCCATACTGGATATGGCTGATGATCAAATCCCGGTCTGCATTTTTTTTCAACACCTCCAATCCGTTGATAAAGAATGGAGGATTTTTATTGGAGAGCAAGAAAGAAATTTATGATCTCATTCCGCAGGAGTATTATCCTGCCACCTTGTTTTTTATTGCAGGTACAGCCGCAGGTGAAGTAATGGATGCAGTTAAGGAAAAAGGATTGCAATTTCCCCTGATAGCCAAACCTGATATTGGTATGAGAGGAATGATGGTGAAGAAAATTGATTCTGTAGCGGCACTGCACCATTATGTGCAGCATTCCGGTGTTGATTTTTTGATACAGGATTTTATTCCTTATGAAAATGAAGTGGGTATTTTTTATTATCGCTTTCCTGGTGAAGAAAAGGGCAATATATCTGGTATTGTTGGAAAAGAATTTTTAACTGTTACAGGTGATGCGGTGTCTTCTATTGAACAACTGCTGCTAAAAGATCAGCGGTTTATTTTGCAGTTACCGGTATTGAGAGAAACGCATACGGAAGTGTTAAAAATAATATTGAAAAAAGAAGAAGAACATTTGCTGGTGCCTTATGGTAATCACAGCAGGGGTTCCAAATTTTTAGACATTAGTAATTTGGCGAATGAGAAATTAGTAACTACCATCGACAGGATTTGCCAGCAGGTTCCGGAGTTTTATTTTGGCAGGATGGATATCCGTTACAATACCTGGGAAGAATTACAGGAAGGAAAAAATTTTTCTATTATTGAACTGAATGGCGCTGGCAGCGAGCCCACTCATATGTATGACCCCAAGCACTCCATTTTCTTTGCATGGAAAGAAATTATCCGTCACTGGAATATTTTATTTAAGATCAGCCGGCTCAATCACCATCAGCAGCAATTGCCTTACATGCAATTTTCTTCAGGAATTAAAATGCTGAAAGAAAATACAGCGTATGTAAAAACACTCAACCTGAATTTAAAAAAGATTGCCTGATAACATCCAGTCTGATTGAACAAATGTATATGCGGTACAAACAATCTCCTTTATTGCTGACAATGATTTTGCTGCTGATACTCTTCACCTTTAGCCAGGGGTTTAGAGAGGCATCGGTAATGGGCACACCAAAAAATGATGGAGCTGGTTTTGCAGTGATTGAATTGTTTACTTCAGAAGGATGCTCCAGTTGCCCTTCGGCTGATGAAGCCGTGGCAAAATTTTTAACAGGGAACAGGGAACAGGTATTTGTGCTGGCCTTTCATGTGGATTACTGGGATAAGCTCGGATGGAAAGATGTTTTCAGCAAACCTGCCTATTCTGTAAGGCAAAGTAAATACGCCGCAGTATTTAAATTAGAAAGCGCCTACACGCCGCAGATAGTGGTAAATGGCAGACACGAATTTGTTGGCTCTAATGCCGCTCAGTTGAACAGGGTGGTGGAAAAAGAATTGGCTAACAGTGTGACTAAACCCATAGCGTTAACGGCTGATGGGATAACAAACAATCATGTGCTGGTTAATTACCAGCTGAATGAAAATATGAATGGCAAACTTAATATTGCACTGGTTCAGTCACATGCTGCTTCTGATGTAAAGCGGGGCGAAAATGTGGGAAGGCATTTAGATCATATCAATGTGGTAAGAGATTTTAAAACACTCGACCTTTCCGGAGTAAAAGGAAAAACTGAACTGGAATTACCGGCCGGTCTTACTAAAGAGGATTGTAAAGTGATCGCATATTTACAGGACCCTGCGTCCATGCAGATCTCAGGCGTTGCCGAAATAAAGATCCGGTAACTATTGTTGAATAAAATTAATATACATCCGCTTTGTACATTGTCACCGGATATAGTTATTTTGCAAACGATCTATGCAGCATAACATGACAACTACTGCTAAACAACTGATGCCGGATAATTGGGTAACCAACTATGCGGATGCTTTCTATGCATACTGCATCAGCAGGGTGAGTGATGTGCAGGCTGCTGAAGATATTGTACAAAATACTTTTTTAAGTGCATGGAAAGCCCGTGCATCCTACAATGGAACAGCTTCAGAAAAAAACTGGCTCTATGCCATTCTTAAAAATAAGATCATCGATCATTTTCGCAAGCAGGCTTACAGTATTATAAGTGTGTCTGCTAAAGAAGAGGATATGTATTTTGATAATGTAGAACACTGGACGGCGGAAACAGCACCTAAAGATTGGAGAGTAAATACAGAACAACCGGTGGAGATAAAAGAGTTCTATAATTTTTTGGATAAGTGCAAACACAAACTAAAAGAAATACAGCAATCTGTATTTGTGATGAAATATATGGAGGAACTGGATTCAGAAGAAATTTGTAAGGTGTTGGATATTACACCGTCTAACTATTGGGTGCTGATTCACAGGGCCAAGCTGCACCTGCGTAAGTGTCTTGAAAAAAACTGGCTTAATATCAACTGATGGCAATTTTTAAATTCATATATCTTTCCTGTAAAAGAGCCACTTTTTTAATGTCTAAAAAAGAAGAAGGCAAATTAACGCCGGTAGAAAAAATTCAATTAAAACTCCATCTCAGTATCTGCGATTTTTGTACCCGTTTTGAAAAGCAAACTAAATTCTTTTCAAAAAACTCCATTCACCTGCATGATCACAAGCATGCAAAACTATCCGATCAAAAAAAAGAAGAGATCAAATCCCTGTTGAAAGATTAGTAATCCTCTTGTATAAAACCCTACTATTGCCTTAAGCCCGAAGTGCTGTAAGTGGTGTAAAAAGAGTAACTACTCAACCCCGAAGGGCAATGTCATTAAGTTAAGGGTTCTTCCAACTGCGAAGCAGTTAAATTTAATAGCCACGGGTTAAAACCCGTGGCTATTAATGAGTTTTTAAACGACCCTGAAAGGGTCGAATATTATTGCTGGCTTAACTTATTGACATTGCCCTAGGGTTTGAATTAAATCCTCCATTAAAATAAATACCCAGCTTTTATGCTCTTCAAAAAAAATAAATGAATTGTTAAAACCAAGCTTTCCTCCTTCTCGTACATATTGCTGAGCTCAATCAATAACTGTCCCCCTGAAAATAAATATTGCATCATCCTGCAGCATATTCGATAAGGTTGCCGGTTTGTTTTTGGATATCAAAATAAGCACAGTCTTTTATCAGCTAAATGCTGGCGGGTAACTGCAGTTAAAAAATGCATTTTAAAAACCAATAGCTTCTGTTAAACCTCCCGATGGTAAACCTATACTGTTTTACCTGCCATACTATTCATCATTTAAAACATTGTTATGAAAAAAAAATTCACCGCAGCCTTTTTCCTGTCCGTAATGCTGTTGAACACAGTAGTGCCGGTATTTGCATCTTCACACAGGGAGGCACCATTAATCTCAAACGACCCGTTAGCAGACAACACTGACCTGTATGCATTCCGCAGTCCCGATGATCCGAATAAAGTAACCATCATTGCCAACTACATTCCAGGGCAGTTGCCACAGGGTGGTCCTAATTATTATTCCTTTGGCGAAAACATCCGTTATGAAATTCATGTTGACAACAATGTAGGTACCAAAGGAGATGACATTGTTTACCGTTTCCTTTTTCATAAAAAAATTGAGGACTCAACTACCTTTTTTAATATTCGCCTGGGTAAACAAAATCTTAAAACCACTTACAGTGTAGACAGAAGCATGGATGGTGGTAAAACTTTTGAGAGAATAGTGTATGCTGGTATTGTACCACCGCCAAACATTGGCCCACGTTCCATCAGTTCTGGTGTGGGTTTAAATGCGCCAGATTATAATACCCTCATCAACAACTCTATTAAAACAACCCGTACTGGTGAAAAAGTTTTTTGTGGCACGTCTGACGATCCTTTTTATGTTGACCTTGGAGGCATATTCGATCTGGGTGATGCGCCAAGAGCTTCAGGTAAATCAGTGGATGGTTTAAAATGTTTAAATGTATCCACCATTGCTTTGCAGGTAGATATTTCTACTTTGCAAAAGGATCATAAAAAAGCACAGGAGTGCACCAATATACTGGATCCTAATTATGTAATTGGTGTATGGGCAAGTGCCAGCAGGCAAAAGATCACTGCCCTTAAAAAAGGTGGCGGCCTTTATTACGAAGGTCCATGGATTCAGGTGTCAAGACTTGGTATGCCATTGACCAACGAAGCTGTAGTGCCTATTGGTTATAAAGATCACTGGAATGCGTTAACGCCTTACGAAGACCTTTCTGAATTATCAACCTTTGGTAACTTCTTTTACAATCCGGAGCTGGCATTGTACATGGATGATACTTATTTTGGTGCTGCAGTTCCTTCCTTCTCCAACCTGCGTATCCAAAGAAATTCTTTAGGTGCTTTTGGTTTTGGTAACGGGCAGGATGGCTTATACGGATTAAAAGGCAATGCAGCATTAAATGGTACTGCACTAGCAGAGTCTGCATTTGGCGGACTGTTATTACCTGCTAAAGCTTCACCCCGTTCTGTTGATCTGTGGCCGATCTTTCATACCGGTGTTCCCAATTTAAAACCATACCAGTTAGCAACCGGTAAAGCCGGTAATCCACTGGCAGCTGGTAAACCATTCATCAGCAACTTTCTGCCAAATGGTGGTGATATGCTGAGGTTGAATATGGCAGTGCCTCCTACACAAAGAGACGATGCTAAATTCAGTTCACTCGGCCTGGTACAGGCGGCAGTGTTAGGGTTAACGGATCCTGCATACAATGCAACTACCGACATACAGAACATTCCCAACATGGATGGTTTTCCTAATGGAAGAAGACTGGAAGATGACGTTACAAGAATTGAGCTGCAGGCAGTGGGAGGTGTGGTATTAGCCGCCATTGGTTTGTGGTATGATGATTATACAGCAGGTGGCAGCCCGGTAACGCCACAATTGATCAAAACACTTACCTACACTACCGGTGTGGAGAAAAATGATAAGCCATTCAAAACATCATTTCCTTATGTGGCAGCACCTTTTGCAGGTACAGATATCTGTCCATGTGATATGCCAACAACAGACATGAATGCAAAGCCCATGCTTCGCTCAGAAGTGAATGAAGGTAAACCATTGGCATTGGCAGCACCGGAAATGATTGCTGTGGTTAGCCCTAACCCTTTTGTTGACAACAGTATGGTAAGATATCATTTGGATGAAACAGCGCAGGTAAATATTTCAGTTTACAATGCTGAAGGAAAAGTAATGAAAGTGTTAGTGAATAAAAAACTAAATGCCGGCACGTACACACAAAGCTGGAATGGCAGCGGTCTTACAAAAGGCACCTACCTGATACAGGTAACCAAGAATGGTGCGGTAAAGCAAAGTATCCGTGTGGTAAAAGGATAATAATATTCCCTCAATGAAAAAAAAGCCCTGCCTGTGATTTCGCAGGCGGGGCTTACTTTTCATTAGTATCAGGACAGGTTTCATGCCAGCGGAAGTTTTTTACAGCCTAGACCTTTTTGTATCAAGACAAAAAGTAAATTGGCACTAACTATTCTGCATACAAGCCTTGCGAAATAAATATTTAATCCTGCAAAATTTACAATCCAGTTGTTATAAAAATCCGTAGATATAAATACCCTCACTTACACCTTAAAAAAATATACAATCATGAAAAAGAATTTATTGTACCTGTCACTCATTTCTGTATTCATCCTCGCCGCAGGTTTTGTAGTAATGAAATACAAAACAAGTGAAACAAAAAAGGAATCAGCTGTTTACCAGTTATTAGAAAGAAGAGGAGCCCAGGCGCAAACGGAGGAATGGACAACGACAAAAAAAGCTGCTGAAAAATTTACAACCGCCATCGAAGCCAATCCCTATGATAAAAAATCACTGGTATCATTAGCCAACCTGATGGTAATGGAAGGCAGGGCTACCGGAAATTATACTTACTACGATATGGCCGCTATGAAATATATCAATAATGTGCTTGCTGTGGAGCCCAATAATTTTGAAGCACTCACATTGAAAGCACTGGTGCAATTATCTCAGCATCACTTTGCAGATGGCCTTGCTACTGCAGAAGCTGCAAGAAAAATAAATCCTTACAACGCATTTGTGTATGGCATCCTGGTAGATGGGAATGTAGAAATGGGGCATTATGATTCAGCGGTAGCAGCGGCAGATAAAATGTTGTCTATCCGTCCCGATCTGCGTTCTTATGCAAGGGCATCTTATTTACGTGAAATACACGGAGATTATCCCGGCGCCATTGAGGCCATGAAAATGGCGGTGGATGCAGGTGCCGCCGGTGATGAAGCTACTGAATGGAGCAGGGTACAACTGGGCCACCTGTATGAAAATATTGGCGACCTGAAGAATGCAGCCATGCAATATACTTTTGCCAACAATGAACGGCCGGGCTATCCTTACCCGCTAGCAGGGCTGGCAAGAATTGCCATTGCTGAAAAAGATTACAACAAAGCAGTTGCTTATTACCAGCAGGCAGATTCTATTGTAAACAATTCCACCTTTAAAGGAGAACTGGCATTCGCATATAAACTGGCTGGCCGAAATGCGGAAGCAAAAAAACTAATAGATGCGGCAATAAAAGAAATGGCTGCCAGTGCAAAAGCTGCTATTACGGATGAAAGCATCGGTCATTATTCAGATAAGGAGCTGGCGGAAATTTATACAAGAACGGGTGATTATGATAAAGCACTGGAACATGCACTGGCAGAATACAACCGCCGCCCGGAAAATATTGATGTAAATGAAATGCTGGCCTGGGCTTATTATAAAAATGGTGACTTTGATAAAGCCATTCAGTACATTAAAGTGGCCCATAAAACAGGCAGCCAGAACCCCACACTGCTTTGTCATACTGGTTTGATCTTTTTAAAAGCTGGTGATAAACTGCAGGCTAAAAAATATTTGCAGGATGGATTAAAAAGTGATCCCAACATTTTTGCAGCTTTAAAAAATGAAAGTACAGAAGCATTAAAGCAGTTATAAAACCATCATCAAAAATTAATTGATAATGTATTTACTTGCTAAAAAAATATTCATTTTCACTGTACTGCTGTTTGTTGCCCCGACGCTGTTTGCTCACAGCATTAATTATGCTTTAGAAAATGCACCTGCCAAAGACGTGGTTTGGTTTTATTTAACGCTGGGCTTTACGCATATCATTCCTGCAGGGGCAGATCATATTTTATTTGTGATGGGGTTGTGCCTGTTAAGCACCAATGTAAAAACAATACTCTGGCAGGCCACCGCCTTTACTGTTGCTCACTCTGTAACACTGGCGCTCAGTATGAAAAATATTGTAGTGGCACCCAGCGCTGTAGTGGAACCGGTTATCGCATTATCCATTTTATTTGTGGCAGTGGAAAATATATTGTTGTCTGAATTAAAACCCTGGCGTATCCTGCTGGTATTTTTATTTGGACTGATTCATGGAATGGGCTTTGCCAGTTCATTAAATGAAATTGGAATACCTCCGGGTAAATTTTATACCTCCATCATCGCCTTCAATGTGGGTGTGGAGATTGGACAGATCGCCATTATCGGGGCCATGTTTGGCTTATTGATCATTCCATTAAGAAATAAAATTTGGTACAGGAAAAGGGTTGTTTATGGAATGTCTTCAATGATTGCACTGGTTGCTTTGTACTGGTCAGTAGAAAGGATATTCTTTTCTGCTTAATTTATTAAAATAATAACCTGCTGATCATACAGCCGCAGCTAATGACTGCGGCTTTTTATTTTTTAATAACAGCCTTGCCGAGTATTTTTTATTGATTTGTCAACTTTAAAAAAGAAATCATAATTTTCCTTCCGCATTACCATTCTAAAATAATCAACATGAACAGGAAAGACTTTATCAAAAACACCGGCGTGCTGGCTGCTTCCATGGCAGTATTACCAAAAGCTAATTTATTTGCTTCCACAGCAGAAACCACAGTAAGGATTGGTATCATTGGTGTCGGTATGCGTGGGCAGAATCATTTTGAAATGCTGCTGGGTAGAAAGGATGTGGAAGTGGTGGCCATCTGTGATATTGACAACCGCATGCTGACCATGGCAAAAGATATTGTTACAAAAGGCAATCATAAAATGCCGCAGGTAATTACCGGGGATGTATATGCCTGGAAAAAACTGCTGGAGATAAAAGACTTGCATGCGGTATTAATTGCCACACCGTGGGAGTGGCACAAGGAAATGATCATTGGTGCTGTGGAAGCAGGCATTAAATTTGTAGCCACTGAAGTGATGCTGGGCATTACACTACAGGATCACTGGGATGTAGTGAAGGCAGCTGAAAAAAATAAAGCGCATGTAATGATGCTGGAAAATGTATGCTACCGCAGGGATGTGATGGCGGTGCTCAATATGGTGCGGCAGGGATTGTTTGGCGAACTGGTACACCTGCAGGGCGGCTACCAGCACGACCTGAGAGAAGTGAAATTTAATAATGGTACCGATCCTTATGGTAAAGGTTGTGAGTTTGGTGAAAAAGGTTTTAGTGAAGCACACTGGAGAACCAATCATTCTGTATACCGTAACGGCGACCTGTACCCCACACACGGCATTGGTCCGGTTGCCAATTACATTAATATTAACCGGGGCAACCGTTTTATCAATTTGTCTTCCTTTTCTTCCAAGGCAAGGGGGTTGCATGATCACATCGTAAAAGCATGTGGTCCTGATCATCCGAATGCAAAAGTTACTTTTAAACTGGGCGATGTGGTCACCACTTCTATTGGCTGTGCCAATGGGGAAACCATTTTATTACAACATGATACCAATTTACCAAGACCTTACTCATTGGGCTTCCGGGTGCAGGGTACCAATGGTATCTGGATGGATGTAGCCAAAGGCATTCACATTGAAGGCAAAAGCAAACCTCACCAGTGGGATGCTGATAAAGAATGGTTAGATAAATATGATCATCCGCTATGGAAAAAATATACTGCTGACGCAGAAGGGGCAGGCCATGGTGGTATGGATTTTTTTGTGATCCATTCTTTTATTGAATCTGCCAAACGTGGATTGCCCACTGCGATGGATGTATACGATGCTGCCACATGGAGCGCTATCACACCATTGAGTGAAAGCTCTGTTGAAAAAGGAAATGAGACCGTAGAGTTCCCTGATTTTACGGGTGGGCAGTGGATGTACAGGAAACCGGTGTTTGCTTTGGGGGATGATTATTAGAACACTACATTGAACAGGAATTTATAACAATCATTCGTCCTTTGTTATTAGTAATGAATGGCATTAAAGCTCAGGTCATCTTGCCAAATGGTGGTTGTTTAAAATACACTCATGGCCTGTTTTTTGAAGTAGTGTTATAATTTATTTTTCAGGCACTGTCAAATAATGCCTTTTGTTACGTAGGAACAGCTCGTTGGTAGAAACGCATGGTGTTATTCAGGTTCTTTAAAGATGTATTGTTCTTCCCATTCAATTTCAAAGGCCGTTAAAAATTCCCTGTATTCATCTAAAAATGTTTGCTTGCGGTGGTGTATTTCCTGGTTTTGAATATAGCGGACTACTTTATCTACCTGGCTTTTTGCATAAGAAAAAGCGCCATACCCATCCTGCCACTCAAAATGACGGGAACAAAATTTTTGCTCATTGATCCATCTACTGCTTTCTGTTTTTACATTTTGAATTTAAGCTGATACAGATTGATTGGGCCTCATGCCGATGAAGATGTGAATGTGGTCAGGCATGCTGTTTATTTGTAACATTTTATGTTTATTAGCCTGGAAAATACCTGTTATATATTTGTGCAGTGACTCTTTCCAATCGTTGTGTATCAGTGCCCTCCTGTATTTTACAGCAAATACAAACTGTATGTGAAGCTGTGTATATGTATTGGCCATTGGTATCATTTTTTTTTATAAATATAATACTTCAGCACAAATCCTTCCTACGGAACGGATGTATTTATTTGTTACGGGTTTCTACCAACGAACTGTTCCTACGGAACAAAACATGTTGCAATTATGTTGAACTTTCTTTTATTCAAACAGATAGCATCATTGTACAAACATGAATGATGCAGATTCGGGATTATTTCAGCCTCACCTGGTATTGGATAATTCGGCTGCAGTTTATCAAATATCCACCTTGTTCCGTAGGAACATGTTGTTGGTAGAAACATATCATTTGTCGTAGGCGTTCCATAGGAACGCATTGTGCTATTCAGGTTCCTTGAAAATGTATTGCTCTTCCCACAAATCGCAGCAATCCGCAGGGTGTAGAAATTAAAGCGGAAACATAGAAAGCCAAAGGCGCCTGCTTTATCATTCACCACCAACATAGCCATTACTGCCAGTAAAATTTATTGCCCGTAATTGTTATATAAGATTTATATTAGATAAACCTTCTTTTAAATCCTTAACAACCATGCGATGCCGTCTTCATCTTTCCGCCTTTGCAGTTTTACTGCTTATAAATATTTGCCCGGTATTATCCCAGGACATTAGTTTTAATAAAGTTTCCCTGCCGGAGGAAACCATTCGGGGGATCATTACCGGTATTACACAAGACCCGAAGGGATATATCTGGTTTAGCCCAAATGCTACCGGATTGTCCAGGTTTGATGGGGTTAACCTGAAAACCTATTCGCATGATGCATTAAATCCCTCTTCTTTAGCTAACAACTATGTTGAGTGCGTATATGCAGACAGGAGTGGAAATATCTGGGCAGGCACTTTTGGTTCCGGTCTTGAAAAACTGGACACCAAAACAGGCGCTTTTACACATTTCAAACACAATGAAAAAGATCCCTCCAGTATAAGCCATGATTCAGTAACCTGTATTTTGCAGGACCGTGAAGGGTTTCTCTGGATTGGTACGGAGCATGGGGGGCTTAACCGAATGGACCCCCAAACAGGTAAATTCACCCATTACAGGCATAGCGAAAATGATCCTAACAGTTTGAGTTTTGACATGGTGAGAACCATTTATGAAGACAAGGCAGGCACATTATGGATCGGTACAGGATCTCCGTTCTTAGATAAAAATGCAAATCCTGGTAAAAAAGGAGGACTAAACCGTTTCAACAAAAACACGGGTACATTTACCCGTTACCTGCATGATGAAAAAGACCAACGCTCTTTAATTGATGACAGGGTAAGGGCCATATTTGAAGACAGCCATGGCAACTTTTGGGTAGGTACAGCCGGAGATGGTTTACATACTATGAACCGTACAAACGGAACATTTGAACGTCACGCCTACGACCCTGGGAATCCCGGCAAACTAAGCCGGCCTCCTTTTAAAAAATTATACCCATGGGCTGAGGATCATATCACTTTTATTACTGAAGATTCACGAAGGGCAATATGGATAGGAACTTTTGAAAACGGTATTACCCGCTATGATCCTGCAAGCAAAAAAGTTACGCATTATGCAGGTCAAAAAGATACTGTGGGTAATTTTTCAGACTCTACTACCTGGTGGGTATTTAAGTCAAGAGACGGTGTGATGTGGATGAGTGTATTCAACAACAACACACCCCCGGTGCTGTATAAGTTTGATCCTTCACATCAAAATATCCTGCACACGGAATTGTATACAAAACGTCGGGTAAATTCCTTCCTCGAAGAACCTGGTGGCATTCAATATTTCGGAACCGATTCAGGATTGCTGAGGGTAGACACAAAAAATAACAAGACCCAGCTTTTCATACATGATGCAAAAAAACCGGGAAGTATCAGTGATAATTCTGTCGGGGTTCTTTACAAAGACAGGAGGAACAGGCTTTGGATAGGCTCCAACGGTTTCCCCGCCGGTGGTCTTAATTTATTTAACCCCGATAAACAAAACTTCACCACCTATAAACATGATCCGGCAATCAGCAGCAGCCTGGTTCATGATGCTGTCATTAGTATTTATGAAGATGAGCAATCCAATTTGTGGGTGGGCACTGTGAATGGATTAGACAGGATGAATATAGAAAAAGGGGAGTTCTCACATTACAAACCATTTCCGGAGGACACTATTTCCAACGGAGGAGGAAAGAATTTTGTTATCTGTTTGCTGGAAGATAGTAAACACCATTTATGGATTGGCAATGTGAATGAAGGAGGCTTACATATACTGGACCGGAAGACCGGGCAGTTTAAAAACTATCTTAACCGTCACACTATTATATGCATTCGTGAGGATAGCTATGGCAAAATATGGGCAGGGGCTGAAGATGGATTGTATTCTTACAATAGTGGGGTTGACAGTTTCTTGTTATTTAAAGACCCATCTACCGGTAATAGTTTTTTGACATTTGGCATGGTGGAAGATAAGGCTAAAAACTTATGGATAACTACTCCTACCGGTATTTACAGGATCAGTAGCAATCGAAACGAGGTATCAAAATTCAGCAAAGAATTTGGTATTAACCCGGCAAATCTCAACGGTATTTCGCCATATAAAGCCAACGATGGGCAATTGTTTTTTGGAAGTGCAACTGGTTATTATTCCCTGTACCCGGATAAGATCAGCAGCAATGCGAAACCACCGGAAATAGTGTTGACTTATTTCAGGATAGCAGACCAGGAGGTAAAGCCTGGAATCAGCAGCCCATTAAAAGAAGATCTTTTGCAGGCAACGCAAATTAAATTGATGCATGACCAAAATGTTTTCTCCTTCTTATTTAACGTTGTCCACTACAGCAACATCGAAGCAAACAGAGCGATGTACATGCTTGAAAATTATGATAAGGGCTGGCGCCCAGCAGGCTCAGAGCGTACAGCTTATTACTACAACATTCCACCCGGTCATTATACATTTCGGATAAAAGCGGCAAGTGCGAATGGTGTATGGGCAGAAAAAACAATTGATGTTATCATAACTCCTCCATGGTGGCAGAGCTGGTGGGCTTATATTATCTATGGCTTATTAACGATTGCCATTATTTTTTCTTTTCACCGCATACAAAAGCAAAGAGTGATCAGTGCAGAACGCAATCGTACCAGGGAACGTGAACTGGCGCAGGCAAAAGAAGTTGAAAAAGCCTACACCGAATTAAAATCTACCCAGGCACAATTGATCCAGTCAGAAAAAATGGCTTCGCTGGGAGAACTCACAGCAGGCATTGCTCATGAGATACAGAACCCGTTAAATTTTGTCAATAATTTTTCGGAAGTAAACGGTGAATTAATTAAGGAATTAAAGAATGAAGTAATGAAAGGAAATATGGATGAAGTGTCTGCCCTGGCAAATGATATTGAATCCAATTCTGAAAAAATAAATCATCACGGCAAACGTGCCGATGCCATTGTAAAAGGAATGCTGCAGCACAGCCGTACAACAAACTCAACAAAAGAACCAACGGACATCAATAAACTGGCCGATGAATATTTACGTTTGGCCTATCATGGTTTGAGAGCAAAAGACAAAACATTTAATGCTACTTTGAAAACAGATTTTGATGAAACGATTGGAAACATCAATATGATTCCGCAAGATATTGGAAGGGTGATTTTAAATTTGATCAACAATGCCTTTTATGCGGTGGATGAAAAGAAAAGAAGCCTCCATTCCTTAAAGGGGGGACTTGAGTATGAGCCTACGGTTTGGGTTAGCACAAAACTGCTTCACTCTCCGCTGGCCAGCGGAGATGGAGGCAAGGTTTTGGTTTCAGTAAAAGATAACGGCAATGGCATTCCCCAAAAAGTGTTAGACAAAATCTTCCAACCATTCTTTACCACCAAACCCACAGGACAGGGAACGGGTTTAGGTTTATCATTGGCGTATGATATTGTAAAAGCACATGGTGGCGAAATAAAAGTGGGATCCCTGTTTGCTGAAGCGGCTGGACAGGCAGGAACGGAAGTACAAGGCTCAATATTTACCATTCAAATTCCTTTAAAGTAATATGCATATTAAATCAGCACTAAAAACAACACTACTCATACTACTGCCTTTTTCCGCACAATCTCAATCGGAAAAAAGGGAGCTCGACAGCTTACATCGTGCATTGAATAATGCCGCTAACGACACCGTAAAGCTAATTACACTAATGAATATAATTCCCTATTATGTTGAAAGCAACAGGGATAGTACAATGTTTTATGCAGGCAAAGGAATCGCTATTTCAAAAAAGTTAAACCAGCCTGTTTGGGAAGCAGAGTTTATAATTTTAAAAGCCTATCTAATGCAGCAAGATGCAAACCTTGCACTCAGCCTTAGGCTGTGCAATGAGGCACTGGCTATTGCAAACGATGCAAGGAATGAAAAAAATGCTATTATACCCAGGGATGATGAATTTTCCGGTGACCCGTCGAAATTCAGAAGAGCCCTTGCTTTAGCGGTCTTTCATCAATTAGGCAATATCTATTTAATTGTAGGCGATAAAGAAAAAGCAATTAACTACTTTAAAAAGGAAATTCAGCTTTCGTATGAAATGAATGCCAAAAGCTTCCGCATCACCAGTAATATGGCTATTGGGTCAACATTTCTTGAGTTGGGTAAACCAGACTCTGCGTTCATTTATTCCAACAGAGCATTGGAAAATATCGGCCAATATAATAGATGGGTGATGTATAAAGGACTTATCCTGAAAGATATTGGTGAAATTTATTTAAAAAAAGGATTATTGGATTCAGCTAAACATTACTTCCGAAGGGCTATTATTGTAAACAGGGAGCAAAGCAATATAGTGGGTGAGAGTGAGAGTAATATGTCCTTAGCCGTTTTTTATGAAAAGCAAAAGCAACCAGATTCAATGTTGTATTATGCTTCAGCTGCCCTGCAATTGGCCTATCAGGTAAAATCGGCATTACACATTAGTAAATCAACCGAACAGATTGCTTCGGCGTGGAAAATATTGGCAAATGCAGATAGTGCATTGACATACCTTACCATGTCAAAAAAAGTAGGGGACAGTTTGCAAAAAAGCAGGAATGATAAGCTTATTCAATTTCAAAATCAGAATTTCGAGGATCAGATTCGACTTGAAAAAGAAGCACAGCTAACTGTGGTAGCCAAAAATAAAATCAGGACCGCCGCCTTATTAGTTGGATTAGGTTTGTTATCTATGCTGGTTTTTGTTTTTTATCGTAACAACCGGCAAAAGCAAAAAGCAAATCAAGTACTGCTGGGAAAAAACACCCAGATAGAACAAACGCTCAGTGATTTAAAGGCCACCCAGAAACAACTCATTCAATCCGAAAAAATGGCAAGCCTTGGTGAACTCACTGCAGGCATCGCCCATGAAATACAAAACCCATTAAATTTTGTCAATAATTTTTCTGAAATAAATACAGAATTGATTGAAGAAGCTGACCAGGAAATTGATAAAGGAAATATGTCTGAAGTGAAAACAATCCTAAATGATATCAAAGCAAATGAAGAAAAAATTAATCATCATGGCAAACGAGCTGATGCCATTGTAAAAGGAATGCTGCAACATAGCCAAAGCAGTAGCGGGCAAAAAGAACCAACCGATATTAATAAACTGGCTGATGAATATTTACGAATGGCTTATCATGGGTTGAGAGCAAAAGACAAAACATTTAATGCAACATTGAAAACAGATTTTGATGAAAGCATCGGCAACATCAATGTCATTCCGCAGGATATTGGAAGGGTGATTTTGAATTTGATTAACAATGCGTTTTATGCTGTTGATGAGGAAAATAAATCTGGAGTTGAAAATTATGAACCAACTGTTTCGGTGAGCACAAAAAAAGTTGGCGACAATATTTTGATAAGTGTAAAAGACAACGGCAAAGGCATCCCTCAGAAAATAGTCGATAAAATTTTTCAACCATTCTTTACCACCAAACCAACCGGGCAAGGCACAGGTTTGGGGTTGAGTTTGAGTTATGATATTGTAAAAGCACATGGTGGAGAAATAAAAGTAGAAACAAAAGAGAGAGATGGAACAGAATTTACAATTCTGTTGCCTGTTGTATGAATCACTGATTAATGGGATTAAAAAACTACACCAATGAATATTACACAACTGAAAATATAAAGTCAGCGCAAACCATCATTCAGTGCCAATCTGTGATTCAGATAACTTATGATATTGTAAAAGCACATTGCGGGGAATTAAAAGCGAAACCTTGGCTGCCGGTGAAGAAAGTAGAAGAACATAGAAATATTTTAACATTACAAATAATTAAACGCTTTTAGAATGAAGAATTTATTAATCATATTTTTTCTAATTTTTATTAGCAATCATACATATGCTCAACAGGTAATAATTGGAGACAGCTTACGAGGAATAATAGAACAGCAAAAAGAAGATACAACGGAAGTGGTTGCAATGATTTATTTAAGCAGGCAACAAACAAAGGTTGATGTTGCTTTCAAATATGCAGAGCAGGGGTTATTACTGGCGCAAAAAATAAATTACAGGAAAGGGGAAGCAGACTGTTATTTTCAAATTGCCCTTTTATATTTAAATATTTTAAAGGATTATAGCAGGGGCATACAAAATTTATTTGATGCCCTGGAGATTTATGAAGATATCCATTATGTTACAGGTATTGCTGAAATCCATTTAAGCTTACAGGGGTCGTACAGGGATGTTGGTGAATACAAAAATGCTTTAATGCATGGATTTACCGGCGAGAAAATAGCAGAATCCAATAATGTTGTGGGCAGTGCTCTTTCCTTCGAGGGTCACCGGCTTAGCCCGTTGTTCTTTGCTGAAATTGCCAATACCTATAAAGAAATGAATCAATTGGATTCAGCAGAATTTTATATTCAAAAATCAATAGAACAAAATGAACTCTTTAATGGGTCGACATGGAATTTTCCAATATACATGCTTGGAACTATGCAAAACCTTAAAGGAGAATATAAGCTTGCACTTACTACTTTTCGTTCGGCAATTCCGCTGGCAATACAAAATGAACTTTACCGGGATACTTTACAGATATACAGTGGTATGTCAACCTTATTTAAAAACACTAAAGAATTGGATTCTGTTATTTATTACGCCAAAAAGGTTAACGAATCTTCAAATCCCGAAAGAGAAACACATTATTGGCTCATTGCAATAGATAACCTTGCGCAAGCATATAAACTAAAAGGATATCTCGACAGTGCACTTAAATACACAGAATATTTTCATACTGTAAAAGATAGTCTTTTCAGCAGGGATAAAGACCGTGCGATACAAAATATTGGTTTTAATGAACAATTAAGACAGCAGGAAATAATTTCTGCACAGGCCAAATATAAAAGCCGCTTGCAACTTTATGTATTCATTGCCGGACTCCTTGTTCTTTTGTTGATTATAGGAATATTATGGCGAAATAATCAGCAAAAACAAAAGGCAAAATCTAAAATTGAAATTGCATATTCAGAACTTAAATCAACCCAAGCCCAACTCATACAGTCAGAAAAAATGGCCTCTCTCGGCGAACTGACCGCAGGCATTGCCCATGAGATACAAAACCCGTTAAACTTTGTGAATAATTTCTCTGAGGTAAATAAAGAGTTACTGGCTGAGATGAAAGACGAAATGGATAAAGGAAATATTACCGATGCAAAAGAAATTGCAAATGATGTTATTGCAAACGAAGAAAAAATCAATCATCATGGCAAAAGAGCCGATGCCATTGTAAAAGGAATGCTGCAGCATTCACAAACCAACACCGGTAAAAAAGAATCAACCGATATTAATAAGCTGGCGGATGAATATTTAAGATTGGCTTATCATGGTTTAAGAGCAAAGGATAAATACTTCAATGCTATTATGAAAACGGATTTTGACCAAAGTATAGGAAACATCAATATCATTCCGCAGGATATTGGAAGGGTGATTTTGAATTTAATTACCAATGCTTTTTATGCGGTGAATGAAAAGAGCCAACAGAATATTTCAGGATACGAACCCGCCGTTTCAGTCACCACAAAAAAAGAAGGCAACAAAGTTCTGGTAAGTGTAAAAGACAACGGCAGCGGCATTCCACAAAAAATACTCGATAAAATATTCCAGCCATTCTTTACAACAAAACCTACAGGCCAGGGAACAGGCTTAGGGTTGAGCTTGAGTTATGATATTGTGAAGGCACATGGTGGGGAAATAAAAGTGGAAACAAAAGAAGGTGAAGGCAGCAAGTTTGTGATTCAACTATCAACCAACTAAAAATAAAGAATGAGAACCCTCGTAAAAATAGTATTGCTCCTGATAATACAAATTTCAGTCAATGCCCAGTCAGGATATCCTGACAGTTTAAAGCGTGCTTTAACCCATGCCGACAGCGACTCAACACGGTGGAAAATAAGCCTGAACATTGCATATGCTTATCATGAAAATGAATTTGATTCTGCCTTCTATTATGCTGATCAAGCCCTTCTCCTCGCCCGCCAAAACAACAAACAGCTCAATGAAGCACTTGCATTGGAGGAAAAGGGATATATATTAAATAAATTGGGCCGCTTTCCCGAATCTTATCGATGCTCTCAGCAGGCGCTAAAGATTGCTGAGAACGCCAAAAGTGAGCATAATGTATGGCTGTATGTGCCTGAAGTTTTTTATTTTGTTACCTCCTTAACGCCCCGCATATTTAGGTTATTTGTGCTGGGGAATATCCAGCACGATTTCGGGCATTTGATGGAAGCGATCGGTAAAACAGACCAGCAGATTGTTCAGTATCAAGAAGCACAAAAGACTGCCGAAGAAATCAGGAACACAGACTTGTTGGGGTATGTTGACATGAATCTTGGTAGGGCATATTCTACAGTAGGAAAATTAGATTCTGCTTTATTGCTCGAAGAAAATGCAGCCAAAATATTTATTCAAATCGGGGATAAAGCATATTTAGGCGCAGTCTATTGTAATATGGGCAACATCTATATGAAAAAGCGTGACAAGGCCATGGCAGTTCAATACTTTAGTAAAGGTATTCAATCGGCTCTTGAACAAAACAATAATATGACTTTGCATGATATTTATAATTCATTGACCCATTTTTATCTTTCTGAAGAAAAGAACAAGGATTCAAGCTTGTACTATGCCAGAAAAAAACTATCCATTTTGCAATCACAGGGCTCAAAGGATCTGGGCCAGGCTTATGCTGATTTATCAGCCAGTTATGAACTGAATAATAAGATGGACAGTGCATATAAATACAAAAGCCTTGCCTTAATATCCACAAACAGTAGTGATAAAGCCAGGATTGAAAGTTTGACAAAGATGCAAACCCTGGAATTTGATGAGCAGTTAAAGTTGCAGGAATTAGAAAAGGAAAAGGCCGACACCAAAAATAAAATCAGAACCTATGGTATGCTTGCAGGTTTAGGAGTATTTCTTGGCATTGGTCTGATTCTGTATCGCAACAACCGGCAAAAACAAAAAGCAAACAAAGTTTTAGAAACAACTCTTACCAATCTAAAATCTACTCAATCCCAACTCATCCAATCAGAAAAAATGGCAAGCCTGGGAGAACTCACCGCAGGCATTGCACATGAGATACAAAACCCGTTGAACTTCGTCAACAATTTTAGTGAAGTAAGTAATGAGTTGATTGATGAAATGAAAACGGAGTTCAAAAAAGGTGATACCGAAGAAGGCTTTGCAATTGCTGATGATATCAAACAAAACTTAGAGAAAATTCTTCACCACGGCAAGCGTGCCGATGCCATTGTAAAAGGCATGTTGCAACACAGCAGCAGTGGAAGCGGTAAAAAAGAGCCAACCAATATAAATGCATTGGCAGATGAATATTTAAGATTAGCGTATCATGGCCTTCGTGCAAAAGATAAAAGCTTCAATGCAACGATGATTACTGATTATGACGAAACATTAGGCACCATCAACATTATTCCGCAGGAAATTGGAAGGGTTATATTGAATCTGATCAACAATGCATTTTATGCAGTTAATGAGAAGTATGCTTCGGCAGGCTTCCCTAAGGAATCGGAACAGGCATCAGGACAGCCATATGAACCAACTGTTTCAATAAGTACTAAAAAAGCCGGGAATAAAGTTTTAATTTCAGTGAAAGATAACGGCAACGGCATTCCTCAAAAAATACTGGATAAAGTCTTTCAGCCCTTCTTTACCACCAAACCCACCGGACAAGGCACTGGATTGGGATTAAGTTTAAGTTACGATATTGTAAAAGCGCATGATGGGGAGTTGAAAGTGGGGACGAAGGAGGGAGAAGGGGCTGAGTTTATTATTGAACTCCCCTTGAGAAAGAATTTTTAAAATTATTGGAATGAAAAATTTCATAATTATATTCCTGCTTTTTGTAATAATTAACCAGCTTAATGCCCAACCAGCATATATTGATAGCTTAAAACGTGAATTGGAAATTAACCAAAACGATACACTGAAGTTATTTCAATTCATTTTCCTAGCTCAAGCTTATGATGAAACAAAACCTGATAGTGCATTTTATTATGCAGAAAAATCTTTAACACTTTCCCGGAAATTAAAACTCAGGTTAAATGAAGCAATTGCGCTGAGTACGATGGCCTATGCACATAAGAACATGGGCAATTACCCAGCATCGCTGCAAAAATATTTATCTGCGGGAGAGATTGTTGAAGATGCAACTATTGAAGAAAACATTCCGAATAAATACTTTCACCTGCAGGAAGAATTCCTTAAAAAGCCTGTAACAGCCCATATGATCCGCCTTCGAATATTAGGCTTAAATCACCTAGGATTAGGCCTTTTATATGAAAATGTGAAAAATTATGAGAAAGGATTATTTTATGGCCTGCAGGCCAGGCGAACTTTTGAAGAAGCAGGCAATTTTGATCGTTTGTGCGTGGCAAATATGATTTTAGGACGGGTATATCTATTGTTGGAAAAGCCGGATTCGGCATTGATTTTCGTACAAAAGGCGTACGACCTTTCTATAAAATTAGGGTATAAGAATAACCTGGCAAGTATCTTGTTAAATCTCGGAAGAGTTCAACTGGAATTGGGAAACAAGTCATTGGCCGTCGAATATTTCCGACAGTCATTGACAGAAAGTCGCAAGCAGGTTTATCTCCGTGGCGTAGTTGCCGGGAATCTTATGTTATACGAAGTTTACCAACAGGAAGGCAAAAAAGATTCAAGCCTTTATTTTGCCAATACAGCGCTTGGTGTTGCACAGGATTTGAAATCTCCTGATCTTTTACTAAGGACCTACACTGCACTGGGAGCATTTTATAGATCTTCCGGTACAAACGACAGCGCAGTAAAATACCTGGCGTTAATTATTAAAATAAATGATAGTCTTTTCAATTCGAAACAGGCGCAACAGTTTCAAAATATAGACTTTGATGAGCAGCAACGACGTCAGGAAAATGAAGCCGCTAAAAAAGCTTATAAGGTTCAGCTACAGATGTATGGTCTGTTGATAGGGTTAGCGCTATTTATCTTAGCGGCAATTATTTTATTGCAAAGTAACCGGCATAAGCAAAAGGCTTACGAATTACTAAATAAACAAAAGCAGGAAACAGATTTTCAAAAAACAAAAGTTGAACAAACACTGGAAGAACTCAAATCTACGCAGGCACAACTCATCCAGTCAGCGAAGATGGCTTCTCTGGGAGAGCTCACCGCAGGTATTGCACATGAGATACAAAACCCGTTAAACTTCGTCAATAATTTTAGTGAAGTAAGTAATGAGTTGATTGATGAATTGAAGGATAAAAGAAATATAGAGAACCGTGATTTTCAAAATGAAGATGAGATACTGAATGATATCAGGCAGAACCTCGAAAAGATCAATCAGCATGGCAAGCGTGCCGATGCCATTGTAAAAGGTATGTTGCAGCACAGCAGCAACCACAGTGGGCTGAAAGAACCAACCGATATCAATAAACTGGCAGATGAATATTTACGTTTGGCTTATCATGGCCTACGGGCAAAAGACAAATCTTTTAATGCCACTTTGAAAACTGATTTTGACGAATCAATTGGAAACGTCAATATCATTCCACAGGATATTGGAAGGGTGTTATTGAATTTAATCAACAATGCATTTTATGTGTTGGATGAAAAGAAGAAGTCTTCGATAAGTTCAGTCGGACAATCAGGCTACGAACCAACTGTTTCAGTAAGTACAAAAAAGAACAATGGGAAAGTTGAGATAAAAGTTGCTGACAATGGTAACGGCATTCCACAAAAAGTACTAGACAAAATCTTTCAACCTTTCTTTACCACCAAACCAACAGGGCAGGGAACAGGACTTGGCTTATCGTTGGCTTATGATATTATAAAAGCACATGGCGGGGAACTGAAAGTGCAAACGAAGGAAGGTGAAGGAAGTGAGTTTATTATTCAGTTGCCTGTTGTCTGAATCACGGATTAAAGGATTACACAGATTAGCAGTATAAATAAATTTAAAATGGTTCATCCAAAATGAAGAAATCTGTTAAATCTATTACTCCGAAAAATCGGGCATTCTGATAATTTATGTTATTATGTTATGACAATTAACCACGAAGCAGCCTGCTTCCTTCTCCGAAAACAGATTGGAACATTCTCAACAATGATACAAACTGCCCAAATGAGTGTTCTTAAAACTGTCCGGATATTTTAATCCATAACCCCATATCCTGTCAAAAGAAGCATGTGCAAATAACAGGATACCTGTAGCGGTGATGATATCAATGTGTAAGTAATAGCCTGTTGCAAACAATACCAATGCAATTCCTTTATGATGAAAAAGATTATAAATAACTGACCCAATGCTGGTGTTAATCAGATAACCCAGCATCCCGATATCCGGGGTAAAGAATAGGAATAACCAGGCCCAAAAGGATAATCCAAGGTTGTAAATAGTTAAGAAGTAAATAGCGATTGCTGCCATAGCAGCTTCTTCTAATTTTAATATTTTTTTCATTGTTATTAATTTTTAACAAAGCTACATTTGGTAAAACGGCAGCACGTTAACATAAGATAATAAATCCCCGTTGCGGAGTTGAAATACTTATTTGGGAAATACCTCCGGCAACAACCCATTTTTCTTTGCTGAAATTTATTAACTTACTTCAAAGTTTCAGCACATGAATACGGATGCAACTACTGCCAGGAAATGTTTCAACATCGGCACAAATTTTCCAGTGCCTGGTTCTGAAGAAGAAAGAACAGCATTTCTTAAAATCCAGCAACGGTTTACCCTGCAGTACGAAAAAGTATTTCCTGATAAGCTGGCGCCACGAACCATCGTCATTCTTCCTTCGCTTTCACTTGACATGGATATCCTTTCCAAAATAAAGGGAGCTGTGTATTATGAAGAAAGAATGCTTTGCCTGCTGATGCTTCTTCGGATGCCGCTCACCAAAATTATTTATATCACCAGCATGCCGGTGTCAGACAGTATTGTGGATTATTACCTGCACCTGTTGCCGGGTATTACCGGCCACCATGCAAGGCAGCGGCTCACTATGCTCAGCTGTTATGATGCATCTGTAAAACCATTGACACAAAAGGTACTGGAAAGGCCCAGGCTAATGGAAAGGATCAGGCAGGTAATCACTGATGTGGATGCGGCTCACCTTACCTGTTATAATATTACCAATCTTGAAAAAACACTGGCGGTGCAATTAGGCATTCCATTGTTTGGTACGGACCCGGATAAATTTTATGAAGGCTCCAAATCTGGCGGCAGAAAAAATTTCAGGGAGAGCGGGGTGAATTTTCCTGATGGTTTTGAAGACCTTACTACAAGAGAAGACGTTGTAAAAGCTTTGGCAGCACTTAAACGAAAATATCCTGCTCTGCGAAAAGCAGTAGTAAAAATGAATGATGGATTTAGTGGAGATGGCAACGCTATTTATAGGTACCCGGAACTTGAGCTGGATGAACTGCTGGAAAAAAATATTGCAGCAACTTTATCGCAGCATTTTAAAACAGTGGCTAAAGATGTAAGTGAAGAATTGTTCTTTGAAAAATTTCAGTCGATGGGTGGTATTGTGGAAGTGTTTTTAGAAGGAGATATTAAAATGTCTCCATCGGTGCAATGTGTGATCAGCCCATCAAAGAAAATTGAAATTGTAAGTACACATGATCAGTTGCTGGGTGGTGATGATGGCCAGATATTTTTAGGTGCTGTTTTTCCGGCGGATGCAGCCTACAGTATTTCAATTGCCGAAGAAGGAAAGAAGATTGCACAGACGCTGGCAGACAAAGGAGCCATCGGTAGGTTTGCCATTGATTTTATTTCTGTTAAACAACCAGATGATTCATGGAAGCATTATGCCATTGAGATCAACCTCCGAAAAGGCGGAACCACTCACCCTTTTTTGATGCTGCAGTTTTTAACAGATGGTACCTACAATGCCGATACGGGTGAATACCTTACTGCAGGCCACAACAAGCGTTTTTATTTTGCATCCGATAATGTAAGCAGTGAAAAATACAAAGGGCTTACACCAGATGACCTGATGGATATTTCCATCTTTCATGATCTGATGTATGACAGTGCAGCGCAGGAAGGTGTAATGTTTCACCTGGTGGGTGCGCTGTCTGAATTTGGAAAATTGGGATTGGTATGTGTAGGAGCTTCACCTGAAAAAGCAAAAGCTTATTATGATAAAACGCTCCGGATACTGGATATGGAATGCAGTTGATATAAAAAAGTTTACAGCTTTTAAAAAGCTGTAAACTTTTGAGTGCATTATTTTTTATCCGGTAACGCAAAACAAACATATACATCGCCGGATTGCTTTCTTAATTTTCCGCCACCACATGCAATCACTAAAAATTGTTTTCCTTCCACTTCATACACCGATGGCGTTGCAAATCCACAGGCAGGCAGATCAACTTCCCATAACAGCTTTCCGTTTCTTTTATTAAAGGCCCTCATTTTTGAATCGCTGGTGGCAGCAATAAAAACAAGTCCGCCTGCAGTTACTGCAGGGCCGCCATAATTTTCTGTGCCGGTGTGAATGCCTTTAGCTTTGAACTCTGGATAGTCACCCAACGTTTCTTTCCAAACTAATTCACCAGTATTTAAATTGATCGCATTCAAGGTGCCCCACGGTGGCGCAACAGCAGGATAGCCTTCTTTGGTTAAAAATTTATTATAACCAGTGGCACGATAAGGCATGCGGTATAAAGAATCTTCGGCATTAGGCGGAGGTGCAATAAATTTTTTGGGTTGGCTGTTTTTTAAATCGAGTATAAAAGAAGCCAACGCCTGTTTCTCACTTTCACCCAGTTGGTTAAATGCCGGCATCATTCTTCTTCCACCGGATATCAATTGAATAAATGAGTCCTGTGTATATTTCTTATCTACATCCACCAGTGCTGGGAAATTTCCACCTCCTTTCATTTCGGGGCCGTGGCAGGCCATGCATTTTACTGCGTACAATCTTTTTCCTGCATCAAGATTGGTTTCCGGTCCTAATTTTTGTTCCTTGATATCCACCATAGTGAGTATCCACGGCATTTCACTGGCATTCACATACATGATTCCGGTAGATGGATCAACCGCCGGCCCACCCCATTCTGCACCGCCATCAAAGCCCGGAAAAATTACGGTTCCCTGTTTTGATGGAGGGTTAAAAATAAATCCTGTTTTATAAGATGCCAGCCGCTTTTTAATGTCCTGGTAAGAGGAGTCTGGAACAATATTATTCAGATCTTTTTCGGTTAACGATTGCCTTGCAAAAGGTAAAGGCAATGAAGGAAACGGTTGTGTAGGATTTGGTTTTTCACCAATCAAATCAGATTCAGTGGGTACTGGTTTTTCTTCAATTGGAAACAGCGGTTCGCCTGTAACCCTGTCGAACATAAAAATAAAACCACTCTTGGTAGGCTGAGCAACAGCGTCTATCTTTTTTCCATCTTTTGTAATGGTAACCAGCGACGGCGCTGTTGGCAGGTCACGGTCCCATATATCATGATGCACTGTTTGAAAATGCCAGATGCGTTTTCCGGTAGCAGCATCTAACGCCAGCAAGGAGTTGGCATATAGATTTTCTCCCAATCTTTTACCACCATAAAAATCGTAGACTGCAGAGCCTGTAGGGGCATACACAATTCCTCTTGCTTCATCCATACTGAAACCTGCCCAGGAATTTGCACCACCAATATGTTTGTATGCTTCTTTATTTTCCCATGTTTCAAAACCAGCCTCACCGGGTTGGGGGATGGTGTGGAATATCCAGCGTAATTTTCCTGTATGAACATCGTAAGCCCTTATGTGGCCTGATGCTGCAGGCATTTCTTCTGAAACACGGGTGCCTATAATAATGAGGTCCTTGTAAATGATACCCGGTGTAGTAGAGGCAACATATAATGCGCCTGCACCTACTCCAAGATCGTTGTGAAGATCGATCCTACCGGCATCACCAAATGTGTAAATTGGCTTTCCAGTTTTTGCATTGATGCAAAAAAGCTTGGAGCTTGCGGAATAAAATATCCTTTCGTCAGTGGCATCTTTATAATAGGAAACACCGCGGCATACGTTCATCATAAAATAACCAGCACCTTTCACTTCTGATGGATCACTAACAGGATCGAACACCCATTTCTCTTTACCCGTAGCGGCATCCACAGCAAACAATTTTAATTTGGGTGAAACTCCGTATAAGATATTATCTATTATTATGGGATTAACCTGTATCTGTGTCATTTGTGCAGAATCGCCGGTATGATACTGCCAGGCTACCTGCAATTGTGTAACATTGTTGGTGTCAATTTGTGTTAAGGAAGAATAACGGTTATTTTCTTTGTTGCCGCCATACACAGACCAGTTATTGTAGCCGGCTTCTTTTTTGGAATTACAGGCACTTAAATTGAAAAGTAAAAATGCAGCAATGAATAATGGTTGACTGATGGATTTCATGCAATTCGGTTTAATCTCCTAATATACTTTATTTATTCATTGATGGAATAGAATACACTGCTTAATAAATTAAGCAGAACTATCCCGTAACATGGTACTGTTTATTCTAAACTTTATTTTAGTTTTACCAGATATGAAGCGTTATTGTTTTTTGTTGCCGCTGCTGTGCAGTTCATTTGTTGGAAGATCACAAAGTATTGCTGCAGATTCGCTGCAGTCATTATCTGAAGTGGTAGTAAAGGGTTTTGAAACCAACCGCAAATTGCTTGAAACACCTGCATCGGTGAGCATACTCAATCAGAGAGCCATACAGCGTTACTCCACTATTTCATTGGTGCCTGCATTTAATACCGTGCCGGGTGTAAGGATGGAAGAACGTTCCCCCGGAAGTTACCGCTTATCTATACGTGGAAGTTTACTGCGTTCGCCATTTGGTATACGGAATATCAAAGTTTACATGGATGATATTCCTTTCACTGATGCAGGTGGTAATACATACCTGAATTTGATAGATCCTAATTCATTGGGTTCAGCAGAAATTTTAAAAGGACCAGCCAGTAGTTTATATGGAGCAGGTACGGGGGGAGCAGTTATTTTAAATGAACCAAAACTCATCCCGGATGTATCAAATGGAAGAACATCGAATCATTTAAAAGTGCAATTGCAAGGCGGCTCTTATGGTTTGTTTGGAGAGAGCCTGCGCTGGCAAATGAATAAAAATAATTATGGATTGCAGTTAACGCAAACACACCAGCAGGCTGATGGATACCGGGATAACAGCCGCCTGAGAAAGGATGTGATTCATTTTGCGGATCGATGGAACATCAGTAAAAAAGATGAACTGAAATTTCATTTGCTGCTGGCTGATCTGTATTATCAAACCCCGGGGGGCTTGAACCTTGCTCAATGGCAGGCCAACCCAAAACTATCCAGGCAGGCTACTCAAACTTTGCCTTCAGCCATTCAGCAAAAGATTGCCATCTATAATAAAACCATCTTTACAGGACTGTCCAACACCTTTCGCTTTTCAGACAAACTGAGCAATGTAAGTTCTGTTGTTTTTAATTATACGGATTTTAAAAATCCTTTTATCACCAATTATGAAAAACGAAAAGAAACCAGTCGTGGCTTAAGAACAAAATTTATTTATGCAACCAATGCAGGTTCGATGCCATTAAAATTAATAGCAGGGGGAGAGTGGCAAACCACCTTTGCTAATATTGATAACTATGGAAATAAAAATGGGGTAGCCGATACCGCTCAGTCAAAGGATGAAGTGAATGCTTACCAACGTTTTTATTTTGCACAGGCTGACCTGGATATTACCAGTCAGTTGTTGTTTAGTGCAGGTGCAAGCCACAATGGATTTACCTACCGCTACATCAGAACTTCAGACAATCCTGCAACTCCAAAAAAGATCAAAAAATTCGATCCTGTTTTATCGCCACGTTTTGCCTTGCTGTATAAAGCCACACAGTTATTTTCAATTAGAGCATCTGTCAGCAAAGGGTTTTCTGCACCAACCATGGCAGAGGTCCGTCCGTCGCAAGGAAGTTTTTTTGAAGACCTGCAACCGGAATATGGTTGGAACTACGAAGCTGGTATTCGTGGAGACCTGTTAAAGCATCATCTGCAAATAGATGTGAGTGTGTATGAATTTGATTTGACTAATGCGATTGTGAGAAGAGTAGCCAGTAATGGGGGGGAATATTTTATCAATGCTGGCGGCACCAAACAAAAAGGAATGGAAGCTGCTGTCGCTTATTATTTATTCAGGGAGAAGAAACAATTTGTTTCCTCTTTAAAAATATGGACCAGCCTCACATTGAACGACTATAATTTCAAAGATTATAAAGTGGGCAGCGCTGATTATTCCGGTAATGAACTGACGGGTGTTCCTAAAACAATTACTGTGAGTGGAGTGGATATTGAAACTGCCAATGGATTTTATTTGAATACTACCTATAACTATACTTCCAAACTACCATTAACAGATGCCAATAGTTTTTATGCCACAGGCTATCATTTATTGCAATGTAAACTGGGATATAAACATGCATTCAAAAAAGCAATGGTGGAAGTTTTTGCAGGTGCTGATAATTTGTTGAATGAAAATTATAGTTTGGGAAATGATATCAATGCAGTAGGCAATCGTTTTTATAATGCAGCTCCGTTAAGAAATTATTTTGCAGGAATCAGTGTTGGGTTTTAGTACACTACACTTATCCCAGTTCTTAGTATTCATTATTGCCCATTGACTATTTACCATTCACAACTCACTTTATCACACTGCTTCCATCTTCAATATTTACAATATAGGCTTTCAGTTCCTTTTGCATGGCAGTACTGTATGCTGTTGTAGTTTCTTTGATCAGGTCACAAACAGCATCTTCTTTCACAATATTGATGGTGCAGCCACCAAAACCCCCACCCATCATTCTTGCACCAACCACTGCCGGGTTATCCTGTACCTGAGTAACCAGGAAATCCAGTTCAGGGCAGCTTACTTCATAGAGTTTGCTAAGGCCATGGTGTGTTTCAAACATTTTCTTTCCAAAAGCTACCAGGTCATTTGCTTCAAGGTCTTTACAGGCTTCCAGTAAGCGGTTGTTTTCTTCCACTACATATTTGCAGCGCTGGTAGATCAGCAGGTCATTGGGCAACACATATTTATCCAGCATTTCCATGGTTACATCTCTCAGGCTTTTTATTTCGTGGAGGTGTTGCTGTATCATGGCAACGCCGGTTTCACATTGCTTGCGCCTAACATTGTATTCTGTAGATGCCAGTGAGTGTTTTACATTGGTATCCATCAAAACAATTTTATATCCTTCCATTTCCAACGGCTCATATTCATATTCCAGGGAGCGGCAGTCCAGCCGGATCACATGATGCTGTTTCCCAAACATGCTGGCAAATTGATCCATGATGCCACACTGTACACCGGCAAATTCATGCTCTGCCTTTTGTGCCATTTTCACCATGGTCAATTTATCGAACCCTGCATTGGTTATTTCATTTAACGCCAGCGCCATGGCACACTCCACCGCAGCAGAAGAAGAAAGTCCTGCACCTAAAGGAATATCTCCCGTTAATGCAGCATCAAACCCTGGTACATCAATTCCTGCTTTGATAAACTGGTCCACCACACCCAGCAAATAATTGGGCCAGGAGGAGGCGGTATTAATTTTCAGCTCATCCAAACTGGTGTTGAATGAATCATTCATGTCAATGCTATACAAATGAATTTCACGGTCAGTTCTTGGCGTGATGGCAATGTATGCGGCCTTGTCAATAGCTGCAGGCAATACATAACCATCGTTGTAATCGGTATGCTCACCAATTAAATTAATTCTGCCGGGAGAACGGATGATCAATGTATTGTCCTTGATATATTCTTTTAGCTGGTAGGGGACAGTTGCTTCCTGTTTTACGAATGTCGCTTTCATTAATTGTATTTTATTTCACTTCATTTATTTCCAGTATCACAGTAGTTCTCCTGCTGTTTAAATCTGGATTGATACCTGCTTTCATCAGGAAATCTCCTGAATATATTTTATTGCTGTCAATGGTAGATGTTGTTCCCGGGTAAACATTGAGTTCTTTAACCCGGTAATTTTTTTCCGGGCTTAATCCATTTAACAGGATGGGCCTTTCTGTACCGGTAAACATAAAACGGGTGCTGTGTAAATAATTAAATACAATGGCCCGGCTTTTATCCTCACTCACATATTCAAATGCAGCAAATGGATTTTCGTAGGGACTTGCCAAACGGTATTGTGTGCCATGCCATGCCACGTCTTTAAAACCATCATAATTTTTAATAGCCTGCTGGCAAAATAAAAGATCGTCTTTACTAAGATGAGATGCTACAATATCAAAACCTAATTTGCCCATGCTTGCTATATCCACCCGGTATTTAATTGGTTGCTTGCCCCAGTCCGTAACATGGCAATCCATGGTAATGGAAGGGAAGAAATAAGAATAATTCCATTGCTGGAAAATCCGCTCTACAGGTTCAGTGTCATCACTTGGCCAAAACTCTGTAAAGTATTTCAGTAATTCATAATCACCCCTGCCACCGCCACCGGAGCACAACATCATTGGTACTTTCGGATATTTTGCACGAATGCGTTGCAGAACACTGTATAAACCTTTTACATACTCCACATATATATGTGTCTGTGGAATTTTATTTTTATTTAGATAAGCAGAATAGGCGTTGTAGATAACTGCATTGCAGTCCCATTTGATAAATGCCAGTTCAGGATTTTTTGTGAACAGGCCATCCACCACTCCAAAAACAAAATCCTGCACTTCCGGATTGGACAGGTCCAGCACCAGTTGATTACGGTAATATTTTTCGGGTCTTTCCGGCTGGCGGATTACCCAGTCTAAATGTTTTTCGTACAATTCACTTTTGGGGTTTACCATTTCTGGTTCTATCCAGATGCCAAATTTTACCCCTGCTGCTTTTGCTTCTTTTACAAGATAACCGATACCGTGAGGCAACTTCTTTACATTTTCCTGCCAGTCGCCCAGGCCGGCATGATCATCGTTCCTTGGATACTTGTTTCCAAACCATCCATCATCCAGGAGGAACATGTCTACGCCTAAATTTTTAGCATCTTTGAATAAAGCTGATAATTTAGTTTCATCAAAATCAAAATAAGTGGCTTCCCAGTTATTCAGCAATGTTAGCCTGCTGCCTTCTCCATCCAGCACCCGGTATTTTCTTGCCCAGCTTTGCAACTGGCGACTGGCCTGGCCGGTACCATTATTGGAAACCGAATAAATCAATGAAGGCGTTTTAAAACTTTTGCCCGGAGCTAAAGTATAAGCAGATGCATACGGATTGATACCTGCAATAAAACGCAGGTTTTTATAAGAATCAATTTCAAAATCTAATTTGTAATTGCTGCTCCATGCTAATTGCCCGAGCATCACATCGCCGCTAGTTTCTTTGGCTGGCCCACCAAAAGACAGGATAAAATTTGGAGTGCCCAATAACATAGCCCTGGTTCCCAATTTACTTTCTACACTTTTGATTCCCTGCAGCAGTTTTTCTTCCATGGGCTGCATCTCTTTCAAATATTCTCCCTGGAAACTGGTGAGATAAAAATCTTTCCGGGTAAAATATAAATTGGCGGAAGCATATTTCTGCATTACCACATTTCCTTTTTCATTATTGGTGATCTCTGTCCACTGCTCAATAATGTTTTCATTTTGCCAGGTTTTGTAAAAAAGGGTTACTTCCAAATTGTAAACGGGATCTTTTAATTTGATGGTGGTAGTGATTACATTGTCGCTTTCCTTTGTTACCTGGTGACTTATATACAATAGGTCAAGGGAAGGATTACCATCCGGGTGTGTTACCTGTAACGCCGGCTCATTAAAACTCCAGGTACCTGCAGGCGTGTAAGCCCCGTTGTAAGTACCTGCATCGTTGATGGACATATGATTCAATTCCGGTGTGCCGGCATAATCAGCAGTACTGTTCATTTTTCTGCCGAAATAAGTATTCCATAAATGCATGGTCTTATCCGTTTGCAATACCATCGCATTGTTGTTGGTTTCTATAGAAATGGTGACAGGCTGGGCAAAAGCGGCAAAAGAAGGAATCAGTAGAAGGGCTGTAAATTTTACCAGGACATTGATTTTAAAACTCATCATAAAGGTTTTATCGTTAATGGCTGTAAATATACTAAGCAAATGAGCGATTGGTAAATGATTTTTATTAAGTGGTTGATTCTTTTTTGTTGCACAATTAATTGCACAAACCTGCCGTGATAAATGTCACAAAATAAATTTGCTGCTCTTTGTTATTTTGTATCTTGATTCACTAAAACTATTATTATGAAAAAAAAAATGGGATCGCTTGACAAAACTGTAAGAATTATCATTGCACTTGTTATTGCCGGACTTTATTATGCAGGTGTTATCTCCGGAACTGTTGGAATCGTTTTACTGGTGTTTGCCGGTATCTTTATTCTTACCAGTCTTATCAGTTTCTGTCCATTGTATTCAATATTCGGCTTCTCTACCTGCAAAAGAAAAACAGCATAACGATTGCAGCAGATTTAAGCAGGTCTCTTTAATAAATAGCAAAGCTTTTCTTACCTTGCTGCGATGAATGCTGATCTGCGTAGTGCGTTTCCTTCTTTTGAAACAGGCTTATTAGAAAGCCTGGAAGACAATGCTGAAATAAAATCTTTTAAAGCCGGTGAGCAGCTGATGAAAACCGGGCAATATTTCAAGTCTATCTTACTGGTGGTAGATGGATTAATAAAAGTGTACCGGGAAGATGAGGAGGGGCATGAATACTTTATGTATTACCTGCAGCCGGGGCAGGCCTGTGCCCTGTCTATGATCAATGCCACTAAACAGGAGAAGAGCCAGGTAATGGGTAAAGTGGTGAACGATACGACTGTGATTGCTGTGCCGTTGGAATATATGGATAAGTGGATGCATGACTACACAAGCTGGTACCACTTTGTATTGGAAACCTACCGCAAACGTTTTGAAGAAGTATTGCTTACCCTCGATCATACCGCTTTTAGAAAAATGGATGAACGCCTGCTTTTTTACCTTCAGCGGCAGCAGGAAATTTTACAAACCAATATTATACCCGTCAACAATACTGAGATTGCACAGGAGTTGAATTCTTCCCGGGAAGTGATCTCCAGGCTAATGAAAAAACTGGCTGAAACCGGAATGATCAAACTGCTCAAAAATCAATTGATCGAGATCGTACATCTTGATATTTAATTCTGCCTTACTGACTGCCGTTAGTTTATTTTCCTAACCAACATCAGCTTTATTCATGAACTTCCTCATTGTCTGCTAATACGTGATGAAAGTCACGCAAGCCCCGTTGTATCCATCGGACTTTTGACTTGTAATTATCATTTTGCAAAATCAAAATAACATTTTATGGATACTGCTCATCACTACGAAGTAAAAATAAACTGGGAGAGCGACCGCAAAGGCCTAATGAGTTCACCAGTTTTACAATCCAGCATCGAAGTAGCCACTCCTCCGGAATTTACCAAAGGAATGCCAGGCATCTGGTCGCCGGAACACTTGCTGGTGGCTGCTGTAAACAGTTGCCTGATGACCACCTTTTTGGCCATTGCAGAAAACTCGGCATTTAATTTTATCAATTTTGAAAGCAATGCTGATGGTAAATTAGAAAAAGTAGATGGAAAATATATGATCAGCGAAGTGCTGCTGTCGCCTGTTCTTACTATCAGCCATGATGCAGATAAAGAGAAGGCCATCCGCATTCTTCAGAAATCTGAAGCAGCCTGCCTGATCTCCAATTCAATTAAATCAACCATCATTTTTAAACCAGAAATCAAAGTAAAATGAAAGCTGGCGCTTACTTAATTTTTAAAACTATTTTATATGAGAAAGTATTTTTTTCTGACAGCAGTATTATTACTGAATGTCGCAGCAGTCTTTGCACAAAACGGAACAAGGCTAATTGGTTTTGATGCAGTAACAACCGGACGTGGCGGTACTTCCACCGGCTACTTTGATAATCCTTCCCTGATCATGAATAACCCCGCCGGTCTTTCCTTCCTTAAATCATCGCAGGCGGATCTTAGTATTTCGGTAATGGCTCCAACAGTTTATTTTAAAAATGACATTAATAATGCAACTGGAAAAAATAACCTGTTTCCATTGGGTTGTTTGAGTTATGTACACAAACCTGTTGGTAACCTCACTTATGGATTTGGCGTGTTTACACAGGGTGGTATGGGTGCAGATTTTAATTTAAATCATCAATTATATAAAGATGCTGCCGGCAGTTATGTGCAGCAGCCCTATCATTCAAAATTTGCAGTAATGCAGGCTGGTGGCTCACTGGCTTACAAACTCACAGATAAACTTTCAGTAGGTGTAACAGCTGATTTAGTATACGGACAGGTGGAATTTAAAATGCCAATGAGTATGCCACCAGCTATGATGAAGGGAGTGATCGATCCCCGAACTGGTTACACTTTTGGCGATATGTTCTCATCACCTTACGAACAGGGTGGATTAAACTATGCAGAAGTGATCGCATCTGCAGATATGCAGAAGTTAACCTCATTTGGCTTCAACGGAAAAATAGGAATTGCCTATAAACCAAATGAAAAATTTTCTTTCGGTATCAATTACAGTCTGCCGGTGAATCTTACTTACAAAAATGGAAAAGCAACCATGGATATGACCTACCAGATGAATGATGCCTTTGGAAAAGTGGTGGGTGGTATCATGCAGCAGAAACCTGAACTGACACCACAGGAAGCACAGCAAATGGCGATGGGAATGTTTGCTGAATTGGGAATTGATTTAACAAAAGGTGCAAAAGATGTATATGATGCACAGGCAAAATTTGGGTTACCTCAATCTATCGCTGCCGGATTATTTTTTGCTCCGGCAAAGAAAGTAAGACTGGCACTGGATGCAGAATGGATCAACTGGAAAAAAGCATTTGACCAGATGGATATTTCTTTAAGCGGTGGTACCAATGCAAACATCAGCAGGATGATGGGTACACAGGGAAGCATTGCAATGCCTTTCCCAATGTACTGGGAGAATACAGTCGTTATCCGTACAGGAGTTGAATTTGATGCAGCTAAAAACTGGACACTCCGTGGCGGTTATGTTTACGGCAGCAACCCGGTGCCTGCAACTACCGTGTTTCCAGTATTTCCAGCAGTGGTGAAACATCATGTTACTGCAGGTACTTCAGTAAAATTATCTAAAGCAATTGTACTAAATGCTGCTTACGAGTATGCTTTTCGCAATGATGTTACTGCTACAGCAAACAGTTATGTGGCGGATGAATATAATAACAGCACATCAGGTTTAAAGAACAGTATTTTTCATGCTTCTCTATCCTGGTTAATTAAATAAAATCAATCATTATTAAAACACAATTGTATGAAACGCTTGGTAATCTTAGGAGCAGGAACAGCGGGAACCATGATGGCCAACCACCTGCAACATGAACTGGACAAAAACGACTGGGAAATAGATATCATTGATGAAAGAGAAGAACATCACTACCAGCCCGGATACTTATTTCTTCCATTTGATATTTATGAGCCCGATGATATCATCAAATCCATCAAAGAATTTATTCCGAAAGGAGTAAGGCTGATACAAGACAAAATAGAAATGGTGGCTGCAGATGAAAACCTGGTGAAGATGAAAAATGGGGATCAGTTGCATTACGATGTACTCATCATTGCCACCGGTGCTAAAATTGCTCCGGAAGAAGTGGAGGGAATGAAGGGATCAGAGTGGCACAAATCTGTTTTTGATTTTTACACCTTCGAAGGTTCGCTGGCACTCAGGAATAAATTGCGTGAATGGGAAGGTGGAAAATTAGTGGTACATATTACTGAGATGCCAATCAAATGCCCTGTGGCCCCGTTGGAATTTGCATTCCTTGCGGATTCATTTTTTAAACACAAACATATCCGTGATAAAGTAGAGATCACTTATGTTACTCCGCTGAGTGGCGCTTTCACTAAACCAAAAGCTACCGAAGCATTGGATCATTTACTGCAGGATAAAAATATCAAGATAGAAAGTGACTTTGCTATTGCGGAGGTAGATAATGAAAATAAAAAGATCATTGATTATGGCGGCAGAGAAATTCCATTTGACCTGCTGGTAACCGTTCCAACAAACAAGGGCGATGAGTTGATGGAGAGATCCGGACTGGGCGATGAGTTGAATTATGTGCCTACCAACAAAGCCACCTTACAATCGCTGGCACACAAAAATATTTTTGTACTCGGTGATGCAAGCAATATCCCGGCCTCTAAAGCTGGTTCTGTGGCTCATTTTGAAGCAGAGATACTGACAGAAAATATTCTCCGCTTTATTAAAGATGAACCGCTGAAAGAAGAATTTGATGGCCACGCCAACTGCTTTATTGAGACCGGTGGTGGTAAAGCATTGCTGATAGATTTTAACTATACACACGAACCCGTGGAAGGTACTTTCCCATTCCCTGGTGTGGGTCCGCTAAGGCTGTTAAAAGAAAGCCGCATGAATCATATGGGTAAGCTTGCATTCAGGTGGATATACTGGAATGTGTTACTAAAAGGAACGCATATCCCATTTGTATCTGCCACCATGCAGGAATCAGGAAAACATTTTGCATAACAATAAAAAACAAATTATATGGAAAAGATAATTGCCGGAAAACCAATCGAAGTAAATGAAGAAGGTTATTTAAAAAACTTCTCACAATGGAATAAAGAAGTAGGCGAAGAAATTGCCAAAGAAGTAAATGTTCCGCTGACTCCCCGCCACTGGCAGGTGGTTGATTATATACAGGATGAGTTCAAAAAAGAAGTGCCGCTGAGTATCCGTAAGATCGGTAAAAGTGGAGTAGTAGATATCAAAGAGTTCTATTCTTTGTTTCCCAATGCGCCATTAAAAACAGCCACAAAGATTGCAGGTATTCCAAAACCAGCCAGTTGCATTTAATTATTAACCCTTTAAAAAATTTCAATCATGAGCGACAATAATGGTGAAATAAAAAAAATGATGATCATACTTTCTAAAGCTACTTTGGAAAATGTGTATGCTGCCTTTGTGCTGGCCAATGGCGCCAGGATGGAAGGCATAGAAGCAGAAATGTTCTTTACCTTCTTTGGGCTGGAAGCGGTGCATAAGAAAAAACTGGAAAAGCTGCATGTGGCAACAGTTGGCAATCCTGCCATGCACATGCCAACTATGATTGGTGGCTTGCCAGGTATGGAAGCATTGGCTACTTCAATGATGAAAAAAGAAATGGAGAAAATAGATATGCCCGAAGTGCATGAATTCCTGGATATCCTTAGTGCCTCAGGCGTTAAACTATGGGCCTGTAAGTTAGCCATGGATATGTTCCATTATAAAAAAGAAGACCTGTACGAAGGTGTGGACGATGTGATAACCGTAGGTGATTTTTATAAACAGGCGAGTGGAGTGGGAACACATATGTTGTTTATTTAAGTGATCATATTCACAACAATTAAACTTGCTGTGAAAAAAGCGGGTGCAGTTTCTACTGCACCTTTTTTTATGAGTGATTTATGTCACGGTTAAAGGTTCATCGTCCATCTACTTTTGTGTCTCAAATTTTTGAGATGATGAAAACAAGATTCCTTATTATTTTTTTTACAGTTTTCTTTTCTGCTGTTTTGTTTGCACAGGATAACAGTAAGCACCTGAAGATAGACGAAGCGGTAGCCGCCGCTGTTGCTAACAATGATGCGGTAAAGCTGGCTTCGCTGGATGAGCAGATGGCTACAACCCGTTATCAGCAAACTAATGCTGTTTATTTACCACAGGTGGGAGTTTCTTACACCGCCTTTAGCACCAACAATCCATTAAATGCTTTTGGTTTTAAACTGCAGCAGAAATCAATTACACAGGCAGATTTTAACCCTGCACTGCTCAATCATCCATCGGGCACACCAGACTTTACAACAAAGCTTGAAGTGCAGCAACCAATCATTAATGCAGATATGTTTTACCAGCGCAAAGCCGCTGCAAAACAAATAGAGTTTTACCAGCTTTCGTCACAAAGGACCAAAGAATATATTTCATTTGAAACACAAAAAGCTTACCTGCAGTTGCAGTTGGCTTATGATGGAGAAAAAGTTTTGGTAGAAGCATTGCAAACTGCAAAAGCTGCACAACAATCGGTGGAAAATTATTTTAACCAGGGCATCATACAAAAATCAGATGTGCTGAATGCTAAAGTGCATGCAGGCAATGTTGAATCACAATTATCATCTGCCAAATCAAATATCGCCAATGCATCAGATTATTTGAGTGTGCTGATGGGGCGGCCATTGGGCACCATTTATACAATTGATAAACCACTACAGCTTGATAAAGCATTAGTGGATACGGTGAATGTATTGCCTGCCTCCCGGGCTGATCTGAAGGCAATGGAAAAGGCGATGGAGGGATATGATCTCATGATCAAATCTTCACAAAAAAGTTATTTACCCCGGCTGAATGCATTTGGATCTTACCAGCTAAATGACAGCCGGATGCTGGGTTTTGGTGCAGGCGCTTACCTGGTGGGTATCCAGTTATCATGGGATATTTTTAAAGGCAACAGAACAAAAAATACCATCGCTTTACAAAATCTTGAAAAGAAAAAAATAGCACAGCAACTGGAACAGGAAAAGAGTAAAGGTCAGTCTGCTATCAGCCAGGCGAAAAGAAAATTGGACGAGAGCAGTTACCTCATCAGTCAGCAAACACTGGCCATTGAGCAATCATCTGAAGCACTCAGGGTTTTGCAAAACCGCTACAGCCAAGGTTTGGTAACAACGAACGATGTGCTTATGTCGCAAACTCAATTATCACAACAACAACTCAACTATGCACAGGCTGTATTCGAACACAACCTGTCCGTACTATACCTGCAATTTTTAACAACAACTAACAATAAATAAACTTTCAAATAACATGACTACCATGAAAGAAAAGAATCTATTCCTCTTAGCATTATCAGCAGCAGTATTTGTATTGGCGTCCTGCGGTGGCGATAAAAAAGAGAATGTGGCAATAAAGGATGCACCAATAGCAGTTACGCTTTCAACAACCAATGCAGGTGAACAAAACGCTGTAATTGCCAGTGGACAAATTGAATCTTCCCAGTCTGCCAATATCAGCACCAGGATCATGGGACGGATAAACAGCATTACTGTAAAAGCAGGTGATCATGTAAATAAAGGTCAGTTGTTGGTTACCATCAGTGATGAAGACATCAAAGCGAAAAGAGCACAAACAGCTGCCATGATCGCTGAGGCAGAAGCTGCTTATGCCGCATCGCAAAAAGATTACGAACGTTATAATAATTTATATAAACAACAAAGTGCCACTGCAAGAGAACTGGATAACATGGCGCTGCAATACAACTCTGCCAAATCAAGATTGGAAGCGGCTAAGCAAATGCGGAATGAAGTTAGTGCTATGCTTGCTTACAGCAGTTTAACTGCACCTTTCAGCGGCGTAGTTACACAAAAATTAGCTGAGGTGGGAAGTATTGCTAATCCGGGTATGACCATTTTGACCATCGAACAAAATGCTACGCTGCAGGTGGCGGCATCTGTATCTGAATCAGATATCAGCAATGTGAAAGTGGGTGATACAGCTGTAGTAAAAATTAAATCTGCCGACAGATCATTTAGTGGTAAGATCACACAACTCAATCCTTCTTCTCAATTTACCGGGGGACAATACCTTGTTAAGATCAGTATTCCTGAAAGTGAAAAGAAAAGTTTGTATTCCGGGATGTTTGTAAACGTTAGTATCCCTGTAAAGCATAAAGAAAATATTTCAAAACCTGATGTGATCATGATATCGCAGTCAGCTATCGTTAACCGGGATGAACTGACTGGTGTTTATACTATGAGCAATAACAATACTGCCCTATTAAGATGGATACGGTTGGGAAAACAATATGGTGATAAAGTGGAAGTATTGTCCGGCCTTGCTAAAGATGAATCATTCATTGAAACGGCAGATGGGAAATTATACAATGGTGCGGTTGTAAAAGTGAAGGGTAAATAATAAGAACAATCAAACATATTAAAACAAAAAAATGAAAGACGGATTTTCAGGAAATATTGCCAAAGCATTTATCAGTTCAAAGTTGACCATTTTGCTGATGATCGCTTTTCTGCTGATCGGCGGCTACAGCACCATGCTGATACCAAGAGAAGAAGAGCCACAGATAGAAGTACCTATTGCTGATATCTTCATTGGATTTCCTGGTGCTGGGCCAAAAGAAGTAGAAACAAAACTGATAGCTCCATTGGAGAAAATTGTTTCCAATGTAAAAGGTGTGGAGTATGTGTATTCCACTTCCATGCAGGGACAGGCCATGCTGATCGTTCAGTTTTATGTAGGGGAAGATGTGGAAAGATCCATGGTGAAATTGTATGATGAATTGATGAAGAACATGGACAAGATACCGCAGGGTATTACGCTTCCGTTGATAAAGACCCGTGCCATTGATGATGTGCCGGTATTGGGATTAACGTTATGGAGTGATAAACATAACGACTATGAACTGAAACAATTAGGTGAAGCACTAACCAACGAGATCAAGAAAATAAATGATGTGGCTGCTGTAAATATTTTGGGTGGCCGCAGCCGTGAAGTAAAAGTGATACTGGATAAAGATAAGATGGCAGAGAATCACCTGGATTTTTTATCTGTAAGCAAATTTGTACAGGGAAACAATGCACAACTTTTTTCTGGTAACCTGTTAAAGAATGATACCAGCTTTGCGGTGGAGACAGGAAATTTTTTATACACATCAGATGATGTTGCAAGCCTGGTAGTAGGTGTGAATGCACAACAACCAGTCTACCTGAAACAGATCGCTAAAATTGAAGAGGGGCCTGAAACACCCAGCCAGTATGTGCTGTTTGGATATGGTAAAGCTGATTCTTTAAAAGCGGCTCACCGTTCTGTTTATCCTGCAGTTACACTGGCCATTGGTAAAAAGAAAGGTGCTGATGCAATGAAATTATCCGAGAAGATCATTGCTAAAGTTGATCACCTGAAAAAAGACCTGGTACCTGCTGATGTGCAGGTAAGTATTACAAGAAATTACGGAGAAACTGCTTCTGATAAAGTATCAGAATTGCTGTTGCATCTTTTTATTTCCATTATTGCCGTAACCCTGTTTGTGATGCTGGCGATGGGCTGGCGTGGTGGACTGGTGGTGTTCTTATCTGTGCCCGTAACATTTGCACTCACCTTGTTTTCTTACTATTTAATGGATTATACACTTAACCGCATCACATTGTTTGCACTGGTATTCATTACCGGTATTGTGGTGGATGATTCCATCATCATTGCAGAAAATATGCACCGGCATTTTAAGATGAAACGATTGCCATTTAAACAGGCTGCTATCTATGCCATTAATGAAGTGGGTAATCCAACCATCCTTGCCACTTTTACGGTGATAGCCGCTGTATTACCAGTGGCATTTGTATCCGGATTGATGGGCCCTTATATGAGCCCGATGCCAATAGGTGCTTCTATCGCTATGATGTTATCATTGATAGTGGCACTGACATTAACGCCATATCTTGGTTATATCTTTCTTAAGGAAAAGGAAAAACATGGTGAAGAAAAAGCGCCTGTTGAATTAGAACAAACCAGTATCTATAAACGCTATTTTGCTTTTATCAATCCTTTATTAGAAAGCCGCAAAAAGCGCTGGATATTTATGATCAGTATTGTAGTGGTATTGTTAGCATCCATGATGTTGTTCTATACAAAAAGTGTGGCGGTAAAAATGTTGCCTTTTGATAATAAGAATGAATTCCAGGTAGTGATAGATATGCCGGAAGGAACCACCTTAGAAAAGACACAGGCGGTAGCAATGGAGATCGCAGATCACGTATCCAATCAAACCATGGTAAGGAATTTACAGGTGTACACAGGAACAGCAGGGCCTATCAGCTTTAATGGATTGGTAAGACATTATGATATCCGTAAAGGAAACAATGTTGCTGACATACGGGTGAACCTGGTTGATAAAAAAGACAGGAGTAAACAGAGTCATGATATAGCAAAAGAGATGCGGCCTGGTGTGCAAGCCATTGCAAAGAAATACAATGCCAATGCAAAATTGGTGGAAGTGCCACCAGGACCTCCGGTGCTTTCCACATTGGTGGCAGAGATCTATGGACCTGACTACGACGAACAGAACAATATTGCAGCACAGGTTAAAAAGCAATTTTTAACTACAACGGATGTGGTGGATATAGACTGGTACACAGAAGATGATCAGCCGCAATATAATTTTGAAGTGCATAAAGAAAAAGCCATGCGTTATGGAATTGCTCCAGCGCAGGTAGTGGCCAATGTGAATGCAGCTTTATCAGGACAGGTGGCAGGAACACTGCACAAACCCACTTCATTTTCTCCGGTTAACATTAAACTGCAATTGAGCGATGCAGACAAATCAGGCATTGAAGAATTAAAAAACCTGAAAGTGATCGGTCAGCAGGGCAATGCTGTGCCTTTGGGTGATTTGATAACCATATCAAAAACAATCAAAGAAAAAAGCATCTACAGAAAGAATCAAAAAAGGGTAGTGTATGTAACTGCAGACATGGCTGGCATATTAGAAAGTCCTTTTTATGCGATCTCAAAAATTTCTGACAGTTTAAAAAATATCAGAGTTCCTGCAGGATATAAATTGAATGAAGAGTATACACATCAACCCGAAAACGAAGATGACTATACATTAAAATGGGATGGCGAATGGCAGATCACGTATGAAGTGTTCCGTGACCTGGGAATTGCATTTGGAGCAGTGCTCATCATTATTTATATGTTAATCGTGGGGTGGTTTCAAAACTTTAAAGTGCCGCTGGTAATGCTGGCTGCCATTCCATTGTCATTGATCGGGATACTTGCTGGTCACTGGATGATGGGTGCCTATTTACTGCCACTTCAATGATCGGTTTTATTGCGCTGGCGGGGGTGATGGTTCGAAACTCTGTGTTGCTGATAGACTTCATTGACATCCGTTTAAAAGAAGGTATTGCATTGAAACAGGCCATCATAGAAGCAGGTGCGGTAAGAACAACACCTATCTTATTAACTGCAGGTGCAGTAGTGTTAGGAGCTGTGATCATTTTATTTGATCCCATCTTCCAGGGACTCGCAATCTCATTAATGGGAGGAACAATTACTTCCACATTTCTTACACTGCTGGTGGTGCCGTTACTGTATTTTAAAATGCTGAAAGGAAAAAAATCAAAAAAATAATCACATGAAATTACTCATTATAACAAGCATAAAAGAAGACCTGCAGACTGTGACACATATCATGGACAAAGCTGGCATCGCAGTGTTCAGTGTATCAGAAACCATCGGGCATAAAACAGAACAGCATGGGTTTTTAATGGATAACTGGTTTGGAAAAAGTGGTGATGGAACAGCTGCTTTATTCATCTTCAGTTTTACAGATGATGCAAAAGCGACACATACCATCGACCTGGTAAAAAATCACAATGCAGTATCTGAAAGCCATTTTCCCATCAGGGCATTTGTTGTTCCTGTAGATCAATCATCATTCTAAAAAATATACACACATGAGAGAACGTATCGTAAGAGCCGTAGCCGGAAGTTTTATTTTGATCAGCATTTTACTGGCTTATTTTGTAAGTATTAATTGGCTTTGGTTTACAGGATTTGTAGGATTGAATTTATTACAGTCGTCATTTACAAAATTTTGTCCTTTGGAAAAAATACTGGACAAGGCAGGAGTAAAGTCCGGGAATGAAAGTTCGTGTTGTTAGGTTGATAAAAGGGTTGAACATGTTGTTCAACCCCTTTTGTTTTTTATTTATTCTCTATAATAGTTAAATAGCTTTCGCCGCCGGTTGCACTAAATACTTTCAATTTTATAATCCCCTTTGTTGTAACCGGCCCATTGTAAACAGCACTTGTATTAGAAGGCTCAGAACCATCAGTTGTAAAGCGAATAATGTGATTGGGAAATTGTGTGTTTGCTAATACAGCACCGTTTTCAATGATAGCCCCTGCAGGTGGTATGCGGTAGTTATAACCACCATTGTATTTTTCAAGCAGAGGCAATTGCCTGCTGCTCATTGATTGCACAAAAGATGACCATTCATTATTGTACAACAACTTCATCTTTGCATCATCTGTTTCATTGGCCCATTCAGGATCTTTTGCCCATGCTCTTTCTGCTAATGCAGACAGTCTTGGCAGCAGCATATATTCCATTTGCTGTGGCCCTTTGATTGTTTCACTCCAGATAGCAGCCTGCAATCCCAGTACATTGCTTTTTCCATATTCAGTCAACCGTTGTTTATGAGTGAAAGTAGAGCGGTCAAGTGCATTACCAAATTTATCTGTATGTACATTTTTTAAATAGTCAAATGGTATAAACTGGTAGGTTTTTGAAATGTCCGTAATGCTGCCCCAGTAATACCCTGGTTCGTCATAAGTTCCGTAAGCAATCATGTCAAAATAAAAATTCGTTACCGGGGTAAGAATGATCTTATATCCGGCATTCGCTAATTTGTAGGCAAGGTCTTCATTGCCTTCTGTATTGTTCCATACATACAACCGCAGGTCATTATTGGCAAAGCCAGGATTAGGGATCAATGTTTTTTTACCATCCACTTCGGTTTTACGCATGCCCATCTCTTCCCAACCGGAGAGTGCAATCCCTCTTGATTTTAACATCGCATGCACCCTGCCGTAGTAGTAATACCAAAGGTCATTTATTTCATTTAATGAAGGATCATTTTTAACCAATTCGGCACAGGCTGGTGATTTCTCCCATACACCTGCCGGTACTTCATCTCCACCAAAATGCATGTTGGTGAGTGGAACACCAGCCTGCTTGTATAATTTATCTACCTCTGTTATAACCTTTTCAATAAAAGTATATACAGAAGGTAAGGCCACATTCATCACATTGTCTGTGTACCACTGTGCGGTGGAATATTCAGATACATCTAAAGTGTCTCTCAAAAGATATTGAAGTGCTTGTTCTTTTTTGCCCTGCTTCATTAATCTTTCATAACGGTTATCCATAGCCTTAATGGCTGCTCTTGCATGGCCGGGTGTTTCAATCTCGGTGATCACCTGTATGTGACGATCATTGGCATATTGTAATATCTCGATAAAATCTGCTTTGGTATAATACCTGCTGCCATATAATTTCCCGGTTTCCGGGCCAGAGCCATAAGCAGCAGGCAGGTTGTTTTTATCATCCAAAGTATGACCACGGTTAGCACCAACACTGGTCAATTCAGGTAATCCGTCAATTTCTAAACGCCAGCCTTCATCCTCGGTAATATGAAAATGAAAAGTGTTCAGTTTGTACAAAGACATCAGTTCCAGCACTCTTAATACTTCCTCTTTGGTTTGAAAATTTCTTGCTACATCCAGCATAAAACCACGGTAGCCAAATCTTGGAGCGTCAGCAATGTTTACAGCAGGTACTTGTATAGAGCCTTGTTTTTTGCTCCATGCAGCAGTAGGTAATATTGTTTTGAAAGATTGTATGCCATAAAAAATACCAGCGCCCGATGACGCAGTAATTGTTATTACATCGTTGTTAATGTTCAATTCATATCCTTCCGAAACAAGACCTTCTTTCATTTTCAATATGATTCCTTTTGCGGCGCTGCCAATATTTACAGGCGGTTTTTCCCCCAAAACATTTTCTAAATCAGCAGCCAGCAGAGCAGCTTCTTTTTCAAATGCTTTGTCTGTAGTAATCGTTATGTTATTATCCAATAAGAAACCGCCACTGGTTTCCTCGTAGCTGGCAGGTGTAGGAAAAACTTTCGGCAGATTATTATTGACCGCTCTTTTAATGGCTGTATTGCGATTGTAGATGGTCTCAGCAAAATCAGAAACTAATTTTCCGTTCGTTGGTTGCAAAGCAGGTTTATTGATGGAGAGATTTTTTATCGTATACCCTTTAGTTGGTTCGTTGTTCCATACCAAATAAAAGCCTTCCGGCTGATCATTTTTGTTGATGATCCTGTCTGTTATCATTTGTGTACTGTAACTTCCCCCTGGTTTTATTCCTGTAAATGCAGCAGTTGGGGATAGCTCAAATAAATTTCCTGTTTGTTTTTTTATTACCAATCCATCAGCAGTATTCTCCACGCCGATCATCGACTTGATATTAAAATAAATTTTCCATCCGGTTGCAGGCAAAACCTTTTTTCCATTATTGGTTAAAATAAATTTTGCAAGCGCCTGGTTTTTATTTTGATAATTGTTGTTGACGATTGAAAATGATACAGCTAATTTTTCAACATTCAATGCAGCTGATTTTTGAGCCATAGCAGTTGACTGAAAAAATGTAGTTAATAAAATCAACACGAAGAAATGAAAGGATAGTCTTGTAAATGCAGTGAAATGATGAAGAAATTTTTGTGTCATTTTTAATGATGTTCTGTTAGTGAAAAATACTGCGGTAAGATATAATTAATATTTCAACGGGAATGTTTTTGGTGGGGCAAATACTGCAACGGTAATTACTTTTTGTTTGCGACCGCATGAATGGCGTTCAGTAAAGAGTTGTCGCCTGCTGCATCTCCCAATACCTGCCAGATCATTATGCCACCAGCATTTTTTAAAGCCAGTTTTGTTTTGCTTTGTATGGTTGGTATTCCATTATAGTAGATATTTCCACCGCTTACGGGTGCGATACTATCCTGCTGCCCGGCACCTGGAAAAATGGTAACAATATTCCCGTAAGACATGCTTTCTCCATATGTTGTTCCAAAACAGTAACCATAAAATGGAAGGCCTAGATTCACTTTCTTTTTTGCCACTCCACGTGTGACCGTCCAGTAATGAAGATCTTCTTCTGCCTTTGCATAGGTGGAGTGGGGGCCGGGTTTGTTTGGCCGCCATGGCCCGGTTTGATCATACGACATGATGTTGATGAAATCAAATTGCTTTAATGCAGCATCGCTGATCAGGTGCCCGTTCCAGGTAGCTAAAGCTGCAGTTAATAATTTATGCAATGGTCTCAGCATTGCTGAAAGATCTGTAACGAGGCCTTCATAGTTTTTATCAATGGCATCGTTTTCTATGTCTACATCGATACCATCCAGGTTGTAATTGACACATAGTGTTACCAGGCTTTCTACAAATGACTTTCGGTTTTCATCTTTCAGTAAATTGGCATAGTGAGGATTGAAAGTGCCGCCACCAATGGCCATTAACACTTTTACTTTATTTGAATGGGCCTGTTGTATTAATGTATCAAAACCAACAGGAACAATCAAGGCACCAGTTGAATCAGGATTTATAAAAGCAATGTTGAGATGTGTTAGTTTTTTAAAAACACTGTCACTAATTATTGACAGCGGCTGTCTGCCCAATGGAACATATCCTACCACCCTGAACTGTGCAAAGATTAATGCCGGTACCAGTAGCAGTAATAATAGGATAGTGCATGTATAGCTATTGATTTTATTTTTCGTCATACCATTGAATTCATGATTTGTATTTCGTTACAGCTGAAGCCTGATCTTTAACTTATTCAATCCTTTTACCAGGTACATTACTGCCACAGCAAAAAACACTGCCCATAATAAACCGGGCACTCCATATAATAAGCTGTGTGGAAAGATGGTAATGTGCAGCATTCCAAATATGGAAAATAAAAATGCAGGTATAATATAAGTTAGTAAAGGATTGGTGGCGGCAGGTTTGAAGAATGCTGTCCACTTACTGTGACCTTTAATATCGATGAGCCAGTACAGGAACATAAAAATAATGGAACAGGCAGCAGCACTGTAATAACACCATGTTGGTGTTGCATGTATTTTGGAAATTTTAAAATACGGCCTGATAAAATACCCGGCGATTAAAAGGAATACGGCAAACAAAATAGCTTTTACAAATCTCTTGCTAACCGGCTCATTTTTTTCATTAAAAAATATTCTAGCCAGTACCATTCCTGCCAGTACCAACGATGTATGAGCTGCATTACCAGCTTGTGATCCCAACCATTGCAGGGAATATTTTTCTGTTATGGAGGCTGTATTAGCAACCATATAAAAACAAGAACATAAGATCATCAGTATGAATAACCCAATTACATTTCCTTTCACTAACTGGTAAAAGATGCAGGCGAAAAGATAGGCCCAGCCGATCAATCCAAGGATGCCCCACCAGTGCGGTTTCATCCGCTCTGTGCCATCAGGCCCGGCCCGGTATATATATGCCAGGATAATGAGCCCGGCCACACCGATAGCTTTTAATAAATAGGCCCGGCGTTTATCTTTAAAGGAATAAATATTCCAGATCAATACTACACATACATAAAACAAGAATGACCATACACTTCCTGGCATCCCGGTGGCAGCTGCATTAATACCTTCTTCTGCATTCACCATAAAAAATCCCAGCGTCAGCAGTCCCAATGTTCTGAACAGGATATGCCATTGCAGTTGCCAGAAACTATCACCTTTTTGCAGCCGGTTGCTGATGGCAAACGGAACAGACATCCCCACGATAAAAAGAAATGAAGGGAATACCATGTCTACAAAGGTCATGGCATCTGCATCCGCCGGCATGTGTTTCATCCATACCGGTAACTCACGTATACCAGCAGCCTCATTTACAAATATCATTACCAGGATTGTGATGCCTCTTAAAGCATCGATGGAAAGAATGCGCTGGGTTGGTTTCATGAAATAAATTTACTGTTAAGATAAGAAGGGGATGGGGAAGTGCAGCAAATATTATGGACTTAAGAGATTTAAGAACATATTTTTAGGTAAGAATGAAATAGGTATTTGGGCCTAACAAAACTGACTGAAGTGTTTATACAAATATCATAGGGTAAAACCTCCAGGTAATTTTGTAATCAACCACTCGATATACTTTCTGCTTTTCTTTCTTTTGATTTGTAATTCTCTTTTGTGTGCTAATTCTCTTGTATCAAACTCCTCAGTGTACATTAATTTCCAGTCGCAAGCCTTAGACGTGAATGTTGAGATACCTGTATTGTGTTCTATTAATCTCTTAACCCGTTGGCGGAGTTAATCTGCCAGCGTATGCTTAACTCTACCAACAGGCTTGTTGTATATAAATTTGTTTAAGAACTGCAAAACTGTTAACC
>JAYWII010000091.1:0-192266 GCA_043788995.1 Chitinophagaceae bacterium | reverse complement strand
TTCTCAAAAAAAATAATTTCCAATTTAACGAGCAGACAAATTTATACAAACGTGATAATGTAGTCATTTATCGACCTGTATTTATCAAGAATACAAATGACTTTTTTGGTAATCAGGGTTTATGTTGGGACGATAAAGGTTTTAGAGTAATCAATTCTGTAATCAATGACTATTCAAATGAAAATGAAGTGTTAGAAAAAACGACATCAGTTCATTCAGTTAATGCCTTACAGAATTACTTTGAAGTTGCTTTAAAAAATCCTTTTGAGGTCAACTGGGACTAAAACTACCGCCAACAAAAGTATCCTGTCCTTTGGCCGCAACTCATCGACGCCAAACAAAAACAATTTTCATGACTACAATACAATTCGACTTATTTTATCAAAACTGGCTTGCAAAGGCAGATAATTATGGGAATGATGATTTGGCTGATCAATTTGACAAATTTATTTCTTTATATGTAGTATTTAATTCTCTCTACATGGAAGTTGTAAATGCCCTCTCGGCTGCCGGTGAGAAAATGCCGAAAGATTATAAAGACAAGAAAGCTGCAACAGATTACGTTTACAATTATTTAAAAAGTAAATTTTATCTTGAAAATCTATTAAATGATCAAGAAAGTGTCGACAGCTTAACTTCCATATGTGATATTATAGAAAATAAAAGGTTTAATATTATTCTGGATCTCGGTGAACCCAGAAGAGACCTCGACTTAGAACTTTTAAGTTATTTAAGATCCAACAGTAGTCAAGAAAAAGCAAAAGCAATTTTAAGTCTTTTATATCACATTAGGTGTAATATGTTTCATGGACAAAAAGGATTCGAAGAGAGGCAACGAGAATTGCTTACGCCTGTAATTCTCCTCTTGCGAAAGACAGTCTTAATTACTTACTCTAAACTCAGCAAGTAATTATTTACTTCCGGAGCAAGTCTTCCATTCCCAACGTTCCCCAGGTGATGTCTCGGTTATAGCCCTTTGTGTGAGCTCTGGACTCACCGCATTATGGAAGGCTTATCAAATCATTTTATGAAAATAAATTAATCCGCCTCATACTTAAATTTATCTGCAATAACTTTTAACAGGTATCCTTTTTTATCACTGGAATATTCCCAAAACATCATGCCGGCCAGGTGATACTTTTTGATGTATTTGCATTTGTGCTTTATTGATTCTTCATCATCATAGCTAATAAATATTTTCTTTTCGTCATTGAACAGGTAAGGGGCTTTTGCATGTTTGTCCCAATATCGGGTAAAGCCCTTTTGATTTACCAGGCTGTCTTTAAGATAAGTATATCCGCCACCACGAACGCCTTTTATAGATTTGCCGTAAAGCCCTCCGCCGGTGACCGTGGAATCCATGAGCTGGCCCTTTCCATAAAAGGCTACACCCATTACAATTTTGTTGGGCGGTACTCCTGCTTTGATCAAATTTTGAATGGACTTATCTGCCGAATACAAATGATCGTAACCGGGGGAGGTATACAAATTGGTATGGTGTTCAGCAATGCCATTACCTGATTCATCGTAGTCATAACTCATCATGTTAATGAAATCTGTGTACAACTGTACCTTGTCCATTTCTGTATGTTCAAGATAAGCAGTGGAACCGCCGATTGCTGTTGTTACAAAATATTTTTTGCTGGTGATCTTTGTAACAGAATCAAGCAGCCACCGCAGGTCCTTAAATAAAAGTGTATAATGTTCTTTGTCTTCCTGCCGGTACACATTGCTGTCTCCAATCATGCCGGGATATTCCCAGTCAATATCCACTCCATCCAGTTCATATTGTGTTACAATATCAACAGCGCTTTTAGCAAAGTTGTAAGTGGAAGTATCAGTAAGCACTGCATCGGAAAAATTTTTGCTCCACGTCCATCCTCCAACGGAGATCAATATTTTCAAATCAGGGTTTTGTGATTTTAGTTCAACCAATTTTCTGAAATTGATGGTGTCTGTTGCTTCATTGTGCAGCCATGCCCGGTTATCCTTTATATCTACAAATGCATAGTTGATATGAGAAAGGCGTTTCACATCAATCGAGTCAGTTACCACCATACCCCTGAAGCCACCAACATAACCTATTATTACGGGTTGTTGTTTTTGCTGCTTTTGAGAGATGGCCATATTACTGATCAATACAAAGGCAGCCATTAGCATGGCGGTCTTTTTTTTAAAGAAAATCATTTGCTAAGTTTTATAAATAAAAAGTATGGTGATGACAGGGAAAGATACCTGAATATTTTTTACAAAAAAGGTTGACTGAAGTACACAAAAAATTTATTGACCCGTTTTTATTTCTCTTCTACTAACTCCCGCTTAACATCTTTATTAGAAATTAAAAACAATCCCAAAAAAGTAACCATACCATTCAATATCAATATCTCAATACCAATTTTAAATCCACCAAACACACTGGCAGAAAGATTTTTTAGTGCTGATTCTGTATCAGTACTTAAACCAAAACGCTTTACAAACCATTCGGGATTGTTTACAAAATCAATTCCAAAAATGATCAACGGAGAAATCAAACAAACAGCCAGCACATATTTATCTTTCAGCTTCCGGTGTGTTAAAATACCAAACGCAAACAAACCAAGCAGCGGACCATAAGTATAACCAGCCACTTTCAGTATCACATCAATGATGGATTTATCATCGATCCATTTGAACAACATTACTAATAAAAAAAAGACAACTGCAAAGGTGAGGTGAACGGAAAGCCGGGTTCTTTTCTTTTGCTGCTCAGTAAGGTTACTACTTTTTTTTAGGCCCAGGATATCTATACAGAAAGAAGAAGTCAATGCTGTAAGGGCGCCATCAGCACTGGGAAATAATGCGGAGATCAAACCAATGATGAAGATAACAGAGATAATGGCAGATAAGCTTCCTCCTAATGCTACAGACGGAAACAGATCATCTCCCTTTACTGTACTGCCCGTTTGTGCAGCATACAAATACAGCAGGCCTCCCATCAGCAAAAACAAAAAGTTTACCAGCAACAAAATGGTGCTGAGGGTTAAGATATTTTTTTGCGACCCTCCCAATGTACGTACGCTGATATTTTTCTGCATCATCTCCTGGTCAAGCCCTGTCATGGCAATAGTGATGAAAGCACCGCCTAAAATTTGCTTGAGAAAATACCCGGAAGATTTTACATCGGTATTAAATAATCTTGATAAATTATTTTCTTTCATCAGTTCCATTGCCCCGGAAAAATTAATATTCATTTTATTCATGATGGTGATGATACAAACCACCAGGCCCAGCAGCATAAAGGTAGTTTGCAATGTATCTGTATAAACAATCGTTTTTACACCGCCTTCAAATGTGTAGAGTAAGATCAGTACCAATATTACCAATGCAGTCAACCAGAAAGGAACGCCCATTTTATTTAAAATAAATAACTGCAAAATATTTACCACTAAATACATTCTTGCCGTGGCGCCCAATGCCCTGGATACGATAAAAAACAAAGCACCCGTTTTGTAAGATACAGGCCCAAAGCGTTTTTCCAAATAGAGATAGATAGAGGTAAGGTTGAGCCGGTAATATAAAGGCAGCAATACAAATGCCACCACCAGGTACCCGATAAAATAACCGATCACCACCTGGAAATACTGGAAGCCTGCGGAGCCAACAGTACCGGGCACACTCACAAAAGTTACACCACTGAGTGAAGTACCGATCATTCCAAAAGCCACCAGCATCCAGTTGCTGTTGCGGTTACCAATAAAAAAAGAATCATTGTTAGAATTGCGGCTGGTAAAATATGCTACCAGCAGCAGCAGTAAAAAATATCCGATAACAAATGAGAACAATAATTGTGGAGACATGAAAAGCTGTTTATAAATATTTAAAATTGAAAATAGAGAAAATAATTGTGTCTTTGCTCATAAATAAAATACGGAATGGTGGAGTTGAAATCAATGGCGGTTTTTTGCGGCAGCAAGAATGGGAACAATCCTTTATATGCAAAGCATGCCACCCAATTGGGCAACCTGCTGGCAGAAAATAATATATGTCTTATATATGGCGCTGGCAACAACGGACTGATGGGCTGTGTAGCCAACGGCGTATTAGAAAAAAATGGCCGGGTAATTGGAATCATTCCTGAATTATTAACCAGCTGGGAGCGGCAGCATGATGGTATTACCGAATTGATAGTGGTAGAAAATATGCATGTACGCAAACGTATGTTGTATGAAAAAGCGGATGCTGCAATTATATTACCGGGCGGCTTTGGCACCCTGGATGAATTGTTTGAAATACTTACCTGGAACCAGCTCAGCATTCATGATAAGCCCGTGTACATTTTAAACTCCGGTGGATTTTATGATGCATTGCTGCAGCACATGCAGCGAATGATGCAGGAAAAATTTTTATATAACCCGTTGAATGAAGTCATCACCATTCTTACCAGCCCTGAAGAGCTATTCAGCAAAACTTAATAATCCCTGCCGCCTCTTTTCCCCTGGAACAAGGGGATATTAAAACCAGCTACCACCACCGGAAGTAAATTATTAAACCGGTCAGTATAGGGTGAGTTGGGTTTGTTAAGAATATCAACAGATACAGAAAAATAATAATAAGGACTGTTCCTGAAACTTCTTCCGCTGGTATAACCGGCTCCAACCAGCAGGCTGTTGGCATCCACTTTTTGTGTGTAAGAATTATTTCCTGATGCAGGGATATATTTTTGCCTGATAAAGTTATGTTCGTACTGTACTGAAGCAAATAAAAAATTAACAGGAAAAAGCCTTGCAAAAGCACCCGGACCAATGATGGTCTGCCTGTATTTATCATTGTTATAAGGATCCCGTTCGCTGCTGTAGGTGTAACCAAAGATAACGCCGGCATCCAGCCAGTTGGTAACACTGTAACCTAACTGCGGAGAGGCACCAAGCACTGTTACTCCACTAAAAAAAGAAAGATTGATATTACCTCCGGTAAAAAGATACTCTTTTTTAAAACCTCCCGTTTTTTGTTCTGTACTATCCTCATCATCCTGGGCAAATCCGGTACATATCAATGCAGCTAACAAAGCTGTTACTAATAATTTTTTCATTGTTTCAATTTACAGGTCAAAAAATATTCCGTTGTTTAAATGTTATTGAGGTCAAATAATTTTTTAATGCGGCTCAACAGTCTCCTGCTATTTTGTAAAAATCGTATAAAATGATCACTTGATGAAATAGGATATCAAAGATGCATTTTATAAAATGTTAATTTTTTTTAACGACTATGATGAAATAAATGAGATGATTATATTTGTTACGAACAAGTTCGTATTTAATTAATCAAAACCAACAAACAGCCATGAAAGCATTTATTGCAAAAAACAAAAAAGGTATTGCAGCAGCAGGTATTTGCCTGTTACTTGCAGGAATCACCATGTCATTTCAGCCATTACAATTTGGGCCCATTCAGCAGTACGACTCCCTGAGTGAAACACCCGATACCATTCCAGAAAAAAAAGAGTGGCGTGATAAAATGACGATGAAAGAGTATGATGAGATGATGAATGATTTAAATGCAAACATGCGGAAAGCATTGGCAGAGGTTAAATCCATTGACGGTGCTAAACTGGCGAAGGAAATTGAAGCCGCATTAAAAGACCTGGATGCTGAAAAAATTAAACTGGAAATAAACAAGGCGATGAAAGAAGTAGATTTTGCTGCCATTCAAAAAGAAGTGAGCCATGCTATGAAAGAAGCGGAATGGGCCAGGATAAGTGACGAAGTAAAACATTCCCTGGACCAGGCCAAAAAGGAAATGGAGCAAATCGACATGGAAGAAATCAACGAACAAATTGAAAAGGCAAAAGCACAAATGGAGAAGAGTAAAACAGCTTTAGAAAAAATAGATTTTGATAACATTTTAAAAGAAGCTGGTAAGAATATAGAAGAGGCAAAACAATTGCTGAAGCTGCAAAAAGAAATGTTCATTGAAATGGAGTCGGACGGACTTATTCATCCCAAAAATGGATTTACCATTGAATACAAAGACAAGGTGCTTTACATCAATGGTAAAAAACAAAGCGATGCTATTACAAATAAATACAGGCGGTATATACCCGGTGATGATTATAAAATAAAGATCGACAAAGAATAAGGAAAGAAGACCTAAAATAAAAACTCCCCGGTAATGCCGGGGAGTTTTATTTTGATCAGACCTATTTCTTCATGGCTGCATTTATAGGAGCCCTGTCAATGTACATTATCACCCGGTCAACTTTATCATTGGCATCAAAGTGCATATCGGTATGTATCCACTGGCTCATTCTTTTTCCAGTTTTATATTTAGCATCTACCTTGTACCATCCCAATAGCCAAACCCCGGGAGCCTGAGCAGCCTGCTGTGGTGTATTTACTTTTACAGGCAGCCATATATCGCTGCTATAATTCAGGGAGTCTATCACTTCGGTCCTTCTTTTTTTCCAGTACTCAGCAATTGCTGCTTTACCCGAAATGCTGTCTCCTCCATTCCAATAATACATGGCATTGTCTGCATAAGCAGCCACCCAGCCATCCACATCACCAGCTGACAAAGCAGCAAGTCCTTTTTTACCAATGTCCACATACTTGGCATCAGCAAATTCTGCAGGAGGTGTTTCTTTTGTTTCAGCGGCAGCAGCAGGTGTGGTTTCAGTTGTTGGTTCTTCTTTTTTTTGATCATTACAGGCAATAAACAGCAAAGAACATAATGTCCAGAACATTAATTTTTTCATGTTGGAAAGATTTTACGTTAAAAAAATAAATTAATAAATAAGGCAGCAGATAAAAGGGAGGGTATGGGGGTATGGAAGATTGAGGGTGAAACTAATAACTTAAAATCAGAAATGCAAGCTATTAATGAAATGATTTTTAGCGTTTGCTGCGTTGTTTTGCACAGCACTTTTATTTAGCCAAATTACATGACGGCAGATTGGCTTGTAATTAATATCTTACCGAGTAGCCGATGCCGGCCATGTTGCCATTTCCTTTCCAAATTCTTTATTTGGCTTTTCTCCCATCACAAATTCAAGTACTCCGCCTTTCATTAAAGTAAGATGATCTAAATAAGTTTTACTGTACGGCTTATTATTCAGCCGTACACTTTGGATATAAGGGTTACCCTTACCTGCATTCTTTGTACGTATGGTAAACACTTTACCTCCCGCCAGGTTGAATTTCACCTGATCAAACAAAGGGCTTCCAAAAACATATTGGCCACCTGAAGGATTACCAGGATACAATCCTGCCATACTCCAAACTCCCCATGCACTCATCTGTCCGCAATCTTCATTACCGGCATAACCATCTGGCCTGTCATGATACATAGAGTCAACGATCATTCTCACACGTTCCTGAGTTTTCCATGCTGCACCCACATAACTGTACATGTAAGCGATGTGATGGCTTGGTTCATTACCATGTGCATACTGTCCTATCAGTCCGCTTACATCTGGCGATGCATTTTCGCCGGTTAATACAGAACTCACTGTAAACAGAGAGTCGAGTTTTTTTATAAATGCTTCGTTTCCGCTATGTGCAGCAGCAAGTCCTTTTACATCGTGTGGTACAAAAAAAGAATGCTGCCATGCATTGCCTTCTGTATACATGGCCTTCTGTTCGTCATGTTCAGATAAATAAGGATCAAAAGGATTTACCCAACTGCCATCACTATTTTTTGCCCGGATAAAACCACTGGAAGCATCAAATAATTTTTCCCATGATCCGGAACGTTTCATAAAACTATTGTAGTCATCCATTCTTCCAAGTTTTTTGGCAACCTGTGCTATACACCAGTCGTCATAAGCATACTCCACGGTAACGGTTACACTGCTGCCATACTTATCCTGCGGTATAAATCCATACTCCCTGTAGAGATTGGTACCACGGATATCTTGCATGGCGCTTTTCTTCATGGCCCAATAAGCTTTCTGAAAGTTGATGCCTTTCGTATTTTTTAAGATGGCATCTGCCACCACCGGAATAGCATGGTAACCTGTCATGCAGTTGGTTTCGCAGGCGCTTAGATCCCATACAGGCAGTAAGCCAGTTTCATCATAAAAAGCCAGCATGGTATTAATGAGTTCGGTCATTCGGCCTGGCTGTGTAACACTGAATAAGGGATCCAATGCACGGAAGGTATCCCACAATGAAAACTCTGTATAGCGTTGCATACCGCCTGGCATTTTTTTTATTTCTCCGGCTGCATTGCTGTATTCACCATCTGCATCTGAGTACAATACTGGGGCAAGGCAGGTATGGTACAATGCAGAATAAAATATCTTTTTGGATGATTCATCCTTACTGGTGATGGTGATCTTCTGCAATTCTTTTTCCCATTTATTTTCAGCCTGCTTTTTAACCGCATCAAAATTCCAGTCTTTAATTTCATCAAGCGCCATGATTGCTTTTCGCATATTTGATGACGAGAGGGCCACTTTCATTAATAAAGGCTTGCCTTTTAAATCCGGGAAAATCAATTGTCCTTTAATTTTGTTACCCATTACTGCGCTATCAACTAATGGATCTTTGCCATCCGCCAGGTAAAGTTTGCTGAAGGGTACTGATGTACGTGCTGCAAAATAAACCCGTTGGTTTTGGGCCCAGCCTTTGGAAAAACGAAAACCCATAATGGTGGAATCATTTACTTTTTGAATATAGGTGCCTTCTGGTGCATCCCAGTTGATGGCAAAGCCAAGATCAAAACGGATTACAGGCTGGGTGCCTGCAGGAAAAGTATATTGGTGTAACCCACATCTTTCTGTGGTGGTAAAGGCAGCGCTGATGCCATTATTTAATTTTACTGAATAATAACCGGGGCTTGCTTTTTCATTTGCATGAGAAAATTTTTCCCTGTACAAACTGATGGTATCATTGATCAGTCCAACCGATGGCATTACGGAAATATCACACCAGTCTCCTATACCGGTACCGGTTAAATGAGTATGACTAAAGCCTGCTATCATGGAATCAGAATAATGATAACCACTGCACCAATCCCAGCCCTGTGTACCATTATCAGGGCTTAACTGCACCATCCCAAATGGAACCGTGGCACCGGGATAAGTGTGCCCATGGCCACCTGTACCGATAAAAGGATCTGCATATTTTATTAATTTTTGAGTATTACCAATCAGCGGAGCAACCAGTAATAATACCACTGCCATTCTTTGCAGGAGGCACATAAACAATTTTCTTCTCATCATTCATATTATTGTAAGCTGTAACTAACAACCTGTTTATCACTAATAGAAAAAAGTACTTTTATTTTATCTTTTGTTTTTACTACCTGGATGTCTCTTACATCACCTTTCACAGCAAAACCAGATTCAGTTTGTGGCACATATTTAAAATTTCCCTTACCATCACCCAGGAATAACATGCCATGATTAGCATCCATTTTACCAATAGCAACCCTTGTTTTTTCAAAGTTACCGCCCAATAATAAATCAGGGTTACCATCTTTGTTTACATCCATGGATGCAATACCGTATACAGGTGAAAACTGCGCCTGTACCGGTAATGGCCTTACTTCTAATTTTCCGTTTCCTTTATTTTCAATATAACACGTGGCCATATTATCAGCTGTCAACTTTTTTGCGTCTGCAAGTTCTGCATCAGAAAAAATATCATTGATGGTGGCATTGGAATAGGATGCATAATCATTATATTTTTTTCTGAGTACCGGTAGTTGTTCCAGTAGTTCATCCCGGCTCAATGCAGGATAACTTTTACCCTGTATGAAATAACTCATGATGCCATCCACAGAACCGTTCTTGTCAAAATCTTTGTACACCATGGTACAGGGCTGGTCTTTTGTAACTTTAAACTGGGTATTAAATCCACGGTTACCAACAACAAAATCAAGGTCTCCATCTTTATCAAAATCTGCTGCAAAGATCCTGTTCCACCAGCCATTGACAGCGGTATTGAAGTAAGTAGCTGACTGATCTGCCAGCTTTCCTTTCTGATTGATAAAAACTTTTACAGGCATCCATTCTCCCACCACTATTAAATCAGGTTGCTGATCATTATTCACATCTGCCCATACCGCATCAGTAACCATCCCTGCCAGTTGCAAGCCTGCTGCAAGCACCGCTGTATTATCTGAAAAATTTCCTTTCCCGTCATTGATCAATAAGTAGCTGTTTGGAGTTTCAGGATATCTTCCTGGTATCACCCTGGCTCCCACAAACACATCTGTATCTCCATCCCCATCCACATCAGCCGGTTTAACACAGGAGGCATTTACAAAAACATTTGGAACAGCATTTTGCTTCAGGGAAAAACTTCCCTTTCCATCGTTTAAGTATAAACGATTTTGCAATTCAGGGCTGCCTTCTTTAAAAGCATAGCCACCGGATACCACAAACAGATCTGGATCTTTATCACCATCTGCATCAAAAAAAGCTGCGTCTGTATCTTCAGAAAGTGCATCTTTTAAAAATGCCTGCTGATTTGCATTCTTTAAATTTCCTGCCTTATCCTGTATGAATAAAGCACCCTGGTGACTACTGGCACCGCCAATAAAAACATCTTCCAGCCCATCTCCATTTACATCTGCTTTGGCCATGTGCGGCCCCTGGGTGGAAAGCAACCCCGGTAAAAAAAACTGTACCCCAAAATCTATAAAATCATCTTCTATATGATGAAATAAAACTGCTGGCCTGATATCAGAGGTAAAATATTGGCGGGTTACAGTATTTTCATAATTATATTCTTTATCCGCATTTTTTTCTTCCAGCACAAGCAACTGGTTGGATTTGACAGAATGTAGTGTTTGTATTTTGCCTGATGGCCAGACCACCTGTACAGAATCAGCAATGGCATTTTTTCCAAGACCTACAGATAAATCCACATCCACAGAAGACTGAAATCCCCTGGTGGGGTTAGCTTCCTTGAATGCTATTTTTCCATCAAAATAAACTTTCAGTTTTGACCCAATTCCAAAACGGTTTTTACCTTCCCCTTTCAGGCGCAGGGTGAGGTAATTATTTTTGAACTGCTCATTTGAATTGTTTTTATAAACAAAAGCTTCCTGGTCAATATTGTTGGTAATGAGATCAAGGTCGCCATCATTATCCAAATCAGCGTACGCTGCACCGTTATTTAATACAGGCTTATCAAATCCCCAATCTGCAGACACATCCTGGAAACTGAGATCGCCGTTATTTTTAAAAAAATAATTATGGAATTTATTGGAAGGCATGTTTTTAATGATCTCACTCATGGGGGTTTTTTGTCCGCCACTACCCTGCTGACCTCCCTGCATTTTTATATCGGCCCGGTATTTTAAAAAATCCATGTTAGTAAAATCTCTCTTATAACCATTGCTGATAAACAGGTCAGTATTCCCATCATTATCAAAATCTGCGATAAGTGGTGCCCAGCTCCAGTCAGTATTTGAAACACCGGCTAACTGCCCGATCTCACTGTACGTTCCATTGCCATTATTCAATTGCAGCATGTTCCGCATATACTGGTAATGCAACCCATTTTTTACAAACATGTTAAATTTGTCATACTCATTGGGTCCATACAATAATTTTTGTCTTTTATTATCTGCCGGCAACATGTCCAGTGTACAGATATCCGGTAGTCCGTCATTGTTAAAATCTGCAATGTCCAGGCCCATAGAAAAATTTGACATGTGATCCAGCAGCTCATGAACAGAATCTACAAATGCACCCTTTTTATTATTGATATAAATGTGATCGTTTTCTGCGTAGTCATTGGTGACGTAGATATCCTGCCACCCATCGTTATTAATATCAGTAGCCACCACTCCAAGACCATAATTAGCCATACCGCCGGTAATACCAGCTTCTTCACTTACATCTTTAAATATACCGTTGTCGTTCCTGAACAATTTATCACTGAAATTTTCGTCTCTTGCATTTCGTAGCATCGGGTTTATACCAATCGTGTTTGACACTTCTATTAATGAATGATTCAGCAGGAACATATCCAGGTCTCCATCATTATCATAGTCAAAAAAAGTAGCCTGGGTAGAATAACCAAAATCATCTACGCCATATTCCTTTGCTTTGTTGGTGAAGGTGACCTCACCCCCACCCTCTCCTTTTGGAGAAGGAGAAAAACCATTATTGATGAGTAAAATATTTCTTCTGTGTTCAGGGTTGCCATCTGCAGATTTACATACATAAATATCCAGGAATCCATCCCCATTAACATCTGCCATAGTGGTGCCTGTTTTCCACCCCTCTTTACAACCGGCACCTGCCTTTGTGGTGATATCTTCAAACTTCATATTACCCTTGTTGAGGTATAATTTATTTTCCTGGTTGTTGGATGTGAAATAAATATCTTTTAATCCATCGTTATTAATATCCCCCACAGACACACCGCCGCCATTGTATAAATATTCGTAGGTGAGAATATTAATCTGCTCATTCTCCACACTGATGTTTTTAAAATTTATGCCTGTCTGTTTACTATCCAGCAAAGTAAAAACGGTTTTAATTTTTTCGTCTTTACAACCAGTTAGTAAAAGCAGTAGGTACACAGGCATCAGGATAAAAAAACTCCTGAATATTTTTATGGACATATTATTAATTTTAAGCAAAATAGTTTTTTCTAATTACAAAAAAAGAATAGAGATGAACTCTATTCTTTTTTGTATTCAGGTTTTTCTTTGATAATTTATTTGTCCCACCAAACAGGTGTAGATTCTATATCTACACCCTGCTGTGTTACAGCGGCATTGTAGAATTCTTTATTGTTCAATGCTTCCCTTGAAGGCCATGTAATTCTTTTTACAAAATTACCCGGACCACCATCTGTTGCAGTGATCGCTGTAGGATCAGGAGCTGCGAAAGGTATCAGGATTGGTAAGTGTAACCTTCTGTGGTCTGCCCATGCTTCCCATCCACCGTCAGGGAATATGGCTATGTATTTCTGAGTAACGATCTTGCCAATTGCATCGTCTGCAGCCTGACCGTTAAATGTTTTGCCTGAGTTAAAACCCCATTTTACGGTAGTACCATATGTATTTTCATTGCTTGAAGCAATGTAAGCAGCAATAGTTCCATCAGCAACATTGTTCCATTTCATAGAAGCAGTAATACCTTTTTCGTACCATTCCTGTGCCGTACCGCCCACGTTCCATCCTCTTTGGGCAGCTTCAGCAGCCAGGAAACAAACTTCGTGGTAGGTCATTACTTCATAGGGCCTTTCAGCTTTTAAAAACTCCCTTCCCAGCTTTGCCTGGTTGTTAATGGTATACTGATCCTTTCCTGCTGCGGTAGAGGAAAGTCCCGCAGGTGTACCATGCCACCTTTTTCTCATATCCACAGTTGAACCTGCTACAGTAGCAGCGGGATTGGCTCCCGATGCATCCGAACTTGGTTCAAAATAGATTGGGCCTCTTGGATCAACTTTAGATGGTATGCCAATCTTAAATTTATTTTTATTAGGGTCAAGCGGATTTTCATCTGAACCAGGCAAAGTAACCCCTGCATCATCCACCACTGCACCAGCCGGAGCATTTGCAAAAGGTTGTCCGCCTAAACCAGTTAGTAAATTTTCCATTGAACGGCTCATGGCTAATGACCCCCAGCCATAATAATAACTATACTGGTATCCGTTACCCCAGCCAAAAGCCACATCACTGCTTACCACACGGCAGGCATCGCTGGCTGCTGTCATAACACCGGCAGCTATCGCCTCTTCTGCATTTTGCTTAGAAAGAGCTGCATCGGCCTGTGAAACACGAAGCGCCAGCCTTAACCTTAACGAATTGGCGAATTTTTTCCATTTAGCAATATCGTCATTGTACACATAATCCTGCCCCGGTCTTTGTTTTGGGTTACTAGTCGAAAGCTCTGCTGATGCTTCTTTTAATTCTTTCAACATGTCTTTATAAATCAGTTCCTGCTTATCATAAGGTGCATTTTCACCTGTACCATCTGCTGCTTTAAAATAAGGAATATCACCCCAGATATCGGTAGCCCTCGCATATACGAAACAACGCCAGATACGTGCTATCTGCATGTCGTTGGTAGCGTAAGGCTTTTCCTTACCCAGCCTGATAGCCAGGTTTAATGAAGTAATAAACCTGCTATGATAGTCAGCATAGTAAGAAGTAATCCATTCATCATTTGTTTTTCCCTGGCGGGTACTGAAACCCTCATTGCCATAATACTGAGAAAAAATATCATTGGTCAACTGTGTCATCCTTTCATGCATACCCGGGTCAAGCACAGAGGCTTTATAAACACCTGGTAAAAGGAAACTTGGATCCACCACTTCACCCGGAAATGTATTTGGGTCGGTATTTACCTTGTCAAAATCTTTGGTACAACTGTATAAAACTACGGATGAAACAAGACTCCCGAGTACCAGGTACCATTTTGATTTTAAAAATATATGTCTCATAATTTTTTATTTAAATGGTTTAATATTAAAATTCTAATTTAAGGTTGAAACCAAGCGTTCTTGTGGAAGGGTAAGCTCCATTTTCAATTCCCTGTGAATTGGTGGTAGAGAAAGAAGATTCAGGATCAATTCCCGGAATATGGCTCTTGATCAACCAAAGGTTTCTTCCAACCAAACTTAAAGTAACATTGCGTACAGGCAGTTTACCCAATACTTTATTTGGAATGCTATAGCCTAATGTAACTTCCCTTAACCGGGTATTGCTGGCATCATAAATAAATAAGGATGCTACCGGTTCTGCACCTGCAACTTTAAACCAATACTGTTGTGCATTAATAGGGGTTGTGTTTTTAGAGCCATTTGCTAATACACCATCTACAATCAAACCACCTTCCCTGTTTGGAACAGTACCAGCGGCATTGCCGGCAGCATACATATATGCCATTGTCTGACTATAAAACTGCCCACCGCTGCGGACATCGATCAGGAAACTAAATGAGAGCGCCTTATATGAGAATGTATTTGAAATACCCATCATGTATTTAGGTTGATAATTTCCTAAATAAACATTTTTATTGCTTGATTTTTTTGGGGTTCCGTCTGCTTCAACAATAATATCACCAGCAGCATTCCGCTCAAAATCACGTCCGTACATATTACCATAAGGCTCACCTTCATTAGCTGTAACCCTTACAGCCCTGGATTGTTCGTCACCCTGTAACAAATAACTTTTTGTTTCCGGATGCAGGCTTATTACTTTATTGGTATTGTGTCCATAATTAAACAAAATATCCCAGTTTAAACCAGCACTATTTCTGATGATGCCTGCATTGATTACAAATTCATAGCCCTTATTTTCTACATTACCGGCATTTACAATCTTGCTGCTATACCCGGTAGCAGGTGGCACTGGTAATGAAAGGATTTGGTTGTACGCATTCTTTTTATAGTAAGTAAAATCAATTCCCAACCTGTTGTTCAGGAATCTCAGGTCAATACCATACTCCTGTGATTTTACAATTTCTGGAAGTATATTTTCATTTACAAGTGTAGATGGCGGACTTGTAATGATTGCATTAAAGAAACCTCTTGAAATTAAATAAGATGGGAATAAGCGATATGGCCCGATCGTATTACCAGCTTGTGCGTAACCTGCACGTATCTTAAAGAAAGAAATAAATTCTGGTAAACTGGTATTGAATGATTTTTTCAACATATCACTTACGATCAATGATCCGCTAAATGATGGATAATCGAAGCTCCTGTTTTCCGGAGAAAGTGTAGATGACCAGTCGTTCCTGTAAGTTATATCTGCAAATAAATAATCCATATACGACAAATTTAAAAAGGCGTATAAAGAGTTTAACCTTGACTGTACTTTAGTGCTGTATGGCCTTGGATTGGCACCGGCAGATAAAGTGTAAACACCAGGTATATCAAGGTTCCCTGTATTTCCCCCTGTTTGATTATAGCTGGCCCGCTGCTGGTTGCCGCCCACACTTAAGCCTACAGAAAAATCACTGATTTTTTTATTGGCTGATAATAAGAAGTCCGCATTGGTTTCAAGTGCCCTGCTCCTGTTGGCCCCATAACCTGAACCAAAATTAAAAGTCGGTTCAGTAGGGTTATTATTATAAATACCATAAGCAGTTCCGGATTCTGCGGCAGCATTACGCTGATCCATACCGTGGCGGAGTTTTAGCTTTAGCCAATTGGTAAATTTATAATCAAGGCTGATCATTGTTAAAAAACGATCGCTCTGATCATTATTAAAATCTTCATTTAATACCCAATATGGATTTCTTAAGGTACTGTAAGCTTCAGGAGCCCATAGTATCTGGTTACCATATACATCTTTCCACGGATTCATATCGGCCATATGCACAGAGCGGGGCAAAGTGGAATATTGGGCAAATACGTTGCTAGGGCTTCCTGACAACTGCGGCCTGTTAAATGTCCTTTGATTGGTATAACTTATTTTAGCATCCACAGCCAGCTTGCTGGTTAATTCAGAATTCACCCTTAACGTTACCATGTCCCTTTTTAATTTGGTGTTGGGTAACAAACCTTTATTATCCAGGTTCGTATATCCTAAACGAAAAGTTGTTTTATCATTTCCGCCGGAAAGATCTACAGAATTGGTCCAGGTTTTTCCTGTTTGCAAAAAGTTTTTCATATCATTTGGATCAGCAGACATTGGTACACTTTCCCCTCTCCAGTCTGTGATGGTTTGCCCTGTAATTTTTGGTCCCCAGCTTGACTGAGATTTTACATTAAATTCACCATTGGCTCCCTGCCCGTATTCGTTTTGCATATCAAGATACAACAGCGGATTATCAACGGCATAATTGGTATTAAATTTAACGCCTAAGCCTTTCCTGGAAATTCCTTTTTTTGTTGTTACTAAAAGAACACCATTACCACCACGTGTACCATACAATGCAGCAGCGGCCGGGCCTTTTAATACGGTTATGGTTTCAATATCATCCGGGTTAATATCTGAAATACCATTACCTCCATCAAAAGTCCCATATTCACTTTGACCGTTAGCCGTTTGATAGTTATCCATTGGGACACCATCCACTACTATCAGCGGCTGGTTGTTTCCACCAAGTGAGTTGTTTCCCCTGATCACAATCCTGGTAGATCCTGTGGGACCATTACCTGTTTTGTACAACTGAAGACCAGCAACACGGCCTGACAAACTGTTCACCAGGTTGTTTTCCCTGGCTTCTGTGAGGTTTTTACCCCCAACTTCCTGAACAGAGTACCCGAGCGCCTTTTTTTCTCTTCTAATACCCAGCGCCGTAACCACCACTTCGCCCAGGTCCTGGTTGTTTCTTGCCATGCCAACAGTAATATTGTTGTCATTGGCTCCCACATCAATGGATCTTAAATTAAATCCAACAGAGGAAACTTCAAGTGTTGCATCACCTGCAGGAACGTTTAATGTAAAACGACCTTCAGCATCGGTGACAGTACTAATGGGTTTGCCTTTTACTTTTACAGTTGCAGCAGTAACTCCTTTGTTCTCTGCATCTGTAACCACCCCTGAGACGGAACGGTTTTGCGAAATGGCGCTGAAATAGCTAAGCAGTACCAGTCCTAACATTGTTAAATGTCGTTTCATAAACAATTGTTTTTAGTTTGGTTAAATTATAATTAAAAAAGAGCTCGTTTTTTATCTTTCCCTGTCCTTTACTGTGATGGTCCGCATTCCCGGTAAACTTTATCTGCTGCTCCAGTTGCCTGTTTTATAGAATATGTTTTCCATGCAAACAAAACTTCAATCTTTTGCTGTGTATAACCCATCAAGCAGCCTGTTATCAAAATATTCTGCCTGGTATTATAAATATTGGATTTACACAAAAACCTGAAAAGCGCTACCGTTAGTATTATTTTTTTCTCAGTTAAGACAGTTCCTTTACTTGAATAGCGGGCTGGCTTTTTATGTGCTGTATCAATTCATAATTCTCCATCACCAGTGCCGCCGCTCCAATCAATTCTGCATCTGTGCCCAATGTTGATATCTCAATACTGGTACTTTGAAACAGCCGGTGAATACAATGTTCATTCAATGCCTGTTGTATGGGGGCTTTCCATATTTGTCCTGCTGATGATCCCCTGCCACTGAGAATAATTATTTTGGGATTCAGCAAATGAATCAGCACTGCTACACCCCGTCCAATATCATATCCTGCTTTTGAAAAAAGCTCAATTGCAAACTGGTCACCCTCCTTAGCAGCTTTAATAATGATATCAAATGCCATTTCAAGATTGGTTTCGGGCAATGCGGTTAGTTTTGTGAGCCTGCCTGAACTGATTCCCTCCCTGGCCCTTTCTACAATCAGGAGCAAAGAACTTTCCGTTTCAAGACATCCCGTTTTTCCGCAGGAACATAATTTTCCATTTAAGAAAAGCGGTATGTGGCTAAACTCTCCTGCAAAACCATCATGCCCCCTGAATAATTCCCCATTAAGAATTAATCCCAGACCAACACCCCAGGAAATATTAACCACCATGGCATTTTTTTCTTGTTTTGCTGCACCAAAAAGAAGCTCAGCAAGCGCCACCAAACTTGAGTCATTATCTATAAAGGTTGGTATCCCGATCTTTTCAGCAATATGCTTAGTAATACTTTTATCGTGTGGTAAACGTAAATAAGTATAGTTGATACCTTTTTTTACATTTACAAAACCCGGCATCCCAATACCTACTCCTATAAACTTTTCTCTGGATATCCCGGATGCTTCAATTACCTGGTCTATAATTTTTATCAATACTCCAAGAGCCTCTGAATTATTGGGTAATGGCAAAACAATTTTTTCAACAGGTGAAACAAAATTGTTCTGCATATCCATGATAGCAATTTTTGTAACAAACTGATCCATGGCTACTGAAACCAGGTACATCACTGCTTTTTGAAGGGAGTAGGTTTGAGCCCTCCTTCCTCCAGTGGATGCAGCATAGCCAGTTTCTGTTACTGTATTTTCTGCTACCAGGTCTTCTAATAGTTTTTGAGTAACGGGGAAACTTTTGCCTATTTTAAAGGATAGATCTGCACAAGAAAGACTATCCTCAAAATACAACTCCTTTAAAATTTTATTCTTCGATAATCTCTTTTTTATCGTCATGTTAATGTGATGGCAATAGTTTTATTCGCCTAAAGTATATAAAAAATTGGAAAACTTATTAAAATTTTAAAAAAGTTTCTCATTTTTTTGAAAAATAAGCTGGATAGCAAGTCTTTTATTGATAAGATGGGGATAAAAAAAGGTTATGCCAATGGAGATATTACACAAAACAGGAAAAGCCCCATTTTTTATAACGGGTATTCAAACTGAAGAAAAATAAATCAGCTGATTAAAACTTTGGACAAACTACCTGGCGTGTGCTGCTGTTGGTTTGATTGTAAAAGCCCTGTTTGATCAGGTTAAATTCCTGGGCTCCCTGGGAACTATTAAAATTACGAAGTGAAGAAGTGGTGGCATCGTAACTGAAAGTAAAACGTACGTTCTTTATTTCAAAACCAATCATAGGAATAATGGCATCACCAGAGCGGTAATACAGCCCTGCAATTAACTGCTTATCGCCATTGCCGGATAAATTGTAATTCGCATTCATACCTACCATTAAAGCACTTGCTTTTGCCTGGATGGTGTAATAAGCATTTGGATTCAATATCACCCGGTCGTTTAATTTATACAATGCGTTGATAAAGCCGATATGGCGCATGGCTATCCGTGTACTGTCTGCCGCATCGCTAAAAAATGTTTCTTTGGGACGGTTAACATGATGAATGGAGTATCCTGCATTTACATACAAATCCTCATTGGGGAAATAAGCATAGTTCAACCCAACCTGCATATCAAAATAACTCACACTCGTATTGGTAAGTGTAACACCTGTGCCCAAACTGCCATCAAAAAATATTCCGTTGAACTGATCGGGGAATGTAAGTTTACTCAGGTCAACTCTTTTGTTTACCCAACCTAAATTAAAACCGGCACTTAGTAAACTTCCAGAACCCAGCATCTGGTGATAAGCAAGGGAACCATATATTTTTGTAGAACGTAAACTTCCACTACCTGCCTGGTCATTGAGCAGTACTGCACCTACTCCCAGCCAGCCATTTTCAAACCTGTTTCTCATTAACTGGCCATCTGCGAAAATGCTGAGTGTTTTATAAGGTGCTGCCAGGATAGAAGCGTATTGATTTCTAAAATGGGCCCCCAGCCTGTAATCCACATCAGGAATAAACCCAGTGTTGGCTGGATTAGTGGTGAGTGGTGAATTAAAAAATTGTGAGAAATGCAGGTCTTGTGCCTGTAACCCACATAGCAGGTTAAAACCAAACACCGCTGTCATCAATATTTTTTTTGTGGCTACCATTCTTAATCATTAACTGTTCTTACAAACATATTTGCAGCAGTAGTGTTCAGTTTCTTTATCCAAGCTACAAACTTTATTTCATTTTATTTATTGCTGTCTCCTTTTTATCTCAACAGGGTAATGTCTCCCGTTTTTCGCAATTTCTTTCCATCAGAAAATTCTGCATCCAGCGTATAGGTGTACACATCCATAGGCTGCAATACATTCTTATAAGTACCGTCCCACCCTGCTTTTGAAGAATTGGTTGCAAAAATTAACTGCCCCCAACGGTTATAAATCTTCCAATCCATCTTCCTGATTCCAAAGCCTTCCACTCTTATCACACTGTTTACACCAAACTTGCCCGGAGTAAACGCATTGGGTACATCAAGCAATGGAAGCACCCTTGCCACCACCGGTTTGCAAATGGTGTCACTACAGCCTGCAAGATTGGTGGCTATCAAACAAACATTAAAAGTATCAGTTGAATTAAACAGGTGATCAGGGTTTTGAAAATCAGACGTTTCCCCATCGCCAAAATCCCAGGAATAGCTTACTGCACCCAGGGACCGGTCACTGAAATTAATTGGTTTATTTACCAGGCCCGGTTTGGGTGAAAAATCAAATTCAGCCGTGGGTATAGGATAAATAACAATATTGAAGCTGGTTGCATCCTGCTTATTACAGGTGGAAGTGTCTATAGCCGTTAACGTTACTGTAAAGGTTCCGGTATTAGCGTACAGGTGTATTGGGGTTACTTCAGTAGAGGTAGTACCATCACCAAAATCCCAGAGAAAATCTGTACCCCCAATAGAAGTATTATCAAACACTGCTGTATAAGGCTGGCAACCTTTATCAGGCGTGTTAAACTGCGCTGTAACATTTACGGCTAACCGAACTTGTTTAGTGATGCTGTCTGGTGCATTACAGAAAACCGTGTCATCCACCACTAATTTTACATTGTAAGTTCCGGGAGATGCATACGTATGAGAAACCGAATTAAATCCTGCCCGTTGCGGAGTGGTGCCATCACCAAAATCCCATAAAAAAGAATCGGGCTTATACACTGGCAGTGTTGCAATGGTAGTATTGGCAAACAAAAAAGTAAGGCTCTGGCAACCGCCTGTTTTAGTGGCAGTAAAATTAGGCGTTACCAGGTTGTTGCCCACCCTCACTTTTATGTATGCGCTATCAGCAACATTACAGGTGGTGGAATCAATAGATACCAGCATCAACTGGAATGTTCCTGTACTGGCATAGGTATGTGTAACTGAATTATTGGGGGCAATAGTAGTATCCGGATTAGTACCATCTCCATAGTGCCAAATATAACGTTTTCCTTTTGCCAGCGTATCGGTAAACCTTACATCCAGCGGCACACAACCAACCGTATCCACTACCCCATTAATGGTTGCTTTTACACTGGCACCCACACCACCAAAGTTCATTTCAATTTTTACAGCAGCTTCATTACAATTAACGGAAGGATTGGTGTTTGCCCATACGCCGGGTGTGGTGGGAAAGAAGATACCTGGTGTAGTAGCATTACCACAATTGGAACACATGGCCTGGTAAATAATTCCATTCTCATCAAAGCGGCTGGTACCCCCATCTACATGATCATCAAACCCTCCATCCTGGCCAAAGAAAGTTCCGAACAACTGGCTGGTGGCATTCTTTTCCAATACAAAAAAGAAAAAATCTTTTTTATCGGTAGATGATTGTATAGCATCTGATGTGATTAAAAATTCCATTCCTCCGGTACCAGCGCAGGGATAACCCTTGTTATTATTAAAAGAGCCACCCCAACCCGATACATATACATTCTGACAACGGTCTACCAAAAAAGCGATGGGTGAAATATTTGGAATATCTGAGTTGGTGCCAAACATAGTGGTATACTCATAGCCTGAAAGATCTGGTTTTAGCTTACCAATAAATTGCTTACCTCCGGCATTTTGAAAAGTGGCATTGAATGCCTCCCAATTACCGTTGGTGGTTCCCATGATATAAGGGAAACCAAACCTATCAAACTGCAGACCATACACAAGATCATTGCCATCTGCACCGGCATTATTATCATTGGTACCAATGTAAGTTGTTTTAATAATGGATGTCCCGTCAGGTGTAAATTCAGCAACAAAACCATCGGTACTTCCCCCCTGAAAGGTTGGATACATAACCCCGGTTTTATCTCCTGGTAAATTAGTGCTGGTGGTGCCTCCTCCTACGTACAAATTGCCCGTTAGTGGATTAATTGATAACACAAAACAGGCATCATTTCCACTGCCGCCAAAAAAGCTGCTGAAAAGATTTACAGAAAGATTAGCGTTGAATTTTAATATTACCCCATCTTGTTTAATGATGTCACCGCCCCCGCCAAAAGTTTTTTGAAAAACTCCTGAAGTTGTAGGAAAATCAATTGATTGAGAACTTGAAGCCAGGTAAATGTTATTACTTCCATCCAATATCACTTCACTCCGGGCATCATCTCCATAATTACGCCTGGTTTCAAAGGCCCCGTCTGTTTGCCCTGGAATACCCAGACCAACATATTTTGGTTTTATATTAACACCATCGTCACCAGAGCCACCAATACGTAAAGAGCCTATAAGGCCGCTGCCACTTGCATTGAACTTTGTTAACACAATATCATAACCACCGGTGGTTCCAATAAGCGGAGTGGTAACAGGATAAGAAGCTCCGGAAGTTCCGGGTATCGGCGAATTAGTTCTTCCTGCAATTACCAGGTTACCTGCTGCATCACACATCATACTATGCGGCTGTTCATTGCCGCTACCTCCTAAATAAGTTGCATATAAACGGTTGCTGCCATCTGCTGACAATTTTATAATCGCTATGTCATAAGGCCCATTTCTGTCTTCATCCACGCCACCATTAAATGTCTGCGAAAAAGCACCGGGTGATGTTGGATAACCTTCTCCAAAACAAATACCTCCTGCAAATAAACTTCCATCCGGACCCGGAGTGGCGGTATATCCCCAGTTATCTTTTGTACTGCCGGTGAAAGAACAAAAAACCAAGGTTGGATCAATTACGATGGTTGCTTTTGAATCATAATTTTTTACTTTAAACCGTACGGTATTTTTATCCAGCACATATTTGCATTCCAGTGTTTCCCTGCCTTTATCCAATACCTGGTAAGTATAAGGATACAATTCTTTTACATCTCCCACCGAAGTACCAATTACAAGTTCTTTGTTTTGTATGCTTAACTTATCAGCACCTTCGTATTTTAAAGCAATGTCTTCTATATTACCACCAGGATGTACAATGAGATCATATTTTAATGTCCCCTTGTCAGTATAATACCTTACATCAATATTGGGATAAATATCTTTGTAAGTAACCACCTGGTAAATTTTACAATTGCCCTGCCATTTACTTTGATCACTTCCGATAAAATAATTATTGTAAGTAGGCAATGCCTTTTCAGGTATTACCTCTACAAGTGAGGAGGAATTTACAAAATTAACTTTGTATGCATGCGAACGAATGGTAACAGGATTGTCGTTAATCTTAACGGGAGGTGGTGGCCCCGGCTGTGCTGCCCTGGCGGCAACTTTTGCATCTTTCTCCAAATGACCATGCATTTGTTCTGCAAAAGTTTCCATATCTTTTTCACTGTGCATTACCACAGTAAATCCGGTACGTTCCAGGTAAAAAGCTCCGTTGGGAATATCACTTTTAAAATTTACTTTATTATCCCACTGGCCTTTGTTTTGAATAAACTGAAGCTGGGCAAAACAAAAATGTGTTGCAAATAAAAGTAAGAGTGGCAGCAATAACCTTTTTGACATTTGAACCTGCGTTTTCAAGAAGTGATTTTTATACAATTTAAGCAATTAAAATAATAAAATAGATGACCTGTTTACTTTAACAGTTAATAAACTTATTTGGTTTAAACAGTTACGAAATTTTACTCCAAACTGTTTTACCCTGGTGTGCCTGCAATTGCGTTTTTACCGGCAAATTTTCTGCCATAGTTAAATCAGGGTCAATATCCAGTAGTTCATTCACCAGGTTTTTGGCTACTTCCAGTATTACCTTATCCCCTACAATGCTGGCTAATTTAAAATTCAGTTCGCCACTTTGTTTAGTGCCTTCAATTTCGCCGGGGCCCCGTATTTCCAGATCTTTTTCTGCTATTTTAAACCCGTCGTTGGTGGCACACATTATATTGATCCGTTCTCTTGCATCTTTGCTTACTTTAGTACCTGTTAATAATATGCAAAAGCTTTTTTCGCAACCCCTGCCCACCCTTCCACGAAGCTGATGTAATTGTGACAGCCCAAATTTTTCTGCACTTTCAATTACCATCAATGAAGCATTCGGCACATTTACTCCCACTTCTATCACTGTAGTACTTACCATTATCTGAGTATCATGTTGCACAAAACGTTGCATGTTGGTTTCCTTTTGTTCCGAGGGTTGCCTGCCATGCACCATGCTGATCCAGTATTTTGGCTCAGGAAAAAATGATTTCACTTCTTCGTACCCCTTCATTAAATTTTCATAATCCATTTTTGAAGACTCTTCTATCAAAGGATACACCACGTATGCCTGCCTCCCTTTTGCTATTTCTTCTTTTATAAAATCCATCACCTGCGGACGCTTGTTCTCAAAACGGTGTGTGGTGATGATTGGTTGCCGCCCCGGCGGTAATTCATCAATCACACTATAATCTAAATCGCCATAAGCTGTCAACGCCAGTGTTCTCGGTATAGGCGTTGCCGTCATTACCAGGATATGTGGCGGTATAGTATTTTTTTTCCATAACTGTGCCCGCTGTGCCACACCAAATTTGTGCTGTTCATCCACCACAGCAAATCCAAGATTTTTAAAGATTACTTTTTCTTCAATCACTGCATGTGTACCGATCAAAATATGTATACTTCCATCTTCACAGCCTTTCAATATTTCTTTTCTTGCTTTTCCCTTAGATGAGCCCGTGAGCAATTTTACACAAACCGGCATATCTTTTAATAAAGCCGTAATGCCGTTGAAATGCTGCTGTGCTAAAATTTCTGTTGGTGCCATCAGCACACTTTGGAAATGCTGACCATCTTCCGTCCTCACATTATCCGCAGCAATCAACATACTTAACAAAGCCACAATGGTTTTTCCACTACCAACATCTCCCTGTAAGAGCCGGTTCATTTGTTTGCCGCTGCCCACATCTTTTCTTATTTCTTTCAATACTCTCTTCTGGGCATTCGTCAGTTCAAAAGGAAGATAGTTTTCGTAAAAAGTATTGAATAAATTTCCCACCTTATCAAAATTGGCACCATGACTGAAACGATGACGGGTAGCCCTTCTTAGCCCCAGCCTCAATTGTGAAAAAAATAATTCTTCAAACTTGAGCCTTCTTACTGCATGTACATACATTTCTTCTGAGGAAGGAAAATGAATATGGCAGCAGGCATCCCAGCGGGAGATAAAACGATATTGTTTGATGATGGCTTCCGGCAAATTTTCAGGGAGATCTTTGGCAGATAATTGTTGTAATAAACTATAAGTGAGTTTGGCAAATGCTCTTCCATTCAAGCCTCTTGCTTTTAATTTTTCAGTAGACGGATAGATGGGATCTAAAAAACTTTTTCCACCTGCTTTTTCAGAAGAAAAAATTTCCAGCTCCGGATGTGTCATCTGTACTTTACCATTAAAGAAACCCACTTTCCCAAAAACCAAATACACCTGGCCGGGTTGTAAAGTCTTCTCCACCCAGTTAATTCCCTGGAACCAAACCAGCTCCATATCACCGGTGCCATCCTGTACATACGCCACCAGTCTTCTTGCACTTTTTTCTCCTACTGTATGTATATCCGTTAGTTTACCTGCTACCTGTGCATACTCAGTTGAGTAATCCAGATTAGCGATCTTATCCACTTTGGTTTTATCCAGGTGCCGCAATGGATAATGCTCCAGTACATCTTTAAAAGTAAAAATGTTGACTTCTTTTTTCAGCAGGTCAGCACGTTGCGGCCCCACACCTTTCAGGTATTCAACCGGACTTTGCAATATGTTGGATGTGGAGGAGATGGCGAATTGTTTTTACAAATATAAAAGAGGCAGCTGAGGAAGCGGTGCTTCAAAACTTATTTTATTGCACGCTGAGGGGCGGAGGACGCAGAGAAGTATTTTAATTTATAACATTATTCAAACCGGTAACCTCTTAAAAAATCTTCGGTTAACATTTTCTTTTTACCTTCTAATTGTAATTCTTTTACCAGGATATATCCATCCGCACAGGCAAATTTTAAAAATGTTTTTCCGTCTGTTTCATGAATCCCGGGTGCAGATGTCACTGTGCTACTTTGTTTTTCACTCCTGTATATTTTAAACATCTTTCCATTGAGTGATGTAAACGCACCAGGGAAAGGAGATAAGCCTCTTATTAAATTATGTACTTCTGCAACAGGCTTATTAAAATCTATTTTGCAGGTTTCTGTGAATATTTTAGGGGCATGTTTTAACCCAGTCAGACCGCGACGGTCAGACTGGGTTTGTGGCACTTCTTTTAATGTCCCATCTGCCAATCCTTTCACCGTCTTCACCAACAACTGTGCACCAATTTCTTTCATGGTATCATGCACTTCACCAGCAGTATCATTCTCGCCAATCGGAAAACTTTCCTGCAGCAAAATATCTCCCGTATCTATTTCATGTTTCAATTTGAAAGTGGTAACCCCCGTTTCTTTTTCACCATTGATCACTGCCCAGTTGATGGGTGCAGCACCACGGTATTGCGGCAATAAACTACCATGCAAATTCACCGATCCAAGTCTTGGCATATTCCAAACCACTTCCGGCAACATCCTGAAAGCAACAACTATTTGTAAGTCTGCATGCAATGATTTGAGTGCTTCCAAAAATTCTGGGTTCTTTAATTTTTCCGGTTGAAGAACGATAAGGTTGTGTTCAACCGCATATTTCTTTACCGCACTCTGTTGTAGCTGCATTCCACGGCCTGCCGGTTTATCTGGTGCTGTAATGACTCCCACAATATGATACCCTGCTTTTACCAATGCATCCAGGCTGGCCACTGCAAACTCCGGCGTGCCCATAAATACGATCCTTAGAGGCGAAAGCGTGAAATTAAAAGTAGTGAAACTGTTATCCTTTTTTTGTGGTTGATATTCGATCATTGCTGCAAAGTTAGCAAAGAGGGCAATAATTATGGCACGCTGAGTAGCAGAGAACGCAGAGGCCGGTTAATAATATTTTTTTCTCTGCGACCTCTGCCCCTCTGCGTGCCAAAATCTGAAATAAAATTTTTGATTCCCCAAATTCAATCTTATATTTAAAAAACGGTTGTGTTGCCCATTATTAAAAACAAATTTTATTATGGCAATACGGGTAGCAATAAAACACAAAACAGTTTACACCTACGACAGGCTCGTCGCAGTATCTCCGCATATTTTCAGGTTGAGGCCAGCAGTTCATTCCCGTACAGCTATTGAATCTTATTCGCTGAAGATTGAGCCAAAAGACCACTTCATCAACTGGCAACAGGACCCTTTTGGCAACTACCAGGCCCGGGTGGTATTCCCGGAAAAAACCAAACAGCTTTCGATAGAAGTGGAAGTGATCGCCAACTTAGTGAGCATTAATCCTTTTGATTTTTTTGTAGAAGAATACGCAGAGAATTTTCCTTTCCAATACCAGGGGCAGTTACCCAAAGAATTAATTCCTTATTTGGAAATAAAAGAAAGCGGACCCCGGCTGATGGAATGGCTGAAAGCTGTTGATACCAGCAAAAAGACCATCAATGATTTTTTGGTGTACCTCAACCAAAAACTAAACAGGGACATCAATTATTCCATCCGCATGGAAGTGGGGGTGCAAACCTGCGAAGAAACGCTGGAAAAATCACTGGGCTCCTGCAGGGATACCGCCTGGTTATTTGTACAGGTATTGCGCCATTTAGGATTGGCTTCAAGATTTGTATCCGGTTATTTAGTGCAGTTAACGGCCGATGAAAAATCATTGGACGGTCCATCCGGGCCAGAGAAAGATTTTACCGACCTGCATGCATGGGTGGAGGTGTACATACCCGGCGCCGGATGGATCGGGCTGGATGCCACTTCCGGTTTGTTTGCAGGCGAAGGGCATATACCGCTGGCATGTACCCCGGATTATGCAAGTGCGGCACCGGTAGTAGGTGCTACGGATAAATGCGAAGTACAATTCTTTTTTGAAAATACGGTCACCCGTATTTATGAAGACCCACGTGTTACCAAACCATTTACAGAACAGCAATGGGCCACCATCAATGCCATCGGTTACCAGGTAGATAAAGACCTGGAAGGCTTTGATGTAAGAATGACGATGGGTGGTGAACCCACTTTTGTTTCTATTGATGATATGGAATCTGACCAGTGGAATACAGCGGCTGATGGAAAAGAAAAACGCCTGTTATCGCATGATCTTATTTTTCGTTTAAGAGAAAAGTTTGGCCCCGATGGACTGATACATTACGGACAGGGTAAATGGTATCCCGGCGAACCCCTGCCCCGCTGGCAATATGGTTTGTTCTGGAGAAAAGATGGTTATCCTGTCTGGAAAAATATTGACCTGATTGCTCATGAAAAAACAGCTAAGTTATTTACCCCGAAAGATGCAGGAACATTTGCAATGGAACTGGCCAAACACCTGGCAGTGAGTGCTGACAATGTTAGCCCGGCTTATGAAGATGTGTTTTATTTTTTATGGACAGAAGGAAAGAACCCGGTAAATGTTGACCCGTTAAAATCAAATTTAAAAGACTCACTGGAACGCAGAACATTGGCACAGTTACTTAACCAGGGATTGGGCAACCGGTGGGGTATGTGTTGCCGTTACGCTGGAATTACTGGGATAATAAATGGCTAAGCTGCAAATGGATCTTCAACAGGGAATATTTATTCCTGGTGCCCGGCAACTCACCAATCGGCTTACGGTTACCGTTAGAATCATTACCTGTACTGGCAAAATCAAGAACGCCGCAACGGGTGGAACGCAGCACTTTTGAACAACTGCCCGTGCTGGATCGCTTTCATGAAACCATCACTTCCCGTTATGGAAAAATATTTGAAAACAATGAACCGGTACAACGCATAAAACCACCAGTGCTGCAAGAAAAAAAAGCAGCAAAAAAAACCAATGAAATAAATAAGAAAGTGGAGGAAGAAGAACCGGAACCGGAGATCACCATGGAAGTGGAAACCATCCGGACGGCATTGAGTGTGGAGGCAAGGGATGGCTTCATCTACATCTTTATTCCACCGATGGAATATTTGGAACATTACTTAGATATTGTTGCCTCTATTGAAGCCACCGCTGCAAAATTAAACATGCCCGTGAGGATAGAAGGCTACGAACCGCCCCGTGATAACCGCATGGAAAGACTCGTGGTTTCACCAGACCCTGGCGTGATAGAAGTAAACATCCATCCTGCAAAAAACTGGACAGAACTTGTTCACAATACAGACACATTGTACGAGCAGGCAAGACTGTCAAGACTAGGCACAGAAAAATTTATGCTGGATGGAAGACATACCGGCACCGGTGGCGGCAACCACATTACCATTGGTGGCGCATCGCCAGCTAACAGTCCGTTGCTGAGAAGGCCCGACCTGTTACGAAGCCTCATCACTTTCTGGCAACACCATCCCGGTTTATCGTATTTATTTTCCGGTTCGTTCATTGGCCCTACCAGCCAGGCACCACGAATTGATGAAGGCCTGGAAGATCAACTGTATGAAATGGAAATTGCCTTTAGCCAGGTACCCGAAAAAGGCTTTATTCCTTTTTGGGTAACGGACAGGATATTCCGGCATCTGCTTACCGACCTCACCGGCAATACGCACCGTTCAGAATTTTGTATTGATAAATTATATTCTCCCGATTCTTCCTCCGGCCGTCTCGGCATTTTAGAATTCCGTGCCTTTGATATGCCGCCGCACAAGCACATGAGCCTGCTGCAGATGCTGCTCATACGGGCACTAATAGCCGCTTTTTGGAGAAAGCCTTATAAACATAAACTCGTTCGCTGGGGCACCAGTTTGTATGATAAATATTTGCTGCCTTATTATGTGGAACAGGACATTGCCGATGTGGTGGAATACCTGAACCAGGCGGGTTATGCATTTGATAAAAACTGGTTCAAACCATTTCATGAATTTCGCTTTCCGCATTATGGTTCCGTGTCCATCAAAGACATTGACATGGAGATCCGCATGGGCATTGAACCCTGGCATGTGCTGGGAGAAGAAATGTCCAGCACCGGCACCGCAAGGTTTGTGGACTCCTCTTTAGAAAGGGTGCAGGTAAAAATAAAAGGCATCAATGACAGCCGTTATGTATTGTTGTGCAATGGCCTTCGGGTACCGCTGACACCCACCGAAACAAAAGGCGAATATGTTTGCGGTATCCGCTACCGTGCCTGGCAACCGCCGAGTGCCTTGCATCCCACCATTGGCGTGGACACACCGCTTACCTTCGACATCATTGATACCTGGAATGGCCGCTCCATTGGTGGCTGCACTTATTATGTATCCCACCCCGGCGGCAGAAGTTATGATACTTTCCCTGTCAACAGTTTTGAAGCAGAGTCCCGGCGCATTAGCCGCTTTGGCAATACTCAACACAGCCAGGGAGCACAGTTTAAACAAACTACTTTTTTTGTGGTTGCGCATTATATAGAAAACAACCGTTTACCATTTGTGTTTGATGCACCCGTGCCGGAGATCAATAATGAATTTCCGTGTACGCTGGATTTGAGGTTGAAGAAGGGGGTGTGACGAACTGTAGTTTTTTATGGCGACTGCATTGGCAACACTCCGTTCAACGGTGGTTCAATGGGGGCATTGCCTGCGTTATAATTGGGTGAGAGATTAATTTTATTTCAGATATTTTTACCTGGTTCCTTATTAAGATAAACTAAAACAGAAAATACGAAGAAGTAACAGTATAATATTGAAGTCCCGGAATAATAAACATCAAATAAAAGCAAAGTGATAAGATGGCGACAGGGCTATGTTACGTTAATTGGGAATTTGGCAGGCGTTGCCTGCCAAATTGAATTAAAATGTAAATAGATTAGTACGATAATGATTCTATCATTTTCTTGATGCCGGGAAAATGATAAACTTAAATTCCACACAAGGCACACTTATTGAATTACTACCCATCTTTATAAACAATCAATTTCATTAACCCCATTTCTCAAAATGAAACTCTTTAAATGTGACCATTGCGGTCAACCCGTTTATTTTGAAAATTATTTTTGTGTGCAGTGTAATGCATTGCTGGGTTTCGATGCTCAGCAAATGGATATGCTGTCGCTTAAACCAGTGGCAGGTAGCAATAACAGCTTTACTATTGCAGGAACCAACAGTGCCAACCAGTATAAATATTGCAGCAACAAACAATACAATGTATGCAACTGGCTGCTGCCGCAAAACAATGTGGATGAGTACTGTATTGCCTGCAACCTCAACCATACCATTCCTGATTTAACCCAGCCCGATCATTTGGAAAAATGGGGGCGGATTGAAATGGCGAAACACCGGTTATTATATTCTTTACTCCGTTTTAATTTACCCGTTATCAGCAAGTTTCAGGATGCAGCTAAGGGCATTGCATTTGATTTTATGGCAGAGGAAAATAAAGGAGAAGGAGAAAGGCTGCTTACGGGACATGACGAGGGACTTATCACACTGAATATAGAAGAAGCCGATGATGCGGTAAGGGAGATGGCCCGTAAACAAATGGATGAGGTGTACCGTACACTGCTGGGGCATTTCCGCCACGAAATAGGGCACTATTACTGGGACAGGCTGATCAGCAATACCAATAAATTACAACCCTTCAGAAAATTGTTTGGTGATGAAAGTACCGATTATGAAGAAGCGCTGAAACAGCATTATAACAAAGTGCCATCAGATAGCTGGAAAGATAGTTTTATCAGTGTTTACGCCAGCGCCCATCCCTGGGAAGACTGGGCAGAAACCTGGGCTCATTACCTGCATATTATTGATACGATGGAAACGGCTTATTCTTTTGGTGTAATAATAAATCCAAGACCAAGCGGATCTGAAAATGATCTGAGCGCTGCCCTGAATATCGATCCCTACACAACAAAACATTTTGATGAAATCATGGAACGGTGGATACCACTGTCATTTGTAATGAACAGTCTTGACCGGAGTATGGGAATGAAAGACTCCTACCCTTTTGTGATCAATGAAGCAGTGAAAGAGAAATTGAATTTTATACATGAAACGATACGAACTAAGCCCCAAACGCTCTAAACCCTCCTCACATCTACAGAAACTTTCAACTCATGTGAGCTGCTGCTCATAATAACACCCTTTAATGGAACGATGTCAAAATAGTCACGACCCCATCCTACGGTAATGTATTGCTCATCAGGAACCTTATTATTGGTGGGATCAAAATCTACCCAGCCCATTTCAGGAATGAATACGGAGAACCAGGCATGCGATGCATCAACGCCGGTGAGTTTTTCTTTTCCTTCCGGTGCTAACGTTTCTATATAGCCGCTCACATATCTTGCCGGTAAACCCATTGCGTGGATGCAGGAAACACCCAGGTGTGCAAAGTCCTGGCATACACCTTTCTTTTCTTTCATCACGGTAGACAAAGGTGTGGAGATGGTGGTGAAACCGGGCGTAAATTTAAAATTGTGATAAATACGCTGCATTAAATGATACACCGCTTTAAAGAGCGGTACGCCGGGTGTAAAAGATGGAGCAGCATATTCCCTGATAGCATCCGTGGGCAACGTGATATCTGTTGCAGCAATAAATTGTTTTTCGGCAATGTATGCTCCGGTGGACACCTGCAGTATATCCCTTGCTGTTTCCCAGCTTACATTACTGATGGGTTTGTCCGCAGCCGTTGCTGTTTTCTCTATTAAAGAGTTTACCGTTACCGTTAGTTTATCATGTTCCTGCTCCACCACAAAATAAAAAACCTTGTTTCCAAAAAAATCAGTGTGTGTATCCAGCACTTCCGGCAACGGTGAAATAATAATATTGCTCGATTTACAAACTTGCGTAGTTGTATTTCTCGGACTCAGCATAGCAATGTTATGGCACAGGCTCACCTGTTCATGATACAGATAAGTGGTGGTATGTGTAATGGAATACAGCAATTTTTTTACAGTAAGTTAGCAGTGAATAATTGTTTCTGTACCCGGCTGTGAGTGAAATATGTTTTTGAGATCAGCGTAGATGTATTTACCAGCAGCGTGGATAATTTCTCTAAGAACTCATTCAGCACTGTGTATTCCTTTGTCAATGGATCATGTTGTGACAAGGATATTCCATTCACCAGTTTTAACAGGGTATCTGCTTCTAACATCAGCCGGTCCTGTTCACTCAACGCAGTATCCTTTCCCGCTTTAGGCAAGTGCATAACATAACGTTTGATCTTATGCACAAGGTATGCCAGTGATTTTGGATAATTCATATCCAGCATCAGCAGCTCCAGTGTTAATGGCAGTTGCAGATGATCCTGGTAAGTATAGCGGTAAGTAATTAAACTTTGTGTGGCAGTCAATACAAATTCCAGCAGTTCATGTTCTGTTGATGCTTCCTGCTTTTTTTGAAAGGTATTTTGCAATAACGTAATGATGTAAAGCGCCTGCTCTAATTTTCTTCCCAGGTCTAAAATATTCCATCCCTGTTCTCTTCTTACACTCTCCCGGTTCATTCCTAAAAAAGCAAACATCGAAGTGTTGAGTGAATCAATGGTGCTGATCATTTTTAAATGATCTGGTACTGTTGTTTGTTTTGCTTTGGCCCATTCTTCCTCCATCTGCAGCAATACTCTCCAGGTATCCACTGCCCAAAAATTACGAACACTGTATACCGCATTCTTCAACTGCATCAAATTATTGCTAAGGCTGCCATTTCTTTTTTCATTGTACAATACATCCGTTAACTCTTTCCAGGGATCATTATATATTTTTCTTCTTTTTTCTTCATCATCGTTTTCACAAAAACCAGGATAAGTATAAGTACACTGCGTTAATATCTGCAACAGCTGGTCTTCCGTAGTATCATCATTAATATTAAATGGCTGATTGCTTTGCAATACCCGTTGCATTACCGAACGCTGCAGCCTTGCATTATAAATTACTCTTTCAGTATACCTGCCCACCCAAAAAAGATTTTCAGCTGTATGACTCGGCAGTGATCTTTTGTAAGCAGGATGTTGGGAAGTCTCTGCCTTTAATTGTAATGTGAACGGTTGTTCTTCTTCATCATCCGATGATAGTACCCAGGTATCTTTACTGATACCACCAAGCTGGTTAGATATCACAAAACTATCTTCTGCACTATTGGTTCTCGTCAACCCGCCGGGCATGGCAACATAGCTGTTATTATGACTCACCAAAAAACTTCTGAACAAAGAATGACAGGGCCTCACTTCTCCATTTATCCAGGATGGATTGGAGGAGAAGCTAATTTTTTCCTGACCGGTGTACAGATGAGGATTGGCTTTTATTTTTACTATCAATGCGGCAGCTTCATCATTTGTTAGCGATGCTCCATCAATGGTTGACCTGGTACCGGCTTCGTTCCTGAATATTCTCCTTATCACCAGTGTGTGTAAATGATCGATCACATACTGCAGCTCTTTTGGCTGTCCACACCACCAGGTAGCAATGGAAGGCATGATCAGCTCTTTACCAAAAAAATGTCGGGCTATGGCTGGTAGAAAAGGCACCAGCCCTGCATTCTCCACAATACTGCTGCCAAGCGGATTGGCAATGGCTACATTTCCTTTTCGCACTACCTGCATTAAACCGGCTACACCTAACAGTGAGCTGCTTTTTAATTCCAGCGGATCACAATAGTTATCATCTAAGCGGCGCAATATCACGTCGATCTTTTCTAATCCTTCAATGGTTTTTAGCCATACAAAATTATCTTTTACTATCAGGTCATTCCCCTGCACCAATGTTAACCCGAGATAAGCGGCGAGGTAAGAATGCTCAAAGTAAGTTTCATTATCAGGGCCCGGTGTCAGGATCACTACTCTTGGATTGGCTGTCTTGTGTGGTGCAATAGCAGTGAGTGCATTTTGCAAGGCATCAAAATAGGGCGACAGTCTTTTTACCTGTAAATTATTAAAGAACTCCGGCAACACAGTGGAAATAGCATGCCTGTTTTCCAACGCATAACCGGCACCGGAAGGCGCCTGTGTACGGTCGCTGATCACCCATAATCTGCCATCATGCCCACGGGCCATATCGGCTGCATATAAAATCAAATGTTGTGTGCCGGGTAATTTTATATTTACACAGGAACGGATAAAACCGGGATGGAGATAAATGAGTTCCTGCGGAATGATCCCTTCTTTGATGAGTGTTTGAGGACCGTAGATATCTTTTAAGATCAGGTCAAATAACTCTGCTCTTTGTATTAATCCTGCATTGATGGTTTCCCATTCTTTGGCTGAAATTATTTTAGGAATGGGATCTAATTCCCAGGGGCGGCTTTGCCCGGAAGGATCATTGTAAATATTATACGCTACGCCATTTTCCTTCATCAGGCGCAGGATATCATTGTTGCGGTTTTGTATTTCTGCCGGACCAATTTTCAACAGCGAAGAAAAAAATGTTTGCCAGCTGGCCTGTATCAAATGATCTTCCGTAAGCACTTCATTGTAAGTACCGATATCCGGGATATAATTTTGCAGCAGCGTTTGAACCGTTGATTGATCAGCCATACAGTTTTGGTAATACTTTAACGGCTTAAAAATACGGAATTAATCAGGAAGCAAGACGGCTATTGGCTTATTAATGTTGTAAATGTATTGTCCAGGGAATATCAAATTAGTAAATAAATTATTCAGGTCTTCTTGAGGGTGGTCTCCTGTTAAAATGTTGGGGCTTTCTGCTATTGCCACCACCTCCATTTCTTGGCAGAGATGCAGTGGGTGTATATTCTGGCGCTTCGCCAAATTGCTCCGGCACTTTTTCTTTTTGAACCTGTTTGCCCAGCAGTTTTTCTATCGCTGCAAATTTGCGCTGTTCTTTTACACTGATAAAAGTAATGGCGGTACCTTCTGCCGCCGCTCTTGCGGTACGGCCAATGCGATGTACATAATCTTCGCCATCATGTGGCACATCATAATTTAATACCAGGCCAATATTATCAATATCAATACCACGGCTGAGGATATCTGTAGCCACCAACACTTTTATACGGCCGCTTTTAAAATACATCAGCACTTCTTCTCTCTTATCCTGTTCCAGGTCGCTGTGTATTTCTTCCACTGCAAGGCTCGTTCTTTTCAATTCCCTGGTCAGTTGTTTTACACTGATCTTACTACTGCAAAAAACTAATACCGAGTCAAAGTTTTTTTGATGCAGGATATATTTTACTAAAGGAATTTTTTGCGTATCATATACAACATAAGCCAACTGGATAATCTTTTCGTTAGGCTTGCTGATGGAAATATTTATTTCTGCCGGATGATGCAAAATGGTTTTTGCCAGTTGCCGTATCTTTTGCGGCATGGTGGCAGAAAACAGCAGGTTTTGTCTTTTAGCGGGTAAGGCATTTATGATCCGCATGATGTCGTCATAAAATCCCATGTCCAGCATACGGTCTGCTTCATCCAGTATTAAATACTTTAGCCCCTGGAATTTTACATAACCCATATTGATATGGGCAATCATTTTACCGGGTGTACAGATCACCACATCGGCACCGGCACTCAATGCTTTTTTCTCCTGCACAAATGCATTGCCATCTCCACCACCATATACAGCAATGGAACTTACAGAAGTGAAATAAGAAAGTCCTTCCATGTGCTGTGCAATTTGTACGGCCAGTTCCCTGGTAGGCACAATGATCAATGCGGTAATGCTGTTGTGATTAAGCGGTGCAGAAAGGATATTATTAATGAGCGGCAATAAAAATGCCGCCGTTTTTCCGGTACCTGTTTGTGCAGATGCGATTACATCTTTGCCTTCCAATACTAAAGGGATTACCTGGTCTTGTACGGGTGTGGCGTCTTCATATCCTGATGCTTCAATGCCTTCTAATAGACGGCTGTCGAAATTAAATTCTGTGAACTTCAAATTGTATACTGCTGATTGTGTTTAAGTTTCAGACCGTAAAAGTAATTATAATTTGCCGATTAGCTTTAAAACTACCCTGTTAATACCTGAAAAAACGTAGTAATTATCACGATTCACTGCAATAAAAGTAATGTGGTTAGTATTGGATAGCAAAAGAAACAGGCAAAAGGTTTTAAACAGGAGGTGCTTCAGCAACTGCACTCTTCATCGTAACTGGCAATAAAGTAGTATAGGTTTGCCATGCAGGTTCTCCATTGCAGCTTGCCTGAATGCAGGGCTGTATTATGAAAGTATTGAATAATGCAGCCTGATTAAAAGAAAAAAACATTCGCTCATTAAGAACAACCGTTAGTTAAATATTGAGGAGCTGTTATTTATTAATGCTGCATTTTTACTATCATCATTATCATTACAAAATAAGCGGCGGATGAACTGTGCAGAACGAAATAGATAAAAAATCACAGGGTTTTCTATAGTTTCAGAGTTTGGGAGAAGCGGTTTTGTTTTACAAAACCGCTTCCCTATTTATGACCGGCAGCAAAAAAAAAGGACAACAATTCTCCCACTTATTTTATCAAAAATACATTTCAATAAATAATAGTCACCGTTGAATCAGTTATCCTTTCGCATCCGCTAATTGCGTTGCATTTTTACATCACAATTATTCAAACAAAAAAAACAAAGATCATGTTAAACAATTTTATGACTGGAAGCCTGAATGCAAAAATGCATTGGCAGTTATGTAAAATGCTGTTATTCGCCTGCAATACATCCAGTCTTTTCATTTATGGTTTTCTTCATTTTATTTTTTTTGACTTTCCATTTGAACCAGCAAATGAGGCATTGATACTGGTAAAACTATTTTCAGTAGCCAGCGCTTTTGCTATGGGAATAAGTTTGATACTTCTGTTGATTGACCTGGCAGAGTTTGTATTGAGAAAAAAGCAGCAATTCCTGGTAGCCATTCCTTATAAAGCGGTGACCGCAGCTGCTGTGGTGATTATAATTCTTTTAAGTGCCTGCAATGGACAGGTAGCTGTTTCCAAAGGAATAAAGAAAGATCTTAACACAGGTCTTACTGCCAGCTACAGTAATATGGAGCCGGAGAAAATATTGCTGGTAATGAATGATGAAGTAATTAATCATACAGATATTCCTTTAGGTGAAAGTTTTCTGCTGGTGAATGATAAAATAAAAGGAATGAAAGTGAAAGATGGCAAAGTATCTATTGGCTGCTCACTCAAAATAAGTGATCAAAAAGGAAATATTTTGTTGCAGGAAAAAGATCTGTTTGAAGGTCATGACCTGTTTAGTGAAAAAGATGCGTCTTTGCTTAAATGTACTGTATCCACAGGCAAGCCAATGCAGTGGGAAGAAAAATATGACGTAGCAGTAGTGTTTTGGGATAAATATGGTGATGGTAAAATTGAAAATAAAGTTTCTATCAGGTGTATTGATATTCCCTGATATTGAAACTTAATCATGTGGTTTAGCTGACACCACACAAATTAAAAAGGCCTGGGAACATCCGGGCCCATTTTATTTTAATGCCTGCATTACTTCTTCTTTTCTTCTCCTGCTCACTTCTACTTTATTGCCATCCTTTAAAACTGCAAATCCATCATGATCTATAAACGTGATGAATTTTTTATTGATCAAATGACTTTTATGCGTACGGATAAAATGGTGGGGAGTCAGCAATGTATCATATTCACCCAGCGTTTTTGAGATCAGGTATGTACGGCCATTCTCCATAAAAAATTTGGTGTAGTTACCAAGTGACTCACAGCGGATAATATCTGCAGGCTGTAAAAAATGTACTCCTTCCTTTGTAGGCAGTGCCAGTCTGAATTCCTGTGATGAGGGTGCCTGGATATTATGGAGGATATTTTTCAACAGATCGTATTGTTGCCTGTAATCTTCATTGCTTTCCAAAAAGCGTTGTACAGACCCCTGTAGTTCTTCCATATCTACCGGCTTCAGCAAATAATCAAAAGCACTGAAACGAATTGCCTGTATGGCGTATTCATTATATGCTGTAGTAAAAATAATCTTGAAATTTTTATTCGGGATTTTTTCCATCAGCTCAAAACCATTAATATGCGGCATCTGTATATCCAGGAAAACCAGTGCTGGTTGATAAGCAATGATCATATCCGCAGCTCTCCTGGGATCATTGCAAACCATTACCTGGCCAATAGCCGGGATTGTTTTTTCAATCATCAGCCGGAGGGCATCGGTGGCCCTTTCTTCGTCATCAATCAACAGTACTTTAAGCATAAAATTATAATTGAATAGGGAAATTAATTTCGATCCGTGTACCTGCTGCAGTGCCATCAGCCTGTTGCTTGTCGATAAAAACCACTGTACCTTCTTCGCCTGCAATATTTTTCATGGCTTTCAACCGCTCTGTTGTTACTGCGATGCCTTTGCTCTGGTGATTCACACCATTTAGTGAAACCCCTTTTATTGCTGCAGCCTGTTTTCTGCCAACACCATTATCTTCTATTATACATTGAAGGCTGTCGCCTTTTTCAATGAATTCCACAGTTAATTGCCGGTCTCCTTCTTTGTGCATCAAGCCATGCCAAATAGCATTTTCTACAAATGGCTGTACCAATAATGTTGGCACTTTTACTTCTTCCACATCTATATCTTCATCACAAATTATTTTATAATTAAATGATCCCTTAAAGCGGATTGACTCAAGCTCTATATATAAATTCAATATTTCCAGTTCTTCCTTTAATGTGATCGTCTCTTTATCACTGTGTACCAAAATAGCCCGTAATAATTTTGAAAATCTTGACAAATATTTAGTGGCGATCATCTCTTCATTTGCCAGTATCATCTGTTGCACCGAATTCAATGCATTGAAAAGAAAATGTGGATTCATTTGCAGCCGCAAACTTTGCAACCTGCTTTCCAGTGCTTTCTGTTTATTCTGCAACAATTCAATTTCCGCCTTCTTCTTTTCTTCCTCGGCCTTTACCAATTGCATTTGCCCTGCACAAAGTGTAGCTATCGTAGTTAATATTTTAAGATGGCGGTTATTAAAAAAATGCTTCCTGCTGTGTTCACTATCTATTACGCCTGCTGTTTTTCCATCAATGATTATTGGTACAGCCAGTTCAGAATAACGTTGCTGGTCATCCAAAATATAACGGCTGTCCAGTGCAGTGTTATGAATGATCTCTGCCTGCCCTGTGGCTGCCACAGTACCAACTATACCTTTACCCACAGCTATTTCAATCGGGTGATGTATGGTGAAATCTACAGGATTTTTAGGCCCATAAGCGGCTTTTTGCACAAGCATATTTCTGTCTGCATCATTTAAATAAATCACACAATCTTCAAAATGCAATTGACTGATGCAATGCTTGGCCACATCCCACAGCAATTCATCTGTATTACTATGTTTGTTGATCTGCGAAGCAAAATAAGTGATCACCAGTTCTGTTTCCAGTTCGCTTTCTTTTCTTTTCTGTTTACCACGATAAAAGTTTACCACATATATGATGAGGAAAGCTGCTGTTAATAGACCTAAAACCCTGAACCACCATGTTTGCCAAAAAGGTACCGCTATAATAATGGTCACTTCATTAGATGCTTCCTGCCAGTCCTTTTTATTACTGCTTACTCTTAATTTAAAAGTGTATTTGCCTGGCTGCAGTGAGCTGTAGTGAACAGAGTTTTGATTAGTAACCATTATCCAGTCTTTATCGTTACCCTCCAGTTTATATTCATAAAATGTATTGAGGTGATTACTGTAATCAACGGAAGTAAAATGAAAAGTAACATAGTTATCATTACTTGCCAGGTTGTACACCGGAGACTGGGTAATGCCGGAATTAATATCCCTGGTTTCAATACCACTGATCAATGCATTCAGGCTTATTCTTTTACTGTAAAGCTCTTCGGGGAAAAAATATTGTATACCCTTTGGAGTTCCAAATACAAATTCGCCTTCATTATTCTGATAATAAGCATTCACCCTGAATCCATAGATACTTAAACCATAACGTTCATCAAATACAGAAAGACTACTGTCTTTCATTGAATAGCAAGCCATCGCTATATCATTCCCTATCCACATACGTCCTTTTGCATCACAAAGCAATGCCTCTGCTCTTGGAATTATCAGGCCATCCTTTATAGTTAGTGATTTTATCTTTACATCATTCTTCAAAATGTTTACACCAAAGTCGGTACCGATGTAAATATTATTTTCTTTATCCTGGTTAATACTAAATACATAGTCAGACAGCAGGCCATTCTCTTTATTATGCACTATCAATTTTTTTGAAACAAAATTGTAATGCCATACGCCGCCATCTGTTACACCAACCCATAAATTATTACTGTCAGAAAAAAAGATGGGTGAGATAAAGTTATTTTTTAATGGTGCAAGCGGGGTGTTACCGAGGTAATCAATTGCGTAGTTGTTAATATCAATTCTGCAAAGACCAAATTCACCGGAGGCCCACATGTAACCATCCTTTCCTTCCACCATGGTATACACCCTGGATATTTTCATCCCTCCTGGTTCACTTTCTTTATTGCTGATATGTTTTATTAATTGCTTGTTTTTATCAAGCACCAGTATGCCTTTACCAGCAGTGCTTACCCACAGCCTGCCCTGCCTGTCAAAGCAAAGTGTTTGCATATCATCATTTTCCAGCAACGACGCACCTGCTTTACTTTTATAATCAAGAAACCTGGTGGTGTTCACATTACGCTTCCATTCAATAAGGCCATTGCCGGTACCGAGATAATAAGTATTATTATCTTCTGTGGCAATACAACTGATATTGCCATCGTAAATTCTTCCTGCTGCATCCTGGAAAATATTCTGGTTGCCTATCACTTCACGGCTGTTGAAATAACTGATACCATTAGGAATGGTAACCACAAAGGCCCAGCCATTATTGCTGTACGCTGTTTTATCTGCATTGTTACTGCTGATGCTGGAAGGGTCGGATGGATTGTGACGGTAATTGTACAACGCATTTGTTTGCCTGTTGTAAATGTAGATACCTGATTTTGCAGTGGCGAGCAAATATTCAAAACTGTTAAGTTTTTCAGCATACACAAAATAATCATTGGGTGCTTTACCAAACTGGTCTTTCAAATTATCATTTAAATCAGATACTGCGCCGGTGCTGAAATTTACAATTTGCAGTTTGCGCTGTTTTACATTACATATCAGCACACTTTCTTCATCCCATTTTATCAGCAGGTTACCATAAGGAATACTGCATTTTTTTCCACCTGTTTTGTTTGGTAATTCACCACAAACAAAACAGTATCCTGCGAAAAGAAATAGCGGTCATCATCAAACTTAAAACGATGCTTATATTTTTTGGTTTGCAGTGTATCAAAATTGGCGATAGAGACTGGATAAAAATATTGCTGACCGAGAGAATCATTGGTACCTGGAACCACTATATTATTGTATGCATAATGTCCTTTTTCTGTAAGCAAAACGGCACCGCTACTTTTTGTGCAAAGCAATGCTGTTGTTTTTATAGTTTTATTATTATGATACAGTGTTACTTTATGCAGGTGGCGCTGCTCATCTATCATGATAACATGTTGCTTATCTGTAAGCACCCAAATGCGGTTATTCTTATCACATATCACCTGTGAGATATTATTACTGATAAGCTGGGGGTAATCAGCTACATAATATTTTGTAACAGTTTTTCCATTGAACATATTTAGCCCATTGCCAGTGGCTATCCAGGTGTTACCCAATTTATCTGTGCATATATCGTAAACCCTTCCATAAGAAAGACCATTGGCTGTGGTAAGATGCTGAAAGGAGATGGTAGAAAAATTATGCGATTGTTTTGCTGCAGGTTGTGCATACAACTTTGTTGGCAGCAGGCAGGAAACCAAGCCAGTGAACAGGTAGAGGGAATTTATTATTGTTACAGGTAATTTCATATTGGTTTACAAATATACTTTGGCTGTTAACAGCAGCCCTTCTTTAAATGCGGTTCTTTTTCCTTAACTATCCTGCGGCGCATGTGAATGATTCTGCGGTGTGGAAATAAAAAAGCATGCGAAGGGCTGAATAAACAGATGACAATAAAAAAGGGACCAGGATAAAAATCCAGTCCCGCTTTAAGTCCAATATCCTATGAAAAACCTTTGCTAATATATAATGAGAAAGTATGCTTTGGTGTTAACGATTAGTAAACGGCAAGTATTAATTACTTTCCGGCAAACAGTAGTTCTTTCCCTTGCAACACGACAGATAAATCTATTGCTTAATAAATTCAATATTTTCCAGTTGCATAAAATAATTTGGCAAACAGGTAATCATATTGCCATTAACAATTTTAAAATCGATCCATTTAAAACTAACCTGCTCAATAGACGGATTGAGCGTAAGTGTAAAATTATTATTATCGCTATTTTTATTTTCATCCTTAACAATGGTGACAATATCAGGATACAAAGCATGCTGAACAAATATTTTATCGCAATGCGGAAAATCTACTTTTACTTCTCCGTTGATGTTCGTAAATTCATCCAGTTTTTTATCATCAATAAAAAACATACATACAATATGCTGCAGTAAATACTTATTAGGATGTTCAAACTTAATAGTGTATCCTACTCCCTGTTTTGATTGTTGTGTGATAGCAAAATCCCTTCCTCCGATTTTATCACTTTTTAGTTTTAGCGTATCACCCTCCACCAAAAAGGTACCTGAGGCTGTACGGTCCACTGCCCCGTAGGAATGAAAGAATTCAAATTTTCCATCAGCGAAAAAATTAAAGCCGGCCGCCATTTCCCGCCTGTTGAAATAATACGCTCCCTGGATATGTGTTTGTGACATCATTTTTTTATTTATAAAAAGTAATAAGAAAAGTATAAGTCTTTTCAGGATTTATTGTTTTTAGTTTTAAATAAATGCGAAGTCAATCGGTTTATAGCTGATCTATTTTTACGGGTTGATCTTTTCAGGCCAAAAGACTTGTTTCAATTGCTCAACAGCTTCCTTAAATGTTGATTCATTTTTATTTTCAATATGCAGCAGCTCCAGTAAATTATTATTCCTTAACGCTGGTATTCCTGAGTAAGCCCACATGCCTATTGTTACGTATGCCTTTACAATTAATATATCATCATCTCCTTCAAAACAGGTTATCAAAAATTTCTTTGCTTCATCATTTTCTTTAAACTCTCCCAGGCCGAGAAATACATTATTCAAACATTCATTCCTATGCTGCAACAGATTCTGGTATAGAATGTCGAAACTTTTATTATAGCGCCAGTTACTCCATAAAGCCGTTGCCAAAACAACCTGCTTTGCAGGACCTGCCTCTTTTAATTTTTTCATCAGCAAAGCTTTCAGTTCCGGATATTTATGAAATTGAAGACTCTCTATTGCAAACTTTAATACGGTGGCATTTTCTTCTGTATCAATTCTTTTAAGTGCGTTTGCAATGATCTCCTTTGCCCATTCTGCTTCTTCCAAAGGTGTTGCATTATATACATCTCCAAAGCCATCTTTATGGATGTATAATTTATTGCCGCCATTCATCATGTACAATTCCTTATTGCTGAAAGTTGACATTATTTTGAAAAGTTTTTAATTTTACCGGAAGTTTTATTTAATTTTTAACGGCTATCTCAGGCATTTTAAATTGGGCAACCTTGTTGATTAAATCTTTTCTGTTTGCCTTTAGTGAAGCAAAAAACTTATCAACGCCTGTACCATAGCCACGGGAACTAACTCCAAATAAAAGAATATTCTTTTGGCCTGATTTACCCGTAATCAGTTTATAACGGTAAATATTCCTTTCAACAATACTGATGCTTTTTCCATTGGGTGAATTAGCAGTTAATAAAAAATCAATCATATACTCACCTGTTGTGGGGTTATTTATTACCTCATAATTAATGACCGGATTTGTTTCCTTCATTTTTTTTAGTTCAGTAATTTTTGCACTTACCACATCCTTAATATTTTCCTGGTCTGTAATCACATCGATCAATATCATGCTGGTATACTTTTCTGTAAGGTCACCCTTTACAATATACTCCTGTTTATAAAAATTAGCAGCTGGGTGGGAACTCCAGTTTAAATTAAACGACTTATTTTCAAACAGGATTGGCCCCGGAACATTCAGGTAATCAGTGACAGGTTTATTGGTTTGTGCCAATGCAACAGTTGATATTACCAGTGCTGCCAGTAAAGTAAAAGGTAGTCGGTTATTGATTATTGAAAACATGGTTTGGCTTATTTGTTTTGATATTTTTTTGATACCTGCCTTGAGCAAAGACTGAATTTTAATACAGGATAGTTTTTCCTATTGCTATCAGTCCACTTCAAAAGAAAGGGAGTACTCTTTTATAACAGGCTTAGAGCTCCGTGTCTTTACTTCAACTTTTGCCTTCAATGGCGAGCCAATTACAAGATAATTTTTAACATACTGGTCATCATGCACCTGCCACGAATGATCTGCCAGCAAGTACTCTGTAAGATTTGCTTTACCAGCCTGGTAAGCCCAGCGCTCAACTATCAATGGTTCGTAATTAATAGTATTTCCCATAAAACAAACCTGTATACCAGGTTTTGATTCATTCCCTAATTCAGTGCAGTCAATTACACTAATATTTAAAGACGATCCATCTTCCAGGTCTCTTACTGACCACTCTTCGATTATTGTTTTGATGTTAGACATAGTTCAAATTATAATTAAAGTTTAAATTATTTACGCTTTACTTCTCTGTTGTTGTTGTGTTCCTGGTGACAACTTCTACTCAAGAAAGATATTTAAAACTGCCTTTTCATTTTAAAGGTTAACATGAATAATAGAAACAATAACAGGCAGGCGAGGTGAATTGTAAAAACTATGTATTGCATCAGCTTCAGCCAGTGAGCCCTGTGAACCGTATTAATAAAATAAACAGCCGTTGCAATCACTATAACTTCCATACCCAGCACAATCATTTCTCTCATATAAATAAAATGTTGTTCTATCCGCAACTGTTTTTGTATCCAGTAAATAATAATGGAGAAAGCAATAGCAATATTTAACAAGGGAATTAAAACAGGCAGCTTATGAATGACAAGCCCAATGACTAAAATTGAAAAGTGTATTAATATTAATATCACCATTATCACATTGACCCATTGGTCTGACTTATTCATAGTGTAATAACTTTTATTTTTGTAAAATCATATCTATCCTGCAGGTAATTTTTATGGATGTTAAATCCCATCAGGAATATTAAATATGTTACCGTTAAGAATGAATGATGCTTCTAAATTATCAAAAGAAAAAAAAGAAGGGATAAAATACCAGTGAGCGGTAAGGGCTATTTAGTAAACGGGGAAATAAACAACTATTTATCAGCTGACTAAGTTAAATTCTTATTTAAAAAAGATATGCCTATAGCGGCAACTGCAAGGTTTGTGCAGAAAAAGATATTAACCATAAACTAAAGCACAGTAGCCTTTAACTAAATGAAAAAAATAAAACAATAAGCCAGGAAGTACTTTTGATCTGAAAATTTAAAAGACTGATGGCAGGCAAAATAAAAAATAAGAAGGAGCTATTGATTGACATGCTGATGCTGGCATTGCTGCTGTTTGCAATTTTTCTTTTATCCCTGATCTTTTAATAATAGTAAATTGATAATGCTCCTATAGTGTAACCCCAATTCAAACTAAATATAAACTTTGCAAAATTATTCTACGGTAGAAACAACTGTTGTCTTTGGAGATACACTGATACTGTTTTTGCGCTGAGGCCCTTTCTCCTGCCATAATATTGATGGTAATGGTTTTATTTTTTACTATTTCTACAAAGCGTTTGGTATCAATATTAACCTGCTTAGTATTCTTATTCATTACCATTAATGAGTAACTGCAATGCAGGGTTTTTTTATACCCACCCACTAATTGAGTGGCTCCACGTGCTTAATTTGTGTAAGACAAATTAATTTCATGTAAACTGCAGTAAAAAGAAAATATATTTTTTTAACCGTTTCATTTTTGTTTTAATAGAAATTCAAGCGGAAAGTTTAACCGCTGCTGCCAGGCGGTTTCTGAATGATTGGCACCAACAAATTCCTTTGTTATCCAGTTAGCAGCAGTGAAGCCTTTTGCCTTTATTACCGCATCCGCTTTTTTTTGCAGTGGAGGATATAACGCATCCATTGTTTCGGTACCATAATCAAAATAGATGCGGTGATTTGCCGGGCTGGGCAAATGAGTTTTCATATAATTAAAAAAGGCGTCAGGTATCGGGTTATCTTTCATTGTAAACACCCCGGGCCAGTGAGTGGATAAACATGCTGCACCGCCAAACACAGCAGGATATTCGCAGATGGCATACATTGATATTAAACCTCCCATGCTGCTGCCTGCGATTAAGGTATTGGGCTGATCTTTTAATACAGAAAATGCACTGTCGATAAATGGTTTTACTTCTAACACCAAAAACTTTAAATATTCATCCGACTTAATTTTATCTACCGAAAATACAGAGTGTCCATTTTTTCTGTTGGCTTTAAAAATTGAATCCTGCTGTGCTGCAGGTAAAGATTCAAATGGCTTTTGTGGAAAATATTCAATGTGACGTTTTGCACCGGTGTTCCATATGCCTACCACAATAAATGGTCGTACTTTTTTTTCTTTAATCAGTTTGCGTGCAACATCATCCACACCCCAATCCAAATGGTTCCATGTAGTGGTGGAATCAAAAAGCATTTGCCCATCCTGCATGTACAATACAGGATATTTTTTCTTAGTGCTGTAGCCTTCGGGCAGCCATACATCTACGTTTCTTACTTCAACATATTTTGATTGAAAATTCTCAAACCGTTTGAATGAACCAGTTACCACGTTAGGTAACCTGTCTACAGTTGCCACTACCTGTTGAGAAAAGGCTTTTGATGAAACACAAAAAATAAAAAAAATAAAAAAAATATTTTTCATCGCAATGAAGTTTGAATAAAAATTACTTGAATATTCATATAAATAAATCAGAGACCAACGATTACTTTCCGATACAGAAAGTAATAACAACCGAATTTAGTGCATCAGAGCTGAAGTAGTGACACAATAGTAAACAAGTTCAATTTCTTTCTGAACAGACAACAAAAAGAAATATTAATTAATCACAGAGTACAAGTTTTCATCAGATCGTCATTGGTTTTATCGTAACTGATGAGCAACAATATTGAAGTGTCGAGCGGCGGGAAAAGAAACGCTGGCTGTCAGCTTCCCTGTAAAGGGTTGTTGGAGGCTTAGGATGCTCATAAATTCTCCTGCATACTTAAAAGCTGTTTTTTATATCTTTCAATTAGCTGCTCGTTAAGCACCCTAAATTTTTCAAGATCTTCCACTCTTTTTTTAAGTCTTTCAATTTTATAATTGTTGTTAAAGTTTTTTTCCTCAAATTTTTGGGATTCTGCAGTTGATTCATCATCAAAAAGTATTTGTATAATTTTTTTGTCGTCTTCATCCGAAACATCGATTGCATTCTTAAGATATTCATATGTGGTCTCACCTTTTTCCGCTAATGCCGCTTCATGTAAAATGTCATGTATCAAAATTCTGGCAACCTTATCAATTTGCAAGGCGGCATCAACATCAATTTTTTTTAATTTCGAGTTATCGGTTTTTATTTCTAGCTCTGACACGTATTGTCCAATATTAATATAAAATAAATCGGCTCTTTCAGGATTAAGTTTCTTTAAAACTTCTAAAAGTGGGGCAAAATTCTCCAGTGGTCTCTTTCCGGAGGGAAGTAGCCATCTGTGCTTCCATAACTTCAAAATTGTTTCAAAACAGTCCTTTTCTGCCTTGTTTTTCTCTTCACCTTCTGGTAATTTTTCTGCTAGTAACATCTTCTCCGATATGTAATGAGCCATCCACCTAGAAAGTGTATCATTACTACTTTCTAAACCAAGCTCATTTACAAGTAATTTACCTAAGTTGATTGCTTTTTTCTGTTGTTCTAAATGTTCCATCTTCAGATAGTATAAAAATTTTGTGTTGAGGTTCAGCATATTTTCTTTCAGAACTGCTGTGCCTATAGCTTATCTCTCTTTTAATGCCAACATCAAAGATTAATTCGCAATCAAGTTTATTACATAGATCTTTAAGAAATGATAAATTAGCCTTTAAGCGCATTCCAGATTGATCCGGTTCTTCATCTCGTCTTTCTCTATAGCTAGCCCATGTTTCACAAATCAAAGCGATTTCGTTGAAATTATTAGCAAACCATAGTTTTCCTTCATGGTCCAATGTTAATCCTAAACGTTCCTTGATAGCATCGCCTAAGGTGTAGGGCGGATAGTCCACCCTATCAGCATATGGATCAAATTCATCAAGTCGCTTCGAAATAGAGCGCTCATTTATCCAACCATGAAGTTGAAAGACATCTGAATCAATCTCCATATTTTCCTCGCCATAGTTTGGAAGTTTGTAATCATGAGGGTCAGAACAAGTAGCTAATGCTCGTAAAAGAGAATCTGCTGTTTCCTTTGATACCAAAGCTGAAGAGACAAAAAAACTCTCGGTTCGTTCGTCCTTTTTTTCCTGCCAATTACCATTTACATTAATCCATACCTCACCGTTATCTTCGATTTTAATCCAGTCAATGAAATCATCATCTAAAATATCCGACTGCCATGTTTCATTTCTGTTATCAAAAACCCATTTAGGTCTTTCCAATGGCAACGGATCTCTGCTATCAGCAAGCCATTTACCATCGTTCCGAGTGAGTAGATGACTAGACAACCACTCGATCCATTCATCTTCGTACCACTCTCTTTTGGAAATAACTGGCATTTTTTCAATAAGTCTGGCAGCTACTACAAGCATAGAGTGGTAGGACAAATAAAAATCGAGGTTGTCTGTGCGTGGATAACTTCCATGGTCATGCGATGTTTCCCGTTCCGAAGATGACCGGTTCCATAAAATAACTCTTGGGTCATTTCTATATCCAGTACTATCTGTTGACCATCCCCATTCATTAACGATAAGGTTTCCAGCTAAATCCTCCACCTGTTTTCCTGGCACTCCAAAGACATCTCCAAGAGGTTCAAACCAGTAGCGTTCAAAATCCCATCCAAAATGAAAATCGACAGTGGTATCAACTCCCCCATGTTCATGCAAGTAACTGTCTGTACTATAATCATATTCTTGTTCTTGGATGGCCATTTTGGACTTCCCAACACCTTTTATAGATGTTAGTAATTCGCTATCGTAAGTTCCCGGAAAAGCTTTCTCAATATTTATGGCAATGTCCGACGAAAATTTTTGAATTAATATGTGGGGTTCGGATAAGGCATATTTTGAGAATATGGTGTGATGCCTAAGCAATAATTCAGGACTACCCATGGAGACCCTTGCCAAAGAGATTAGGAGATATAGTCTTGCATGGAGATTGTAAAATGGAAATTGATTGCTGCCAAATGCGTCTACTTTATTGTACTCTAACCAATCGATTAAGTAATCAAGTATTTCAGTACATTTTAACTTTGACAATACACGTACACAATGAACTGCATTCCACCGTACTGCTGATCTCGGACTACCTAGGGCAGACCAGATAAACCCAGCAATGTTTTTATTAACATTATCTGAAACTTGTAACCAATTGCTCCAAACTCCATCGCCAAAATCATTCTCAATATGTAATTCAAATCTTGACAGGGAAAAATCCAGCAAATTCAAAGAATCGTGTGCTTCAACAGACGAGGACGCTAAAGATACAAAACCGAAAAAAATATTTGCATCGGCAAATTCGTAACCATCCGCTAAACCAGAGAAAATTCCAGCCTTCAGCTTTTCCAATACTGTTCCAACAATGTTTAAATCCTTAACAAAAGAATCAAAAGCGTATTCACTAGTTAATTCATGCGAATATTGTTGTCCAAAACGAAATACAATTTCTGGCCACTTCTTTTTAAAACTTACTCTATTAATCCATTCTTCTGGAAGAAACTTAATAGTTTCCTGAACATCATAATGATTAATTGAATCCGAAGTTAAAAGAACATCAAGGAAGTCCAATAGGGAATTTTCCTTTATACGATTTAAAATTTCTTTCAATAAACCTCTTAAACCATAACCGTAATCGTCTTTATTAACTCTAGATTTAAATCTTAGGAGTAAATCAGCAAATCCTTCGGATGTAGTAATAACAAAATCATTAAAAAAATCATCCCATTTTTTGTCTGGAGAATCAGCAACTTCAATATTGTCTATATTATGGCTGGATGTAGCTTCAGAAGGATCTTTACTTTGTCTGTAGAAGTCAATTATTTGATTTAATCTCTCATTATTTATGTTAGCGATATCGGCAATACTTTTGATTTTCTCCCAATAAGTTTCGGTCGATCCTTCCAACTCAAGTAGATGAACTGCATCGGCCAAAATACGCTGCTTAATTTCGATCGAGGATTCTTGTTCCAAACAAATTGACAAGTATTCCTTTAGATGATGACTTGAAAAAAAACGTGCCAATGCCCAACCGGTGGAAGATGTAATCACTTTTGACTCCACTAACTCATGTAATGTTGCTTCAAACTGGTATTCAAACCGTCCAATATCTCTATCTCGCCACCTACTTAAAGCTGATATTCCAATACCTGGTGACATCTTTGTACAAACACTCATGGCTTCGCTTCTATTCCAATATTTCTCTCGTGACATATATTCACCAACCAATTCAGCGCATCGAATAAATCGATATGCCAACTCATCTGGAACAACTTTGTTATTGCAAGACTGTTTAGCCAAAGAAACAACAGCCTCCCACCTTTGCACAAGTTCATCACCAAACTTCGATACAATCATAATAGCTTCTTCAAAATAAACACTAGCATCTTTAACCGAATTAATCATAACTGCACGGGCAAGGGAAATATAGTTGTTTGCTATTTCTTCTGGCCCGTTATCTTTATCTGCTTTAATCAAATCGTGAGTGAATTGTTCAAGTCGTCTAGTTACATGGACCAGATGAGATACTCTGAATGAGGCTCGTAAAGTATTCAACCGATCCTCAATTCTAAAAGCTTTATCATCTCGTATAAAACGATCATAAAATTGTAGTACTTCTTCTTTACTTGCCTGATTATAAAATATAAGTATCGAGGCACAGGTTTGGACTATTTCATAAGGTAAAGTATCATTACTATAATATCTATTAGCTCTTGCTTTTTTAGACGCTTCGTTGATTTCAGCAACACTTTCAAGTAGCCTTAAATTTTTTATATAAAGAACTTTTGCTCGAAGAAAAAACCAAGGGAACATTCCATTGATAACTTCTTTAAACTTATCAATTTCTCGTTGTGATTCGTAATCCTTTTCTTTTCCAACAAAATCACTTGGTAAGATCTCATCAATATCTATTTCTGTTTTTCCAGCGAGCAGAACTTTAAGAGCTATAGCTCTGAGATATATGCTCCTTTCACTGGAAAAATGGGAATCAAATACAAGTCGAGAAGGTTTTACCGGTACGTAGTGTCTTATTACTCGTAATATCTTCTGTGGTAGTAAATCCCTATATAAGCATGTCTCTAGAAAAGAAATGATAGCAGGGATAATTTTATCATCAAAGGAATGATGTTTAGGTTTAGCGATTCTACGTTTAGAATTACATAGGAGGTGTAAACAAGCCTCTATTTCCGAACTCTCAGGAAATCGTCCTACAGTTAATAGCTCACTAGTCACAGCAACTGTAAAGTAAGGCTCACTCTTGCAATTCCGCAAAAACTCGCTAATGTCTTCAAACTTTCCAGCATCGACAAGTTTCCTCGTTAGGTTTTTTATAACCTTAAACATCCATTCTTTTGAAGTAAACCTAGATAGAAAGTAAACACATTCTTTCACTCCAAAAATGTTTAAATGAGCGTATGCTAATTCAAGAATGTCTCTGTCAGACACATCTATCTGATGACTGCGATTCTCATTCTTTTTCCATTCTTCAAAGTATATAAGTAGCCAATTTATTGCGGCCCTTAAATAGCCTCTGGCCTCTCCTTGATATTCATCTATTCCAGATAATAACGAAGCAGTATACACATTTTCGGAACCGCCCCATCCCCCAGCCAACAGTTTTTTAAATGCGATTTCTTGGACTTTCTCCTTACTCTGTAATGATGCTAATAAGTCTATATTATTTTGAAATAGCGCAAGTTGCCGTTGACTGCCGGCAACCTCTTCGCCAGCTCTCATTGCCAATTTAATCGCATCTTTATAATGGTTTGTTTTTAAGGCTGCCTTAAATGCGAATTGTAAGCGATAAACACGAACATTTCTTGCATCGATAGGATTATTTTCTGGAAGGTAATTGTCTGAAAGGGCGATATCAATGAGCTTTTCATACTGTTGCGCCTGTAAATAAAGCTGAGGAAGAGCTTCTGCTATGTATGTAAATTGATTAGCAATAGGTTCTAGTAAACGTATATAGCTTTCAAAGTCAATTTTTGTTCCCAAAAACGCTTTTCTGAACCATGTTTCTGTAGGTTCATCCCTGAATTGCACAGATGTGTCTGACAACCATAAAGACCGACCAATATCGGCAACAAAGCTTTTAACATCGACAATACTCACATTTGCAACTGTCGATAAGACGTCTATAGGAATGTGAGGAGGTAGGCTGGCTAAACCTACACATATGGCATTGATGTGATTTCGAAATTCAAGTGGCAGATTATCTTTTAATTTTGATACTGCTGAATTTAACTGCAATTCTATCTGCTTTTCAACTGTTGTGCCATAGGGTCCTAAATGATTTAATAATTTATCAATCGAATCATATTTTACATCCAATGCATTGGCTTGCACCCTGGGATTCCTATTGGTTAATCGATGAAATTCCAACCCGTCTTTCTCACTTGCAAGGGGGAACCACTTCCTTAAATTTTCCAAAGTTTCATTCTCCGAAAATGGTACCAGCTCGAATTGAGGAATAATGCCTGAGGGTTGTAATAAAAATATACGTTCTGTTCTGCACAAAAGAACAAGCTTACATCCTACATGTATCTTTTCTCTTAAAAGTTCGTGAGCAAAACATGGGTGACCAAACTCTTTTGCTGCCATTTCAGCATTGTCAGCGGCATCAACTAAGATAATTAGGTCAGCAGAAGGCGTAGTTTTTCTCAAGGATTTAACCGTTGCATCAATTCTTAGTAGGAACTTGCGCATGATATCCTCATCTCTAGTAGTATCTTGGACAATCAATGGATCGCATAATCCTTTTGTAGCAAGTTCATTAATAATTTGAACCAAAGCATCTCTATGCCTATGCCTCGGCTCACTACGATTTCTATAGCTTCCTGCCCCAAAGCAATCATACGAAATTGCTAATGAACCTTCCTCCAATGAGCTCATAAACTGACGACAGAAAACGGATTTCCCAACACCTCCAGCTGCATGTACAATAACTGGACATGTTGAATTAACAATACTGTCCTTAATAATACTATGTTGTTTTCGCTCAATAATATTTTCAAGGTCTTCCCATACTGCTGGAGCTGGATACAAGTCTCGTTCGGAAGTTATTCCAAAACGCTTTAAGATATCCTCTCTAGTTATCCTTCCGTCAGAGTTAGGCAATACCTTGTCTTGCACCAATGCTACAATGCTATCAATTTGGGCATTTTCAACTGAACCTGCCTGCAACTGAGCTATCTCAATTCTTAGCTCATCCTTCTGAACATTATAATTTCCTTCGCCATCTTCCAATTTTATAACGCCGCAGAACAAAGCCAAATCGTTGGATGTAAGACTTGTATATTTTTCAATTGTGGTTTTAAAAGTAACGTCTACTTTTTGGTCTTCATTTATTATTGCGGATATATTCTTTTTGAATGAATCAGCAATGTTTCTGTTGGTAATTATAGAAAATGAAACACTGTCAATGCCAGAAGACATCTTCTCTTTATGCTGTAGAAATCGCTTAGCGAAACCTTCAAAAGTATCCTTCAAATCACTAAGAGTGAATGGCTCATCTAGTTGAACTTCACTGTGCTTTAGTTGATAGTAATCTATTTTTCTTGCTTTTGTTGAGACTTCTGAATATTCAGTTACATCAATTACATATTCTCCCTCTTTTTTTTGTTCAGCTGAACCTTCAATAATAATTTCCTTTAATGTAGAATTTGGATAAACAAGCTGTAAGCAACGCCTTGCAGCCCATCTGTAATGAAATACATCACCTGCTCGTGAATATGCTACCAAATCATTTGCCATAATTTTCGCTTCTCTTTATTTTCCACTTATTATAAAACCGTTGTTTAGGCATCACAATTTTTATTTCCCCTATTTTATCGGATTTTAAACCAATATGAAGTTTTATAATGCATCAAATCTACAGCAATACTCCATGATTTGTAAGTGTGTTTTCATGTCAGGGTTTTTCTTTAGTTGTAACGAGATCATTTTCTTTTATCCATCTCATTTTTATCGAAGACAAATAAATTAACATTTCACGGCAGAGGCCATACAGGAATTCAATTTCCTGACTGTTTAGATGGGTGATGAGGTTGTGTGATTATGTTGAAGGCACGAAAGAGATCATACTGTATAATAAAATTTCTGCCAGTAAAGTGTTATATCTCAGCTCATCTCTTTTTTATTATTGTTCCCTCCATATTATCATTGTAAAGTATTCTCTCATTTCCTCTATCTACAGTTACTATGTCTCCTTCTTTTACGATTTCTGTTACTACTGCGGACGTCCAAACATTGCGGTCAGTTAAAGAATTGAGTACTATAGCATATCCATTTCCATCATTTTTCTGATAAACTGCAACTACCCTTGCTTTAAAAGGTTCCTCATCTTTAAAGTTTTCTTTTCTCCAGAATATATACACTCCACCTACCAACAATATTACTAGTACTAATGTTATCCTTCTCATGTTTTGTTGATTATTTTTTTTATTTATTATGTTTCGCATTATAAACTTCCTTTCTATTTAACCGGTCTACAACAGTAAATGGTATTAATTCATCCTAGTTTTTTGACTTAATGGCGGGAAGGCTATATTTTCGGAGTGCTTTAAAGAATTTCCAAAATGAAACAAAAAGAATTCTAATTTATCTGGAAGTAGATTAAATTTATTTGCAGTGTCACTCATCAACCGTAAGTACTCTACATATAGTTCTATTTTATTATAATCATTTATCCTTTTGATTGACATTAATTCAAAGTATAATCCGTTTTTAAAAATTTCGACAATTCTTTTATCTAAAATCAAACATTGGTGTCCATCAATCTTCATCCTAAAAAAATACAAAAGTTTTGAAAGAGTACTTAGTCCGATTGAACTGCCCTTTAACGTATTTATCATAATCTGAAATTCTTGACTTGTTACTTGCTTATCATAAGAAACTATACTTTTAATTTTTTCTATTGAGCTCAGAATATTGCTAAAATTATTCCCCCTCATATTCCTGGGATAACCCCATAAAATGCAAAACAAAATACCTTGATCTAGATCGTTGGAGGCAGCGGTAAATACATCGTGCCTAGATATTTTTAGAATCGGTGCTGAAAACGTTCGTACACAAAACTGATTGAAAAAATGGCTTTTTTTGCATTCACGTAGCCAAGTTGACTGTTTGGTTTCAAAAGCTTGATCCAAATATGGGAGGTTCTCTATTAAGCTTACATACTTTTCAAGAGTCATCAATCGAATGGTTTAAACCCACTATTTATGCAGTAAAAATGGGCTAAACCAAAAATAACGCATATATGCGTCTATTAAAATTTTTTGTTTGGAGCAATTTGAGGAGTGATTAATGTTAAGAATAAAAAACTTATAAAAGCTATTGGAGTAAGGATTAGATCCATCAGGATTGAACTAGATTTATCGCAGGAACAGTTGGCAAACGAGGCTGATATTCCATTGTCTCAGATAGGTAGGATAGAAAGAGGAGAAACAAACCCTACAATTTCCACGCTATTTGTAATAGCAGAGGCTTTAAACGTTTCACTAATAAATTTATTTGATTTTACGTTGCCGAAGCATTAAAAACATTTTTCTATTTTCAAATTTTACTTCCCTATAAAAAATTAATAAGTCGGGGGCGTAAATCTTAATGCTTTAAGTACGATAACACCTGTACAAAGAACCAGATGATCTATTTTGAAATCGCCTTTTGGGTAAACTCTAAATACGAGCTATCAATACTGTCTATGAAATCCGCTAAATCCGACGAATCATCAAATACTTGTTTTTCATCTGGAAATAATTCGCAGCCACTTTGGCTTTGTGATTTCGTCAATAGTAACCCAATATTATTCTGGTTTTTTGAGGCGACAGCTTTTGTTTTTCTGAATTTTCCTTCGCCTCGCCATTGTAATATTGCTGCATATGGAGGGAATATTGTTATTTGAAGTCCTGTTTTTTCACTTTCCCAAAAATCCATGTCATTCAACTTCATTTCTACCACCTCTCCTTTTAGTTTACTTTCTGGGCAGTATCCATCAAATTCTATATACACGTTTTTCATAATATAAAGATACTCCTTACTATCAGAAATTACCCAATTTTATTGAAAGTTTTTTGCGGCGCTAAATAAACTTTAAATGTGTAGTTGATTTGCACAACACTCTTCCGGTCCAATATACCCAGAAAACAAATTGACACGAATGATTGCGCCTTAAAATCATTCTAAACGCGTTTTATTGGGCATTATAACTTCTTCAGTAAACGACTGAAGTTCCGCTCGGTTTCTTTATTAAGCTTTATGCCATGTTTATTTATTATAACAAAAAAGCCTCTGCTTGAACAGAGACTTTTTTTGTTGTCATAAGATTTGTATGATTTGTAAGATTTTAGGAAGACATTATGTTAGGCAACTTTTTGATAATTGCCGTGCTTAGGGGAGAATATTAAATTTTTCTTTTTAAAATCAGACAAGTATTTATCAGCAGTTGCACTTTTGATCCCTAAATCAGTGGTAATCTGATCATATTCTTTTCGTGTATACTCCTTGGGAATAGCTTCGAATACAATCCGTTGTTGATTGTTTAATTTATCTGCAACTGAAATTCGTTTGAACCGATTAAAAACTCTTACCAAATGCACCAATCCAGTATCGACCAAACTAAGGGCTATTTTATAATCCGCCTCCTCAATGTAAAGTTTTTCAGGTAGTACGTCGTTGGTTTCTAAAGCTCTTAATGTTGCCAATACCATTGCTAACCGGTAACAAATCAAACATGTTCGTTTAATACTTGGTACAATATCGGAACCCCATTCACCATACAGCTCGGCAAGTTTTGTTTTAAAATAATTATTTAGTTGTTGCTGATGATTTGGGTTAAACTGTATCAAAGTATTATTATTGCCTTCGTGTTTGCTCCATACTTCTCCTAAATAATTAGATGCTTCGTCGAATATCTTTTTCAAACAATTCCCCTCATGCATAAACTGGTCCTTCCATATGGGATCACACTCAAAATCATAGAAAAAAAACCTACTGAAAAAACCATTTTCCACGCTTTCAATAACATTCTCAACCTGATTTGGAGTGCCACTTAAAACAACGGATAAATGTGGGCTTTCGATTTCGATATGTTCATTATCCCCACGTCTTGCCATTGATATGGTTTCATGGTGAAATGCCTTGCGTAGTATATCGCTGAAGTCACCCCAATCATTTTTTAAGGCATTTGCCAATGTATCCCCCTCCGATTCAAAAATCACCCCAAATTTTTCGTTACAACCTATCATTTCTATGATTTTTGATACAGAAGTATTAGCTGGTATAAATAAGGATTTCTTTACAGGTGGTATAGGCAGATCTGAATCTTCATTTTCCGCATCCCTTTTATTACCGGTCCTAAATTCTTGCGCTTCTCTTAAATACCGTTCTTTTAATTGCGTCTGGATATTAGTACCAAGCTTTCTTGTTTTATTAATGACTCCTTTTCCTGAGGCTGCCGGTGCTGAAATAAATACATAAATATTAGGGCCAATTTCATCTCCATCAAAGTGCCCTTTCACTGTAGGGAATAAAGAACTTAATATTCCGATACTCGATAGCAAGACAAGATCCTTATCTCTGTCATCTATATATGCACTACACAGATCTTTCAATAGTTTAGGCAAAGAATTGAATATTTCTTTTGGAAAATATGGGGGGTCCTCACCTGTATTAACCTCCACATCTTTTTCTTCTAATTTTGGTTCAACATCGGGGTCACATTGATTGTTGTTAGTTTCGTCGACTTCTATATTTTCCTCATCTAAATTCCACTTCCCGAAATCTTCAGTTCTTTTATAAGCACTTCCAACAGTAGAATTAATTTCCTCAATAGGTTTATCACACCAATCTAATTTGGATAAGAATACATCTTTGGGAATACCAAAACGATTAGCATTGGAAGCTAACAAGTGAATGAAGTTATTCCTGTTATGTGGAGAATATTGTTGCTTTTTTGATGTTAATCTATGTGCCACCGAATAGTGATTGTCCCAATTACTTACAGTAGTTGTTTCACTTTTGACGGTTAGAGTGTTCGCTTTGATAGGTGTCATAACTTGAAACACAACGCTATCAGGATAATGATAAATTTCCGGGTCATAGGACATGAATGTTAACCTATTAATATCACAAGTCTTTTCGTCAAACTTTTGTCCGGTTAGTTTTGTATAGAAAGCCAACACCTGCCTATAAGCATCTTTGTGATAATTTGAACCAGAACTTATTTTAACTAAAATTTTTAAGCCACGGCCGCTTGGTGAAATAAAAACTGCCAATGTATACTCACACAACGTAATTACATCTTTTATTGGTGCTAATTTTTCTAATGGCAAATGATCAAGATCGAGACAAATTATATGCGAATATTCTTCCAACTTATCAGCGGTTCTACCTCCTTTAAATATTCCCGATATCATAATTGCCGGCAATTGCTGTTTTAGTTTATCTGCTTTTTCCTTTTCTCCTTCTGACAATAGTTTTCTTATGGGTTCCACCATTGATTTCATCTTATCACCTTTTAATCCCTTTATCAAAGCTGGCTCATCACATACCGGCCTGATTAGATGAAATTTCTCTACTACACTAAATTTTATTTGTTCCATAAAACAGAAATTTTTGAAGTGAGCAAATAATTGTTCGCTTCCCTTTCTGTAGTATTTAAACTGTTTACGGGATTTTGCTTTAGATAGGCAATGGCATCCTGACGGTCGATATAAATCTTCTTACCTCCAGGCCTAGAAAATTTAATTCTACGCTCACTAGTTAATTTGTAAACATGGTCTTCTGACATATCTGCATACCTGCAGAATTCTTGAAGTGAAAATACTTCCTTGTTTAAGAGAAGAGATGCATTGATCTCCTTTTTGATCTCTAATAACACTTTTAAAATTTGTTCCATTTTTTTTGTTTTTAAAACATTTATAAATAATTGTTTCAAAAACTCTGGAATTTGGGCATTCCCAAACTCATCAAGTTTCCGAGGCGAATGATCAATGCATAAGTATATCAATATGCAAATAGCACTTACCCTTTACGAGAAAATTGTTGAGATTGTGTTGTGTTTGTGTTGTGTTTGCCTGGCTCTCGTCAAGCTGCGTTTGTTGTGTATTGTAAATTCAATTTGACACTACAATTAAAAAATGAAGTGACAGATTGAACAGCTAGGCAAAATGTCAAAAAAATAATTCTGGAATTTTTGCCGCAGCTTGTATTTTATTCTTATCTAAAATTTTGGTGTAAATCTGTGTAGTTTTTATTGAGCTATGCCCAAGCATTTTACTCACCGTGAAAATATCAGTACCAAGTGAAATTTGAAGTGAAGCATAACTGTGTCTCCCACAGTGTAAACTTATATTTTTATTTATACCATTTGCCTTAACAAAGTCTTTCAAAATTTTATTGTTATACGCACTGTATTTTAATTCATCAAACACCTTTTCTACTGATTCTTTTCGATCACCAAACATCTTTATCACATGAGCTGAAACTGGCAACACTTCTGCTTTACCTGTCTTCTGTTGTGTGTATTGAATATAGTACCCATCATTTTCACTATACTTAATATTTTCCCAAATTAAATTCTTAAGGTCGCTATATCGAAAACCCGTAACAGCGCTTGCAAGTAACAGCTTTTTTAGTACTGGAACTTTACACTCCGCCTTGGCAAGTATTTGTAATTCTTCAATTGTCAAATATTCACGATGTGAATCTTGCCCTTTAATAGCTTTTATTCGCATTGCAGGGTTTTCCATAATCATTTTTTGTTGAAAGGCTTCACGCAACGCCGCTCTCACTTTATTAAAATATGATGAAGCTGAGTTGCGATTTAGCTTATTAGTAGCACTCCCTCTTTTAGTTGAACCCAGTAATAAATATTCTTTAAAACCTTCCAGAAAACGATCATCTACCGTTTCCAAAGGAATTGACTTGCCCTCAGTATATTTAACTAAATGTCTGTATGCACTCAGCCAGTTGCCGTAGTTGCCTGTAGAGTCTCTTTTATTAACCAAAGTTTTAAAATATGACACAAAGCAAATCTTTGATTTCACTTTACTGATGAATCCATGCGCCGTTGTTTGGGCTTCAATAATTTTTTTTGCTTTTAATGTCTCTGCAAGCTGCAGCGTTTGTTTATTGTGATCTTTTTCTATCTGATTTTTAGGCTTATCAAATAAAAATAAATCCAGAAATTCATACTCACGTTTTTGATTGGGACCGAAATGATACATAAAGTATAGACTTGTTTTTCGAACCCGCCCTTTCTGTTCGTTTTCCTTTGATAATTTTCCTCGTCGTTTTAATAAATAAATTTTCATTTTTTAATAGTTTAGTTTACTAATCTTGTCACAACTTCCCCTGACATTTTCGATTTAGCAAGAGAAATCCTCACTAGTAAAGGATTTCATTGCTCAATGCTTTTACGGGTTACTTTCTACATCAGAAACTAACCCGGAAAGCCGCAATTTGAAGTGTTATAAAAATTTGTGATTTTTTATATCTATTTCACTTACTTCAATACTAGGGATTTTTACCACTTCGTTTAATTCAATTGAAACGCATCCATGATAATTTTCACTGTTTGCTTTCACTACAGATAACATAAAGTCACTTTTTTCTGACAACATCATATGAGTTCTATCTTGTGGGTCTTCAGATAAGGAGCTTACAATAAAAAAGCCCAGTTGTTGATAGAAGATAATAGTATCTTTTGGATCATTAACATAAATGTTTAGAGATTTAAAACGTGTTTTTTGCTTTGCCATAATTTGTTGTTTTTAATTTTTAATAAAAAGCAAATTTCGAGTGTAAAGACTTATGCTAAGTCTTCAGTTTATTACTTACTTTATAAAAAGAGGGCATTATTTATTTCAAATTATCCATACTCTAAAAAAAGAAACAAAGAGGGGTTTTCTCTAAAAATCGACAGATAGAGAACAGCCTCACGCTCCAGTTAAAGAAATTCAGCTAAGATTATAAGTTGGTAGAGAGAAATTGAACCGATCGGAAAACTGATGGAACTGTGGCTATATAAAAACTTCTTTTCCTCGCCAGAAGATTAAAAGTCCACCCAAAAGAACTTTTAGCTTTTGATCTTTCTGAATTCTTATAAATCCGATGTTTCAGACGAATGCTATCAAAGCGTATTCTTAGGCTTCATAGAATCTAATTCTTAACAGGTTACCAGTTTTTTGATTAGTTATTATGCTGAGAGGGATATCTTTATCGCATTTAAATATTGCTGAACAACTATGCTTCCTTCAATTTTTTATAAAAAAGCATAAGCGAACCCCTGTGCTAAAAGGGGGCACCCACCGAAAGCAAAAAATACTTATTTGCAAGACTTATTATAAAATTCACAACCAATATTATTGCCCAGGTTGCAACCTTTTAGAAAATCACTGCATGCACTATTTTTGTCAGCTGTTTCAAATCTTATCGACCCCCGATTAATATAGGCGGAAGCGTATTTTGGATTTAGTTGAATGGCTTTGGTGTAATCGTCTAGAGCGCCAGAATAATTCTTTAATTCGTTCTTCGCATATGCTCGACTAAAATATACCTCGGGATCATTTGGATCTATTTGAATAGCCTTAGTAAAATCATCTATAGCATCAGAGTAATTTTTTAATTGCGCCTTCGCATATCCACGATTATAATTGTAGCCAATACCGTTTGGATCTAATTGAATTGCTTTACTATAATCGTCTATTGCGCCAGAATAATTCTCTAATTCTCCTTTTGCATATCCACGACTATAATAGTAGTCAGCATTGTCTGGCCTTAATTGAATTGCCTTGGTATAATCTTCTATAGCGCCAGAATAATTTTTTAACTCGAACTTCGTATCTGCACGATTAAAATATGCATCAGGATCGTTTGGATTTAATTGAATTGCCTTAGTATAATCGTCTACTGCACCTTTATAATTTTTTAAATTGACTTTCGCAATTGCACGATTAAAATAATATTCATAATTGTAAGACGCAGTTGAGGGAGATAGGCTTCCATTACTTTTTTTCCCTTTTGGAGACTTAAGTTTGGCATCATTTACTTTATTAATCCATTGGATTATTTCCGTAACATTTGCTCCTGGGCTTATTTTCGCTGCTTCAAAATTCTTTAATGCTGCATCATAATTATGAGAATTATATTGCTCAATACCTTTATTTAAATAGAAAGAATATTGATTTTGTGCGTAAACAGGATGATACAATAATATCGCAAAAAAGAAAGAAATTATATACTTCATATAAAAATCTGATTTAGTACTCGTATAACATCAATAGAAATTAAATATTTGCATTGTCTTACTTCTTTAAGCTACTATTTGCCTGTTTTGCAGAATTGCACTTATCAATAAAAGTCTTTACATAATCTAGTTGTTGTTGTTCTATGGGAGCTATATTAATTTTATCCAGAATATTTTGCATTGCTTCATCATAGTATGGATCAGCTTCAGAATATTTTTTTATTGAATCCAATAATTCGGCTGATAGTTGCTCATCGGGTGACGACTTTTTATTTGTTTCGATTATAGTGGTGTCACTATTACTAGGTTCAACTGCAGGTAGGCTTGAATCATCTCCTGTAAGCACAAATACTAAAATTATTACAACGATTACACAACCTATTAAAATTTTCCATATTGTTCGCACTGAAAGTTTAGTAAAGAAATTGATATTATCAGTTCCGGTCTTTGAAGCAAGTAATTCTCCAGCTTTTTTGTGTGCCTCATTTACAAACTTTCCTTTCGGAAAATCGTGAATGTATTTTTTATAAGAATTAATAGTATTATCAGCAATGGCACCCTGCCAAAACATATCGTCATTGGGTGCTTGCTCCTTTTCAGGTTCAATTAGTGGCACTTTAATCAGGTGATCATTTTTTGTTTTGTGCTCGCTATTTTGCCTCTGAAACCCTTTTTGTGCATCAAGTCTTAGCTTTTCTTCCTCATTCCTTCTTAAAACTTGAAGTTCTGATTTGGCTGTTTTAAAATGCCTGCCTTTTGGGTACGTATTTAGGTACTCGTTTAGTACAATAACATTTTTATGGTCAAGTGTCTTCCAAAGTATTTCTTCTTGCTCTAGACCCGTTAAACTGTTAATTAGCCTTCTGGCTAAGTCTAAATATTTGCCATCCGGAAATTGATCAAGATATTTTTGAAAAGATTCAATGTTATTTTCGGCGTTTACTGATTTCCACAATTCCTCCTCTTCCTGAATGCGAACAAGTACGTTTAATTGTTGTCTTGCCTCAACTGCATACTTTAGATAGTTGTTTAAATAATATCGGTATCCTCCAATTGTATCTTTGTCTCTTGCTCTAACCCACGCTTCTTCATCCTCGATGTTTTGTATAAGTTTTTCTGCTTCTTTTTTGTACTTACTTTGTGGGTACTCATCAATGAATGCGTTATAAGCTATTACATTGTTCATCACTGATGCTTTATTCCACGCCTCTTCATCTCGGGGAATTCTATCAAAAAATTTTTTATTTTTAAAAATGGGGAAACTTCCAATATTGTTTTGGCCAATTTGTACAGGCCTGGGTGCATCTTTTTGAATAAGAAAAGAACTTCTAATCTGGCTGTAAATAGAATTAAGTGTGCAATACTCATCATCAGATTCAATACCGTTTTTTATTACGTCAATTAACTTACCAGTAAATTTAGTGGGTGAGTTTGGATCATCCGGATCAAATCTTGCCCTCTCATACTCAGAAGAAGCAGCCATTATATAGGTTCCGTCAAACTCGTTTAGTTTGGCAACGTTTTCACTACTATTATCACTCATAAATCCCTTAGTAATCTTACCGGCGTAACAACAATCGAGTAACAGTATTTTTTTGCTGGCCACGCAATCTGAAAATAATTTTCTCAGCTCTGATATCTTCACAGACGACGCTTCAAACCTTGTCTCCTTAATGTTACGTGTGGCCAGAAATAAATCATCCATAGCCTTTGTAGATTGTAAACCGTGACCTGAATAATAGAGAATGACTGTAGCTTTACTTGTTTGAATGTTGTCAAAAAATTCCTGAAGAGCTGAATTGGTATTTTCAACATCCTGATCTTGAATTACTGAAATTTTCTCTTTTGGAATACCACAATAAAAAGGATCGGAAAGCAGTGAAGCAAGTTCTGCAAGATTTGCGCTTACATTGGGGATATTCATTTGTGGCCAGTTGGGATAATTTCCGGCACCAATTAGCAACACATGAGTTGATTCTATGTCCAATTCATTCATACAATGAATTAAGTGCTTTTGGTGAGAAACATTTGGACTATCACTCTGAGAGTTTCTTTATCAATTCCTCTTCCCATATCAATTTCAAGGCTTGCGCCAGTGGAATTTTTTAGAGTAACTTTTGAGCGATAGCTATCTACATATTTTTGGAGACAATCTATTAATTCTACTAAGGGTTTTTCTGCAGCTTCAATAATTAACTTAATGGAGTTGAGAATATCAACTCCTTGTGTGCCGGGAATGTGTTCTCCTTTTTCAATTTCACTTTTAGTAATTCCTTCAATTCCCTTTTTATCTATAAAATTTTTAAGAGATACAATTTCATTTTGAGGTTTAGCGGCGGCAACAATAACTGATAGTTCCATGTGTTTAAAATTTCAATTATCAAATTATAAATTATTTATGATTTAAACTAATTAAAAAAATGCCTTTTAATTAACATTAAGGTTATTTAAAAAAATCTTTGACAATAAATATTCTTTTTTAAAGGCATGCTTCTTCCCAATCTTTTGAGATTTTACTTTCCCGGATAATGTCCATCGCCTCAATGTCAATGGTGTTATATTCAATAATAACGCCGCCTCTTTCAACGAAAGATATTCTTTTGCATTGATCAGTTTAATATGATCTGCTGTAATGAAAGAGTGCGGTTTACGTTTAATTTCCGTTTCTAATTCTGCCTGAGCAATCTTTCCATTTTTAATTTTAAGCTTGTAGAATCGCTTTGCACATTCATCAGAACATGTCTGAGAAGTAGTCTTCTTGGCAATAAACTCTTTTTTACAAAATTCGCATACTTTAATAACCCTTATATTGCTACACATAGTATTTATGGGATTTAGATGATTTAACTGTATCAATAAGTATCATCTCGTATCATTGAGTATCATACTGTATCAATTTTTACAGTTTGTTACCCTAAATTCCTGAACTTTTGAAGTAGTAACCAAATAAACAACAAGAAAAAACATACTAAAGGCTAATAAAACAAGAGTAAGAACGGATTGTGGTTTTCTACTAAGGTGACAATCAAACTAAAAGCATATAAAAGCATAGAAAAAGCAAGTAAAAAATACGGTGGTCATTTTCCGATACAGAACTTACTGAAAATATAATCTAAGCGATCTTCATTAGTTACTTCACCGGTAATCTCACCTAAATAATGAAGGCAATGACGGATATCCAATGCCAGTAAGTCGCTGGGAATATTATTGTCTAATCCTGCATGAATATCGTTGAGAGATTGCTGTACCTGTTGCAAAGCGGTATAATGCCGGGCATTGGTTACAATGGTGTTTTCTGTTTGCACTGTTCCCTGTACCACTTTATCCACCATCCTTTCTTTGAGTACATCAATATGAAAATGATTTTTAGCGGAGATAAATAGAATGCCATCTCCGGAAAATTTTTGCTGAGATTGCTCTTCACCCAATGCATCAATTTTATTTCCTACAGCAATATAATTTTTATTTTCCTGCTGCACTTGTAACAACGCAGCTTCCACTTCCGCCTGCGACTCAGCATTTACATCAAACAGGTATAATACCAGGTCGGCAGACTTCATTTTTTCCATGCTCTTTTCCACACCAATCGCTTCTATTGCATCTTTACTTTCCCGCAGTCCGGCTGTATCAATTAAACGAAACAGGAACCCATTAATATTCAAAATTTCTTCGATTGTATCCCTGGTAGTACCTGCAATTTCACTTACAATAGCACGGTTTTCATTTAACAGTGTATTCAATAAGGTAGACTTACCTGCATTGGGTTTACCAACTATAGCAATGCTGATACCATTTTTAATTACGTTGCCCAGGTGAAAAGATTGAAGTAAATCACTGGTTACTTTCTGTGCATTATTGATCAGTTCATAAAATTTAGTGCGGTCTGCAAATTCAACATCTTCACCGGAAAAATCAAGCTCCAGTTCTATCAGCGCAGAGAACTTTATTAACTGCTCTCTCAGGTCTTTTAATACGATTGAAAATCCTCCACGAATATTATGCAGGGCTGTATTGCGGCTGGCTTCTGTATTACTTGCAATTAAGTCTGCAACAGCTTCGGCCTGGGTGAGATCCATTTTCCCTTTTAAGAAAGCCCGCTGTGTAAACTCTCCGGGCCTGGCAAGTCTTGCGCCATTTTTTATAATGGCATTCATCACCTGCTCCTGTATAAATGGGGAGCCATGACAACTGATCTCCACCACATCTTCGCCAGTATAGCTTTTAGGATTTTTAAAGAGTGCAATCACTACCTCATCCAGTGCCTTATCAGCATCCTTTAAAAAACCCACATGCAGTGTGTGAGAATGTTGTTTGTAAAGATCTTTAGATGGAAAAAGTTCGTTGGCAATATCAATGGCTTTGTTTCCACTGATACGAATAACGCCGATAGCACCAATGCCATGCGGTGTTGCCAGTGCCACTATCGTATCATCCCATTCTGAAAGTCTGCTGATCATGTGGCAAAGATACCCCCTCCGCCCACTAAAGGGGGAGCCTTACATTTAAAATTTTTAAAGTGTTTTTATTTTTCAAACCTCTTTATCTTTATTTTTTCCTCTTCATTCAACTCATCTATATAATACCGTTTGATTTGATTGATGGTTACTTCATCAGTGAGGTCCACAAAATTTTTAAAGCTTGCTTTATCTGAAGGCTTAATGATCAATACAAAACGATCTTTGTTACCTGTAACATCAAATACTTTTTTCTTTTTCTGTTGAATGATCTCCCTGATATTTTTATAGTCAGTTATTTTTATTTCTGCTGTATCAATATCCCCTTCATAATATTTTATCACATCATTATCGTAAAGTACTGTGGTTAATACACATGAATTACACAGAGGGTCATTATCCTTTGTATCCTCAAACGGAACTTGCACCTTCATTACTGTAGGCTTAGCCATAGTAGTGGTGAAAACAAAAAATGTAATGAGCAGAAAGCCCAGGTCAACCATTGGAGTGAGGTCAACAATGGTAGATTTCTTTACCATCTTTCCGGATGGATGCCGATTGCTTACTGGAGTATCAATTGCTGCCATAAAATTATTTTTTAATTAGATAGTGAATAGTAAATATTCCATAGAAAATTTATACATTTTTTAAACTCTTTATTCAGGTATGATAAAAGAAAAAGCCCTATCAAAATTGAAGGGGCTTAACAGTACAATCATTTTATTTATTGCTCCTCTACCATAAATGAAATTGGCTGCCGCCTGTAAGCATTTACATTAACTCCATTCTGCAACGCTGGTTTCCAATTAGGCCCTTTTTTAATACATTTTACTGCCTGTTCTTCCATACAATAACCAAAGTTTGTTTCAGCCTGCACATCGCTAATGCTGCCATCTTTACTTACCACAAACCTTACAATTACAGCATATTTTCCTGGTGCTGCTCCATTGTCACCAGGATTAAAACCATCCAGATTTTTTTGAAGATATCTTGCCCATGCTGCATTACCACCGGGAAACTCTGCTTCCATCTGAACACTTGTAAAAATTTCATTTGGGTCTGTTTTGGGAGTTTCTATTACCAGTGAATTTACTACTTCAACCGGCGCCTGTACAATTGCATTCGTGTTATCACTCTCAACGGTTTGGGAACTGATGGTCTTATCATCTGTAATTTCTTGTATTACATCATCCTTGTCAACAAGGTCGTCTTTCACAATGGCAGGGGGAGTAAACTGCAGGGTATTTAACGGGGGAGGTGTAACCTTCACAGGCGGTGGAACAGGAGGCAATATTTCTTTATCCTTTACTTTTGCCATTTCCACTTCTTTTACATTAATCTCATCTGGTGCATTGCTGCTTTTCATGCCGGCAAAAACCGCCGTAAGACAAATCATTGAAAAAAGTAAACCAGTTAGCAGTAAGGCTTTTTTAATTCTTTCATTGTAAGTGATACGAAGTTCATAAGCACCATACAGTTTGTTTCTACCATCAAAGATGATATCAAGAATGTTTGCAGTTAGAATTTTATTTGTTTCCATATTAATATGTTTTACCTGTTTAGATTCACAAGAATTGTGGTTCCATAAACTGGCAAAATATATTTTACAAAAAAAGCCCCTTCAAAATTGAAGGGGCTTAGTATTACAAAATTTTAATTTATTGTTCTTCTACTATAAATGTAACAGGCTGACGTCTGTAAGCATTTACGTTACGTCCATTCTGTAAAGCTGGTTTCCAGTTTGGGCCTTTTTTAATACACTTGATTGCCTGCTGTTCCATTTCATAACCAAAGCTTGTTTCAGCTTGCACATCACTAATGCTTCCATCTTTACTTACAACAAATCTTACAATTACCTGGTATTTTCCGGGAGGTGCTCCATTGTCAGCAGGGTTAAATCCATCTAAGTTTTTCTGAACGTACCTTGCCCAGGCAGCATTACCGCCAGGGAATTCAGCTTCGTTTTCTACCTTAGTAAAAATCTTATCCTCATCATCACTTTTAGGAGCCTCAACCACCTGTGTTCCTTTGTCTTCCACAGGAGCCTGTACTATGGCATCTTTGTTATCACTTTCCACAGTTTTAGTACTGATGGTCTGATCTTCTTTAATCTCCTCAATTTTTTCATCCTGCTTTACTTCCTCATCCTTTACGATTTTGGGAGGGGTAAATTTCACCTGGTTGATTTCCGGAGGTGGTGGTGCTTTTGGCGGTGGTGGCGGTGGTGGTGGTGGTGGTGCATCATTCTTTTTTACCTCTGCCATTTGAGTGTCAATTACATCTATTTCTTCAGCAGAACTCTTCTTACGCATTCCAGCAAAAACAGATGTAAGAAAAATCAGTAAGGCAAGACCAGCAGTTAATAACAATGCTTTTTTAAGCCTGTCATTATATGTTTTACGCAGGTCGTAAGCGCCATACTGCTTATTCCTGCCATCAAAAATGATGTCCAGTACGTCTGCAGTTAATATTTTATTTACGTCCATTTTAAAAAGATTTGTTTATTAGATTCAGAATCTGTTAAGATTCCATAAACTATTTAATACCATTTGCCTGTTCGGTAAGTCTTATCAATTCCGCTTCTGTATCACTCATATCCACTTCGGCATAGTGACCAGGAGGTACAGCATTGATGGACATTTCATCCAGAATATCAATGGCATTTTTAAAGGTTGCTTCTTTATCAGATTTAATGATATACATCAAATCGCCTATTGGTGTCCCTTTTTTCTTGTCGAGTATCACCTGGCGTATATCCCTAAAGTTAGTGCTCTTAAATTGCTGTGACATTGTCTCAGGAAGGAGTTCTCCCATGTAATAATATACCTGGTCACCTTTACCCAATAAAATAGTCATCGCACCAGAGTTTTTTACTTTTAGCTGGTTATCCGGATCATCCTTTGGCTCGTTCATATTCATTGCGGTAGGTTTACTCATCGTTGTGGTAAACACAAAGAATGTAATGAGCAGAAACCCCAAATCCACCATTGGAGTAAGATCGATCCTTGTAGATAATTTTTTCGGTTTTTTTACGCCAGGTCCTTTCTTATGCCCACCCCCCGACGAGGTATCCATTTCTGCCATAAAAACTACTTTTAATATTAATAAATAATTTTGTTATTTAGCCTTGTTCTCCTGGTTCTGAATATATAATTCGGAACCGGGGGGAACTGTTTCGCTGTTAGTTGCAATCTTGAACTTGAAGATGCTGTTCTTCTTTAGCGCATACTTCACGTTTTTGAAAGCAGGGTATTTAGCAAGGTTATCGCCTTTTATTACAATCTTATCTTCCAAATCCCGTTGGATGGTACCTGATGCTGCATAAACATTGCTTATACTTCTTAACCAATCAACCAGTTCATTATTAGTACTGTCAATAATTGGTATACCAGCCATTTTATCCGGAGCCACCCCGCCATCTATTGCAAGTAAACCTTTTAGCTGACCTAATGGTACTCCTATAAAACTGAGCTTGTTCAATTTGCCTAGCTCGGTTTCTGATAAACCAAGTCCTTTAGTAGTATTTAAGTCACTGAGGATTTCCTTCTTTTTGGTATCATCTCCCAGTATTAGAAAGCATTTTCCTTCCTTAGTGAGTGTGATCAAAAAAGATTTTTCCGGTGCCGCTTTGGATGATACAGACGTTGGTGCAATTACTGCTACAGCTTCCGGCGGTTTTTGTTTGGTAGCCAATATGAAAAATGTCAGTAACAGGAAAGCAACATCACACATTGCAGTCATATCAATACTGGTACTTTTACGAGGAATCTTCGCTCTTCCCATAATTTAATGTTTATGTTTTAGATTCATTACAATTTAAATTCCATAAGCGATGTATGGAATTATTTGTAAAGAGATGCAAAACTTTGAGTTAATGTAAAACCACTTTCATCAATACCATATGTGATACCATCAATTTTGGTGGTAAAGATGTTGTAGAAAATAATCGCAAAAGCAGAAGTACCGATACCTAATGCAGTGTTGTACAATGCTTCAGAGATACCAATAGAAAGCTTACTTGCTGCATCACCTCCGCCTTCTCCTTCGCCTAATGCACCGAATGAACGGATCATACCTAATACGGTACCTAACAGACCCAACAAGGTGGCTACTGATGCGATAGTTGACAAAAATACCAGGTTCTTTTCCAACATTGGTAATTCAAGCGCCGTAGCTTCTTCCACTTCTTTCTGAATAGCCAGCACTTTCTGTTCAGTAGTTAATTCTCCATTGGTAATCATTTCTTTGTAGCGGTGTAACCCAGCTTTCATAACATTACCAACTGATCCCTTTTGTTTGTCGCATTCAGCCAATGCAGCATCTACATTTTTGTTAGCCAGGTGATATTGAACCTTACGGATAAACTCCGCATTGTTACCTGTACCAGTGGCTTTACTGATAGTTAAAAAACGCTCGATCACAAAAGTTAACATGGTTAAAAAACTACCAATCAAAATTGGCACAATGATACCCCCGAGGTACATTTTGTTCAATGCATTTTTTGGACCGTCATGAGATGGCCAGAAAAACCCTGATCCTGGTTTAGTAAAGCCAGAAGCATTCCCTAAGATAAATCTCCAGATAATGTACCCTGCAATAATACAAATTACAGGAGCCAAAAGAGAAATAGCATTACTCGATTTTTTTACTTGTACTGATGTTGACGGTTTTACACTTGCAGTTGGTTTTGATTCTGCCATAACGTTCTGTTTTTGTGGTGAATGAAATTTTGAGCGTTTCGTTAAATTTAATTTTACAATACTGAGGAAATATTTTCAGTTATAAAATCTTTTGTTTACATTTTTAGATGAGGCACAAGTTAAATAAATAATTGAATGAAACAAACAGCCGATAAAATATTTTTTTAAGTTCAGATTATTAATGTTTTTTTAATCCAAATATCAGCTGAATATTACTTTTTTTTGGCAACGTTTGCAGTCTTTATTCGTACCGTAAAGCTGTGATGGGGTCTAACTTTGCAGCTTTGTAGGCAGGGTATAATCCTGCTAATAAACCAACTAATGAACAAACTACTACACCTGCAATTACCCACAACCACGGAACAACAAAACCGGTTTTCAGTAATACCGCTACTGTATTTCCTAAAAGTATCCCTGCCAGAATTCCCACCATAGCACCGAGTATACTTATTAATATAGACTCCCACAAAAACTGGGCTCGTACTTCAGCAGCTTTACCACCGAGTGATTTTATTAATCCTATTTCTTTGGTGCGTTCATTTACAGCTACCAGCATAATATTCATCAGGCCGATAGCGGAGCCTATTAGTGTAATTAATGCAATAGCCATGGTTGCGTATCTTAAAAAACCAAGGTTCTTCATCAGTGACTGGGCAATGCTGTCACTTTTATCAATATAAAAATTATCCTCTTCTTTTACATCCAGCTTTCGTACCGGCCTGAAAACACCGGTTGCTTCCCCAACAGCTACATCTATCATCTTCAGATCATTTACCATTACCGCAATGTTATATGATTTATCATTCGTTCCAAAAATCCTGCGGATATTGTTGTAAGTGGTAATAACTACTTTATCTGCATTCATAAAAGCACTGCTTCCTTTATCTTTTAATATAGCGATCACCCTGTACTTATTGTTGGCAACGGTAATGATCTTATCCATTGCTTTTAAAGGATTGTCGCCATACAATTTTTCAGCAACTGCATTTCCTATAATGCATAAACTTGCACCTGTTTCCACATCCTGGTCAGTAAAGTTTCTTCCGATAGCCAATTCATATCCATTCAAATCCAGGTAATTTTCATCTCCACCAATTATTCTTACATCTGGATTTGTTTTCTTTGTATCAGTATTTACAATAATGCCGCCAGGCCCTGGTAAAGCAATACCAACCACAGCCGGAAAATTAAACCGTTGTTTAAAACCCCTGGCTTCGTCGTAAGTGATCAGTTTACCTTCACTGGATTTTTTTACTCTTGCATTTTTACTGATCTTTTTGGTGTTTCCCTGGTTGTTGCCACCGCCAAAACGAATATTACGTTCTTTGAAGCGAAGACTAAATGCATTGGCACCCATGGTGGAGAAACTCTTGGTAAGACTTTGATTAACGGCTTCTACGGCAGTGATGATTGCTATCAGCGCCATGATACCCAATGCCATGATAACAACTGTAATAGCAGTACGTAAACGGTTGCTTTTAACAGTATTGTAGGAAAGAGAAATAATATCTGAAACTTTCATTCAATTGTAATTCTGCTTAAAGTTAAAGGGGAAAAATTACTTATCAGGCAAATAATTTATGGATGGAGAATTAAGAATGATATTTAAAGCTCTGGTTAACTGTGGGATTCTTGTTATAACAGCAAACGGCAGTAAATTCATTGAGCACACTCAGCGTTTAAAAATATTTTCACAAAGCATTTGACTAACACCTGTTTAATAAAGTGTAACTAATTAATAGTGCAGCCAATCAGTAATAATACTGGGGAACAAGCCCAGTAAAATAATTAATACAGCTGTAAAAACAAGCAGGTATTTAAAAGCCGGAGTGATATCCCAATCATTAGCAGCTACTTCATTACTTTCTTTAAAGTACATAGCCTGTATTATTTTGAAATAATAGTAAGCACTGACAGCAGCACATAATACTGCAAATATTACCAACCAAAACTGATGACCGTTCCGCATAGCCGCAACCAGCATATAAAATTTACTTTGAAATCCTGCAGTTAAAGGGATACCTGTTAAAGACAATAAGAATACCGTAGCAGTAGCCGCAAGTAATGGTTGTTGTTTAGCTAACCCGTTAAAGCCATCAATAGTGTAATCATTCATTTTTATGAGGATAGCAAATATGCCGATGGTGGCAAGGCTGTAAGCAGCGGCATACAGAACCAAACCTTCTTTGGCCGCTTCATTTAAAGAAAAAATCGCCAGCAACATAAACCCTGCCTGGGCAATGCTTGAATAACTAAGCATTCTTTTTACGCTTTGCTGAAACACTGCTGTGAGGTTACCAATCAATAAGGTAGCCGCAGCAATTACCGCTATCAATACCTGCCATTGCCCCTGTACCTTACCAAAAGCATTTTCAAACAAACGGATAAATGCGATGAAGCCGGCAGCTTTTACAATGGTGGCCATAAAAGAAGTAAACACAGTGGGAGCACCGTCATATACATCTGGTGTCCAGAAATGAAAGGGAGCTGCAGATACTTTAAATGACATTGCTATCATTATTAACACCAGGCCAATGGCAATCAGCACCGGCATCTCTCCTGCTCCGAGATTAATATTATCAATATAAAAAGAACCGTATGTATTTCCACCATACAGAAATGCAATCCCCATCAGCATGATACCGGTGGAAAAGGACCCCATCAAAAAATATTTCAGCGCCGCTTCATTACTTTTTAAATTTCGTTTGTCGCTCCCTGTAAGGATGTACAAGGGAATAGACATGATCTCTATGCCAAGAAATAAAGTAAGTAACGTATTAAAAGTGGCAGAGATGCAAACACCACACAAAACAAAAAATATCAAAGCAAAATATTCTGAAACATTATTGCCAACTTTTTGCACATCTCTTCCATTTAATAAAAAGTACAGCAGGGTACAGAACAATGCAACGGTAATGAAAGTGAGGTTAAAGCTGTTGAAGTGCAGCATGTCCTTCAGTTCAATGGCGAAGAATGGTTGCTGGGTAAAAAGTTCGTAACAGTTAGCTGCCAGTATCACTATGATGCCAGCAATAGCCCAATACAATGGCTTGCTTTTGCTTTTGAAAAACACACCACCAAACATCATGATGATTCCCCAGACTGCTGTTAATATAATTGCATTCATACCCCTGTCCCCTAAAGGGGAATTAATTTTAGTTTACTTAAATCTTGTTGTTATAAAAGAAACTGCACTTTTTGTCAGATCAAAAAATGGTTGTGGATAAACACCCACTAAAAATATAGCCACCACTACCACACTCAGTATGATCTTTTCATTCAATGAAATATCTTTTACAGCAGCAGTCAACGCATTTGATTCACCGTAAAAAACATTCTTCACCATATTCAAGGTGTATACTGCTGCCAGTATAATACTGATACCTGCTACCACTGTGTACCAAATATTGAAACGGAACAATCCACTGAACATCATAAATTCTCCCACAAATGCATTGGTTAATGGCAGCGCAATATTAGCGAATGCAATTACCACCAGCATGATAGTTAAAACAGGAGCTTTATGCGCCAGGCCACCCAGCTGAGATATTTTTCTTACCCCTAACTGCTTTTCAATTAAATCAATTACTATCCACAAGCCAATGATATTGATACCATGATTGAACATTTGTATCATCACACCCTCTATTGCAATTTGTTTTGTGGTGAACAACGCTGCGGACATTAAACCGATATGTGCAATAGATGAATAGGCTACTAATCTTTTCAGATCATCCTGCCTGATGGCAATAATACTGGCATAAACAATGCCCACAACAGAAAGGCCAATAACTACATTATCAAATTTTATAACAGCGGCCGGGAATATTGGTAACAACCAGCGGATGACACCAAACAAGCCCATTTTTACCATCACACCACTCAGCACCATAGTAACTGCTGTAGGAGATTGCTCATACGTATCCGGCTGCCAGGTATGAAATGGAAATACCGGCATCTTGATTGCAAAGGCAACAAAGAAAAGCCAGAACAACCAGTTTTGATCTGCGGCTGAAAGTAATACAGATTGAAATGCTGCAATAGAAAAACTATGATCTGAAGTTGGTGTTGCTGCTGTATGCAGATATGTATAAATAATTGCCACCAGCATCAGTAATGACCCGGTGAAAGTGTAAATGAAAAATTTAAACGTGGCTTGAATTCTTTTTTCTCCACCCCATTTACTGCTGAGAAAATAAACAGGTATCAATGCAAGCTCCCAGAAAAAATAAAATAATAAGGCATCCATTGCCGTGAACACCCCCATCAAACCTGCCTGCGATAATAACATCAACGCATAAAAAGCATTCGCATTTTTGTATTTGCTTTTATAAGTAGCAACAAAGATCAATGGAAATGCAATGGCGGTGAGTAAAGTAAGTACACGGCCAACTCCATCCAGCCCGACAGAAAAACTGGCGCCGATATATTTCATCCATTCATAATTGTAAGTCAACCCACTTAACTCGTTATTATTACTGTACACCAAACTTAAAATAGAAATGACCAGTGTAACAATGGCTGAGAATAAACTCCATGCTTTAACAGCTGCTTCTTTCTCAATTAAAAAAGTAAACAGTCCCGTTACCAGTGGAAAGAAGATGAGCAAATGAGGGATGGTGATATAATTACCGAACATCAAAATATATTTTTACAAAAACAATTGAATAATAAACAACACTAAAATACCCACAACCATCAGCAACACGTAAGTACCCACCTGGCCACTTTGTAACAAGCGTATTTGGCGGCTGCCATAAGTGACTGCTTTGCCCACACCATTTACAAAACCATCAATACCTCTCTTCTCAAAAATATTATTAAAGAAGTTAGCCAATGAACCTATCGGTTTAACAATTACTGAATCATATAATTCATCTACGTACCACTTATTTTCCAGCACTTTTCCAAAGCCCGTTGTTTCAGCATCGGTCTTTTCATATTTGCTGAATTTATTCCATGCAAATAATAATGCGGCTAAAGCTCCCACTACAGAAATGCCCATCAGCATATATTCTGTTGAATGGCTTAAATGCTCATGCGGATGATGTGCTTTTACATACTCATTAGTATTTGCAAATACAGGTTCTAAAAAAGCTTCCAGCCTGTGCCCGCCATGCATGAACACTTCGGGTATTCCAATCCATCCACCAATGACTGCTAACAGAGCAAGTACTGCTAAAGGAATAGTAATTGCAGCAGGGCTTTCATGCAGGTGATGTTCCTGCTCATGTGTGCCACGGAATTTTCCAAGGAAAGTCATCGCATATAAACGGAACATATAAAAAGAAGTCATCAATGCACCTGCCACACCAATGCCCCAGTACAAAGGATTTTGTTTGAAGGCTTCCGCCAGTATTTCATCTTTACTAAAGAAGCCTGAGAAAGGCGGCATACCTGCAATGGCCAAACAGCCTAACAAGAATGTAATGTGTGTTACACTCATGTGTTTTTTCAAGCCGCCCATATTACGCATGTCCTGCTCACCTCCCATGGCATGTATCACACTACCTGCACCAAGGAATAATAATGCTTTAAAGAATGCATGTGTCATTACATGGAACACAGCACCTGTGTAAGCACCTACTCCAAGACCTAAAAACATATATCCCAACTGGCTAACGGTAGAGTATGCCAGCACTTTTTTAATATCGTTTTGTTTTAATGCAATGGTAGCTGCTAAGATTGCTGTAGCCAAACCAATTACTGCTACCACTGTTTGTGTAACAGGTGCCATCGTAAACAATATGTTGCTACGGGCAATCATGTAGATACCTGCAGTAACCATCGTAGCAGCATGTATCAATGCACTAACTGGTGTTGGACCGGCCATCGCATCTGGCAACCAGGTGTACAATGGAATCTGTGCACTCTTACCGGTTGCACCAACAAATAATAACAATGTGATACCGGTAATATCCACCAATGATAATTTAGAAACATTAGCAAACACCTGATGATAATCTGCTGTACCTAATTTGCTCATCAGCCAGAATACTGCCAACAAAAATCCAAGGTCACCAATACGGTTCATTACAAATGCTTTCTTGGCTGCATCATTGTAATTATTATTCTTAAACCAAAAGCCAATGAGTAAATAAGAACAAAGTCCTACGCCTTCCCAACCAATGAACATGATAATGTAATTACCACCCATTACCAGCAACAACATGGAAAAAACGAACAGGTTAAGAAAAGCAAAATACTTTGCAAAGTCTTTGCTTTCTTCCTCATGCATGTAAGAAGTGGAATACACATGAATTAAAAAACCAACACCGGTAATGATGAGTAAGAATAAAGAAGATAACTGGTCGATCTGAAAATCGAATCCAACTTTCAGTGCAGTTGTATTAATAAAATCAAAATAATGGGCAAGGTGGGTATTGCCGTTCTTTACCTGGATAAAAACATACACACTCAACAGGAATGAAATGAAGATCACACCACTTCCTATAATACCGGTAAGTGATTTAGGTAATTGTTTCCTGAATAATCCATTGATTAAAAAACCAACCAATGGTAAAAAAGGAATCAGCCAGACTATTTGTAAAACGTTGTTCATAAGCCCCTATCCCCCAAAGGGGGATTTTATTTGCCCTAAATCCCTAAAGGGATTTTAAGCGGTAAGAAAATATATAGTGTTGCCTTACTCCCCTTTAAGGGAGTAAGCCGTGTTTTAATTTTTTAACCTGTTTAAAAAATTCACATCCACTGAATGTGTATTCCTGTATATCATTACAATAATAGCCAGCCCCACACTTACTTCCGCAGCAGCAACTACCATGATAAAGAAAACAAATATCTGTGCCTCACTTGCCAATGTTGGAGAATTAGCTCCCAGCGCAAGATTGTGCATTTTAGAAAATGCCACTAACAATAAATTAGCTGCATTCAGCATTAACTCAATGCACATAAAAATGATGATGGCATTACGACGGGTCAATACACCCACCACACCAATACAAAATAATGCAGCCGATAAAAAGATATAATAACTAACAGGCATTTTCTATTATTTTATTGTAATAAGGTAAACTGTTTATGCTTCTTTTTTTGAAAGTACCACTGCTCCGATCATGGCGCTTAAAAACAACACACTGCTTATTTCAAATGGAAAAACATAATCAGTAAATAAAACCTTGCCCAGGTTGTTAATCAAGCCCACATCGCCATCTTTCATTTGTACTAATTGTCCGCCCACATCTGCTTTCTTAATTGCAGCCACAATTACCAACAACAAACAACCACCAGCAAGCACGCCGGCATACATCAGGTTCTTACTTTTTTGAGGAGGCTCCGTTTCTGCATTCAAATTCATCAGCATCACCACAAATAAAAACAACACCATAATGGCACCTGCGTAAACAATGATATTTACGATGGCAAGAAATTGTGCATTCAATAATATATAATGGCCGGAAATGGCAAAGAAAGTAATGATTAGAAAAAGGATGCTGTGCACCGGGTTTTTATTAGCCACCACCATGATGGCGCTGAAGATTGCTAATACACTTAAAAACCAGAAAAGTATTTGTGTTACACTCATAAGCTTCAGATCCCTTACCACTTTCAGCAGCAAAGAATGTTTGAATTGTTAGTTATTTTTTTTCGCCCTGTTGCCTCTTGCCTTTGCAAATGCTTCCGGCTCTTTTACAGGATCAGGTATTAAAAGATCGGGCTTTCCATAAATGAATCCCTTGCGCTGAAAATTTGCTGGTGCAAATGTTTCACTCAAATAGATCGCATCTTTAGGACAAGCCTCTTCACACAATCCACAAAAAATACAACGCAGCATATTGATCTCATATTTAGCTGCATATTTTTCTTCCCTGTATAAATTCTCTTCACCAGGCATTCTTTCTGCAGCTTCCATCGTAATGGCTTCTGCCGGACAAGCTACGGCACACAATCCACACGCTGTACAATTTTCTCTTCCCTGCTCATCCCTGTTTAAAATATGCAGCCCCCGGAAAACAGGACTGAACGGCCTTGCTTTTTCAGGATAATCAATGGTAGGCTTTTTCTTAAACATATGGCCAAACGTAATGGTCATTCCCTTGAAGATGGCCGGAAGGTAGGCCCTTTCCAGCAAACTTAATGGCCTGCGGTCAACACTTTTTGCCCTGTTGGTTAATGATTGCATATTGCTTATTATTTAAGGCAACAATAAAGTTGCACAAATATATTTTTATTGTTTTAAAAGTGCCAGTTGTTTTGATGTAATAAAATCAAGGCACCTGTCACCAGCATATTGAACAGGGCTAATGGTATCAACGTCTTCCATCCTAAGTTCATTAACTGGTCATACCGGAATCTTGGAATGGTCCATCTTACCCACATAAATAAAAACAGGAAGAATACAATTTTTGCAAACAACATTCCCACATGCATCAACGCCATCCAGTTGGCACCCACCTTCTCTGCAAGATGTGCATCATTCACAAAAGGAATATCATATCCACCAAAAAACAAACAAGTAACCACTGCACTGCTGATAAACATATTGATGTATTCTGCAAACAAATAAAACCCAAGCTTCATGGATGAATATTCTGTATGGTAACCGCCGATCAATTCGTTCTCTGCTTCTGCCAGGTCAAATGGAGTACGGTTACATTCTGCAAACACACAAATTAAAAATATCAGGAACCCCAGCGGTTGTTTAAACACATTCCATGCATACCAGTGGTCACTCATTACCTGGTAATCTACCATCGTTTTAAGGCTCAGCGTTCCGGTTACCATCAGTAAGGCGATCAGCGCAAGCCCCATTGGCAGTTCATAACTGATGATCTGTGAGGCTGCTCTTAAACCACCCATTAATGAAAACTTATTGTTACTAGCCCAGCTGCCAATCATAATCCCGTACACTCCCATACTCACAACTCCAAATACATAGAGGATACCAATATTAATATCTGCTATCTGCAAAGAAATATCACGGCCAAAAAAATGTATTTTATCACCCCATGGAATCACAGCCCCGGTCATCATGGCGGTAAGCATTGCCAAACAAGGGCCGAGAATAAATAAAAATTTAGAGGAAAAATTAGGGATGATCTCTTCTTTAAAAAATAATTTTAGTCCATCGGCAAGTGGTTGCAATAATCCAAAAGGACCAGCACGGTTAGGCCCCCGCCTGTCCTGCAATGCAGCTGCCACTTTCCTTTCGCCATAAGTAGCATACATCGCCACCACCAAAGATGACATGACCACTATCACGATCAACACCAATTTTTCAATAATTAAAGCAAGGTCTACTGCTAACAACATAATGATGGTTATAAAAATTTTTTATCAGCTTCAGTGCAGGTAAATAACATCGTTGTGTCACTCACTTGTACTGGTATATTTTTAATCAGCTTTATTAAACGTATCCGAGTGTGCCGGACCATTTATTTGGCTTAAATGAATATTGGGTTTGTTTACTTCACTCTCATCATGAATATCCATCAGCAATCTTGGTGCCCTGCCACCCATTACTTCTTTTATTGTTTCTTTTGGCGTTACCAATCCCTCATAATGTCCCTGGGCAATTACTGAATGCCGGTTGACTTTTGTAACACCTTCTATTACCCAGTCACCTGTTTTCTTTTTATCAAAACGGCAGGTGTTACAAATCCATCCGGGTTTGCCATCAAAACTTTGCACTTCACCCCATTGATCCTTTCTCGCTGTTACCCTGAACACTTCATCGCCACGTAACCATAAGGTTGTTTTGCCACAGCAACCCGGAGTTGTACACTCACGGTGTGCATCAACCGGTTTGGTAAACCATACCCTGTTCTTAAAACGGAAAGTTTTATCTGTCAATGCTCCTACAGGGCAAACATCAATCATGTTACCACTAAAGTCATTATCAATTGCTTTGGAAATGTACGTTGATATTTCTGCATGTTCACCCCTGTCTAAAATTCCATGCGACCTTTTATCTGTTAATTGGTCTGCTACATAAGTACAACGATAGCAGAGAATACAACGGGTCATGTGTAGCTGTATGTAAGGGCCGATATCTTCTTTCTCAAATGTTCGTCTTGGGAATTCGTAACGGGTACCTTCTTTACCATGTTCATAGCCCAGATCCTGTAAGTGACATTCGCCAGCCTGGTCGCAGATAGGACAATCTAACGGGTGATTCAGCAATAAAAACTCTACCACACCTGCCCTTGCATCTTTTACTTTATCACTCGTAATATTCTTTACGATCATTCCATCCATTACCGTTGTTCTGCAGGATGCAACCAACTTAGGCATTGGTCTTGGGTCAGCAGTAGAGCCTGCAGCCACTTCCACTAAACAGGTACGGCATTTACCTCCACTGCCCTGCAGCTTGCTGTAGTAGCACATTGCAGGAGGTGTAACATCCCCACCGATTTGGCGGGCAGCATTTAGCACAGTTGTACCCGGCGCAACATCAATGGTGATATTGTCGATGGTAACTTTAAAAGTTGATGGCGGTGCTGGTTTTGTTTCGTCGGCCATATTTAAATTTCTTCTTTCTTTTAGTTAAGCGGTTACTGGTACATGTATTGGATCTGCATAATGCGCCAGTCCATAATTCCTCGTCAAACATGCATTTGGGTTCAGCACATGCCATTCAAACTCATCCCTGAAATGCCTGATGGCTGCTGCTACCGGCCATGCGGCGGCATCACCCAAAGGGCAAATGGTATTGCCTTCAATTTTCCTTTGAATATCCCACAACAAATCAATGTCTTTCATCTCTCCTTTTCCATTCTCAATCTTCTTCAATATCCTTTCCATCCAACCAGTGCCCTCACGGCAGGGGCTACATTGTCCGCAACTTTCGTGATGATAAAATCTTGCTAACGTCAAAGTATGTTTTACTACACACTGGTCTTCATCCAACACAATAAAACCACCGCTACCCATCATACTGCCTGTTGCAAAACCACCATCAGCGAGACTTTCATAGTTCATCAAACGCTTTTCACCTTTTGCTGTGGTCAATAATAAATTAGCAGGCAAAATAGGGACGGATGATCCACCCGGAATACAGGCTTTCAATCTTTTTCCATTGGCTATACCACCACACCACTCATCGCTGTAAATAAATTCTTCCACAGAAATGGTCATGTCTATTTCATACACACCTGGTTTGTTGATATTACCGCAAGCCGAAATTAATTTCGTACCGGTAGATTTACCCACACCAATTTTTGCATATTCATCTCCGCCATCATTAATGATCGGCACAACGGCTGCAATGGTCTCCACATTATTCACCACGGTTGGTCTTTCCCACAATCCTTTTACGGCAGGGAATGGAGGCTTGATTCTTGGATTACCTCTCTTACCTTCTAATGATTCAATCAAGGCTGTTTCCTCTCCGCAGATATAAGCGCCTCCTCCACGTTGTACATATATTTCACAATCGAAACCTGTACCTAAAATATTTTTACCAAGGAACCCATTTGCCTTTGCTTCTGCAATGGCTTCTTCCAGTATATCTGTTATCCATGCATATTCACCACGGATATAAATGTAACTTACATTACTGCCCAGTGCAAAAGAAGACACGATCATCCCCTCAATCAGTAAATGTGGTATAAATTCCATCAAGTAGCGATCTTTAAAAGTACCGGGCTCACTTTCATCTGCATTTACTACTAAATGTCTTGGCACACCTTCGGGCTTAGCGATAAAGCTCCACTTCATTCCTGCAGGAAAACCTGCACCACCACGGCCTCGTAAGCCGCTCTTCTTTACTTCATCCACAATATCAGCCGGAGCCATTTTCAATGCTTTCTCCACGCTGCGATAACCACCTTCACGGCGGTATACTTCGTAGCTGCGGATGCCCGGCACATGTGCGTTTGCTAATAATAATTTTTTACCCATATCGTGAATCCAAATGCGAAGTTTTGCTAATGATTTTATTTCAACTTCTATTTACTGCTATTATATTCCTCAACAATTTCAATCATCTCCTTTATCTTCATTTTGCCAGAATCATCGAAATTGCTATAAATTGCTTTATTATCTTTCATCATATTCTTCAACCCTACTCCCCATTTATCTAATGGATTTAAAACGTTTTCCTTTTTTATAAAATAACTGCTGCCAGATTGATATTTATCGTCCGATACACTTCTTCCATTATTAGAATACTTCATGAACATTTCTATCTTCCCTTTAGCTATCCTTACTGCGAAAAAGTTATCCAAAGAAAGTCTTCCAACAACTGGAGTCCTTGAAAGGGAAGGGTCTACAATCCGTAACCAATAACCTTTTTCATCCTGAAAACAAAGTATATCCTCTGCTTTATACTTCAACTTTTCTCCATCGCCTTCTAAATAACCATAACTAAGCGGTGGCGTTTTATATTTTAAATGTTCATATTTAATAATAGAGCTATCTACAAGTTTTATAAAACATTGATAAGCCGGATCTTTTGCTTCTATTGCCTCATCTTTTAAATTTTGCCCATTCGCAAAATTTAAATATCCCGCCAAAATAAAAAATAATAAAACGCTTCTTTTCATATTTTTGCTCTAATTAAAAGATCATCACTTTTTATCTGGAATTATAAACATCAATGGCTTTCTCCAGTAATTCTTCACAGCCTTGCCACGTTTTTTTATTCCAACTACAATATTTAAGAATGTCTACCGCAGGCTGGTAATCTGATATATATTTTTCAAGTAGTTTTAAACTGAAAATTTCTACATCCCCGTCTTCCCCTTTTTGTATTAAATGCCTTGTATGTATCCATTGAAATTCGACGATTCCTCTATCATCAATCTTCTCTGCATCCATTGATTGTTTATACAGATTAATCTTCCCATGTTTTAACCTTACAATCATGTGTTTTTTTGAATCAGCTCTGCTAAAATAAACTCCTTGATACTGATAACCGCTAACATCTTTCAAATCATATTCAATTCCACCCACCGCTATTGTACCCGTAATTTTATCATACACGTTTTCCTTAATTAAATTTACGTTCGTTATTTTACCTTCAGCTTTTTTCCCATCTACTAGATTAATATAATCCGGTAGCGACCTATCTATTGAAGCTGTATCTGCAGGAAAATGATATACAGCCTCCTTTTTTTGGGCAACAATATTGTTTAATGTACAAAATATTGCAGCTGTAAGTATTAAGTATTTTTTTGCCTTTATCATTTTATTAAAACTCAAATTGTAATTCTAATATCTCACTTATCTCCTCACCGCCTGCCTTGCAAACAAAACCCACCTGTTACTTTTCTTCACCCACACTTCCAGTACTCTTAATTTAAAGTTGCTGGTTGTTCCCTTCATCGTTGCTGTAATATCTGCCAGAAAACGAACATTGGCCATATTACCATTGATCACTACAGTAATACTATCTTCTTTTATTTCCTGGTAACTGATATAGCCGGTTTCCAGATCTTTGATCACATCTGCTTTTGTTTCTACCCAACCATTGCTGTGACCGTAACTCAAAGCTTTGTCCGTTTGCTGATTAATAGAAACTGTATTCTTATTTACCAACGCCTGGTGAAATTCCTTTACAGTTGCAGTTAACTTTTCTTCGGCTGTTTGTGCATTTGCAATCACAACAAAAAAGAAAAACAATATTGTGAGTGTATTTTTCATTAATTCGCTTTTGCCCTGCATTCTTCAATGATCGCATCAACTTTTTCTTTTGTCAGATGCTCCCTGTAATGTTTACCCAACTGCATCATTGGTGCATAGCCACAAGCTCCTAAACATTCCACCGTTTTCAACGTAAACATGCCGTCTGCGGTAGTTTCGCCAGCTTTGATGTTTAATTTTTGTTTGATGTAATCAATAATATTATCGCTGCCATTCAGCATGCAGGGCCCTGTTTGGCAAACTTCAAATAAATATTTCCCTACCGGCTTTAAGTTATACATGCTGTAAAAACTGGCTACCTCGTACACTTCAATTGGTTCAATGCTTAGCAGCGTGGCCACATAATCCATCACCGGCACATCCAGCCATCCGCCAAATTCTTCCTGCGCCAAATGCAGCACCGGCAGCAAAGCACTTTTCTGCTTCCCCTGCGGATAACGGGATATAATCTCGTTTACTTTAGCCAGCTTTTGTTCACTAAATTGTATCATGTTATAAGTCAAAAGTTAAAAGTCAAAAGTCAAAATTGGAGTTCTAAATTTAGTTACTCCTTTTTTACTTTTTAATTTTGAATTTTTCATTTTTAAGCATCCAGTTCGCCTGCTATCATTCTTCGACAAGCTCAGTATGACAGCCTAAGCGTCAAGCTCTCCCGCAATAAGATTCAAACTACTCATAGTAATAATTGCATCACTCAGTAAACCTCCTTTGATCAGCTCAGGATAAGCCTGGTAATATATAAAACATGGTCTCCTAAAATGCAGCCTGTATGGGGTTCTGCCGCCATCGCTGATCAGGTAGAATCCCAGCTCACCATTGGCACCTTCAACAGAGCTGTATAATTCACCTGCAGGAATTTCAGTTTCACCCATCACAATTTTAAAGTGATAAATTAGCGCTTCCATTTTGGTATACACATCCTTCTTCTCAGGTAAATAATAAGCCGGTGAATCGGCATGAAACACTTCGGCTTCAGCACCCTTAAATTCCTGTACTTTTTTATACGCCTGGTTAATCAAACTTAAACTCTGCCACATTTCTTCATTACGCACCAGGAAACGGTCATAACAATCTCCAGTAGTTCCCACCGGCACACTAAACTCAAAATCCTGGTAACTGCTGTAAGGTGTATGCACCCTTACATCATAATCAACACCGGTGGCCCTTAAATTAGGTCCTGTAAAACCATAGTTCAACGCTCTTTCTGCACTAATAGGACCACAGCCAATGGTGCGATCCATAAAAATACGGTTACGGGTAAACAGGTTTTCAAACTCTTTTAAAACACCGGGATATTCTTTCAGGAATTTTTCGAGTTTTTCAAATGCTGTATTGGTGAAATTCCTTTCAAAACCGCCAATACGCCCAATGTTAGTAGTAAGGCGGGAGCCACAAATTTCTTCATAAATTTCATAAATTAGTTCCCGGTATTGCATCAGGTATAAAAACCCTGAAAAGGCTCCACTATCCACACCCACAATAGAATTACAGATCAGGTGATCTGATATTCTTGCCAGCTCCATAATGATGATGCGTAAGTAATCGACCCTTTTAGGCAATTCCACACCCAGCAACCTTTCACAGGTAATGTGCCAGCCCATATTATTAAGTGGAGAAGAACAGTAATTTAATCGGTCGGTGATGGGGGTGATCTGGTAAAGAGGTCTTCTTTCAGCCAGTTTTTCAAAGGCCCGGTGAATATATCCCACCGTTGATACAGCAGATAAGATCCGCTCTCCATCCATCTCCAGAATATTTTGAAACACACCGTGTGTAGCCGGGTGCGTTGGCCCCAGGTTCAATGTGGTAGATTGCTTTTCTATGCTTCCTTCCGGTAATAAAATGTGTTCCGTTTGAGACATTAATTTTTTATTTTTTTTGTTACCAGCATTTATTCTTTGATCATCATTGTTGTGTCACTCACTTTTACTTTTTCAGCTTTAATCATCAACCTCACCCACCTTCTCCGTTTCCAAAAGGAGATGGAGCGGAACTTCATCGAGGGATCGACATTATATCTTCCAAATTAAAAATATCTCTTTAAGCATCAAAATATTCCCGTCTCTGCTAATCAGGATAATGTATCAAAGTTTTAGACTTTTGCCTTAAAGCCCCTCTAGGGGTTTGGGGAATCTTCTCTATCTACCAAACATCTCATCATCCTTATCCACCCTTGTCTGATCTTCCAGTGGAAACTCTTTTCTCATGGGGAAGTAATCCATTTCATCCACATTCAATATCCTGATCAAATTGGGGTGGCCAATAAAGTTTACCCCAAAAAAATCATAGGTCTCTCTCTCCATGAAATTAGCTGAACGATATAAAGCAGTGGCACTGTAAACATCCGGTTTGGCAATATCAGTAAATACTTTAAACCTGATACGAACATTGTCCACCAGGTTATGCAAGTGATATACCACAGCCAGCTCTTCCCCCTTTTTATCAGGATAGTGTACAGCCTGCAAATCAGTTAAAAATTGAAATTTTAATTCAGGATCGTCATACAAAAATTGAAGCACTTTCAGGTTGATATCCTTCGGCCCGGTAAAGGTAAGCATGCCGTAAAGCTCCTGCCAGTTGGTAAACACGTCACCGAATTTTTCAGTTAGTCTTTTTTGTATTGTTTCGTTGGTTAAAGACATTGCAGCTTTTAGTTATTAGCTAAGGTATAGTTTAGATTTTATTTTGCTATCAGACAACAGCTAACAGCTAAGTTCTTTTTATTGTATCCCGTAGGCACCCATTAATTCTTTATACTTATCGCCATTCCTTCTTCTCAAACTTTCCTGCCCTACCAGTTCCTGTATCTTTATAAACCCATCTAAAATTGCTTCTGGCCTTGGGGGGCAGCCTGGTACATACACATCTACGGGGATGATCTGATCAATTCCCTGTAATACGGAGTAAGTATCAAAAATACCACCACTGCAGGCGCAGGCGCCCACTGATAATACCCAGCGAGGTTCTGCCATTTGCAAATAAACCTGCCTCAATACAGGTCCCATTTTTTTTGAAATAGTTCCCATTACCATCAGCAGATCACACTGGCGTGGAGAAAAACTCATCCGCTCTGCACCAAACCTGGCGATATCATAATGACTGGCAGCTGTGGCCATGAACTCAATACCACAACAGGATGTTGCAAACGGTAATGGCCAAATAGAATTTGCTCTTGCAAGGCCAACCACTTTTTCCAAAGAAGTAGCCATGAAGCCATCCCCCATCATTCCTTCCGGAGCCTCCACTGTTTTTAATTTGCCATTATATTGTACTGGACGCATAATTGTAATTTTTTAAAATATGCAAATGTGCAGATAATGCAGATGTGCAAATTATCAAAACCCTAAAGGAAAACTATTGTTCAAAAATGGAATCCTTATTTCTCATTTATGAAACTATTTAAACCACTTTGCACATTTGCCCACTTGCATATTTGCACATAGCCTAATCTTCCCAATGTAATGCACCTTTTTTGATAATGTAAATAAATCCGGTAATAAATAAACCAACAAACATTGTAACAGCCCAAAAGCCCTGCCATCCTAACGCTCTAAAATTAACTGCATAAGGGTAAAAGAAAATCACCTCTACATCAAACAACACAAAAAGAATGGCTACCAAAAAATATTTAATCGCCATAGGCTGGCGTGCATTACCTTTTATTTCAATTCCACTTTCAAAATTCTGAAGCTTATCTGAAGTCTTACGCTTGGGGCCAAAGTAATGGGTGAGCCCCATCATGGTGGCAATAAAACCAATAGCAAAGAATAATTGAATACCAATAGGAAGGTAATTTTCTGCATTGTTCATATTATTGGCCTGAAGAATAAAGAATTGCATGCGCAAAAATAAGACAGCGTTATCAAAAAACAACTGGTATTTTTTAAAAAGAAAATCCCCGTTCTTTTTTTTGAACAGGGATTGTAATTATTTTCTCTGATTACTGCATTTGTATTTTATTTGCTTTTTGCACCATTTGCTTTTTCACCAGTTTTACCTGCCGCAGGCTTAGTACCAGCGGGAGCCTGTTTTGGTTGCTTGGGCGCAGGAGCATTAAAATTCATAGCAGTTATTGCTGCTTTATTACTTATCGTTTCAGCATCATTGGGATCTATGGCCAATACCTTATCACAATAACTTAGTGCTAACGCTTTATCCTTTTTTGCTGATGAAGCATAATACACTATAAAATATTTATAACTTCCAATCAATTGATTTTTGTATTTAATGCTGTCTTTAGCCCCCACTTCAATAGTTTTTTCGAAAGAAGGATTTGCTAATGCTAATTCAAGTGTAGAATCAATTGCCCAGTTTGATTTCCCTTTCATATAATAGCTAAACGCATCTTCAGGATATTTTTCACTATAAATGTCAAATTGAGTAATGGCTTTATCATAATTTCCTGATCTGAAATAGTTATAACCTGCATTATACAAATCTGTTTTAGTTGGTATTTTCTTTATTGTCACGAGTTTTGTATACCAGTCTGCAGCCTCCTTGTATCTTTTCTGACCATCATAAAATCCGGCCATTGACTTAATGTAGGTTGATTTATTGGCTTCCAACGTATCTAATGCCACTGCTTTATCTACATAAGTACCTGTAATGGAATCATTACCTGGAAACTTTAATAATACACTTGCATAAGTTGAATAATCGCCGGCTCCGATAGTGGCAGGGTCGGCTACTTTAAAATATTTTTCAAAGAGTTCCTTTGCATTTACTGAATCACCTAATTTATTATAAGCGTAGGCTTCAATACCATACAATTTAGAATAAGGATTGGGATCGCTTTTAAAACAACCATCGGCTAAAGCAATAGATTCTTTAAATAATCCCTGTGCATATTTCATGGAAGCCCTGTAATAACAGTTTTTAGGATCATCATCTGTATTGGCCAAATATTTTTCCAAATATTCAGCAGACTTCGTAACATCTGTTAAATATAATAACTGGTACAAATTCTCATAAACAGGTCCAAAAGAGGGGTCCATTGCGATAGCATCATTAAAATATCGCATGTAAATTTCCTTCTGAGCTATTCCCTGTGTCTGGTATATTTTGCCAATGCGGTACGGGGCTCTTGCATATTTAGGATTGAATGTCAGTGCTGATTCATAGGCTGTTTGAGCCGGCCCACCCTCTCCAATTTTTTTGTAGGCATCTCCCAGGTTAATGAACACATCAGGATCATTCATTTTTTTTATGGCGGCAGCTTGCTTTAATTTATCTATTGCATAAGTGGCATCGCCATCTTTTGCCATCACATTAGCAAGACCAATGGCATTCAATACGGCTGCATTCTTACTCTGGCTAAGGCTAATGGCAGTTTCAAAACGGTTTTTTGCATCTTGTGTTTTACCTTCAAGCAATTCTATATGCCCCATGCCTGCAAGCAATAATGGATTGGCACTATTTGCCTGTAAAGCTTTTTGATACAAGGCCTTAGCCCCGGCAATATCTCTGCCTTCTTCAGGGGCAATCATTGTTTGCCCTAACCAGTAAACTGCATCCATATTATTCGAATCGGCATTCACTAATTTTTCAAATGCAGCCTTTGCACTCTTGTACCTTTCATAATACAGGAACTTTTTTCCTTCTTCAATTGTCTGGGCACTCAAAAAATTTGAAATAAATAAAGCCGCCAGCAACAGAAAACCTGATTTGATCTTATTCATTTTATTTACCGTTTAAGAATACACAATGATATTAATTTTAAATGAAATTAACTCCAACCTTTGTTCTAATCTTTCTAATCTTTTTGTAATTTTTCGTTCAGCTTTACTGTTCTTATATTAAAATCCATTATTCCCGGCCATAAATAAGCTCTTCTGAAAATCAACTGCCCCCTTTCGTACTTCATAAAATTTACAAAGCCAGATCCAAGCCCATTATAGTTTTCCTTTAGTATATAATACAAACCACGTACCATAGGGTATCTTTTAGACATGATGCTGAACTGCGACGGTTTTACATAAGGAGAATCGCTGCAGGTCTCACATTTAACAAATGCAATTTTAACTTTTTTTAACATCGCCAGCTGGGCAGTATCCTCCGGGTTGGCTATCCAGCTGATACCCACCATACCAATGGCATTTTCATTTTCGGCAACATAATCCAACACTTCCTGGCTACTTTTAACCGCTCTTACCACTCCTGTATCAAACTTTTTCCCTTTTAATATACTGTCTATTGCATAACGGATAGTACTGGTAGCATTGAGCCCATCAAATATTATTTGTTGTTTATACCCCATTTCACCCGATAATTGTTGCTTCAACCTGTTAATTGAAAAGGCTGTATCCTGGCTTTTGGCGTTTACAACAACCGCAATGGCATCTACAGCAATTTTATAAGAGCTGGGTACATAATTAATCGTGTCTTCAAAGTAACGGGATTCTTTTCTTGTAAGCCCTCTTGTTATTATTACCATCCTGGTAGCTGAATCTCTAAATAAATCTTTTATACATTCTGCTTCAGGCTTGTAATGTGCAATTACTTTAGTGCCCGGATAACTTCCTTCATATACCTTAATCAGCTCATCTACAACCGGCTTAAAAGATTCATCCACACTAATATTGATAGAGCCGGACGTTGGAGAATCTGTGACAGAGGGGTATATTTTTTTTGTTTTGCATCCTCCTGCCAGGGATAATGCCAATACAACCATTATTGCAGGTAACAAATTCTTCCACATCTGCTTTATCATTAGTTCCTGAAATAATTTTTCTTATAACCCCTGTAAATTCTGAAAGCCCCGTATAACCAACAGATAGCAGCAAACAGTTTAATCAGCACCGGGTCGTACTGATTGATAAATGCAGTGGTGTATCTTGTTGGAAACATGAAAAAACAGCCTGCCACTATCATGAATGCACCCATTCCATAATTGGTAATGGTACGCATGCGGATGATACCCTTTTCTCTTTCGCTTAATTGTTCGTTTTCAAATTCTTCTAATGCCATATTTTTTATTTTCTATGTTGATATTTTGCCGGTAAGGCGGTATTTTTTACTCCTTTCACCCTTACTATCTTACCGGCTGTATTATCAATTTATTTTTTTGCACACAATATCTGCAAAGCAAATCATACATTTTTGTGGATGACCAAATTACGGTATTTATATTAATCACTTGGCACAAACTTTACAGGAATTGTGAAATATACCGATACATTTTTACCATTCGATTTTCCTGCAATCCATTGCGGCATTTTTTTAAGCACCCTGATCACCTCACTGTTGAATTCTTCCCCACCATCTCTTACAGTTTCAAAACGCTGCAATTTCCCATCGTATCCCACAATAAATTTTATCTGTACGCTTACCTGTTCCCCTTCTTCCAGTTCCCTTGGGTTAGTAAGGTTTCTTTGCAAAAACGTTCTCAATGCATTGATTCCTCCGGGATAAGATGGTTCAACTTCAGGATTTTCTACCGGGATGCTAAGGTCTGGTGCAAGAATTTCCTTAGCAGGAACTGCAGGCGCTGGAACAAACGTATTGCTTGATACACCAACCATACCTTCATCTACACCACCGGTAATAGTTACACTCCCAATTCTTACGTTGTCCAGATTTTCGGGCAATATATCTGCTGAATCTTTTTCATTTACAATTTTAAGAGTACTTGGGAATTTTGCAGTATTAATAATAGTTTTTGCCAAAACTTTAGGCTTGGGTTCAGGGATTTTCTTTTCCGGATTTATTTTTCTAAAACCGGGATCCTCAACGGTTATTACATACAATTGTTCTTTAGCAGATTTAGGTATTACTGCAAATAAACAAAAAGCAATCACCACGCCCAGCATAATAACCAGCGATTTTTTTATCCTTTCCGGATAAAACTTACGTAATGGATAAGCGCCATAGAGTTTGTTTCTATTTTCGAAAAGTATGTCGAGGACATCTGTTTTCAGAATCATTTCTGTATTCATGGTAGTTGGTTTTGATGTGAGAAAAAATTTCAAAACCGGCGCCGTTTACTATGAGATGCCTGGCACATCTGTTTCCACAAATTGTTTAATTGTAATTTATAAACTGCCGTTTTTATCTCAAAGCTCTTTATGGCACTTACATTGTGTTGATGTTTATAATTACTGCTCACAATCACCGGCTGCTACTCATCTTTTGAAGATTTCACAATCAAAGCAGCACAAATAAAATTTCTTAAGCATTCATTCGCTTTTTAACCGGAAACATGTCTTTATAAATGGGAATAGACTTCTGATTTTGAAAAAGTATCTTTGCGGCATGAAAATTTTGATGGTGTGCCTGGGTAATATCTGCCGCAGTCCTTTGGCAGAAGGTATTTTACAAGACAAGATCAGCAAAGCAGGATTGAACTGGCATACAGACAGTGCCGGAACCAATGGCTATCATGTGGGAGAAGCTCCTCACCGCCTCTCTCAAAAAGTAGCCCGGATAAACGGCATTGATATTAGCCGGCAGGTAAGCAGGCAATTTGTAAAAGAAGATTTTGACCGCTTCGATAAAATTTATGCCATGGCTGCAGATGTGGTGGATGAAATGAAATACATTGCCGGCGAAAAATTTATTGCAGACAAAGTTGATTTGTTATTAAATGAAAAATATCCGGGGCAAAACAGGGATGTGCCCGACCCTTGGTATGGAGCAGAACCGGGTTACCACGCAGTATACGAACTGATTGACAAAGCCTGTGAACAGCTGATAAAAAACTACCAGCCTGCATTACACGAAACAAAAAATATTTATAACCCTTATTTGAACGATTGAATAGATTATGGCAAAACCATCCATCCCCCAGGGAACAAGAGATTTCTCAGCAGAAGTAGTAAGGAAACGCAATTATATTTTTTCCACCATCCGCAGTGTATTTGAAATTTATGGCTTTGAACCGTTGGAAACACCGGCCATGGAAAACTTAGAAACATTGATTGGCAAATATGGAGAGGAGGGAGATAAACTGATGTTCAAAATTTTAAACAACGGTATCAGTAATCCAAAAAATATTGAAAAATCAAAAGCCGGATTTGAAAAAGTATTGGAGGGGAAAAGCAGCAGCGATCTTACAGAAAGAGCATTGAAGTATGATCTTACCATTCCTTTTGCAAGATATGTGGCCATGAATCATGGTGTACTCACTTTCCCATACAGGCGCTACCAGATTCAGCCGGTATGGCGTGGAGACAGTCCGCAAAAAGGCCGCTACCGTGAGTTTACACAATGTGATGCAGATGTGGTAGGCAGCACTTCTTTATTAAATGAAGTAGAGTTGGCCTGTATTTATCATGAGGTGTTTACCAAATTAAAAATAACCGGCTATGAGTTGAAGGTAAACAGCAGGAAAATTTTAACCGCATTAGCAGAAGTATGTGCAGAAGAAACTAAAGTGACAGAGATCACCACTGCTATCGATAAATTAGATAAGATCGGCATCGAGAGGGTAAAAGAGGAATTGAAACAAAGAGAACTGAATGATGACCAGGTAGAGATCATAGAATCTTATCTTACTATGAATCATGCCTCGAATAATGAAACCAGTAATGCAGACAAACTTGAATTTTTAAAAACATTTTTTGCAGACTCAACACCCGGGCAACAAGGCATTAAAGAATTGGAATTTTTAATTAATAATTTGACTACCGGTGTAAACGTTACCGTTGATCTGACTTTAGCAAGAGGATTAAATTATTACACCGGGATTATTTTTGAAGCGAAAGCTCCGGCAGATGTAAAGATGGGCAGCATTGGCGGCGGCGGCAGGTATGATGATCTTACAGGTTTATTTGGTGTACCCAATATACCCGGTGTTGGTATCAGCTTTGGTGTGGACAGGATCTATGATGTAATGACAGAGCTGAACCTATTTCCAGAAGCGGTGCATACCGGCACTAAAGTATTATTCTTTAACATGGGTGAAGCAGAAAGCAAATTTGCTTTTGGTAAAATGCAGCAGCTAAGGCAGGAAGGAATATCATGTGAGTTGTATCATGAAACTGCTAAAATTGCCAAACAATTTAACTATGCAGAAAAAAAGAAGATCGCTTATGCAGTGATCATTGGCAGTAAAGAAATAGAACAAAAATATTGCCTGGTAAAAAACCTTGCAACAGGCATACAGGAAGTGGTAGTGTTTGAAAACCTTGCCAGCTTTTTTAATAACAATTAACTGTCTTAATTTTATAAGCATTAAATAAAAACACATGAAAGCCAGGTACCAGTATTTAATCATTTTAGTAATGGCTGTTTGTTTTACAGCTTGTAAAAAAACAAATACGCAGGGCAGGCTCATTCCTGAAGATGCGGCCATTGTTGTGCAGGTGGATGGCAAGTCCCTGTTATCAAAATTGCCGTGGAATGAAATAAAAGATAACCAGTTGTTCCAGGCTATGTACAGCGACAGCAACCTGCAGGCTACTGTAAAAAAATTATTAGACGATCCCGAAAAAGCAGGTATTGATATTCATAATGATCTTATATTTTTTACAAAGAAAGACAGCACTGGCGGATATGTTGCCATAGAAGGCTACGTGAAAGATGCAGCACTCTTAAAAACTTTTAATGCTGAGATAACCAACAACGGTTCTGAAAGTGAAACTGACGGAGTACATTATATCAGCCATGCGCCTTTGTGTGCCGGATGGACCAATGAAAAATTTGTATACGTAATAGATGCTCCAGGATTAAAAGGCATGGATGATTTGTCAAGAAAAATGATGAATGATTCTATAGATCCGGGCAGGCCCATGCCAAGGGATATCATTGCCACCTGCAAAGCTGTTTTTGCATTAAAAGAAAGTAACTCACTTGCACAGGATGAAAAATTCACCAAGCTGATGAAGCAATCCGGGGATGTAAGGCTCTGGCTCAATTCAGAAGCGCTGAGCGGCAGTGCTGTCGGGATGGCTGCTATGATTAATTTAGATAAATTGTACAAAGGCAACATCACCACTTTTGCCGCCAGCTTCGATAATGGAAAAATAACCATGAACGGCCACAGCTATGCAGGAGAAGACCTTACCAAATTGTATAAAAAGTATGGTGGAGGTAAAGTAAATGAAGACATGCTGAAGCGTATTCCGGGAAAGGATATGGTAGCAGTGGTGGGACTGAATTTTAAACCGGAAGGAGTAAAAGAATTTTTGAAAATGCTCAACCTGGATGGATTGCTGAATATCGGCTTAACCTCACTTGGATTTGGCATGGATGATTTTATAAAAGCAAACAAAGGTGATATTGTATTTGGCATTTCAGACCTGCAATTAAAAACAGATACTTCATCACACGGTATGGATCAGGATACTAACTTACCCGTTCACTCAAGAATGAAACCAGATGTTAATTTTGTTTTCTCTGCATCTATTGGCGATAAAGATGCATTTAATAAACTCATTAATGCAGGGAAAAAATTAGGCGATAAATTTGTAAATGATAAAACACTGCCTATAGCCTACAACAATAACGGCAATTATTTTGTACTCAGTAATTCAAAAGAAAATGCAGATAAATATTTAGCCGGCGCCAATGCAAGTAATGACTTTATCAGCAAAATATCAGGCCAGGCATTTGGCGGTTTTTTAAATATACAGGCCGCTATGAAACCTTTTGCAAATGAAGTTTCAAAAGATTCTGTTGACAAAGCCATGTATGATGTCACATTAAAAATGTGGGATAATGTTTTGTGGAAGGGCGGAGACATTGAAGATGGCGCTATCACACAAAACATTGAAATAAACTTACTGGATAAAACCACCAATAGTTTAAAACAACTCAATCAGTATACCAGTGAATTGGGTAAACTTCAAAAAGAGAAACAGAAAAAACAACAAGAAGATATCATGGCTTTTGAAGATGCTATTTCACCGGGCAGTTTAAAAGAAAAATAATCTCACTAATAATGACACTGCCAATTCAATAAAAAGAATTGGCAGTTTTTTAATAATCCCTGTATGCAAATTACACTGCAAAAAATTGTTCCATCTTTTTTCACCAAAGAAAATTATGCCAGTTCTGAGGTGTGGGGTAATAGTGTAATTTTTAATAAAGGAGAGAACGTTCATATCGTGGCTCCCAGCGGCAGTGGCAAAACATCTTTGATACATTTTTTGTATGGCCTGAGAAATGATTATACCGGCGATATTTTATATAACAATGAAAACATCAGGGCTTTTGATGCTGAAAAATTTTCACTGTGGCGCAAGCAGCATATCAGTATTGTTTTCCAGGATATGCGTTTGTTTACTGAACAAACTGTACTGCAAAACCTTGAGATCAAAAGTTTACTGGCACCCTATCACACTGAAAGTAAAATTGTAAGTATGGCTAAACAATTAGGCATAGAAAGTAAACTGGAGAAGCTTTGCAGTACCTGCAGCTATGGTGAACAGCAACGTATTGCCATCATCAGATCACTGCTTCAGCCATTTGATTTTTTATTGCTGGATGAACCTTTCAGTCACCTGGATGATGTCAATACAAAAAAAGCAATGGCGTTAATAGAGGAAGAAGCAGCAACAAGAAATGCAGCCATCATTTTAAATGACCTGAGAAAGGTTGACCATTTAAAAACAGAAAGGGTATTGTACTTATAATAAAACAGAAAAATATTTATGATGTAGGATGGCTGATTTATGATATACAAATCTTAAATATTTCAACCACATCACACATCCTAAATCAGACATCATACATCAACCAAATGAATTTATCATATAAAAATATTGCTCCCTTTTTATCAGCCAGTCAAAACAGGTTATCCCGCTGGCTGAGTTACACCGGGCTGGGTGTAGGTGTATTGCTATTGCTGTGTTGCATCCAGATGTATGTAAACATCAATCATCTTTTGAAAGACAGGAATCCAAAAAAAGATGGCTACGATTACATATCCGTAACCAAACTTATCACCAATGATAACATGGCTGAAGACCACAGCTTCAACGATGCAGAAATAGCAGAAATAAAAAAACAAAAACCAATTGATGATGCCACGCCACTACTGGCAAATAAATTTTTAGTGAAAGCAACTGGCGGCAGTACACTGCCTTTCACCACAGATCTTTTTTTAGAATCCATTGATAATAGTTTTATTGATACTATCCCTGCTGAATTTAAGTGGCAGGAAGGACAGGATATTGTGCCAGTGATCATGTCTTCAGATTATCTTGAATTGTATAATACCGTTTTTGCCCCGGGTAAAGATCTGCCACAATTCTCTGCCAAAAGTATTTCATCTGTATTGATCCAATTGGAATGCTACTCAAATACGGGTGTCACAAAAATATTCAGGGCAAGTGTGGTTGGCTTAAGTGACAGGATCAATTCTGTACTGGTGCCTATGAATTTTTTGCAATGGGCTAATCAACAACTGGCAGGCCCGGTAAAAACAAATCCATCCAGGATTTTTATAAAAACGAAGGATGCCAACAGCCCGGAACTGTTGAGTTTTTTGGAGCAAAAAAATTATCATATTAATAAAGACAAAACGAAATTCGGCAGGGTCAAACAAATTCTGCAGGCAATTGTGAGTGGCTTATCAGGCTTTGGAGTATTAGTGATTTTACTGGCAATGGTTTTATTTTCTTTTTACCTGCAACTGATGATTGCCCGGAGTAAAGACAACCTGCAATTATTAATTATACTTGGCTATTCTCCGGATTGGTTAAGTAAAACAGTTGCCAAAAGATGGATACCGGTATATGCACTCATCATTTTATCTGCATTGATTTTAACAGCCCTATTTCAATGGAGCTTTCAGCAATTTGCTATGAATAGCAGGGATGACCTTCCTGTATTTATTCATTGGTCCGTAGTAATAGTTGCAATATTACTATTGGTTTTATCCATTGTGATCAACTACAGGTTAGTAAGAAAATTATTGCACAACCTATAATCCTTCAAATATTACTGCAGCCCCCTGCCCCACACCAATACACATTGCAGCAAGGCCATATTTGCCTTTACGCTTTTTAAGCTCATGCAATAATGTGGTTGAAATTCTAACACCGCTGCAGCCCAGCGGATGCCCCAATGCAATTGCACCGCCATTAACATTTACTTTCTCCAGGTCTAAACCCAGTTCATGAATACAGGCGATGGACTGAGAAGCAAAAGCTTCATTCAATTCAATAAGGTCCAGATCGTTTACGGATATACCGGCTCTTGACAATGCCTTTATACTTGCAGGTACCGGTCCAATGCCCATTACCCCAGGATCAACACCGGCCACCGCCATGCTTACAATTTTTGCCATTGGTTTCAACCCATATTTTTCCACTGCCTTTTCGCTGGCAATCAGCATTGCCGCAGCGCCGTCATTAATACCGCTGCTATTGCCTGCTGTAACGGTACCGTCTTTTATAAATGCAGGTTTCAGGTGTGCTAACTTTTCCATTGAAGTTGTTCTTGGATGTTCGTCTTTATCAAATTCAAAAACATCCTTTCCCACCTGAACCTGTATGGACATTAACTCTTCAGCAAATTTATTATCCGCATGTGCCCTTGCATATTTGTCCTGGCTTTCCAGGGCAAATTCATCCTGTGCATGCCTGCTGATGTTCCATTGCTTTGCCACATTTTCTGCAGTCTCTCCCATTGCATAGGGATAATATTTAGTAGCCAGCTCTTTATTGATAAAACGCCAGCCCATGGTGGTATCAAAAATCTGTGGCTCCCTTGCAAAAGCTGCGCTGGCTTTGGGCATCACAAATGGGGCCCTTGTCATACTTTCTACGCCACAGGCAATGTATATTTCACCATCCCCACACATAATTGCCCTTGCTGCATCCATTATTGCCTGCAGCCCTGAGGCACACAATCGGTTGACCGTGGTGCCACTAACAGAAACGGGTAGCCCGGAAAGTAATGCTGCCATCCTGGCCACATTACGGTTATCTTCACCACTTTGATTGGCTGCTCCTGCTATCACATCTTCAATAGCATTCACATCTATGGAAGCATTCCTGTTAACCAGGGTTTTAATAACCATTGCCAGCAAGTCATCGGGCCTGATGGTGCTGAGAGATCCTCCATACTTTCCGATTGGAGTCCGGATAGCGTCAATTACATAAGCTGTTTGCATAAAAATTTCGTATTAATTATTACAGGTGTACCGTCATTTTTTTTTTTCTCGTAACGAATAAGGCACCAATAAAACAGCTGAGTTTACAAAATATGGCAATCCTTACACAACAAAGAAAACGAAAAAGAAGGAATTGATGCGTTTAATGAAAATATTAGTAAAAGGGAGATCAGGAATTTTAATAAGCAGAGCGTTATAATTTAACACCTGACTGGTGAAGGCTTTTATAATGCAGAAATAACCCTGTCAGCAGGCTGGTGAAGGCTACATATCCATATACAGTAGATAAAAACCCCTTCTCAAAAACAGAAAGTGCCGTTAATCCTACCCATGCTATAAAGAATAGTTTCGCTAAAAACCCTTGCAATTTAAGTACCGCTGCAAGGCCCGCAATAACTGTTACTGCCAAAAGAAGGTAAGGCATTTTCACAAACGGACCTTCATGGTATCCATAGAGGTAAGTTCCAAAATATACAGATGTAAAAATTGCTGTGAGGGCAATTAAAAGATAAACATACCTGTTATGTCATTTTTAAAATAGAGATAACTAGCTGCGGCAAAACCTGCAAATGCTGTTACAGCCGGAGGCCAATCCTGCGGCACACCATTATCATCGCCAGGTATATTCCATGCATTGATATGTATCAACCACATTGTTAACCCAAGTAAAGCGGCCTGACCGGCTAACCAAACTATAAAGTTTTTACTTACAGGCGATTCCAATTTCAATGTGCTGCCATTAGTTAATCTTCCACTTTGCCCTGCATTGATAGCATAAGTAACAAAAGAAAATAAAAAACAAAAGGAAGCAAATATCTCTGAACCTTCTTCAAGCAAGAGGTAAAAAAAAGGCCTGTGCCAGTTTTGAGGATCAAGGGAATTACGATAGCTGTTTATCTCAAATCTTTCCTGCAATGGATTACTAAGGAACAATAACACACCTGTAACCGTGAGCAAAAAAGCTAATTTATCCTTCCTGAATTTTAAAAAGAAAAAAGTAACCATGAAAATTGCCACAGCAGCAATCAGGGTAAAAAAGAAATATTTACCGCCACCGATACCACTACCGGCTTTTTTAAACAATGGCGTTTGGCCAATCATTTCATGAAAGGAACCCATTTCATCAAAGGAGAGCATTGCGAAAATAGAAGCTATGATAAGCCATCCATAATTGAGAAACCGCCCCTTTTTGTTATCGGTACGCTGCATATCAGCCCAAAAACATAATGCAGCAACAATGCCTGTTGTAAAAAAAAGCATAGAAGAATACCATGCTGCTGCGATGTTTTCTTTGGCAAAATTTAATTCTACCAGCCACCATTGTGCTGTTACACTTGTTGGGAAAATAATCTTTTCGGCGTGAAGCCAGGTACCGATAAGAAAGAAGATATTAATACCCACCACCCATTTAAGAAAAGTATCTATCCTGCTTACAGGTATGTTGATACTAAATTTAAATTGCTGGTTATCAGTCATGGCAAGGTTTATTATTCTCAAAATACAAATAAAATGATTTAGTACCTAAAAGGCGTAGCTTTTTAAAAAGCTAACGAATAATTGCTTTTATTATTATTTCAAACAAAGAAGTCAGCTTCCTTTTTAATAAGCCGGAATATGCATTAAAGCGGTAGTTTGTATCTTTGCCCCATGACAGAAGTGAAACAAAATATACGCCACCTGAGCCTTGAGGAGTTAGCAGCGTATTTTGCATCCATTGGCGAAAAAAAATTCAGGACAAAGCAGGTGTATGAATGGATATGGAAAAAGAATGCCCAGGGCTTTGAAGATATGACAGACGTATCTAAAGAATTGCGTACCAGTATGTCAGATAAATTTTCATTCCCATCGTTAACTGTAGATGCTACGCAATACAGCAGTGATGGCACCATCAAATCAAGATTCTCTACGTATGACGGTCATAAGATTGAAGGTGTTTTAATCCCGACAGAAAAAAGAAATACCGCCTGCGTTTCTTCCCAAATTGGATGCAGCCTTACCTGCAAGTTTTGCGCCACAGGTAAGATGGAAAGAAAACGAAATCTTGATTATGATGAGATCTATAACCAAGTGGCACTGATCAACCAGCAATCGGAAAAAACCTTTAATAAAAAATTATCCAACGTGGTTTTTATGGGTATGGGTGAGCCCCTGCTCAATTATAAAAATGTATTGAAATCAATAGACCGTTTAACGGCAAATGATGGCATGGCAATGAGCCCTAAAAGGATCACCGTATCCACAGCAGGTGTGGCTAAAATGATAAAACAGTTAGGTGACGACCAGGTACGGTTTAACCTGGCACTTTCTTTACATGCAGCTGATGATAAAAAAAGAAACGAGATAATGCCCATTAATGAGAGTAATCACATTGATGTACTGGTGGAAGCGCTGAATTATTTTTATGATAAAACAAAGAATGATATAACACTGGAGTACATTCTTTTTAAGGACCTGAATGACTCTCCGGAAGATGCAAAAAACCTGGTGAAGATCTACCGACAGATACCAACTCATCTTGTAAATGTAATTGAATACAATCCAATAGCCGGAGCACTGTTTACAAAACCAGATGAAGAAGCCACGACAGCTTTCACTGATTATCTTGTTCAGCAGAGGGTAAACGTAAGAGTGAGAAGAAGCAGAGGTAAAGATATTGATGCTGCCTGTGGGCAGTTGGCAAATAAGTAAAAGTGAATGGTATCAGTTAGAAGAAGCTCTTTTTATTTTGAGTTTTCCAAACCTGTTCTTTACATCATCAATTGCTTTATACAGGTCAGTTTTTCTTTCTTTGTCTTCAAACAAATTTGCCTGTACCGCCTCATTTGATAAATCGCTTAACCGTACTCCCAGCAATCTTACTGGCTGCCCCTTTTTATAAAGTTTACGGAATAGTTCTTTGGCTACCGGTATGATCTCATCATCTGAAGAAGTATAAGGAACAGTAATTTGTTTGGAAGTAGTTTCAAAATCAGGATAACGAATCTTTATGGTAACACAACCGGCAAATTTTTTATCCTGTCTTAATTCAAAAGCAATTTTTTCTGTGAGCCTTACCAGTTCACTCATTAAAAATTTCAGGTCGGTTGTGTTCTCGTTAAAAGTATTTTCCGATGATATGGATTTTGATTCATGATAAGGCTGCACTTCACTTTGATGGATGCCAAAACCTTTCTGCCACAGATCCAATCCCCATTTGCCAAGCCTGTTTTCTAATTCATCTTTTGTTTTAGTTGAAATATCAGCAATCGTATAAATTCCCATCGACTTTAATACTTCATGGGTATGATCACCAACACCGGGAATTTTATTGACTGCCAAAGGGGCTAAAAATTCGCTTTCCTTTCCAAATGGAATTTGCAGGTAGCCGTTGGGCTTAGCTTCGTTCGTGGCTATTTTTGCCATCATTTTATTAGAGGAAAGTCCGAATGAAATGGGCAACTTAGTTTCGTCAATTATTTGGTTTCTCAGATCTATGGTCCATTGCAGGGGATTGAAAAATTTATCCATCCCCGTCAGATCAAGGTAAAATTCATCAATAGAAGCCTTCTCAAATAATGGCGCTTTATCTGCAATGATATTGGTAACCCATCTGGAATACCTGCTGTAATCTCCCCTGGTACCTTTTAATATAATGGCCTGCGGACATAACTGTAATGCTTTTTTTGAAGGCATACCAGAATGAACACCAAATTTTCTTGCTTCATAGCTGCAAGCTGCCACCACGCCTCTCTCGCTGCCGCCTACAATTACAGGCTTTCCTTTCAAAGATGGATTATTTAATACTTCCACCGATACAAAAAAGGAATCCAGATCAAAGTGTGCTATTATTCTTTTAGGTTCTTTGTTCACAACACTAATTTACAAAATAAACTACTGGTAAATATCCAGTAAGCCATCTGGAAGTGTAACAAATACCTGTCGGTTCTTTTGATCAATTTTTTCCAGTGAATCCTGGTGAATAGGAATTAATGCTTCTTTACCATTCAGTAATATGCTGCACAATATCTGGTGAGGTTGTTCAATTACTTCTAATATCTCTCCCAAATTTTCTCCATCATTTACCAGGCTAAACCCCAACATAGCAATAGGAGAAGATTTGGCTGCAAATTTTTTAAAGTCTTCTTCTGTTAACCAAACTTCTTTAGGTGTTAATTTTCTGGCTACTTCTTTCGTATCCACACCCTCTAACTTTATAAAAATTTCATTGTCGCTTTTTATGGTAGTGTTACTGATAAAGTAAGGCATAAGGTTATCCTTACCCTGTTCCAGAAATATCATCTCCAATCCTTTTAAAGATGTTTTCTTACCAAGGCTATGCTGTAATACCAAGTCTCCTTTAAGCCCATGGCTGGCTGCCAATTTCCCTATCTTGAAATACTGACTCATACTTTGCAATTTACTTGATTCAATTTATTCAAAACTTCTCATCATTTATAACATTGTACAGAATAAAAAAAGCAATCTCAAAAGAGATTGCTTAAAGAATTAACGGAACAGAGGTATTTTATTCTTCTGTTTTAGTTTCTTCGGCGCTGGCAGGAGCTTCGCTTGATGGAGCTGTTTCAACTTTTCTTACCACAGGTCTGTTCCTGCTGTCCTGGCGTGCCTTTTTATGAGCACCCTGGCGCTTAGAAATTTGAGCATCATGCTCAGACATCCATGCGGTAAATTTTTGCATCGCAACTGATTCATCAAACAGCCCAAGGCTTACACCCCTCAGCAAATGTTTCAAAAACAGTACACCTTTAAAAGAAAGGATACGACGTACAGTGTCAGTTGGCTGAGCACCTTTGTGTAACCAGTCTAAGGCTTTTTGACGATCAATCTGGATTGTTGCAGGAACAGTCAACGGATTGTACGTACCTAATTTCTGAATGAATTTGCCATCTCGTGGGCTTCTTCCGTCTGCTACAACGATGAAGTAAAAAGGTCTTTTCTTAGACCCATGACGTTGCAGTCTCATTTTAACAGCCATAAAAAATAGAAATTTTTTTGGGTTGTGAATAAATATAGTTTTCTTTCTCCTTTGATAAGGAACGGCGAAGATAACATGATGAACAAAAAATTCCAAATATTTATAAACGTTACAGGATATTTTTGCAGGATATCTAACCTAATTTACTTAACAATAAATTTTAACTAAACTTCCCAATAGCAAAACCCCGTAAAACAGTTAATTACATACTGATAAAACTACTATATGACACATGTCAGTCAGTATAGGTTCCACCAGCATTTATCCAATTGGTAATAATATCCTTTTCAACTATGGTTAAAGGTCCGGAAGTAGGCATCGTTCCCAAATCAACAGCCCTGTTCTTAATGTTTGACTGATTGGCAACTATATTACAATCAACAGTCCAGTTCATCCCGCCATTCTGAACTGTGTTGTTATGACAACTTTGGCATTTAGATGAAAGTAAATTTTTTACTGCAACAAACAAAGGGCCTGCATTACCTGCCGGAGCAATTGTTACAGAAGTTGATTTTTCGCAACCTGCTCCGTCTTTTACAAAAACAGAATAAGTTCCTGCACTTATATTATTAAAAACAGATGCTGCCTGGTAGCTTCCACCAGTATTTAATTTATAAGTAAAGTTTGTACTTCCTGTTGCTGCAACAGATATGCTGCCATCAGCACCACAGGCATTGGGTGCAACTGCAGTTGGTGTTATAATAATTGTTTTACCTGCACAAGGTTCTGGTGGAGTTATGGAAGGACTTGATTCTTTTTTACTGCATGAAAAAATGCACAGTGATAAAACCAGAATCCAATAATTTTTAAGGGGCATTGATAATTTGTGAGGCATAACTAAATGTTTTTTATTGAAACGAAAAACATTTTAGAACGGTTGCCCAACAAAATATAAATGAATACTTTTAATATTTTACTTTTTAAAAGGGAAGTATTTTATACCCAGCATAATTGCTGTAGAAAATAATTTTACTTCCCCATCCCCTACTCCTGATAAAGGAAGGCTTACTGATGGTTCAAGTTGCAAGGATAATACATTGGATATTTTTTTTTCGATTCCTCCGGAAAAAGACAGTGTGGAAAATAAATGCTTATTACCAGTGTAAGTATAATATTTTTCTGCAGGAACATTGTACCGTATATAATAGTAATTATAATCTTCTTCTTTCATTAAATAAGATGACAGACCAATAGTAGTGTAATAAGTAAGTGAAGATTTCTGCAAAAGATTATACCTGAGTGTTACCGGAATTTCATATATCATGCATTCAGCATTTACTTTAGTAATAGTTACGTAACTCCAGTAAGAATGCTCTTTGGGATGATAATCATTTGGACCAGCTGTATACTTTTTCTTTCCTGCATAAAAGCCTGTTTGCACACTCAACTTCTTATTTAACTGGTAACCTACGCCAACACCATATTTTACACCTAAAGAGCTATTACTAAATGAAAACAATTTTACACTCCCTATATCTGCCCCCAATGAACCAAGAAAATAAAAAGAAGATGATTTTTTGAGGGCGCTTATATCTTTACTTTTTTTAACCGGAGTAATAATATCAACCACCGGCTTCCTGTCATTCCTTGCTGTTACTAATGCACTATCATTATTATTCTTTACATCCGAAACCTGGTTATTATTAACTATATTTTTTTGAGCTATTGCTGCACCATTCGGCAACACACTTTCTAATGTTTTTAGTTTTGCGTTTTCTACACCCGTATTACTTATTTTTTCTTCATCATTATACTGGGCAATTTCAGCATTACTGATGCCGGTTGCAGTTCTTGATGCTGTAGTAACCCTTTTTACATTATTAATTTTAGCCTGCCGGTTTAACTTATTACCTGATGTTGTTTTTTTAAACTGTTCATATTTTTTTTCAGATAAAGCTCTTTCTTCATTTTTTATCTCTTTAGCTAAACCTGAATTGGAAGAAGGCTGTACAGTATTCTTCTGGGCAGATAATGGAGGGATATTTTCAACAACTGTTTTTTCTTTAACCAATCCAGTTTTTTCTAAAGTCGGTTCAATACTTTTTTCGTTCAGGATATGAGAAATATTTTCAGCGGATTTGTTGTTAGTTTTTTTATTATTGGTAAAGAAATACAGAGCGCCTGCCCCTGCCAGTAACAAGGGAAATAAAAACCATATCCAAAAAAACGGCCTTGGTTTCTTTTCCTTTTTATCAAGCAAAGCTTCCATTTTAACCCACGCTTCTTCATCAAAAGCTGGTTGATTATTTTGAATTGCTTCCTTTATTTTATTTTCAATATGTTCAAACTGCTCTTCTTTGCTCATACAGTTTAAGGTTAGTCTCTTTCAGCATTTTTTGAATATTGGCTCTTGCTTTAGAAAGGTTAGATTTTGAAGTTCCAACAGAAATATTTAATTGCTCAGCAATTTCTTCATGTTTATATCCATCAATAACATATAGATTAAAAATAGTACGGTAACCCGGGGATAATTTTTGAAGTATTGCCATTATCTCTTTATAAGTCATCATATCAATGGCTGATTCGGCATTATCTGACATCTCATAATGAGTTTCTTCAATATCATTAACCAGGTAATCGTATTTTCTTTTCCGGTAATGATCAATGGCGGTGTGAACCATTATGCTTTTCATCCAGGCCATCAGGGATGCTTCATAATTATTATTTCTTGGATTAAAGGAAGAAACAGATCTGAATACTTTTAAAAATCCATCATTTACCACCTCCATTGCATCATCGTAAGCATCGCAATAGCGCAAACATATACTCATAGAAAAGCCATAGTAAAGTTTATAAAACTCCTTCTGACTTTCCCTGCTAGCATTTATACAACCATTAACGATATTGATCAGTTGTTCATTAACAGGCAAAATATCTTTTGTTTAATCTGTAGTTATATCAGCACTCCAATTATTTCGTAATAAATAATTAAAAGGTTGCTTTTAATTATCATAAAGTTAGCATTTATCCAAGTTTTGTATAGCCTGTATTAAATTGCTAAACAAAAAAGGACCGTCCTTTTAAAGACAGTCCTTTTGTATAAAAATTTACAGCTAATTAGATTCTAAAATGAGCAAATGCTTTATTTGCTTCCGCCATACGATGAGTATCTTCTTTCTTTTTGAATGAAGCACCTTCACCTTTGCTGGCTGCTACAATTTCATTCGCCAGTTTTTCAGCCATACTGCGTCCATTTCTTTCACGACTATAACGAACCATCCACTTAATACTTAAAGAGACTTTCCTGTCAGCACGTACTTCTGAAGGTATCTGGAACGTAGCACCACCAATACGGCGGCTACGTACTTCCACTCCAGGAGTAATGTTAGATAATGCTTTTTTCCAAATTTCATAACCGTTCTCTCCAGTAATTTTAGATACCTTATCTACTGCATCATAAAATATGGTATAGGCAACACTTTTTTTACCTTCCCACATGATATTATTCACAAAACGGGTAACTAATTTATCATTAAACTTCGGATCCGGTGCTAAAGGGATCTTTTTTGGTTGTGACTTACGCATATCAACTATTATTTCTGGTGCCTGAACAAAATGCCAGACAGTTATTAATTTATATTATTTTTTGGCTTTTTCTTTCTTAGTACCGTATTTACTACGGCTTTGTTTACGATCTTTCACGCCTGCAGTATCAAGACTACCACGAACGATATGATAACGTACACCTGGTAAATCTTTTACCCTTCCACCACGTATCAAAACGATTGAGTGTTCCTGCAGGTTATGCCCTTCACCAGGAATGTAAGCGATAACTTCTACCTTGTTGGTTAAACGTACCTTAGCTACTTTACGCAAAGCTGAGTTTGGTTTTTTAGGTGTAGTTGTATATACCCTGGTACATACTCCGCGACGCTGAGGACAAGAATCTAAAGCCCTTGATTTGCTCTTTGCTTTGATGATTTCTCTTCCTTTTCTTACTAATTGTTGTATTGTAGGCATTGTGAACCCTTTAAATTTGGACGGCGAAGGTAGGAATTCTCTTTTAAAAAAGAAACATTAATTATTAAATTTTTTAGATTTCCCGGATATTTTATTAAACCACAGCTTTCCCTGACCACTTGATTACCTGAATATCACCTTTTGAGAAAACTCTTCATTGGTACTTAGGTCAATTACCTTTATAAAATACACCCCGCTTCCCATGTTATTAGTACGGCGAATCTGTAATTTATCTGCTCCAGACCCAGTAAAATTCATTTCTTTTACCACCTGATTTACCAAATTAAGCAACTTTATCTTGTAAGTATGGCTGGCTCTGGTTTTAAAACCGATTGAAAGTACATCAACAACAGGATTTGGATATACATCTAAACCCGACATTAAATGCATAGGAGTTAACTGCACTTCTTTACTGTAAGAAATCTCATTAGAGAAATTTACCATTTTTATCCTGTAATAATTCTTTCCCTGACCTGGTGATGCATCTACAAAATAATATGACTGGTCTGATCCCTGGTTTACAGAAGGATTAAGTGTACCGATTACTGTAAATGAATTTTGGTCGGTTCTGCGTTCAATTACAAATTTTTTCACATTAATATTAGTAGCAGTTTCCCAGTTCAACAGTACTGTACTTCCTGTAAATTTCCCTGTAAAACTTTCCAGTTTTAAAGGAAGAATTTGAGAACATACCCCATTTAGGTTGTAATAATACAATCGGTTTATACAACCATTATTCACTTTTATATTACATATATAAATACCTGTATCAGCTGGCAAAACAAATGGGAGGTAGATATTGTATGTTGAATCCAGGTACGTGCTGTCTGTACTGTTCATGTTGTCTTTTCTATACCATGAATAGTCTGCATTAGTAAGTGTGTCTACACTTAAAGTGGAATTTAACTGAAAGCAATTAAAAGTAGCAGTAATGCCATTATTGGCAAGTGGCAATATGCTTGCATCCTGCAGGGTGGCATTACCACAGGCATCCAAAGCCCTCAACCTTACTAAAGAATAGTTAGTGCCGTTATTAATACTAAACTCAGGATCTGTTTGTGGTGGCGCTATTATAGAAGGAGCTGATGGTGAACTACCAATAATCTCATAAGTAAATGGTCCTAATCCAGCAGATACAACAGCTCCGATAGTAAAACCATTCATGTCACATTGATAAGCGGAAGACCTGTTTAGATTAGGATATTGATATGGCTTTATAATAATAGTATCATAAAAATATTTACCACAAGCATCATTTATACTATACCGGAGGATATATTTGGCAGGTGCAAGATTATTAAACGTATATACACCACCAGAAGATACACTTGGATTAATAGACGTATTGGTAGTATTTTTCTTTATAATTTTTACTGTAAGAGTTCCGGTATTCAATGTAACAGTAGTTTTAATGCTTCCCGACCCATTAATCCATGTGGAACTTGGGCACTTTGCAATTGCTACCGGTGAACGTTTAAAGATGCTTTGTACTGCCTTGGAAAATGCAGAGTCGATAAGACCGCAATTATCAGTTGCCACAATCTTATATATTTCACCGGTTAAGGTACCTGGTATGCTATCTATATTAATTATAGTTGAATTGAAATTCTTATTAATAAACAGCGTTCCGTCAGGATTATATATTTTAATATTTACAGGTGCAGCACCTCCTGTAACCGTAATACCAAATCTTGCAAACCCGTAAGAACATGATTTTCTCGTATTCACACTTAAATTTATTGGTACAGGTGTGGCTGTAAAACATCTTGTGATGGTAGTATCATAGCATGCGTCCTTTACCTGGATGCAATAAGTGCCATAAGCAAGATTATTGAAAATTCCCGTAGCATTGCAACCGATGGATACATTACTGCTGTCAAACAAACAATAAGCAGGATTAGTTAAGTTTTGCTGACCGTTTACATTTACAGAAAAAGAATTACAGGTTTGATTACTGAATCCAACATTGGCATCTAAAGATGGCAATGGCGGCAACTCTGTAAAGTAGGTTGTAAATGTTGTATCAGGACACCCATTTTTTGTTTGAACATAATAAGAACCATATAAAAGATTGTAAAAGACGCCGGTATTATTACATTCAATCAATACATCAATACTATTATACAGGCAAAAAACCGGGTTCAATAACCATAAACCACCTACACTTGCCGTAAAGTTCAAACAGGTTTGATCACTGGTACTTACAGAAATATTATTACCAACCACAGGTCCCAAAACAGAAAGACATCTTGTAATGGTGGTGTCATAACATGAATCATGAATATCAATACAATAATATCCGTATTGAAGACTGTCAAATATCCCGGTATAATTACAGGACAAGATATTGCCGCTAATATCTATTATACAAAACCTTGGATTGGTTAAACTATCACCTGTTACAACTACACCAAAATTTTCACAGGTATAGTAAGAAGGAACAAGTACAGCTGGAACAATGGGCATTGGCCTGGATGGATTAAAACATCTTTGTATAGTAGTATCCCTGCAACTATCTTTTATATTGATACAATAGTATCCATAAGAAAGGTTATTAAACACCCCTGTCTTATTACAGGCTACCTGGTTATTAGAGGAGTCGAAAAGGCAATAAGTTGGTCCTGTTAAACCAGACTGACCAGTAATGGTTGCTGAAAAACTATTACAGGTTTTATTAAAAATTGAAACATTATTACCTACACTTACCGGAGGTGCTGTTACATTGAAACAACGTATAATAGTAGTATCGCTGCAGGAATCATATGCCTTTATACAATAATCTCCATATACCAGGTTATTAAAAACTCCTGATTTATTACAGGATAACTGCATGTCAGCAGCGTCATATAAACAAAATGATGGCTTGTAAAAATTCACTATATTTTTTAGAGAAGCGGTAAAGGTGTTGCAGCCATAGGCTGATATGTTAACACTTGCCGAAACAGATTCTTTGAATGTTAATTTAACAGCAGACTTCTTAATTTTTCCACAGGCATCCTTTACAATTACATCAAAAGCTGATTGCCCCGCCAGGTAAAAAGAAAAATTAGCATTGGAAGACCAGATCGTATCGCCGGGAAACCTCACCACACCGTAAGAAAATCCGGGAATGCCACCATCTACCGTACTTATATTTCCCCTGTTATCACTGGCTGTAATAAAACCTTTGGCACTATCGCAGGAAATTTTCCAAAATGAATGAGCATCAATTTTCCACGTGTAATTATTAATTGTAACTAATCTAGTTTGAATACCACCGCAGGAGTCAGTAAGCCTGATAGTGTACACGCCGGCTTTTAAGTTTGAAAAAATGCCGGTGAAATTATTGGTGCCAACTCCCATAGGTGAAGGAGCTATGATAGTATATTTAAAAGGAGAACGGCCAAAACTCACATTGTTGAGCTTGATTGATCCATTGTTTCCGTTATCGCAGGTTACATCCTGGCTTAATAAAGTAAATCTTGGATCCTGGTACGTTCCAGGAACTATTACATTAGGAATATTAAAAGTGCAATTGGTGCTGATATCATTTACGGTAACTGTATAGGTTCCTGCGGATAAACCGGTAATGGAATCTGTAGAAGTAAAATTTGTATTTACCATTCCTGTTACCTTGTATTTATAAGAACCGGAGCCGCCAAAAGCTGCTACTTTTATTGATCCTGTTGCTGCACAACGGGATTCATAAGCTGTGGCAGTAGCGCCAAAACCTGCACAAGACTGAGCCTGCGAATGTTCGACAAACAATATACTAAAGCACAGAAGTAATAAATAATAGATGTAAACTTTTCTCATGCTCTAAGTTTTACTTTTTCTTAATCGTTTTCTTCTTTGTTCTTTGCTTACACAGATTGTTATATCCATCTTTCAAAGAAGTTCATTTACAAAACATTTATTAGTAAAAACACTAACAGTAGTTTTACTTTTTCAGGCTGAGAAAAAACTTAGGGAGGTATGGGTTACGAATGATTCAAGAACATAAAGCATGCTGCATCATAGAATAGGATACCTGGACTTAGTTTTTCATATACGGTTACCGGATTTAAAGTAAAACATAAGTTATTACAAATGTTAATACTCCTTTATTGTTATCTAAACGAAAAAGGGAAACAAAAATTATGTTTCCCTTTAAAAAAATATATCTAATCTGTTGAATTTAAATTTTATGCAGCCAATGGTAAGTGTCAGGAGCATCCCCACACTTGATAGCGTCCATTTTACTTAGTATCGCTGGAGCAATTTTCCATAAGTCAACATCAAAATTCATCTGGTAATCCTTGTATCTTAATTCCTTTATCAGGGCAATTGTTGCCGCAGTACCGGTACCAAATATCTCTTTTAGCTGCCCGGATTGATATGCTGCCATAATTTCATCAATACTTAAAGGCCTTTCTTCCACTTCCAATCCGGCTTCTTTCAGTAAGGTAATCACGCTATCCCTGGTAACACCTGCTAATATTGTACCCTCTTCAAGACCGGGGGTAATAGCAGTATTTCCAATAATAAAAAACACATTCATCGTACCACACTCCTGTACATATTTATGTTCAAAAGCATCCATCCATAATACCTGGTCGTAGCCTTTTTTTTGAGCTTCTGCTGATGGATGCATCACAGCCCCATAATTACCTGCAGCTTTAGCAAATCCAATACCACCTGGTGCAGCCCTTACATACTTTTCTTCCACATAAATCTTCATTGGAGCACTGTAATAAGGACCAGTTGGGCTCAGCAGAATAAGGAATTTATATTTTGAACTGGGCCTTACACCAATAGCCTCATCTGTGCTGATCATGAAAGGTCTGATATAAAGCGCATGATTTTCCATATCCGGTATCCATGCTTTATCAATATTGATCAATCCAGCCATTCCGTCTATAAATATTTCTGCAGGAACTTCCGGCATCTCCATTCTTAATGCAGATGCGTTGAACCGCTGGAAATTATCATGTGGCCTGAAAATCTGTATAGTCCCATCATTATTCTTGTAGGCTTTAATACCCTCAAAAATCGCCTGTCCGTAATGAAATACTGCCAATGACGGCTCAAACATTAATGGTTGATAGGGCTTAATTTCAGGTGTTTTCCATTCCCCATTTTCATAATCTACCTCCAGCATATGGTCAGTAAAATATCTGCCAAAAGGAATATTTTCTAAACTGGTACTACTTAACTTACTCTGTTTTACTTGTGTAATTTTAAAACCCGTGGTCGCTTCCATTATCCTTAATTTTACGGCAAAGAAACAAAAATATTATTGAGTAAAGAACTGTTTCATGAGTTTAGATAACATTCACCTTGCAGGAGTCACATTACAGGAATTATACAAAAAATCCCTGGTTGAGGTTAAATCACAAAAAGCTGAAGAAAAAAAAACTGAAGCTGCATCATTAAATATCCTGGGGGAAAATCTTAAAAAAATAGTTTTAATAGTTAACAATACTGAAGCTGCTTTTTTAACCGATGAAGAGTTAAATTTTTTACTGGGTATTTTGTCTGCCTGTAAATTAAACATGGATGATGTGGGTATACTAAACCTGGCGAAAAATAAAAACACAGGGTATGAAATGTTATCAAAAGAATTCAATGCTGAAAAAGTATTTCTATTTGGTGTAGAACCCGGTGAAATAAATTTGCCATTAGCATTTCCTCTTTACCAGGTTCAGCTATTTAAGAATCAACAATATCTTTCTGCACCTGCACTTTCAGCCCTTCAGCATGATAAGGCAGAAAAAACAAAATTGTGGAATTGTCTCAAAAAAATATTCTCTATTTAACAGCATGATCAATAAAATTATATTTGCCACCAACAACCAAAATAAAGTTGCAGAAATAAGAAAAGTGCTGCAGGGGATTTTTGAAGTAATATCATTAAAAGAAGGTGGTATTGATATAGATATTCCGGAGCCTTATGATACACTGGAAGCTAATGCTTCAACAAAATCGGAAACCATATTCAAACTCACCGGCAGCAATTGTTTTAGTGAAGACACTGGCCTTTTTGCGGATGCACTAAAGGGAGAACCTGGAGTAAAGAGTGCAAGGTATGCAGGTGAGCCTGCTTCTAATGAAGCAAACATTAAAAAGCTGCTGTTAAACTTACAATCGGCTGAAAACCGGAAAGCGCATTTCAGAACGGTGATTTCATTAATATTAAATGGTAAGGAATACCAGTTTGAAGGAATTTGTGAAGGTGTGATTTTAAATGAAAAAAGAGGTGAGCAGGGATTTGGATACGATGCAGTCTTTTTACCGAATGGAAGCAGTAAAAGTTTTGGTGAAATGACGATGGAAGAAAAAAGTGTATTCAGTCACCGCAAAAAAGCAATGAGTAAACTGATTACTTTTTTATCTGAAAATATTGGTTGATAAATTTTGACATAGAAGAAATTTTATTTGATTGTTTTGTTCAATAAAAAATAATGGGGCGGATAAAAATTGACATACCTGAGCATAAACTAGCCGAAATAAAAATCGCCGTAAGAATTTCAGACATTAACTACGGTAACCATGTAGGTAACGATGCTTTTATTTCAATCATACACGAAGCAAGGGTACAATGGCTGCAGCACCATGGTTATACAGAACTTGATTTTTCCGGCACAGGTTTGATCATGAGTGATCTTTCCATCGAATTTAAAAATGAATCTTTTTACGGGGATATGATTGAAGTGAGTATTTATGCTGGAGAAACGGCAAGAGTAAGCTTTGATTTATTTTATCAATTATCCGTAATAAGAAATAACGGTAAAATTATTTTGGCAAATGCAAAGACCGGAATGATTACTTATGACTATGAAAGAAAGAAGCCGGTTTCATTACCTGATGCCGCTTTGAAATTATTGAAGGGAAACGTTTAACAACTGTTCCAGATACGCCAACTCTCTTCGGCCTGTATCACTAACATTTCATAACCATTTTGAGTAACCGCTCCATTGTTTTTTCCTTTTTGTAAAAACAAGGTTTGCTCAGGTTTATATACCAGGTCGTATAAATAATGTGATGAATTAATCAGTTCATAAGGTATATCCGGGCAAATACTTTCTTTTGGCCACATCCCTACCGGAGTACAGTTGATCACTATGCTGTATTCATTCATTAAAGCTTCATTAATATCTTCATACCTGATAAATCCTGAAGTAGTTGATATATTTCTGGATACGACAAGGTAAGTTATTCCAAGCTGACGTAAAACGTACTGGACTGCTTTAGAAGCCCCACCTGTACCTAAAACCAATGCTTTTGTATGATTGGGTTGTAATGATTTTTGAAAAGATTGCCTGAAGCCTGCGATATCAGTATTATAAGCAGTTAGTTTATTATCCCGGACGCTAATGCTGTTGGTTGCTCCAATAGCTTTAACCTCTTCTGATAATTCATCAATATACTTCAGCACTTGCTCTTTGTACGGAATGGTTACACATAATCCTTTCAGATCAGGATTAGCTTTCAGCAGTGCAGGCAATTCTTCAATAGCGGCAATGGGAAAAGCTTCAAACACACAATCGGTAATCCCTTCTCTTGCAAACTTTTCTGTAAAGTATTGTTTAGAAAAAGAATGCCCTAAAGGATAGCCTATCAGCCCATATACTTTCATTACAATAATTATATTCAGAAATTAATTAAGATCCTTATCAAGGTATAAACTGAACGTATCCCCCCGTAATCCTATACGCATGGTTTCCAATGCAATTATTTCGGACGGTGCAATATTTCCGAGGTTTACATTACAGCCAATCAGTTCCAAAAAGTAAAGCTGCTGTGCCTTTTGCGGAGCTTCCCATAAAATTTTTTCTTCCGGTATCTGCGTTAAAATTTCCTGCACCAACCCTTCTCTTACCTCACCAGAGCCACGATAAATACCAACATTACCAGCCTCTCTCGCTTCAGCAATCACATAGGTGGAACCAGCTTCCAATTCAGCTTTCATTAATTCAATCCATTTATAAGGAGGAATGATATGGGCTGCATCCTTACTACCCACTTCGCTCAGCACAATACCATGTTTGGTAAGCTTTTCTATGTAACCACACTTCTCCGAATGTGGAATTGAAATAGATCCATCACTCACTTCCATATACTGAATGCCATACTCCTTGCAGGTATTGATATAGTCCTCAAACTGGTTTCGGATCAGGAAGGCTTCAAACAGTGTCCCACCAAAATAAACGGGTACGTTATAAGATTGATAAATTGCTAATTTTTGTTTCAGATCCGGGGTTACATAGGCAGTACCAAAACCCAATTTCACCAAATCAACATGCAGATGAGAAACACTCATAAAATTTTTTGTCTCTTCTAAACTTAGTCCCTTATCCATTATCATGGTAATGCCGCTGGTACGTGGTTTAGCGTTACGATCTGGCATTTGGGTTAAATGAAAATTCATAATTACCGTTTTTTAAATTGGCGCAAAGATAATTATTGAAGGTTAAAAGCAACAATTACAAGTTAAACAGTAATTATCAAGCTAAAAAGGAAGGCTATTTTACATTTTTTGGCAGGTGAAGGGATTTCAGTAAAGAAAATATGCACCTAAAATATCACAAGGTTTTACTTAAATAGATTTACTCCGTTTGAACCTTGCTATCACATCCACTATCTGCTGATTTTGCAAAATAGAGGGATTAAGATCAAGTAATTTTTTAATCAATCTGGGATTCTTTTGCATACCAGTTTCAAGCTGTATTACTGCTTCTTTCGTTTTTCCCAATGCCAGTAAAAAAGCAGATTTATACAGAAAAAAAATGGGCTTATGGTTTGTGAGCTCTAATGCATGTTCTACATATTCTGCCCCTTCTTCAAAACAATTGGTTTTGTAGAGGCATTTCAACAGTTCCATCCACCCGTTCAGGTGTTTGGGTTTTGTCCTTACCACATTACCAAAATACTGTACTGCCAGTTCAATACTCCCCATCTCCATGTAACATTGCCCCATTGCAAGGTTATATTCTGGCTGCGACTTATAACTACGCATGGCAATTTCCAGGTTCTTAACAGCACTCTCCCAAATACCTTCATTCATATAGGTACAGGCAATTTTGTAAAAAAGCTGGCTGCTATCCTGGTTCAAATGAGTAGCTTTCCGGTAGTGAAACCTTGCCTGAGCATAATTTTGCAATTTATCATAGCAGTGCCCGATCGCTTCATAAATAACATCTTCTGGCCGGGCCAATTCCAATACTTTCTGCAATACTTCTATCGCCTCTTTGTATTTCCTGATCCTTAAGTAGGCGTCACCCAAATTACGCCAGGCATAATCAAACTTTTCGTCAATTACCACTGCATACTGGTAGGCATCTATTGCTTTTTCATACAATTTTATTCCCTGGTAAGCTGCTGCAAGATTAAACCATGCCAGTTCATTATAAGGATATTCATCAATTATCTTTTTATGCAACCTTATTCCTTCTTCATTACGACCGGTAAAATCTGTCCAAAAGCAAATCTTGTATAACGCTTCTTCATTATTGGCATCCAGTTCCAACACCAACTTCAAACAGTCGAATACTTTATCAAAATTTTCGTAGTCATCATATACATCTGCCAACTCAAATAACAATTCGAGCTTTTCCTCTCCTTCAAAATAATCGAGAGCGGCTTCCAGGACTGATGCAGCTTTTTCCTGCTTATCCAAAGCCAAATAAGCATCCGTTTTTAAAATGTATAAATTGATATCAGTGGTATCCATTATTTCTGCCTGGTGCAGATAATGAAGAGCTTCTTTGTATTTTTTTGTGGCAATCAACAGGTCTGCTTTCTTTAGCAGTAGGGAGGAGGAATAAGGGTATTGTTCAATAGCATAACCACTTGCTTCTAAAGCCTTTACAAGCTCTTCTTTCTCGTCATAATAATCAATTATTTTTTCGAAGGAATCTTCTTCTAAATAGGAGTGGCTTTTTCCGGCTTTTAGGTTTTCATATTGCTCCAGTAACTCTTTCAGCTCTTCCCTATCTTGCCTGTAAGGATATTTACTCATAGTTATTAAGTTATCGTAAATTAAGGTAAATTTATTAAAGCATCAATTCTTTGTAACTTTTTTCAGCCCGGCACGTTAATACTATGTAAAAAAATACATGAGTGGTTGATCATTTAACAAAAGTTTTGTTTAGTTTCACTGAAAATATATTCATGACCAGATTCTTCAAATTGATAACAATAACAGTGATGCTCACGGGCCTTGCTGCTGTTACGTTTGCAGACAGGGGCGCTGGAAAACGAAATAAATTAAAAACGCTTTTAAATATCAACACCAATTATTCTTTAAAGAATTCACTTACAGCTAATATAAAAACTGGACTCACTTATAAAGGAAGCCTGCTCACAACCAATCGTCAGGTTATTGGTACTTCGGTAATCAGTAATTCTTTAATGACCTATCAAAAAGGAAATATTACATACATTATTCCTTACAAACAAAAAATGATGGTTCCGGAAATGACACAGGGATATACCGGGGTAAAATTAATCATCAGATCTAAAAAATAATTTAAACTATATTATTTAAAAAAACTCTCAACAAATGTTGGGAGTTTTTTATTTCAGCAATTATTTTCCAGCCAGAAAAAATTAATGTTATTTAATATAACATCTTTCTAAATTTGCAGCAACCAAAACTATATTTATGAAATTTAGAAAATTAATTAATGTGTCAATGGCGTTAATTGTAAGCATACTATGCTTACAAGCCAGTGCACAGGTAACTACCGCAACAATGAGTGGATCGGTTACCAATACTGAAGGCAAACCACTTGCTGGCGCTACAGTAAAAATTACTTATGCCAATGCCGGTATCAATAAATCTGTAGTAACACAGAGTGATGGATCTTACCTGGTACCTAACTTAAGAGTTGGCGGTCCTTATAAAATCTCTGCCAGTTATAGCGGATTCCAGGAAAAAACTGAAGACAATATTTTCCTGGAACTTGGACAAAATACAGCACTTGATTTCACTATGGACACAAAAGCTGTTGGTTTGGAAGCTGTAACCATTACCGGCAAGTCAAAAATATTTGATAACAAACGCACTGGAGCTTCTACCAATATCACCTCCAGGCAATTAAGATCATTGCCAACCATCTCCCGGTCAGCAGATGATTTTACCCGTCTTACTCCTTCCGCTTCTGCTACTTACAACGGAACATCCTTTGCAGGAAGAAACGGACAGTATAACAATTACTCTTTAGACGGAGCTGTATTCAATAACCCCTTTGGGCTGGATGCCCCAACTCCAGGTGGCCAAACAAGTGCCCAGCCTGTTTCATTGGATGCTATTGACCAGATACAGGTGAACGTGGCGCCTTATGATGTAACGCAAGCTGGTTTTACCGGGGCTGGTGTAAATACAGTAACAAAGTCAGGAACCAATACTTTTGCAGGAACTGTTTATGGCTTCTATCGTAACCAGGGCATGACTGGAAAAAAAGTGGATGGCAGTAAAATTGTTGTTCCAGATTTAACTCAATTACAAGCGGGTTTTTCTTTAGGAGGAGCAATAATAAAAAACAAACTTTTTTACTTTGTAAACCTGGAAACAGAACAAAGGGAAGATGCAGCCAGCAGTTATGTGGCAAGAAACAGCACCAATGGAGGTAATGCAAATACTTCAAGAGTACTGGAATCAGACCTGCAGGCAGTAAGTAGTATATTAAAGCAAAAGTTTGATTATGAAACGGGTGCTTACCAGGGATATAATCTTAAATCGAAAAACTACAAATGGCTGGCAAAAATGGATTGGGTTATTAATGATAATAATTCCCTGTCTTTTACTTACAATGGATTGCAGGCTACCAAAGAAAAGCCAGCACACCCCAATGCCATCCGCCGCCGTGGGCCGGATTATACTACTATGCAATTTCAAAATTCAGGATATGAAATTGAAAACAAACTACACTCTTTTGGAGCGGAATTAAAATCTAGCTTTGGAAACATGTTTGCTAATAAACTCAGGGGTGTTTATACTTCTTTCCGTGACAGCCGTACACCAGCCTCCAGCCCATTCCCTGTATTGAATATTACCAAATACGGAACCATGTATATTGTAGCCGGACATGAGCCATTCTCAATAAATAACCGCCTTAACCAGGATGCGTTACAGTTGACCGATAACTTCAATATCATTCTTCCAAAACATACCATTACAATTGGTGCTTCTTATGAATCATTCAAATTTGGTAACTCTTTTAATCTTACGGGTTATGGCCCTGCATTATTTAGTGATGCCGATATTCAAAAGTTTAAAGATAGCGTACCGGTTAGTGGTGGTTATGTTTTTGATTTTCCGCAATTTGGGGTTAGAGGATATCCACTGGATGTGGATGTAGCAGGAGCAACTGCAGCAGCCAAAGCTGATAAATGGACCTGGTATTACTTAACTGTAGCACAAATTTCAGCTTATCTGCAGGACGAATGGAAGGTTTCGGATAATTTCAGACTGACCTATGGCTTGAGAATGGATATTCCCAAGTATAGTAATTCCAAACTTGTACAGCCTGATGGCACCACTAATTCTCCTACTGTACCGAACAATGACAACCTTACGCTGTTTGATGAACACGGACAACCGGTTAGCAATGGTGTAGGTAAACAATTAGATAATACAAGACTACCTTCATCAAAGCCTCTCTTTTCTCCCCGTGTTGGCTTTAACTGGGATGTAAAAGGTGATAAGTCATTCCAACTAAGAGGCGGTTCTGGTTTATTTACTGGTCGCTTTCCATTTGTATGGCTGGGTAATCATATTGGCAATCCTTATTCATTTTTCTACTGTGCTACTGCATCAAATTTTAAATGGCCGCAGATATGGCGTACCAATATTGGTGCAGATATTAAAGCTGGCAACGGAACCATTTTTACATTGGATGTAGCTTATTCAAAAGATGTAAATGCAATGATGGTTCGTAACTATGCCCTGGGTACCCCTACCGGATCTTTAAATTCTGGAACTGGTGATACAAGGGCTGTCTACAAAGCAACAGACAAGGGTTCAGCTAATGCTTATATCTTCACTAATACTAAAGCCGGCTACCAGTTTAACACCAGTTTTTCAGTACAACAAACATTTAGAAATAACCTGTTCTTAACTGCTTCTTATAATTATTTGGTAGCTACAGATGCAAGTTCTATTTCAGCGGAAATAAGTAGTGATGCTTTTGACCGTAATCCAATTCTTAATAATGCCAATGAAGCTATCAACAGCCGTTCCTTATATGGCAATACGCACCGTTTTGTTTTAGCTGGTATTAAAAGATATGAATATGGTAAAGGCAAATATGCTACTACTGTTTCAATATTTGGTAACTGGACCAGCGGTAACCGTTTTGCTTATGTTTATGGTGGAGATATTAATAACGACGGTACAGCCACCAACGACTTGATGTACGTACCTAAAAACAGTGAAATTGATGTGATGTCATTTGAACCATTGACCGATGTAAATGGTGTTAATCAAAGCGAAGCCGCACAAAGAACAGCTTTAAAAGGTTTTATCGAACAAGATAGTTACCTGAAAAACCGTCGAGGATATTTCACTGAAAAATATGGTGCTGAATCACCATGGTTCAGCCAGGTGGACTTAAGAATCTTGCAGGATTTTAATTTTAAAGTAGGCGGAAAAACCAATACTGTTCAATTTAGTCTTGACTTTATTAATGTAGGAAATATGATCAGCAGCAAATGGGGTGTAAGAAAATATGCCAGTGCATCTGGGTATTTTCAGCCAATCTCTTATTTAGGTGGTGGAAAATACCAGTTTGATCCATCATTGAAAGAAACCTTTATTGCAAGCCCTGACCTTCCTTCACGTTGGCAGATGCAGTTTGGATTAAGGTATATCTTTTAACCAATGCAATTAATTGATATTTTAAAAACAGGTAAGTGTTCCTTACCTGTTTTTTTATACTGCATAAATCCTGAAATTCTCAATAACTCTCAGATCGGTATTACCAATTCTAACTTTCAAAGAAACCAAAACCTTTCTTTTCAAATTGAATTGGTATTATTTTTACAGAATGGAAAAAGAAAAACTTCGCTTAGATAAATACCTGTGGGCTATCCGCCTTTTTAAAACCAGGAGCCAGGCAGGTGATGCATGCGACAGGGGCAAAGTAAAATGGAAGGATGAAAATGTAAAAGCGGCTAAAGGGGTAAATATTGGTGATGAATATGAGGTAAAAACGGAAGCCAAAAGATGGGTGATAAGGGTAACAGCATTACTGGATCACCGGGTACAATACGTGGAAGCTGTAAAATATTATCAGGATATTACGCCTGCTGAAGAATTGAATCGCATTCAATTCCAGGCAGCCGTATTTAATACCGGCAAACGATTAAGTAAAGTAGGAAGACCAACAAAAAAAGATAAAAGAGACCTTGATAAGTTTACTGAATTTTGATCTTTTATTATACCCAAAGTATTTTTACTTTTTACCGATATTGGATACATTAAAAGGTTTCGGCAGATCATCCATACTGAAGAAATAATTATTTGCTTTAAATAGCAGCCTCTCCTCCCCATTCACCAAGGCAAACCTGCTGTACCCAGTAACTACACTATTCATGTATTCAATTTTTTCTTTCCACACCAGGTAATTCTTTTTCAGTAACTGCTTCCCGGTTAATCTTCCATCATTATCAAAAAAACATTGCAGATCATATTTCGAATTTTTACCCGATACCGGATCAAGAAATTTATAATGAATTGTAATTGCCCTGGATGTGCCAAATGGATCAACAGCAGCCGATACATAGGTGACGTCATTTTCCTTTAACCGAAAAGCCATTATCCTGCTATCCAGTTCACGGTAATATTCCCAGTAGGCAACATTTCCCGAAAAATGTCTGGCAATATCAAATGGCAGGATATTATTTAAATAGAATTCATTTGAATATTTATCATTGCCGTATATAAAATTCCCGTAGTAGTCAAAGTGTATATCCAACTTTCTTGCCTTACCATTTTCATATTCATCAATGATGGTTGACTTAACAATAGAATCCATATAATTGATCCTCTTGAAATATTTTAAACCAATAGCGGATAACCGCTGATAACTGGTGGCAATCTGTCTTTCACGATAGATGGTAGTATCACTTAGTTCCAGCCGGTCAGGTACATTATCATATTGAGTTGCCTGTTCTTTATTGATGATAATAACAGCATCCATTCCGGCAGCCTGCGCATTTTGTTTTAGAACTAACAGCAATTCATCATAGCTTGCATTTACAGGAGCAACAGCATCTACTATCTGGACTTTGTAAAATGCTTCCGCAGGCAGTTCGTTATTAAAAAATACATCCACATTATTATTATGTGACCTCAGTGGAATATCGGTAATTGTTTTCTTCTGTTCAGTTCCCTGGTATAGTGTATAGTAAGCACAGGAAGAAAATAATAAGTAAAAAGAGACGAGGTAAAGATGTTTATTCATAAGCAATATTTTGATATTCAAATTAATAATCGAAATGTTAAGGAGCTTGTTATAGCAAGGAAAGATTTTGTTAATTAAGTTTGTGTGATGAAAATCGACATTATATCAGTTGTGCCGGGTTTGCTGGAAAGCCCCTTTGCTCATTCCATCATGAAAAGAGCAAAAGATAAAGGACTGTTGGAAGTAAATGTGGTCAACCTGAGAGATTACACCACTTATGCCAGGGCCCAGGTAGACGACTACCAGTTTGGAGGCGGTGCAGGTATGGTAATGATGATAGAGCCTTTGGTAAATGCAATTGAAGCACTCCAAAAAAATACCAACTATGATGAAGTGATTTTTCTTACTCCCGATGGAGAGAACTTCAACCAGAAAATGGCCAACCAATTCTCCTTAAAAAATAATCTATTGCTGATATGCGGCCATTACAAAGGAATAGACCAAAGGGTGAGAGATCATTTTATTACAAAAGAAATATCTATTGGTGATTACGTTTTAAGTGGAGGTGAGCTGGCTGCTGCTGTAATTGTAGATGCAGTTGGAAGGCTGATACCGGGTGTTTTGAATGATGAAACATCTGCCCTTACAGATTCTTTCCAGGATAATTTATTATCTCCACCTGTTTATACCCGGCCAGAGGAGTTCAGGGGATGGAAAGTACCCGAAATATTAATGAGCGGCAACCATGCCAAGATTGAAAGCTGGAGAGAAGAACAAAGCCTGCTGAGAACAAAAGAAAGAAGGCCGGACCTGTTGGATGACAAAAGCTAACCTGGTTAAGGCTTTCAGTATTAAACAGGAGCAAAAAAGAACAGTTTATAAATTTATTCCAGTAATACAATTAAAAAATTTGGCTAAAAAACTATCGGACATTATCTTTGCCGTCCTTTAACGGGAACGCCGCGTTGGTCAAGGGGTTAAGACGCCTCCCTTTCACGGAGGAATCACGGGTTCGAATCCCGTACGTGGTACTAAAAAAGCCTTTCGAAATACCGGAAGGCTTTTTTTATTTGAATAGGTTCATTTCAGTTTTATCCCAATCCTATCTCTGAATGTAATTCCGGTATTTCTACGTCATTAAACCCTTTCCGCATTAACCGCTCCCTGAAAGCTTGTTGAACTTCATACTCACCATGTACCAAAAACAATCTTTTTACCTGGGCAGGGTCTTGGCAGGCCAAAAATTGGCTCAGGTCCTCATAATCTCCATGTGCACTCATACTCCTTATGGAACCAATTTCTGCATTCACTTCATGTACCACACCAAATATCTTCACTTCTTTTCTGCCGGCGATCAATTTACCTCCCAATGATCTTGGTTCACAATAGCCAGAAAACAAAATAGTATTCCTGCTGCTTTCTATATTGTTACTGATATGATGTTTTACCCTGCCTGCATCCGCCATGCCACTTGCAGAAATAATCACCAATGGCCCATTGCGGAAGTTGAGCATTTTTGATTCATCTACAGTTTTTATAAATTTTAATCCCTTAAATCCAAAAGGATCATTATCGCTTTGCAGTATTTTTTGAATGGTCTTATTAAAATATTCAGGATAGCGTTTAACAATTTGGGTTGCTTCCACACTTAAAGGAGAATCTACAAAATAATCTAGCTCAGGCAGCCTTCGCTCCAACTCTAGTTGATTCAATGCAAATAAAATTTCCTGTGTTCTGCCCACACTAAAAGCGGGTATGATTAGTTTTCCTTTTTTTTGTAAACAGGCTTTTTCTATCCAGTGCAGCAACTGATCTGGAGTAGTAGTGGTAATATCATGCAGCTTGTTACCATAAGTAGATTCCAGTAAAATAATTTCTGCCTGCGAAAATGTTTCAGGAGATTTCAAAATTACATCCCGGTATCTTCCGACATCCCCACTAAATGTTAATCTTCTTATTACAGCATTTTCGGTTATTTTCAGGTGCACTGCTGCACTGCCAATAATGTGCCCTGCATCTGTATACATTACCTCAATATTCTCATCCACCTTAAACCATACTCCATACTCAACTGTTACAAAATGATCCACCGCAATCATGGCATCTTCGGTTGTATACAAAGGCATCAGGTAGGGTAAACCTTCCTGCGCTCTTCTTTTATTTTCATACTTCACATCGTTTTCCTGTATACCGGCAGAATCTTCCAATAAAACTGCAGTCAGTTCTTTGGTGGCGGGTGTGCAATATATTTTTCCTTTGAAACCATCTTTTACCAGCTTGGGTATTAAACCACTGTGATCAATATGTGCATGCGATAAAATCAGGGTATCCACGTCTTCCGGATTGAATCCCCAAACACGGTTCATCGCATCTGTTTCTTTGCCCATTCCCTGGAACATTCCACAATCAAGCAAATATTTTTTCCCGTTTACTAAAGTGAGCAGGTGTTTGGAGCCGGTAACAGTTCTGGCTGCTCCATGAAAGGCAATTTTCATCGTTAATATTTTTAGTAATTGAAGTTAGCGAAAAGTTTAGTTAGGTATCTTATATAAATGATATCAAAGTTTTGCTTTGAATGACCAGGTGATAAAAAACTCTGCTACTATTTCTCCATTATTATTTCTGCCGGTTGATTTGGCTTTAATTGATTTGCCCTCCCCAGTTATTACTGCATCATTAACAACTGCATTGATCGCATCACCATCTTCACAAGTGAAAGTAGTAATGCCAGTAGCCTTCTTAAAATAATTGGCTTCCAAACCTGTTACCAGCATAGATACCGCAGGCTTGCTGTTGTAAGTATTTAACATTGCCAGTAAGCCTGTGCTCATTTCAGCAGCCATTGCCAGGCATGCAAAATAGGTGGACCTAAATGGATTCTGTGAAAACCATTTATACGGCACTGTTACTTCAGCTTTATGTTCATCAAAACTTTTAACCCTTACCCCTGCAAAGTAAGCACTGGGTAATTTTGAAAATAAAAACATCCTGAACTTAACAGGATGTTTTACCAATTGAAAAAAATTATTTTGATTTTTGTTCATCAGTCAATTTTAACTAGCTGGCATGTATAAAAAACATCTAAACATAATTTAATTTCCTTACCCCCCCTTTAGGGGATAGGGGTTTACTGCTTATCTATTTGCACCACACAGGCTATCACTTTATTTTGCTCTGATGACCCGGCTTTAAAATAAATAGAACCGGTATTGGTGTTGGTGTATTGTACATTTTTTATTGCAGTACTGCTCACTACTTCATTCAGTTTACCTGCAAAAGTAGATTGCGTGCTTTTATTAATAGCTGCATTCAAAGCATTGTAATCAAGTGCCTGTTTACTTACCACTACACCCATAAAATCTTTGTTACCTATACTATCTGCCCTGATAGATTCCTTTCGTGGAAAAAGCCTTACACCTGTGATACCGCAATAAGGCGAATGAATTGCCTTATATGGAAACAACACAAAGCTACTGCCACTGGCATTGGGTGTAAACAAATAGATATAACACTCCACTGCATTTTTTATTTCTATTTTAAACTTTGTTCCTTTTCGTACAGGCGTTACTGTAGCAAAGGTATTACCGCTTGCAGCCTTTAATGGAATATATTGTTTGGTATCATTATTTACCAGGCCAATATTGCATTCAAAATCAATATTCAATGCAGCGCCTCTTTTAGCCATTGGGTCTACCCCATATGCTTCTCTTACAAACTCTTTAAAATCGCCGTATCGTATATAGGCAAGTCCATTCTGTCCCCACTCCGGCCCCCAGCTGTTCATAATCTGGAATGCGCCACCTTCCAGTCGGTCATCATAACCAACCACACACATGGCATGTCCTCCAAAACCCACCTGGCCATAGTCTTCCTGTGTTGGGTCCCATACTTTCTGGCCCATCATATCCTGCATAAAGCTGCCACCCACCATCATTCCAATTACCACAGGCGCATCTTTTGCAAGATGCTCTTTGATAGCACGGAAATTTAATTTGGATACACCATCATCATCTGTAAGCCTGTTAAAACCATGCATCTTATTTTGTGATGCATCATTCAACAATGTATTATTTGGCTGCCTGCTACAATCGGTGGGGTCATAGGGGAAATCATTGAACTTTACAGAACCTTTGTTGGTCATAAATTCCATCGCCTTTATCAGGTAAGAACCCTGGCACCCATCCAGCCCTATTTGGTTGTACAAGAAAGCCGGACTGAACGCCACACTGTTTGGATCCTGCGCTGTGCTGGCACTTTCAATAATGCTTCTTGCCGCATAGGCACTACTCCATGCTACACAACTTCCCTGCTGCCCCTGGTTCTTTCGCTCAGGAGCAAATCTTGCGAGGGATACCATTTCAGGCAACGGATTTTTTGTATTGTCATCAGCCAGTGGTTCATACACACTTGCCTTTTTGAATTGCTCCGGATCCAGCATACCTCCAGTAGCAAATTTTGCAATGGCATTGGTAACCCCCGATGAGCAGGAATTATTTCTTAGTAAAAAATATCCTCCTGCCAGTAATAACAAAATCAGGAATTTTCCTTTGCCACCACCTCTGAATAAAGTCAGCAATAAAGGAAGGAAATTTAGAATGCCTCCGCCACCACCGCCACCAGAACTACGGCGGGAACCAGAACCACCAGTATTTTCATTATAATCTTTTTGGTCCTGCGGATCGTCTACCATTTCTAAGGGCATAACAGAAAGTTTTTTGTGATGAAATATTGAAATTAAATGTAGTAAGATTTTTACAACACAGAGAGAGAAAATAAATTTAATATAAAATAGAATAAAAAAACAGCACTACATTTTACAACCCTGTAGAATTTTCAAAGTTTACAAGTAAAATGTTTACTTCTGCAGAAGATGATTTAAGGAATGAAATTTGAGCAGTTAAGATTTGTTACTTTTAATTTTTGTGCTCAAAGGAATATTCAGTTTGATGCTGAAATTACGCCCCATATTAAAAACTCCCACACGGCCAGTTGCCATATTCTCAGCCCCGTATTTCAACCTGCTCAAATGATTTTGATAAGCTACATCTGTAAGGTTAATACCTGCAAGGTGAAGGCTGAATAACATTTTCCCATTTGTGCCAATGAAATCAGCCCCTACTCCTGCATTCAGCAATGTATACCCGGTCGTTGCAGTCTCTGTATTGTATGCTGTAAATATTTTGTCTTGTCTAAATGTATTATCCAATTCAACCTTTGCATAAAAATTTACAACTCCTTTTGTAAGTTTATTAAAGTTACATCTCACTTCACTGATCAACCTCGGTGCTGGTATAAATGGTAAATATTCAGAAGACTCAATTGCTTCTTTTAATTTTCCGGTGGTTAATGAAAAAGTATTTTCAACATGCAACCAGTCTAATGGATGGGGATGAATATCTAAAGTAGCTTCAACACCGCTAAGTGTTGCATTGGTTTGGTCAAATTTAAATGCAGTTAAATTACTGCCATCCACATTCACCATTGAATCACTACCAGCAGCGGACTGCAGTTTCCTGTAAAAAATAAAATTATTGAAGCTGTTGTAAAAAGCAGACAGGTTAATGGAAATGTGTTCGGTACTAAATTCAACTCCTGCATCTAATTGTGTATTGGTTTCACTCTTTAAATTATTATCCCCATATTCATAACGGATAGTTCCTTCATGTGCGCCATTAGATGCCAGTTCAGGAATACTTGGAGACCTGAACCCTCTTGCCAAATTTAGTTTAAGGTTTAGTTGCTTTGCAACCTGCGCCGTAAGCCCCAGGCTACCTGAAAAATTTGAGAAGGATTTATTAAAAGATTCACCTTTAATATCATTTCCATCCATTAATGTTTTCACATTTAAATCCCTGGTATCATATCTTGCCCCGCCACTCAAGGTAATTTTGTCCATTGCTTTTTGAACATATACATATCCGCCAATGTCAAATAAATTATAATCTGGTATCAACTGCTCCACACCTTTATTGGTGTTTTGCTGTTGCATTCCATTCACGCCCAATGATGTTTTCCAACCATTGTTTTCAGGTAAATGAAATTGCGCTGTGTAGGTTACTGTTTTTAAATCAAAATATAAAGCTCTTTCATTTAGGTTGTCCGGGTTACCAAATTCTTCTCTTCGATTCTGCTGATAACCAACGTTGAGGTTTAAACGACTTTTACCAAATTTTATAGAGTTATCAGTGGCAATTTTAAAATGCCGGATGTGCTGGTATGGAATAAGCGGCGTGGTGCTTTTAAAATCTTCATCTGTAACTCTTGCTTCTCCGCCACCTGCAATTGGTTTGATAAAATATCCCAGTTCATCTCTTTCACCTTCCACTAAACCTGCCTTTAAATTAAAATTGCTAAAGACTAAATGACTGTAACCCCAGCTTCCATTATAACCAGCATATCCACCAAAATTATTTTGTTTGAATTTTGAGTTAAAGACCCTGCCATCATATTTGTTACGGTAATCAGCTGCAGCGTTGGATGAACTGTACAGGTTCCAGTTAAATCCATTTACATTACCTGCAATATTCGCATTCAATGCCCTTGCATTATTATTGGTTTGATAACTGCTTAATACATTTGCTTTGATGGTATTATTTTCAACAGGTACATTGGTGATAATATTAATAACTCCTGCAATGGCATCACTTCCATATATCAGTGATGCCGGGCCTTTTAAAATTTCCACTTTATTTACACTTGCCTCATCAATCTCAATTCCATGTTCATCACCCCACTGTTGACCTTCCTGCCTTACGCCATCGTTTATTGTCAGCACCCTGTTGTATCCAAGTCCTCTTATTACGGGTTTTGAAATGGCCGGACCTGTTGACAATGTTGATACTCCTGGCTTTTTAGCCAACGCTTCTATAATATTGGTGGAAGTTGTTTGTAACAGGTCATCTTTTCGCAGCACAGAAACCTGGAATGGAGATCTTTTTAATTGCGTTGCTACCCCAACGCCTGTAATGATCACTGCATTGTTTTCCACCACAGATTGCTCCAGCAAATATTCCTTTACTGTTTGTTCATTAATATCTATCTGCTCAGCAATGGTGGAATAGCCTATATGAGATATTTCCACCAGATGCTTTCCTTCGGGAAGATTATGGATATTAAAATCGCCTGCTTCATTGGTACTACCACCGATTTTTAAATCGGCAATATAAACCGATACCCCTGCTAACGGCATACTTGTTTTTGCATCTTTAACAGTACCGGTAAAGCTTCCGTTTAATGTTGCGAAACCAATCGTTTCAACTGCACCTGCATTTAAAACTATACCTATAAGTAATATGCTTTGCAGTAATAATTGATATAACAGACCTTTTCTCATTATCTTTATATTTGTAACGTTGTTGCAAATATAAAGATATTCTTACTTCTCCATTCAATTATCTCCTTAATCAGATGTTAATAAGAAAATAGAATACATCATTGATGGCTGTGAAATAAAAAAGGAGAGAACAGTTTCCCATTCTCTCCTTTCAAATTATATTCAGATAAATTACCTTGCAGAACCCATTTTAGCTTCAATGCTCAATGTAGCATGTGGTACGGCACGTAAACGGGCCTTATCAATCAACCGGCCTGTTACACGGCAAATACCGTAGGTTTTATTTTCAATACGCATCAGTGCTTTTTCCAGGTGATCAATGAAAGTGATCTGGCGGCTTGCCATTTGGCTGAGCTGCTCCCTTTCCATACTAAGACTTCCGTCTTCCATGGTCATGTAGCGGTTATCGCCTTCATCACCACCCATATCATCTTTACGGGTAATTAAACCTTGCAGGTAAGTAAGTTCTTTTTTTGCTGCCTCCAATTTACGCTGGATCAATTCTCTGAATTCAACCAATTCTCCATCACTATACCTCATGGTAGGACCTTCAGATTTTATTTCTACTTTATCCAATACAGACTTGGTGAAGTCAGGTTCGTACTTCCTGGCAGTTTTGGTAGAAATTTTTGGTATTACAACAGGCTTTGGAGCCGGCACTTTTATATCTTTTGGCTTAACATCTGCAGATGCCACCACCTTTTTTGCTTTCTCCACTTCCTTTGCAGGTACCACTTTTTTTACTTCTTCTTTTTTAGGCATAACTTTTATTACTGTTTTTACAGTTTTGTTTACAGGTTTTGCAGCTACACTCTTTTGAGGAACCGCAACCTTACTTTTTGATAATGATTTATTTACTACTTGCTTAACTACAGGCTTCGCCACTTTTTTAACTGGTACTACCTTTTTTGCAACAACTTTCGCCGCCTTTTTTATGAGCTTGGCAGCAACAACTTTTTTGGGTGCAGGCTTCGAAACTGCCTTTTTGGGAGGTGTTTTCTTTATTAGTTTTACCGCAACAGCTTTTTTAGGGGCCGCTTTTGCCACCTTTTTTACTGCTGGTTTTGCTGTAGCCTTGCCTTTTTTGGCAGGAACCTGCTTTTTTGTTGCCATACTACTCTTCTTTTTTAAGTACGTTCACTTTTAAAATGGCATTATTCACATCAATTTCCGTTCCCGAGTCCAAAACGGTCATAAAAGCAAGCGAATCTGCCAGAATTTCGGCGCAAATATAGTCTTTATATCGAATTAACGAAGGTTGGGCCTCAGCATTTTCTAACACCTCCACAATTATCCTGTCGGTCAATGCAAAACCACTTTCCTTCCGGATATTCTGCACCTTATTCACAAACTCACGGGCATCCCCCTCCATCTTCAGTTCATCGGTGATGGTAATATCTAACGCCACTGTAAGGCTGCCTTTATTGGCGATCTCGAAACCAGGTATTTCATCTGTAAACACTTCCATATCTTCATTATTAATAAAGATAGGCTCCTCATTAGCAGATTGATAACCAGGATTCAATAAATATTCTCCTTCTGTTACTTTATTGATCGTTGCATTATTAAAAGCAGCTATTTGATCGGCAGCCCATTTCATTTTAGGACCCAGTTTTTTTCCCAGTGTTTTGAAATTGGCTTTTGCCTTTTTCTTAATAAAATCATTTTCACCGGTTAATATTTCCACGGCCTTTATATTGGTTTCCGCCTTGATGATGTCTTCAACTTTCCTGATCCGCTCTGCCATTTCGCCATCCATCGCTGGTACAAAAACTTTTTGCAAAGGTTGTCTTACTTTAATATTTACTTTTTTACGAAGCGATAATATCAGGGAAGACATGTCCTGTGCCAGTTGCATCCTCTTTTCCAAATCGATATTAATAACCGCTGCATTGGCTTTTGGAAAGTCAGTGTGATGGACAGACAGTTCATTGCCACGGCCAGTTACTTCATTTAGGTTAGCAAAAAGCCAGTCTGCAAAAAATGGTGCAATGGGTGCCATTAACTTACACAGTGTTTCCAGGCACTCGTACAATGTTTGATAAGCACAGATCTTATCATGTTCATATTCACCCTTCCAGAAACGGCGGCGGCAAAGTCTTACATACCAGTTACTTAATAAGGTATCTACAAACTCTTCTATTTCCCTTCCTGCCTGGGTAGGTTCATAATCATCAAAATATTGTTCTGCTTTTTTAACTACAGAATTGAGTGCAGATAATATCCATTGATCTATTTCAGGTCTTTCGGGTACCGGGATATACGATTCTTTAAATGCAAATCCATCCACATTGGCGTACAAAGCAAAAAACTGGTAAGTATTATATAATGTACCAAAGAATTTTCTTTGGACTTCTTTAATGCCTTCTACATCAAACTTTAAACTATCCCAGGGTGATGCATTGGTGATAAGATACCAACGGGTAGCATCTGCACCAAAATTATTGATGGTATCAAAAGGGTCTACCACATTGCCCAGGCGCTTGCTCATTTTGTTGCCGTTTTTATCCAGCACCAAACCATTACTTACTACTGTTTTATAAGCTACGCTGTCAAACAGCAAAACTCCTAAAGCATGCAGGGTGTAAAACCATCCCCTTGTTTGATCAACTCCTTCTGCAATAAAATCTGCAGGGAAGCTTTGCTTAAAAGTTTCTTTATTTTCAAAAGGAAAATGCCACTGGGCATAAGGCATAGCACCACTATCAAACCAAACATCAATGAGGTCCGGAACCCTTTTCATTGGCTTACCGGTTGGGCTAACCAATATGATTTCATCCACATAAGGTTTATGCAGATCCAGTATTCCTTCATGCAGGTAATGCTTGTTGGTTTCTCCACCAAGTACTTCTGCAGCTTTTCTTATTTCAGTATTTAATTCATCTATACTGCCGATACATTTTTCTTCTTCACCCTCTTCTGTTTTCCAAATTGGTAATGGGGTCCCCCAAAATCTTGAACGACTTAAGTTCCAGTCAACCATATTTTCCAACCAGTTTCCAAAACGACCAGTGCCGGTGGCAGCAGGTTTCCAGTTGATGGTTTTATTTAACTCCACCATTCTGTCTTTTACGGCAGTGGTTTTAATAAACCATGCATCCAGTGGATAATATAAAATAGGTTTGTCTGTTCTCCAGCAATGGGGATAGGTATGTTCGTATCTCTCTTTCTTGAAAAGTTTTCCTTCTTCCTGGAGTTTCAGTACTATCCTGTCGTCTACGCTGATGTATTTTTTTAGTTCCTTAATTTTCCCATTGGCCTCTAAAATTTCTTTCTGTTTTTGAAATTCAATTTGCTTTTCGTCATCTTTCAGATAATCCTCTTTTACATATTCCTCTCCATACAGGAATATACCATCTTTTACTCCTGCTAGAAATTTCCCTCTCTTATCCACAAGTGTAAGGATACCAAGATTATTTTTTTTCCCTACCCTGTAATCATCCGCACCAAAAGCAGGAGCCGTGTGGACAATACCTGTACCATCTTCTGTAGTAACAAAATCACCCAGTATAACTTTAAAAGGTTCAGCACCGGGAGTTAATTCTTCTATTATTTCTAGTGTGTTAGCATCGAAAGGAAGTAATTGCTCATATTTAATACCTTCCAGTTCGCTGCCTTTAAATGTCGCAGCAATTTTCCATGGCAGTACTTTTACTTCTGCACTATAATTTTCGAAATCGCCATTTTCTGTTTCAGGCTTAAAGTATTTGCTTATTAAAGCTTTTGCAAGAACAATATTTTCAGGAGAATGTGTGTAAGGATTAAAAGTGCTTACCAAAACATAATCAATATTACCACCTACAGTTAATCCAAGATTGGAGGGTAGTGTCCAGGGAGTTGTGGTCCATGCTAAAAAAGAAACGTCTTTACCCGCTACTGCATCAAATAAAAATTTACTTTTTTCATTATTCACTGCTTTAAACATTGCAACAGCACTCGTATCCTTCACATCTTTATAAGTACCCGGCTGATTCAATTCATGAGAACTCAAACCAGTGCCAGCAGCTGGCGAATAAGGTTGTATGCTCACACTTTCATACAGGTAGCCTTTTTTGTACAATTCACTCAGACACCACCACAATGTTTCTATATAATTATTTTCAAAAGTCACATAGGGATTCTTTAGATCTACCCAGTAGCCCATCTTTTTGGTAATATCATCCCACTTGTCTTTATAGCGCATTACCACTTCACGGCACTTCTTGTTATAATCTTCTACCGATATTTTTTTTCCGATATCTTCTTTGGTGATACCCAATTCTTTTTCCACCCCTAACTCAATGGGCAAACCATGCGTATCCCATCCGCCCTTGCGCTTTACCTGGAACCCCTGCATAGTTTTATACCGGCAAACCAAATCCTTTAACGTCCTTGAAATTACGTGATGAATACCCGGCATACCATTAGCGCTGGGCGGCCCTTCATAAAAAACAAATGGCGGTTGCCCCTCCCTCAGATCCACGCTCTTTTCAAATGCACTGATCTGCTGCCATTTATCCAAAATCTCCTCACTTATTTTGGGTAAGTTTAGTTGCTGATATTCCCTGTATTTAACTGACATATTGATTATTACTCTCCCACGGTTATTTGTAAATGTTGGCAAAGGTAATAAAATAGGGTTTTGGTGCGGCAGGGTATATTTTTTTAAGATGACAGTTTGTTTGTCAATTGATTTTGCAAGTTTTCCACATTTCTTCTTTTTGGCATAGTATTGGAAACTACATATTTAGAAAAGCATCGGAAAAAGCAATCAATTATATATGATTTTAAAAATTCTTCCCGGGGCATCTTTTTGATTCTCTAGTTGGTTTTTAAAATTTTAAAGAAATTTAATTCCTATTGATCGAACGAATTAGTTAAACTGTTTCTTTACTAATTTCTAAAGGTAAGTTTAACTGAAAATTTTGCTGGTTTAAGGTTTTATTAGGGTAAAAGACGGAAGTATTCCTACTTCCGTCATTCTTTTTTTCTCCCACTTTTGTCCCTAGTCTTTTAAAAATATAAAAATTTCGAAATATCAAGCGTTAGTTAACTCAGATAATAAAAAAGCATTCAGTTAAACCGAATGCTTTTTTTATTGATACCAATTAATTATTCCTGATCTTATAAAATCTTATCCAGTTGTTCTTCCATCCTGGTAAGTGCAGTTGTTATCTCCTTCTCTAATAATGGATCTTTATCACCAGAAACTTGCGTTGCATACCAGATCATTACCATGGCAATATAATCCTGCATGTCTTTACCTCCGAACTGTGTTTTAAATTCAACTATTTTATCATTGATGGTTTTTAATGTACTGCGTATTACTTCCTCATCTTTCGGTAAGGTTTTAATACGATAGGTTCTATCTCCGATCACAATATTTACAGGTATCAGTTCATCCATAGCATTACTCACTTAACATGGTTATACACTTATCAATATCTTTCAAATACTGGTTGATCTTTCTTTCAAACACTTTTTTATCCTCCACATTCATTTGAGAGGAAGCTGCCTTCAGCAGGCTTACCTGTATTTGTAATTGGTCTATTTGCTCCAGTTGCTGCTGCTTGTTTTCTTGTAGCTGTTTTACTTCTTGTTTTAATTTTTCATTTTCCTTTTGCAGCAGCAGGTATTGCTTCAGCAATTGCTGAAGCTTGTTATATACTCTTTTGATATCGTTTTCTATTGCTGACATTTATTTTCTCACCACAGCATTTAATTCTTTTTCATAGGAAGCAATAATCCTGCCCATCATTGCATCAATATCTTTATCAGTCATGGTCTTTTCTTCATCTAAAAAAGTAAAACTGATTGCAAGGGATTTTTTATCTGTGCCCAGCTTTTCATTTTCAAATACATCAAATAAATTCACCGACTGAAGTTTGCTTACTTTAGCTCCGTAAGTGGCTTTCTCCACCTGTTCGTAAGGTAAATTTTTATCTATCACAATAGCCAGGTCACGGTATACTACAGGATATTTTGATATCTCCAAATAACTGATCTGTTGCTTTTTATTTAATTCTAGTACTTTGTCCCAATCAATGTCTGCATAAAATACGGGTTGCTTAATATCGAATTTTGCCAGTGTTTTTTTATTGATACTTCCCATCACGGCCACCACATCATTTTTCACTTTGGCAACTACTCCATTTTCTAATTTTTCATTGCTATCAGCAGTGTAAGCTGATATCCTGATTCCGAGCAAGCTGGTGATTTTTTCAATCAATGCTTTTACAAAATAAAAATCCGCTTTTTCTGCTTTTGATTTCCAGCCATCAGCAGTTCTCTTACCAGTAAGATAAAGGCTCAAATGCTGTTCTTCATTATACTTTGCGGCTTCATTTGTATGATAAGTTTTTCCAAATTCAAAAAACTGCAGGTCACTATTTTTCCTGTTGAGATTATAAGCCACACTTTCTAACCCCGTCTCCATCATAGAAGGCCGCATGATATTTAAACCTGCACTCAGGCTGTTGATCATTTTTACGGATGTCTGTAAAACAGCATCACTATAATAAGCGGAGTTGGTAATGCTATTGGTAAAAATTTCGTTGAATCCAGCGCCAATTAAATCAGCTGCAATTTTTTCCTTGCAGGCATTTTCTTTTTCCAGTGTTTCCACTGCAGGGGAGATACTTATTGTGGAAGGAATTTCAATATTATCCAATCCATCTATCCGCATTATTTCTTCTACAATATCGGCAGGTATAGTGATATCTGGCTTACTGAACGGAACGGATACATGAATATCATCCATCCCTTCTTTGATGATCTCAAAACCCAAAGCAGTCAGGATATTTTTGATGGCATCTCCATGATAATTTTTGCCGCTTAACTTTTTTAAGTAATGATATTTTAATACCACTTCAGTTCTTTGTTTAAGGTTTGGATAAACATCTATTATATCAGATGCTATCTCACCTCCTGCAATTTCTTTGATCATCAGTGCTGCTCTCTTTAATACATTTACGGTGTTGCTAATGTCAACTCCTTTTTCAAAACGGGTAGCAGCATCTGTACGCAAGCCATGCCTGAAAGATGTTTTGCGGATACTGATTGGATTAAACCAGGCACTTTCTAAAAAGATATTTTTAGTAGTGGCTTTTACGCCACTGTGCAAGCCGCCATATACGCCAGCAATACACATTCCCTCTGCTGCGTTGGCGATCACCAGGTCTTCTGCCGAAAGTTTTCTTTCCTTGTCATCCAGTGTGATAAAAGGAGTTCCCTCTGCAAAATTTTTAACGATGATCTTTTCCCCTTTGATCATGTCTGCATCAAAAGCATGTAATGGCTGGCCAGTTTCATGCAGAATAAAATTGGTGATATCCACAATATTATTGATTGGCCTCAGCCCGATACTCTTGAGTTTTTGCTGTAGCCACTTGGGGCTTTCACTCACCGTTACTCCCTGCAAGCTTACGCCGGCATAACGCTGGCAGGCATCTGTATTTTCAATACTCACCTGTATTGTGAGCCCCTTGTTATCCGGTTTAAAAGCATTTTTAAAAGGTGATTTTACCAGCGTATCTTTTTTGCTATGATGGCTCAGGTAAGCACAAACATCCCTGGCCACACCCAAGTGACTCATAGCATCCATCCGGTTTGGTGTAAGGCCAATTTCTAAAATAAAATCGCTGTAAGCGCCAAAATATTCCGCAGCAGCCATACCCACTTTTGTAGCAGCAGGCAGCACCATAATTCCGGCATGATTATCAGTCAGTCCAATTTCATCTTCTGCACAGATCATCCCAAAACTTTCAACCCCCCTGATCTTTGCTTTTTTCATCGTAATGGGCTCACCAGTTGTTGGGTAAATAGTAGCCCCAACAGTTGCCACCACTACCTTTTGACCTACAGCTACATTTGGTGCCCCGCAAACTATTTGTAATGGTTCGCCGCTTCCAATATTTACTTTAGTCAAACTTAATTTATCTGCATCGGGATGTTTTGAACACTCAAGTACTTCTCCAATCACTAATCCATGAAGGCCTCCTTTTAACTCTTCATATTTTTCCAGGCTCTCTACCTCCAGCCCTATAGACGTTAGAATTTTACTCAATTTTTCCGGATCTATTTTTTCCGGAAGGTATTCGCTCAGCCAGTTGTAACTAATAGTCATTGATAATCTGCTTATTTTTTAGAATGCTGCAAAGATAGTTATTGGCAGGTAAGCATACAATTACCAATGAAAAGCCTGTAAATACTGGAAATAAAAATCTTTACTGTTTCTACATGAAAAAATCAAGTTGAAAAAAATTGATACACCGTGCAGAAAAAAAGAAATGTGGAATTCATCATGTTAATAAATTGTTACCCAATCCCGTTTTATTTGAATATTTGACGTGGATAATCCTGTGAATAAACTATGGATAAACTACCTTTGACTGTGAACAGCATGTGGGTAATCAGTTTAAAAACTTGATAACGGGAAGGTGTGAATAAACATCGATATTTTGCTTTTACCTTAGCCGCCCCGATGTTGAATTGGTTATCTCAAAAGCAAAATCCATTATCCTTTAAGAACGCTTACAGTGCTGTCTATACGCTTTAGAAATATCAATTTATCAGAATATAACAACTCAATATACATTGCTTAACTTATTTTAAAAATGGATTTAACTAACCTAAACAAAGACAGGAAAACCCGGAGAAAACCAACACTTGACCTTGGAAACATGGTATTTGGAAAAGTACCACCACAATCAAAAGAATTAGAGGAAGCTGTACTTGGCGCCATTATGCTGGAGAAAAGCGCTTTTGATACAGTGATCGAAATATTAAAACCTGAATGCTTTTATGTGGAAGCACACCAAAGGATATTCAGGTCCATGACATCGCTTGCACAAAAAAGTTTACCCATCGATTTGCTGACGGTGGTAGAAGAGTTGAGATTAAAAACTGAATTAGAAATTGTAGGTGGCCCCTACTATGTTTCCCGGCTAACCAATGCAGTAGTATCTTCCGCTAACATTGAGGCTCACTCCAGGATCATTTTGCAGAAATTTATCCAGCGGGAGCTGATAAGGGTTAGTGGAGAAATTATCGGAGATGCTTATGAAGACAGCACCGATGTATTTGACCTGCTGGACGATGCAGAAGGAAAGCTGTTTGAAATCACCAATAATCACCTTCGTAAAAATTTTGACGACATTAATACTGTATTGGTAAAAACTATCCAGCGGATTGAGGATATGCGTAACAGGGATGAAGATATCACCGGTGTAACCAGTGGTTTTCCATCTTTGGATAAACTCACTTACGGTTGGCAACCAACTGATCTTATCATCCTGGCGGCAAGGCCATCTGTGGGTAAAACAGCATTTGCGCTGAACCTTGCCCGTAGTGCCGCTCTTCATCCCACCAAACCAACTGCTGTAGCATTTTTTAGTTTGGAGATGAGTGCTGGCCAATTGGTACAGCGTATACTCAGTGCCGAAAGTGAAATATGGTTAGAAAAAATTAACCGTGGTAAACTGGAAGAACACGAAATGAAACAGCTGTATAAAAAGGGAATTGAAAGATTGAGTAATGCCCCCATTTTTATTGATGATACCGCAGCACTGAACATATTTGAATTAAGGGCTAAATGCCGCCGTTTAAAAAACAAACATAACCTCGGTATTATTATCATTGACTACTTGCAATTAATGAGCGGTGCCGGTGATAATAAAAATGGCAACAGGGAGCAGGAGATCAGCCGTATATCAAGAGATCTGAAGGGATTGGCAAAGGAATTGCAAGTTCCCATCATTGCATTGAGCCAGTTAAGCCGCGAAGTGGAAAAAAGAAAAGAAGGTGCCAAGATTCCACAACTAAGTGATTTGAGGGAATCCGGTGCGATAGAGCAGGATGCAGATATGGTAATGTTCCTTTACCGTCCTGAGTATTACGATATCACTGCCAATGAAATGGGAGAAAGCAACAAAGGTGAAACCTACGTAAAGATTGCGAAGCACAGAAATGGTAGTTTGGATACGATCAAACTAAAAGCTTTGCTGCACATACAAAAATTTGTGGAAGATGAAGATGGTGGAGATTTTGGTGGTGGTAGCCCGGGTGGTAATTTCAGGCCGGTTAAAGGTGATGAAGGTGGTGGTGCAGGTGCAAAATTGTACATTCAGAAAGGAAGTAAAATGAATGATGGCAACTTTGATGATGAAGCACCTTTTTAATGGATAATTGATAAATGTTTAATTGATAATGGAGAATGAACTTTAGATTTGTTCTCCATTTTCATTGTGTGTATTTATGGCGTTACCATTTTTTTATATTGAAGAAATAACTGCAACCGACAACCTTGTTTTGAATGAAGAAACATCCAAACATGTTGTGCAAGTATTGCGTATGCAAAATGGGGAAGAGCTTCAGTTAACCGATGGAAAAGGGAATTTATTTACTACTGAAATAATAGACAATAACAGAAAAAGATGTACAGTAAAAATTTTACAAAACTCAAATCTCAAACCTCAAATTCCAAACATAACCATTGCTATTTCTCTTATAAAAAATGCCAATCGTTTTGAATGGTTCTTAGAGAAAGCCACAGAAATTGGCATTACAGAAATAGTACCGCTCATTTGCACAAGAACAGAAAAACAGCACTTTCGTCACGACAGGATGCAGGGCATTTTGATCAGCGCCATGCTGCAATCGCAACAAACTTTTTTACCCTTTTTGCATGAGCCAATAAAGTTGAATGAAGTGATCAGCAAGGCTACACAACAACAAAAATTTATTGCTCATTGTGAAGATGAAAATAATAAAGTGCAACTAACTTCTCAACTGCTAACCCCCTCAACTTCTAAACTAATTTTGATAGGCCCTGAAGGAGATTTTACCAAAGAAGAAATTCAGCTGGCTTTACAAAACACCTTTATACCTGTTGCTTTAGGCAATACACGACTGAGAACAGAAACAGCCGGAATGGTTGCAGCTACGTTACTTCGCCTGGTCTGAGTAAGGTTTATCCCCAGGTTCCAGTGATGGTTCATTTAAATGTACCACACGGCTTTTGGCAGTTCTTTTTTTCATAGTAAGGTTCAGCATTTCTACACCAAAAGAAAATGCCATACCGAAATAAATATAATTTTTCAAATTCAGTTCATGAGCCTGTTTAGCATCCCAGCCTTCTATTACCAGGCTTAAGCCAATCATTACCAAAAATGAAAGCGCCAGCATCTTTACTGTTGGATGCTTGTGTACAAATGATGAAATAGCAGGGCTGAATAAAAACATTACGATCATAGCTACCACCACTGCAGCAATCATAATCTCCACATGCTTTGCTGTACCACCTGCTGTGATAATGCTGTCAAAAGAAAACACCGCATCTATCAGCATGATCTGTACAATGGCCTGACCCAGTTTTAAAGAAGGTTTGTTTCCTGAAGTCTGCGAAGGATCTTCACCCTCTAACTTTTCGTGAATTTCTTTTACTGATTTATAAATGAGAAAAAGTCCACCTGCAAGCATTACAATACTGGCAAGGTCAAAACCCTTACCTGATATAGAAAATACATTCTTACCCTTTTGTGAAAGCAGCCAACCCAACCCCATCAACAATAAACTTCTTGAAAGAATACCAGTGATCATCCATATTCTTCTTGCTTTCTTTATTTCTCCTGCAGGCAGCCTGTTCATTACAAGGCTTACAAAAATTACATTATCAATACCCAATACCACTTCTAATATTACCAGGATGACAAAGCTGATAATACTTTCACTTGTAAATAAATGTTCCATTAATTGTATTTAAATTTTCGCCAAATATAAAGCACAGTTTGCGTTAACTAAAATCAATAAAAAAGAGCCGGTTAATTCCGGCTCTCCATTTTTTTTGATTACTATTTTAAAGGCTCTTCGGGAGCTGTTGGTTTTGCATCCTGTGTTTCTGGTGCATCTCCCTGCCATTCATCAATTTTGTGAGCTACTTTTTCTTTCAGCTCCGATGCTTTTTCTTTAGTAGCATCCCATACCTCTTCAGTTTTATCTTCCACCTTATCCCATACCACTTCCGCCTTATCTTCCACTTTGTCCCATATTTCTTCTGCCTTGTCTTTCAGGTCTTCAAAACCATCTTTTACTTTATCAAGAAAGCTTTGTTCTTTTTTTTCTTCACTCATAATTGTAAATTTTTGCGTTTAAAAAATTAAATTAATTTTTTTTCTTGCAGTCCTATAAAATTACTGCTTTACAAAGTATTTACAGATATTTTTTACAATACCCGGGCCTGCATAAATAAACCCTGTCCACACCTGTACCAGCGATGCACCAGCCTTCATCTTTTCCAAAGCATCTTCTCCGGTAAAAATTCCACCGCTCGCCATTACAGGTATTTCGCCAGTTGTTTTCCGGCAGATATAATCAACAATTTCTGTACTTCTTTTTTTAACCGGCAGGCCGCTCAGTCCGCCAGCACCTATGTTTTTGACGGTCTGCTCATCTGTTATTAAACCATCCCTGCTGATGGTGGTATTGGTAGCAACCAATCCATCTAACTTTATTTCCATTGCCAAATCAATTACATCATCTATTTGAGAAATAGTCAAATCAGGTGCTATTTTTAAAAGAATAGGTTTAGGATTGAGAAGTTGAGTGTTTAGATTTTGCAGGTTGGTTAATATTTTCCTCAACGAGTCTTTCTCCTGCAATTCCCTAAGACCTGGCGTGTTTGGGCTGCTTACATTTACTACGAAATAATCTACATAAGGATGGAGGGTTTTAAAACAAATTTCATAATCCTTCCAGGCATCTTCATTTGGGGTAATCTTGTTTTTGCCAATGTTACCCCCGATTATCAATCGTCGGTTGTCAGTTGTCCGTTGTCGGTTGTCGGTTGTCTCTTTCCACTCCTTTAATCTCTCAGCAACTACCTCTACCCCTTCATTATTAAATCCCATCCGGTTGATAAGTGCTTTGTCTTTTGGTAAACGGAATAATCTTGGCTTTTCATTTCCGTCCTGTGGCTTTGGCGTTACGGTGCCAATTTCCACAAAACCAAAACCAAGTGCTTCCAGCTCATTCAGGTACTTTGCATTTTTATCAAAACCGGCACCAAGACCAACCGGGTTTTTAAAATTCAATCCTAAAAACTGCTTTTCCAATTGATTACTGCTGAGCGTAAATTGCCTGCTGATTATTTTTTTTACAAATGAAATACTGCATAAAAAACGCAGGCTGTTCATAGAAAAATGATGCACCCTTTCCGGGTCGAACATAAAAAGAAAATTCCTGATGATCTGATACATGGAGTGCAAAGATAATTGAGTTTGATTTTTTATTGGGAACTACTAACTTTGATACAGAAAGTTGCATAAACAACCTTTTGCCCCAAACGCCTGTAGGGGTTAAAGGCAGTCATTAATTCTTCACCTTTTTATGCGGTGGGGGCAAATAAATTATCATGCAGGAAGCATATATCGTAGCTGGGTACCGTTCGGCAGTAGGTAAAAGTAAAAGAGGATTTTTCAGGTTTACCAGGCCTGATGACCTGGCAATTGATGTGATAAAAGGTTTACTGGCAAGTGTGCCGCAGCTTGATCCCAAAAGGGTGGATGATGTAATTGTAGGAAATGCGGTACCTGAAGCTGAGCAAGGCTTACAGGTGGGCAGGATCATTGCTGCCCGTGCTGTTGGAATTCATGCGGCAGGTATCACCATCAACCGTTACTGTGCCAGCGGACTGGAAAGTATTGCAATGGCTACCGCCAAGATCAGAACCGGTATGGCGGAATGTATTATTGCAGGTGGTGCAGAAAGTATGAGCCTGGTACCAACCGCAGGCTGGAAAACATCGCCAGCCTGGTCTATTGCTAAAGATGAACCGGATTATTATTTAAACATGGGCCTTACTGCAGAAGCCGTGGCAAAAGATTACAATGTGAGCCGGGAAGACCAGGATGAATTTAGTTATCATAGTCATATAAAAGCAGGCAATGCTATCAAGAACGGCTATTTCAAAAATGGCATATTACCAATAACAGTAGAGCAGGTTTATTTAGATGAAAAAGGAAAGAAGCAAAAGAAAACGTATGTGGTGGATACAGATGAAGGGGTAAGGGCGGATACTTCCATTGAAGGATTGGCAAAACTGAAGCCAGCGTTTGCAGCAGGTGGATGTGTAACAGCAGGCAACAGCTCTCAAACCAGTGATGGTGCTGCTTTTGTGATAGTGATGAGTGAAAGGATGATCAATGAACTGGGATTAAAACCCATCGCAAGACTGGTAAATTGTGCCAGTGCAGGTGTGCATCCAAGAGTGATGGGTATTGGGCCGGTAGAAGCTGTGCCCAAAGTGTTGAAACAAGCCGGGATGAATTTATCTGACATTGATTTAATAGAACTGAATGAAGCTTTTGCGTCACAATCGCTGGCGGTTATTCGACAGTTGAATTTAAATCCTGACATTGTAAATATCAATGGTGGCGCTATCGCATTAGGTCATCCGCTTGGCTGCACTGGTGCTAAACTTACTATACAAATTACCAATGATATGAAAAGGCTGAATAAAAAATATGGCATCGTAACTGCCTGTGTTGGTGGTGGCCAGGGAATAGCTGGCATTATTGAAAACATTGGCTAAGTTATAAACAACCCTCTTCATATATTATCCTGCTAATACTATTCATTTAATAATATCGTTTATTTCATACGTGAAGTTACCAGGGAAAAAATTTCCTGGTAAAAATGAAACATGATGAATGGCAACGCATTTCCAAATAACAATTAGATAACCATTAGTAGAAATTTTTCTACAGTTACTTAATGCATAGCCCTTATCTTGCAACTAACACATGAAATAAAAACTGCATGAACCAAAAAAGAATCATCACAGGCATTGTCTTTTTTTTTATTTTTTTCTCCAATGCTACTGGTCAAAATTTTGATATCAATCTTTTAAAATCCATTAACGGACATCAAAGTAATTTCAAAGACAATTATTTTAAGTTTACTTCTAAAAGTGTTACTTATGTTAATATAGCTGCTCCATTGGGCGTATTAACCGCAGGGCTTATTAAGCATGATAAACAGTTGCAAAGAGACGCAGCTTTTATGGCTGGAGGATTTGTTTTATCAACGATCATTACTCACAGTTTAAAAAAAATCATACAGAGGGATCGTCCATTTATTACCTATTCCTACATTGATAAAAAAGACAGCGGTGGTGGATATTCTTTTCCATCGGGCCATACTTCTGCGGCATTTTGCACAGCCACATCATTAAGTTTACTGTTTCCCAAATGGTATGTAATTGTCCCTGCATATATATGGGCCGCAAGTGTGGGATATGGCCGTATGTATGAGGGAGTGCATTATCCATCCGATGTGCTGGCAGGAGCAATAGTTGGTGCAGGAAGTGCATGGCTTGCATATAAGGCCGAAAAATGGTATTCGAAAAAATCGAACAAAAAAAAGCTATCAGTAGCTTCAACTGCTTTATGATAAAAAAAGTTTTACTACTTATATTGACCCTGTTACCATTCTTATCAAAAGCTCAGAATACCGACAGTAGTAATTTATCTGGACCAAACATAGTAGCTGACACTATTCTGGAAGCAAAAAGAATGGATTCTCTTAAACCAATTGTATCAACTCAAAAGATATACCTTGAAAAAAATGGTGATTCATTTTTTTGTTTAAAACCCAAAACATTTTCCTTTATCACTCATATTCCTGGAGATTTTGCAGGCTACATAAAACAATCATTTCAAAAGAAGAATTTATATAAAGTAGGCATTGTTGCCGGGGCCACTGCGCTATTGATTGTGTTTGATCAGCAGATCAATGACGGTGTACAAAGTTTCGCCAGGCGAAATGGGATTTCTGCGGAAGAGGATTTTAACCCTATATTCAGGCCAAAGTTGTTTGGCAAAAATACCAATATCGGAAAATGGCCAAAGAACTTTAATACAGCAGTGTATAATTTCGGGCAGGGTTCCACAGTAATGTGGATGGCGGCTGGCTTTTTTATTGCAGGAAAAATAAAGCATGATAACAGGGCATTGCAAACCGCCAGCCAGTTAGTGGAAGCATTTTTAGCATTAGGGGCAAGCACACAAATCTTAAAATACAGTACTGGCAGAGAAACCCCTGGAAGCGCAACTGCTCCGGGTGGCAAGTGGCGGCCATTCCCCTCCATCAGTAATTTTAATAACAATAAACCAAAGTATGATGCATTTCCATCGGGGCACCTGGCAACTTTTGTAAGTGCCGTTACCATTGTTGCAGAGAATTACCCGAGGGTAAAATGGATAAAGCCTGTGGGCTATACCATTGCAGGACTATTAAGTTTTGCCATGATGAATAACGGGGTACACTGGGCTGGTGATTATCCGCTTGGATTTGCATTGGGATATGGGTTTGGGAAATTTATTACCAAGAAGAATCATATCCGTTTAAAGAATTCTTTTTAATTACTTCAGCTGCATCCACTACACAAATACAATTTAGCAAGGCAACCCTTTTCTTTTAGAATGAGCCCTAACTGCAATCACTCCAAATAGTGATGGAAACAGCGTATTTTTACATTTCATAAATAACATTCCATGACGAAAGAAACAAAGAGACAAAAGCAGGTAGCCGGACTGATCAATGTGGAACTCAATGATATCTTCCGTAAGATGGGTTTGAATATGATCGATGGAGGAATGGTTTCCATCGGAGCTGTAAAAATTACGCCGGATCTTTTTGAAGCAAGGGTTTACCTGAGTATGTTCCAGGTAAAAGATGCAGATGCTGCATTCAAAAAATTTGATGAAAAAAATAAAGAGATCAGGAAAGAACTGGGTACCAGGGTAAGACATCAGCTGAGAAGTATACCCGAACTGAAATTTTATATTGATGATACGCTTGACTATGCTTTTAAAATAGAAGAGCTATTTGAAAAGATAAAGAAAGAAGATGGCGACAAAACAAACGAAGCTCCGGAGAATGAATAAATATTTTCATAATTATCTACAAAAATAAATTACCCTTTTAGGGGACTGGGGTATGTACTTAAATTTTGCATGGCGGTACTTTAAAGCAAAAAAATCTGCTAATGCCATCAATATTATTGCTTGGGTTACAGCAGGCGTTATTGCGTTTGCCACCGCCTGCCAGATATTGGTGCTGAGTGTATTCAATGGCTTTGAAGACCTGGTAAAATCATTGTACAGTTCTTTTTACACAGATGTAAAAATTACATCTGCTCAAGGCAAAACTTTTATCCTTACCCCCAGCCAGCTTAGCAGCATCAGGCAAAATCCACAGGTACATTCTTTATCACTCATTGCGGAAGAAAAGGCATTACTGCAAAATGCAGAACTGCAAAGTGTAATTTACCTGAAGGGCGTGGATTCCAATTATCAAAATGTAAGTGGCGTGGCTGCTAAAATCGTGCAGGGTAAATTTAATACCGGTACTGTTGATGATCCGGGTATCGTAGTAGGATATGGAATTCAAAACGCTGCAGGAGTTAGTGTGGATGAAAGACTGGAGCCATCTTTAGTTACCCTTATCTTACCTAAAAAAGGAAAAGTAACTGTAAGCGACCCCATGCAATCACTCAGCGAAGGCAATGCAAGAGCCACGGGTGTATTTATGATACAGCAGGATTTTGATAACAAGTATGCCATTACCAATATAAATTTTGTAAAACAACAAATGGGTTTTGCTGCTGATGAATATAGCGCCTGCGAAATAAAAATCAAGACTAATGCAGCCCCTGCTGCAGTGCAAAATGAACTAAAAAAAATATTGGGCACTGCTTACAATATACAAACCAAATATGAGCAGAACGCTGGCTTGTATAATACTATGCGGATGGAAAAATGGTTTATCTATGCGGTGCTTACTTTGATATTGTTGATTGCAGCATTCAATATGATCAGTGCCCTCACAATGCTGGTACTGGAAAAACAAAAAGACATCAGCATACTGCAAAGCATGGGAGCCGGTAAAAACATGATATTGAAAATATTTTTGAGCGAAGGGTTGTTATTAGGTTCCATTGGTGCAGTAAGTGGTATTGTACTTGCCCTCATCATTTGCTGGTTGCAGGTAAAATTCAAGCTGGTAAAAATACAGGGTGGCTCTTTTTTGGTAGATTATTTTCCTGTAAAATTACAATTAGCTGATTTCATTCTTGTTGCTTCCACTGCAGCGATTATTGCATTTATGGCATCTTGGTTTCCTGCAAGGAAAGCATCCAACCAGGCTATTGAACTCCGATAAGCTTTCATAAAAAAAAGAGCTTTCTTTTTATGAAAGCTCTTAAAAAGTTATTCCAATCTTACATTAATAATCGCCTAAAGTTTCTGGCAATTGTGCCAGTGCTTTTGCAAGCTGTTCATCGTTGGGCGCTATACCATGCCATTCATGACTGCCTTCCATGAAATCAACACCACTACCCATTGCTGTTTTCATCAGTACAACAATTGGTTTACCCTGCCCCAGGTAAGACTGTGCAGTTTTAAAAGCTGCCAGTACCGCATCCATATCATTTCCATTTTCATTATGTACTACCTTCCAACCAAATGATTCAAACTTTGCAGCAAGATCGCCAAGATTCATAACCTTGTTAGTAGGGCCATCTATCTGTTGACCGTTCCAGTCAATAGTTGCAATTAAATTATCAATTTTCTTGTGGGCTGCAAACATAATAGCTTCCCAATTTTGGCCCTCATCCAGTTCACCATCGCCATGCAAAGAGTAAACCGTACGATCATCTTTATTTAATTTTTTTGCCATTGCTGCCCCTGCTGCCACACTCATTCCCTGTCCTAATGATCCGCTGGCTATTCTTACACCTGGCAGGTGTTCATGAGTTGTGGGATGGCCTTGCAAACGGGTATTCAGCCTTCTGAAAGTACTCAATTCCTTTACCGGAAAATAACCGCTTCTTGCCAGCACACTGTAAAACACAGGTGAAATATGACCATTGCTCAGAAAAAAAACATCCTCCTCAACTGCATTCATATTAAAGGGGGCAGGATTATGTTTCATTACCTGAAAATACAATGCTGTAAGAAATTCTGTACAACCTAAAGAACCACCGGGGTGGCCACTTTGCACTCCATGCACCATACGCACTATATCCCTGCGTACCTGGGAAGCTACTGATTTTAAATCACTCATTTTCTAAATTTTAATGCGGCAAACCTACTTTAATTCATTGCAATAACAAAGTAATAATTCAAATGATTTAACTATAAAATAATAAGTTCAGTTTTTTGTCGTTTGAATGCTGATAGCCTTAACTTTAATTTGTTTAGCTATGTAAAATTATTCTGTAAAATTTTAAAAACCGGTCTAATTTGACTATGTTGCATTACAGAATTTTTTCAGTTAATCCTACCTACCTGACGAAAGCTGATTTTTTGTAAAAAAAATTTAATAACAGCCCCTGCATGAGCAATATACTATTAAGCGGTGCCTTATCATTTCTAATTACATTTTTTGCCATCCCCGTTATTATACAGGTTGCAAGACAAAAAAAGATGTTTGACGAACCAGATGAAAGAAAGGTACACAAGATGGTAATACCGACGCTGGGTGGATTGGGGATATTTGCAGGATTTATTTTAGCTACATTATTGGGCGTTCCATGGGGAAGCCCTGAATTTCAATACTTTGTTGCCGCAGCCATTGTTATTTTCTTTTTAGGTATTAAAGATGATATCCTTGTTTTATCTGCTGCTAAAAAATTCATTGGTCAGTTGGTTGCAGCCGGCATCATTATACAATTTGGTGGTGTACAGATCACAAACATGCATGGCTTTTTAGGTATTGGCGAAATACCACAGGTGGCAAGCATCATTTTAACCTTGTTTACGGTAATTGTTATCACCAATTCATTTAACCTGATAGATGGTGTGGACGGTCTGGCAGGCAGCCTTGGATTGTTGACCGCCATTTTGTTTGGCAGCTATTTCTTTTATGTGGGTCAGTTAATGTTTGCAGTAATGGCTTTTTCATTGGCTGGCAGCCTGGTAGGTTTTTTAATTTACAATTTTTCTCCTGCTAAAATATTCATGGGTGATACCGGGTCATTACTGATCGGGTTGATCAATTCCATTATGGTGATCAAATTTATCAATGTAGCAGGTGCTGCAGACGCTAAGCTTCCACTGGAAGCAGCCCCGGCAATAGGTTTCGCTATATTGATCGTTCCTTTATTTGATACACTCAGAGTTTTTGGTCAACGAATTTTAGACAAGCGCTCTCCCTTTAGTCCCGACCGGTCACATGTTCATCATTTTCTCCTGGAGCTGGGTTTCAATCATAAAATGGTAACTTTTTTATGTGTTGGTGCAAATATTGCTCTGATCATATTAACACTTGCATTGCGAAATCTGGGTACCACCGTTGCAATTGGAGTCTTATTATCAGTATCCACTTCATTAATTGCATTGATCTACTACAGCCGCCCTAAAACGAAGCTGGATACAAGATCCAACTTATTGCCTGAAGAAAAAATGATCAAGACCCGTAAGATACTGGCATTTACACCTGAAATTGTTGAGGCCGAGTAACCTTCATCCCACTTTATTTTAATACTATTAATTCTTTTGCAGGCATTCTAAAGCGCTGCCTATTATTCTTTTCTTTAGTTTTGCAGCCACTTAATTATTTATTTTATGTCAGAAGAATTAGAATTGATACAAATGGAGACGGAAAGCTCCATGAAAAAAGCGATCAGCCACCTCGAAACAGAATTGATTAAAATCAGGGCAGGAAAAGCCAATCCTAATATGCTGGACGGTATTGTTGCAGAGTATTATGGATCACCCACTCCAATCACCCAAATAGCTAACATCACTGTTTTGGATGTTCGTACCATTTCAGTTCAGCCCTGGGAAAAAAATATGCTTCAGCCAATTGAGAGAGCCATCATGGCCAGCAACATTGGCATTACCCCTCAAAACGACGGCGTTAATATCCGCCTGTTTTTACCCCCGCTTACCGAAGAGAGAAGAAGAGAACTGGTGAAAAGATGCAACAACGAAGGCGAGCATGCAAAAGTTTCTATTCGAAATATTCGCCGGGATGCAATAGAACATATCAAAAAATTACAAAAAGATGGACTAAGTGAAGACATCGCAAAAGGAGCAGAAGGCGAAACCCAGGATCTCACTAACCGCTTCATCAGTCTCATAGAAAAACACCTGGAGGCAAAGGAAAAAGAAATAATGGCTGTATAAAAAGATATAATTGTTATACGGATGATAAGCTCATTTCATCCGTATAACAATACTTTAAAATTTACATCTCAGGTAAATCATCAATCTCTTCCAGCTTATTTTCCACCACCGCAAAAGCATAACAATAACTTCCATTGGTAATAACCAGGTAAGGTACTTTCAAACTCATATTATATCGAAGCACCTGGTCCAGCACTTTTCTGTCCAAAGCCACTGCTGTTTCCTTGCATTCCACAATCATCCAGGGTTGTGCATTTTTATACAGCACAATATCAAAACGTTTTTTCAGATCAACCAGGCTAATCTCTTTTTCTACTGCAATTAAAGATGCCGGATATTTCTTTACCCGTATCATGTACTGTAAAAAATTCTGTCGCACCCATTCTTCCGGTGTAAGCATTACCCAGCGCTTCCTTAATCCATCAAAAATATATTCCCTGTCTGCTTCGGTTTTTATTTTTGGCTGATAAGGCGGGTATTCAATCTTAATCATACGTTAGTGCAAAAAATTGTATTTTTATCCGGAGCAAAGAAACAAATTTGCCTGTAAGTAATCTTAAAAAATAAATTTAATATTCACCGGCAGGCATTAACAAAATTTACAGCAAGATGAAGACAAAAGAAGAAATAGTAGAAAACTGGTTACCAAGATACACCGGCGAAAAGTTAGAAAATTTTGGAGAATATATATTGCTTACCAATTTTTCTAACTACGTAGACCTGTTTGCCAAATGGAACAAAGTAAAAGTGATTGGAAAAGACAAACCCATGCAGTGTGCCACTGCCAATAATATCACCATTATTAACTTTGGAATGGGAAGCCCTACTGCAGCAACGGTGATGGATCTATTGAGTGCTATTAAACCACATGCAGTGTTGTTTTTAGGAAAATGCGGCGGGTTAAAAAAACGAAATTCAATTGGAGATTTGATACTACCAATAGCAGCCTTAAGAGGCGAAGGAACCAGCAATGATTATTTTCCGCCAGAAGTACCGGCGCTTCCATCGTTTATGTTACAAAAAGCGATTTCCACCACCATCAGGGATTATGCCTGTGATTACTGGACGGGTACTGTATACACTACTAACAGGCGGGTATGGGAACATGACGAAGCATTTAAAGAATACCTGAAAAAAGTAAGGGCCTATGCCATTGATATGGAAACCGCCACTATTTTTATGGTAGGTTTTTATAATAAAATTTCCACCGGAGCTTTGTTACTCGTTAGCGACAGCCCAATGGTGCCGGAAGGTGTAAAAACAGAAGCCAGTGATAAAAGTGTTACTTCCCAATATGTAGAGCGGCATTTAAAAATTGGAATTGATTCTTTAAAACAGCTGATCAATAACGGACTAACGGTAAGGCATCTGCAATTTTAAAAGTTCTTAGAGATTTGTTTCAATAACGATTATGTCATTATTCTCTTACCAGCAACTCATTTCATTTACTAAAAATATTTTCCTGCAAATTGGCAGCAACGAAATCAATGCTGATATTGCAACCAAAGCATTGCTGTCAGCTGATTTGAGAGGTGTAGATAGTCATGGTATCGCAAGGCTTACAGGTTATGTTCGCCTTTGGGAAGCAGCAAGAGTAAATGCTAATCCGGATATTAAAATTGTTTACGAAACGCCATCTACTGCGGTAGTGGATGGAGATAAAGGTTTAGGTTTAGTGGTAGCTCCTGCAGCGATGAAGGTGGCAATTGAAAAAGCAAGCCAGGTTGGTACCGGTTGGGTAAGTGTAAAAAACAGTAATCATTTTGGTATTGCCGGCTACCATGCTATGATGGCGCTGGAACATGATATGATCGGCATCGCTATGACGAATGCATCTGCTTTGGTGGCGCCGACATTTTCAAAAGAACGATTACTCGGTACCAATCCAATTGCAGTTGCAATACCTGCAGGTAATGAACAACCCTTTGTAGCAGACTTTGCTACCACAACTGCGGCTAATGGAAAACTGGAAATACTGCAAAGAAAAAATTCAGATACTCCTTCGGGCTGGGTGCAAACAAAAGATGGTGCACCTTCTACCGATGCCAATGAATTAAAAAAAGGTGGTGCGTTGCTACCGCTGGGTGGTGATAAGGAACATGGCAGCCACAAAGGCTACATGCTGGGCTCCATTGTTGATATTTTTTCCGCTGTATTAAGTGGCGCTAATTACGGCCCTTGGGTACCACCCTTTCCGGCGTATGTACCCATGCCGGAAAATATGCCGGGAGAAGGCATTGGACATTTTTTTGGAGCTATGCGTATTGATGCATTTCGGCCTGCGGAAGATTTTAAAAAGAACATGGATCAATGGATCCATCGTTTTAAAAATGCAACGCCAGCAGAAGGCTTTGAAAAAATTGTAATACCCGGTGACCCGGAAAGGGAAATCGAAAAAGAAAGGATGAATAATGGAATTGAATTACTCCCAGCAATTATCAACGACCTGAATGAATTAGCGCTTAAATTTAATTTACCTGTTTTGTAGAATGCGCAGGCTGCTGTAACAAACTGTCATTTCTTATTCTTTTGGAAAGTCATTCATATCTGATATTTTTGCACCTCATTTAAAATTTACTGACAGATGAAAGTTATGAAGTTTGGCGGTACCAGTGTAGGTAAGCCGGAAAGAATGCATGAAGTGGCAAAGCTGATAACTAAAGACAGCGAAAGTAAAATTGTGGTATTATCTGCATTGAGCGGCACCACCAATTCGCTGGTAGAGATCAGTAATTCTTTGGCACAGGGCGATCGTAATGCAGCTAAGCAACAGATCGCAACATTAGAAGCTCATTATAAAAATTTCTGCAGCCAGTTGGTAAGTACTCCCACTGCATTGGCTAAGGCACTGGAGATAGTAAATGAACATTTTGAATTTCTCAACATAATTTTAAAAATTTCTTTCAGCGAAGCACTGAATAAAGATATCCTTGCACAGGGAGAACTGCTCAGCACAAAACTGTTTTGCGTTTATCTTGAAGAAAAAGGTATTGATCATTTGCTGATACCGGCACTTGATTTTATGACCATTGATAATTATGATGAGCCACAGATCGGCAGCATTAAAGTAAAGCTGGCTCAGATACTGCAGAAACATAAAGACAAAAGTATTTTTATCACCCAGGGTTATATCAGCCGCAACTCAAAAGGAGAAGTGGACAATTTAAAAAGAGGCGGTAGTGATTACAGTGCTTCCCTGATTGCCGCCGCCATCAATGCATCCGTTTGTGAAATATGGACAGATATCGACGGCATGCACAACAATGACCCAAGAGTGGTAAAGAAAACAGTAGCTATCGAACAATTAAGTTTTGAAGAAGCTGCTGAACTGGCTTACTTCGGAGCTAAGATTTTACATCCCGCCAGCATTTGGCCTGCACAGCTTTACAACGTGCCGGTTAAGTTGCTCAATACGATGGAGCCCTCTGCCAAAGGAACTACCATTGCTGAACTGGCTGGAAGTGTTGGCGTAAAAGCAGTTGCTGCAAAAGACGGTATCACCGCAATAAAAATAAAAAGCAGCCGTATGTTACTGGCTTATGGTTTTCTCAGGAAAATATTTGAAGTGTTTGAAAAATACCGCACTTCTATCGATATGATCACCACATCTGAAGTGGCGGTATCATTAACGATTGATACAGATACTAACCTTCCTGAAATAATAAAAGAACTGGAACCATTTGGTACTGTAGAAATAGATACCAACCAAACCATTGTTAGTATTGTTGGCAATGAAATAACAGAAACAAAAGATGTGATGCAAAAGTTATTTAGCGCCTTGGGAGATATCCCTGTACGCATGGTAAGTTATGGTGGCAGCAGGCACAACATTTCTATTTTAATTCCAAGAAAACATAAAGAAGAAACCTTGCAGTTACTAAACAAAGGATTATTTGGACTGGAATAATTTTCGATAACCCATATTTATAAAAAGCCACTTTAGCTCAGTAAAACTAAAGTGGTTTTTTATTGCTTTTATCAAAGAATTAAAAAATCAGAATTTAATATTCCTTTTATTAATGATGCCAGCCCGGAGGCCCGAAGATGTACATTAACTTAGATCTCATATCCGGCGCCTGCTTTACATCCTGCATCATGTTGCGGAACTCATGTAGGATCACTTCATCAGAACGATCTGTTTTTGGAGGTTTGGTAACCCCGTAAACAACAGTTTCTTTTTCTGGTGTAAAAGTACCAAACAGTCTGTCCCATACAATTAAAAACATCCCCATATTGCGGTCAATGTACTGAGGGTTTCTTCCATGATGCACCCGGTGATGTGAAGGGGTTGCCATGAACCATTCTAAAAAACCAAGGCGGTTGATATATTGTGTATGAATGAAAATACCATACAGCTGTGAGATAGAAAAAACAAAGAAAATATCTAGAGGTGCAAAGCCCAACAACACTATTGGTATAAAATATATAAAGCGGTACAGCGGTTCAAATACAGAAGAACGAAACCCCACACCCAAATTAAATTCTTCAGAAGAATGATGCGTAATATGTACTGCCCAAAACAACCGCACTTTATGATCAATAAAATGCATGGTATAAAATGCAAGGTCCTGCAGCAGGAATAATATTATCCAGTACAACACCACATTGTTTACCTGCAATGTATGGTGACTGAAAATAATAGTGAGGCAAAACAAAGCCACTACTCTCATACCAAGGTCAATCACCAGGCTCACCAGCATGATGTAAAAATTCTGCCAGGTACCCTTTGCGGAATACCGGTGATTTTGATGAATGGAGGAAATCAGTACCTCAACACCTATACAAATTATATAGAGCGGCGTTGAGATGAGAAAAAGCAATGTCTCCCTGAAAGAAGCGATCATGCTGATTAGGTTTCTGTAAAATTAAATACCAGTAATTAAAATCACATCAGTTTAATGTTATCATTTAGATTTGCGATTATTTTTTAACATGGTATATGCTTTTTTCTATGGGTTGCTTACAGGCTTAATACTAAGCAGCATGCTGGGTACTGTATTTTTTTGCCTGGTGCAAAATAGTATTATCAATGGTTTTAAAAGCGGAGCATGGGTTGCAACAGGTGTGATCATTTCTGATATTATTTTGATCCTTCTCAGTTATTTCAGTGCCACTTTATTTCCGCAGGGAGGTAACACTGAAATGATTGTTCGTATTTGCGGAGCTGTGTTTTTACTTACCATGGGCATCAGTAATCTGCGAAGCCATAAAAAGATATTATTTCCAAAAGCAGATAATAAAAATCCTTTCATGCTGGCATCAAAAGGTTTTATGCTGAATATTTTAAACCCCGGAAATTATTTAAGCTGGCTGGCAGTTGCAGCCACATTAAATAATGTACTGCATTTTTCTAACGGGCAGCGATGGCTGTATTATACTGGAGCCTTAAGCGGAATTTTTGGAATGGAGATGCTGATATCATTTGCGGCCACCTGGTTTAAAAAATTTATCAGTGATAAATTTTTACATCGCTTAGATATGATTTTAGGAATCGTATTTATTATTTTTTCTTTACTACTGCTAAAGCCATTGATCCTCGGAAAATAATTTTAATTATACCAGCAAATGCTGCTGGTGTGGTTGCAAAACAAAACGTTCAAAAAAATCACTTACTTCTTCAAACTTCCGGAGGTCTTTTTTACTGGAGAGAAAACCAGCAGGGTTCTTTTTTAATTGTACATAATCCAGCAATTCCAAAGAGGCAACGCTTCCACTTTTTATGATGGCATGCAGATAAACAGGTTTCACCTGAATACTGGTAATGCAGGTAAAAGATTCTCCATTCAATAAACCCTTACTGATTTCTAATTTTAGTAACATAGACAGGTGTCCCCATTTGAAAATATCGTATGCAATAAAATCGCCTAAAGAGTAAACAATAAAATGTTGTTTACCGGTGGCAGCAGAAGAATATATTTCCATGGGCTGAGCATGATGCGGATGCCCGGCAATTACAATATCGATACCTGTCTTATTACAAATAGCATGAATATTATTTACACTGTGCATGCTGGGATAAGCCTGGTAAGCACAGCCCATATGCAAAGCAGCCACAATAATATCAGCACCCCGTTCCCGTGCAAGCTGAGCCTGTTGTATCAATATGCTGATGTCAGGGTCAGGTTGATTCAATTCAATATGATTACAAAGCCACGCCGAATCATTTGGTAATACTTCTTTATTAAAGGAGAAGGTAGCTGCAAGAAAAGCAATCTTTATTCCTTTACGTTCGATGATGGGAAAGTGATGTTGCTCTTGCCGGTTTATTGCAGCACCGCAATAAGAAATATTTTGCTGCTGCAGTAATGTCATCGTATTCAATAATCCATCTGTCCCCAGATCAAGTGAATGATTGTTGGCAATGCTCAGCACATCATAACCCTTATACTTTCCATTACCAGTAAATATTTTCAGGGTGGCAGCATCCGCATTAAAATACATATCATGAAGCATTACTTCAGGGGCAGCTGAACACGGTTTACTAAAATCGGCAGGTGCTTCTAAATTAGCAAGAACGATATCTCCATTAAAAAAGAAATCGCCGGTATGGTTCCAGATATTTTTACATACTTCGGGTTGTATACAGGTGTAAGGAATCAAATCTCCTCCTGCATGGAGCGTAATGGTTTCAGCTGGTGTAAAACCGGTTGGTATATCAAGCTGAAAATTTTGATCATGAAAATATGTTTCAAGTCCGGAACCCTCTTCGGGCCGGATTAATGCTTTGAAATAATACTTATACCCCAGGTAACGCTTTTCAGCGAAAGTCATTTTCAAAGGATCTTCATGATGACCAGGCACAACAGACTCCCATTGATCTTTACCTAACCATTGAAGGATACGGTAATACAATCGTACAATACCCACCAGTATTTTGCCTTTTAGGGTGATCGTAATTACGGGGTTGTATTTGTTATAATTTACCTGTTGCATCAATGGCCGCAAAGGAACAAAATAAAAAAGGGATTTTATCTGAATACCTCTTACGAATTTGATATTCCGGGAAAGCTTCTGGGTGAAAAAGCCCGGTTAAATGAAAAAGAAAATAAATATTTTAAACAGATAACCAATAAGTTATATATCAAATGGGCAAAAAGTCAAAAAAAGTACAATCCCGAAACAATATCACTTCCTATCGTACGTTTACTAAGTGGTTTTTCATAGGATATTGGATTTAAACGGGCAGAGATTTCCATCTCAGCCCTTTTTTATTCTACCCAATACCCCAATAAAAAACTCCCCTAAGGGGAGTCTGTATAAATAAGGTGATATATTAAAATCGAAAACGGTAATCCATCTCAACTACCTAAAACAATTAAACTACCAGCATCGCATCACCATAACTAAAGAAACGGTATTTATCCTTGATCGCTTTTTTATAAGCTTCCATGATCAGGTCATATCCGCCAAAAGCGCAGGTCATGATCAGCAGGCTGGTTTTAGGCAAATGAAAATTGGTTACCAAAGCATCGGCGATAGAGAAATTATATGGTGGGTGAATGAACATATTCGTCCAACCTTCAGAGGGCTTCAGTAATTTCTGTGCGGTAAAAGAAGATTCCATTGAACGCATGGTAGTGGTACCAACAGAACAAATTCTTCTGCTATCTTGCTTGGCCTTGTTTACAATAGCACAGGCAATTTCATCAATTGCATAATACTCAGCATCCATTTTATGCTTGCTCAAATCTTCCACTTCAATTGGCCTGAATGTACCCAAACCAGTGTGCAAAGTAGTTTCAGCAAAACGGATACCTTTTATTTCCAAACGCTTGATGAGTTCTTTACTAAAGTGCAATCCTGCAGTAGGGGCAGCCACAGCACCTTCATGCTTGGCATATACAGTTTGATAACGCTCCTTATCTTCTTCATCCGGCTTGCGCTTGATGTATTTTGGCAACGGTGTTTCACCCATAAAATCAAGCATCTTCCTGAAATCTTCTTCAGTGCCATCCCATAAGAAACGAATGGTACGTCCACGGCTCGTGGTATTGTCAATTACTTCCGCTACCAGTTCATCATTCTCACCAAAATATAATTTATTACCCACACGAATTTTACGGGCAGGATCCACGATCACATCCCATAAACGGTTTGGTTTATTCAGTTCCCTTAAAAGAAATACTTCAATCTTGGCGCCTGTTTTTTCTTTACGGCCATACATACGTGCAGGAAATACTTTGGTGTTATTTACCACCATCACATCCTTGTCATCAAAGTATTCGATAATGTCACGGAAGTATTTGTCTTCAATCTTACCACTCTTCCGGTGGATCACCATCATGCGGCTGTCTTCTCTTTTCTTGGTGGGGTTTTGGGCAATCAGATTTAGGGGAAGGTCAAAACGGAACTGGCTTAATTTCATGTGTATCTATAATTTTAGATGATATTCACATGCCTTGTACTGTATATTGTTACAGCGATATGTAGCCTTTACTCAGGCACTTATCATGTTACGGCATGATTTAAAGAGTGCGAAGGTAGGGTTAAAAAATCGATATTCCTCAATGAAATCAAATGGTTACCCACAAAAAAAGCAGGTTGGTTAATTAAATGTTGAATGATTGCACATTATTTTGTGCTTTGTGAAGATGTATGCATCTTTAGTAAATCACTGGTAAACTGAATAAAGCTGAATGAACCGCAAACTGCTACAATCCATCTTAACCCTGCTGCTGGTATCTTCCCTCACTGCTGTCTTTGCTCAAAAAGAAGCTGCTAAAAAATACCCCAGTGTCTTTTGGGAGATCACGGGTAATGGACTAAAGAAACCATCGTACCTGTTTGGCACCATGCATGTAAGCAGTAAGCTGGCCTTTCATTTAAGCGATTCTTTTTACACTGCCATTCAAAACGTGGATGCAGTGGCATTGGAATTAAACACGGATACCTGGCAGCAGCAAATGGTGGGCCTTGATCAATTAAAACAAAATTATAATCGCTACATCCAGCCAGCGGGCGGTGATTACCTCAATGAAAATTCGTTCCGCATCAATAAATATGATGATGAATTAAAAATAGCACTCAGTACTCAGCCTGCCGTGGTGAATAATTTATTATACCGCAGTTACAAAACAAAAGAAGACTTTGAAGAGGATACTTTCCTGGACCTCTACATTTACCAGACAGGAAAAAAATTAGGCAAAAGAAGTACCGGTGTGGAAGATTATTTTGAAACCGAAAGACTCATACTGGAAGCGTTTGCAGACATGGCTAATGAAAAGATAAAAAAGAACGTAGATACGGATGGAGAATCGATGAGAGACATTGGTGAAAAGATACAGGATGCTTACAAACGTGGCGACCTTGACCTGATGGATTCCTTAAGTATTTTAACCGAACGCTCTGCTGCTTTCAATGAAAAATTTTTATACAAGCGCAATGAGATACAGGCTGCATCTATGGATACCATCCTGAAGAAAAGCAGTTTGTTTGTGGGAGTGGGCGCTGCACATTTACCGGGAAAAAGAGGTGTAATTGAATTGCTGAGAAAAATGGGCTACATATTACGCCCTATAAAAATGACCAACAGGGATGCCAGCAAAAAAGAAGCGATCGATAAATTAAAAGTACCTGTGAACTTCAGCACCCTAACTGCTGAAGATGGTTTTTATAAAGTGGATATGCCTGGCGCCTTGTATAAAGTAGCAGGAGACTTTACCAAATCAGACAGGAGGCAGTATGCTGATATGGCCAATGGCTCTTACTACCAGGTAACCCGGGTTAAAACACATGCAGCATTCATCAATCAAACACAGGAGCAGGTAAAAAGAAAATTAGACAGCCTGCTGTATGAAAACATTCCCGGCAAGATCCTTAAAAAAACAGTCATCATAAAAAATGGCTATACCGGGTACGACATCACCAATAAAACCCGGAGAGGCGATCTGCAACGTTACTATATTTTCATCACTCCTTTTGAAATACTCATTTTTAAAATGAGCGGAAAAGAAAATTATATTGAAGGTAAAGAAGCAAGCCAGTTTTTTTCCTCTATTATTTTAAAAGAAGCAGATACTGCGGCAAAAAATTTCGTCCCGGTTCAGGGAGGTTTCTCAGTTGCCTTTCCTCAAACACCTTCTATTTATAATAATGAAAATTGTTCCGATGCCATTAACCGGTGGGAATACGAAGCCACAGACAAAACTACCGGCAATGTATACAGCATTTTTAAAAAGAGCGTATATAATTTTAAATTTTTAGATGAAGACAGCTTTGACCTGAAGCTGGAAGAATCTTTTCGGTCACCTGATTATTTTGAATATCAACTGCAACAAAAACAAAGCAGATTCCAGGGATATCCATGCTTAGAAGTAAAGGAGAAAATGAAAGACAGTTCTGTTGTTACTGCAAGATTTATTATTAAGGGACCACATTACTATGCACTGTCAGTAAGAAGCAAAGACAATAACAATGCAGTGCCGTTTTTTAATTCTTTTCGCTTTACGCCTTATCAATACAACCAGGTAACGTTATTTACAGATACTTTCCTGCATTTTTCTGTTAACACACCGGTGCAGCCAGTGCTGGATAACCAGTACAGGGCAACAGCAGAAAAAGCCGTACAGGATATTGCGGATGGCAATAACTCCATTAATGAATACTGGCCAAAAAACAGGAATGCCATCTTTAATAATGATTCCACCGGCGAATTAATGTTGGTGAGTGTACAAAAATATCCTGCTTACTATTATGTAAAAGATTCTTCCAAATTCTGGCAGCATGAAATAGATGACAGTTATGATGAAGACGACCTGGTACTAACAAATAAAACCTGGTTTGAAAAACCCAATGACATCAAAGGTTATCTTCTCTCTCTCAGGGACACGGGTTCTTCCAGGACCATTCAAAAAATGATTGTACTGAAAGATAATTATTTGTTTAATCTCACCAGCATGGGTGATACACTGAATCATCAAAGCAGTTTTATCGATAACTTTTTAACCAGCTTTACACCAGAAGAAAAACAACTGGGGAGAAATATCTTCCGGAATACACTGGATAGCTTTTTCACCAATCTCTTTAGCAGCGACAGCACCACCAGGGCTAAGACAAGACAGATGATCAGCAACATTTACTATGGTGAAAAAGGAGTGCCCAAAATAATAGAGGCCATCAATAAATTGTCTCCTTATGATAAAGACTATTTTGAAACCAAAACAAAACTGATTGCCGAACTGGGGTATATTAAAGACACCACTCACCGGGTAGTGGTAGATCATCTAAAACAACTATACAAGGCCGTTGGTGACACCAGTCTTTTTCAAAATGAAGTACTGGAAGCATTGGCCCGGCACAAAACCAGCGATGCTACCGCAGCATTCAAAGAACTGGTGCTACAGGACCCGCCGGTATTTGATAATGATTATGCTTACAACAGCCTCTTTGAACATTTCGATGATTCCCTGCAGTTAGCTACTGTATTGTTCCCTGATTTTTTGCAACTCCCCACGCTGGCTGATTATAAAGAACCGGTAAATAAATTACTGGTGCAGCTGGTAGACAGTGGTTATATCAAGGGACCACAGTACCAGGAATATTTTAATAAAATTTATTTTGATGCAAGGATAGAATTAAAAAAACAGCAGGGCAAAGATGAGAAGACAATGCAAGCCGACCGCATGAAAACAGACAACGATATTGCTGATGTTACTTATGCTGGGGAGGAAAGTAAAGAATCGCTTACTGAATATGCAGTGTTGCTTGCCTCCTTTTATAATCAAAATAATACAGTGCCGAAATTCTTTGATAAACTGATGCAATCAAAAAATGATGTGGTGCGCCTGAGTGCTGTAAGCACTTTATTAAAAAATAATCAGCCGGTGCAAGACAGTATTTTACTGAACATGGCTTCCAGCGATCAACTGAGAGGCAAGCTGTATAAAGAATTAGTGCGGATCAAAAAAGAAGCGCTGTTTCCTGCCCGGTATAAAACACAGGCAGACCTGGCAAGAAGTTACCTGGTGGCAGACAAAAGCTATAATAAAATTGATTCTGTTGTGTTGATTTCCAAACAACCCGGTGTTTATAAAAATGAAAAAGGTACCGTATATTTTTTCAAGTACAGGGTAAAGAAAGAAGATGAGTGGAAGATTGGCATCAGCGGACTGCAGCCTGAAAAAGAAAAGGAACTCAGCAGTAACAATTACCTCACTTCCATGACGGATAAAAAACTGAAAGAAGATAAGCCAGCTAATGAACAGTTCCAGGAACAACTGAAACGGCTACTCTTTACTGCTCACAAAAGTGCCAAAAATTTTTATGACAGTGACCGGTATGACTACAGGTATTTTGACCAGGATTAAGGGCCTCTGTCTCCGTCGTCATTAATTATTTAGTCACACCCTTTGAATTTATTCAGTATGCTAAAAATGGAATTTAAACGGTCAATTTCTTCCCCGGCACTGCTTCAATCAACTGCCTGGTATATTCTTCTTTTGGGTTGAAATAAACTTCATCAGATAAACCTTCTTCCACTATTCTTCCTTTGTGCATCACCAAAATTCTGTCACTGATATATCTTACAACAGACAGATCATGAGAAATAAAAATAGAAGTAAAGCCAAATTCTTTTTTCAGATCATTTAACAAGTTCAGAACCTGTGCCTGCACACTCACATCCAGTGCACTTACACTTTCATCAAAGATCAAAAAAGAAGGATTCAATGCCAGTGCACGGGCAATACAAATACGCTGACGTTGCCCCCCACTGAACTGGTGAGGATAACGGTTAAAATGATCTGCCTGCAAATTCACCTTCTCCAGTAATTCCATCACTTTGTCTTTTCGCTGAGCAGTATCATCTAATATCGAATGTACTTTCATCGGCTCCAAAATTGCATTACCAATTGTCAGTCTTGGATTCAAAGAACCATAAGGATCCTGGAAAACAATTTGCAGATCTTTCCGCAGCGGCTGCATTGCTGACTTTAATAAACCCGCCAGGTCTGTTCCATTCAGGATAATCTTCCCCGAAGTAGCAGGGATCAACTGCAAAATCGTTCTGCCTAAAGTTGTCTTACCACAACCACTTTCCCCCACCAACCCAACCGTTTCACCTTTACTAACGGTAAAGCTTACATCATCTACCGCTTTAAAAGATTCAGGAGTTTTTCCAAAAAGTTTTCGCTTGCCCGGATAGTATACTTTCAACTGCTCCACTTGTAACACGGTTGTTGGTTGGTTGTTGATCGTTGGTCGTTCTTCCCCACTTACCTTTTCCCATTCACCACTAACTTTCTTCACTTCAGCATTCAATATTTCCTTACCCTCTCTCACCCCCCTGTCCACTTGCCATTCCCCCTTCACAAAATCCCCCACCACAGGCAGCCGCTCTCCTCTTCTATGCAATCCTGGCCTGCAGGCCATCAATGCTTTGGTATACTCATGTTTTGGGTGCTGCAATACTTCCAGCGTTTTACCCTGCTCCACAATTTCTCCTTTGTACATCACCACCACTTTATCGGCAATATCTGCCACCAGGCCCAGGTCATGGGTTATCAGCAGCACACTCATGCCGTTTTGCTGCTGCAGTTCTTTAATAAGTTCTAAAATGGTTTTTTGCACCGTTACATCCAGGGCTGTGGTAGGTTCATCAGCAATTAATAAGGCAGGATTACAACTCATTGCCATGGCAATCATCACCCGTTGCTTTTGACCACCGCTCAACTCATGTGGATATCGCTTGATCAACTGGGCAGGATCAGGCAATTTTACTTGTTCAAATAGTTCAATTGTTTTTTGCTTCGCAATGGTTGCAGATACTTTTTGATGCAGCTGTATTGCTTCCATTACCTGGTAGCCAGAGGTAAAAACCGGGTTCAACGAAGTCATTGGTTCTTGGAAGATCATGGCTATATCTTTACCCCGGATGGCCCTCATTGATTTTTCATCCAGCCCCAAAAGATCTACCATCGGCAAGTTATTGTTTGCAAATAAAAGTTCACCCTTCACTTTAGCCTGCTTAGGTAATAATTGCATCAATGCTAATGAGGTAACCGATTTACCACTGCCGCTCTCCCCCACAATCGCCAGCAGTTCCCCTGCTGCCAGGTCAAAAGAAATACTCTTTACTGCATGGGTGAGCTCCCCGTCCGCAGCAAATTCCACACTTAAATTTTTTACTTCCAGTAACGGTTGACTCATAGAAATTAAAATTATCAAATAAAGAGCAACACGCTGAAAATTCATTTTTCATACATTTGCAGCCCGTTGGGGAGTTGTAAGTTTTAAGTTATAGGTATTAAGTAAGGCAATTAGTTATGTTGCCTGCTGTTAAAACCGCCCAATAAATCAACCAACTTAAAACTTACCACTTAAAACCTAAAACTTAAATAATGGGAAGGATATTTGAAGTAAGAAAAAGCGCCATGTTTGCCCGGTGGGATAAAATGGCCAAAAACTTTACCCGTATCGGTAAAGAGATTGCAATTGCTGTAAAAGCAGGTGGCCCCGATCAAAATGCCAATGCTGCACTGCGCCGTTGTTATCAAAATGCCCGTAGTGTGGGTATGCCAAAGGACCGTGTGGAAGCTGCTATTAAGAGAGCAATGGGCAAGGAGATGGTGAACTATGATGAGATCCTTTATGAAGGATATGCACCCCACGGTATTGCAATATTAGTAGAAACTGCCACAGACAACCCAACCCGTACAGTTGCCAATGTACGCATGCACTTTACCAAAAGTGGTGGTTCTTTAGGCACCAGCGGCAGTGTGGCTTTTACTTTTACCCGTATGGGAGAATTTAAAATAAAGAACAGCGGATTAAATATAGAAGACCTGGAACTGGAACTGATAGACTATGGCCTGGAAGAAATAGGTGAGGACAGCGAAGGCAATATCATCATCCGTACTGCCTACAATGAATTTGGACACATGGCCAAAGCGCTGGAAGAAAAGAAAATAGAAGTGGTGACCGCAGAGCTTACCCGTATTCCTGAAAATGCAGTGGAACTAAGCGAAGAAGCTGCCCAGGATGTATTTAAACTGGTAGACAAACTGGAGCAGGATGAAGATGTGCAGAAAGTATATCATAACCTTAAGTAGACTTCACTTCAACTATACAATGTAAAGAGGGCCCCTTTATCAGGGCCCTTTTTATTATACTTAAATGCCGGTTGTATGTACTTTATTATTATTAAAAACTAATTCCTGCACCAATCTTAAATCCCTGGTTATAGGATTTTACATTTTGCCCTGCATCTACTTTTGATAAACCACGTTCATACAATCCTGTTATGCGTAAACCGTTGCTAAACTGGTAGCCCACACCACCGGTAACACCTATATCCAGGCGGTTAAGCTGGTTGGTAACATCCATTTTACTATTTATTAAATTAATGCCGGCAAAGCCTGCACTGGTATTAAGACTGGCATTGGTAAGATAGGATAATTGTGGTCCGGCAAAAATCTGCAGGCCATTAAAATTTCCTTTCAACAATAAGGGCATTTCTATATAGGAGGAATTCAATTTTGCCGTAGCATCAGTAGTTAAGATATCAATACCTTTTATGGTATAAGCGCCGGTGAGTGCATAACCCTTGGTAGAATAATATACACCGGGCTCAACAAAAAAATTATTTGTCAGCGGAATATTCGCATATCCGCCACCGTAAAAGCCGGTAACCGGCCTGGTTGCTACGATACCATTAGTAAAACTTAACACCTGCTTCAGGTTATCAGCAGCATTACCGTTAATGCTGTAAGAACTGACACCAGCGGCCAAGCCATATTTGATCTGTGCAAAAGATGCAACGGATAAGAATAATGAAAAGCTTAGTAAAATTTTCTTTTTCATAAGTATAAACAACGGGATTTACAGCCGCTGCCACCTTAAGAAGGAAAATTGCTTCCGGAGATTAATGAGGCTTAGATAAGTTTTTGTTAAAGCAATAACTGATCAACTTTAGCATTGCTGCATAAGGCCGGTAATAAAAAGGAAAAGTCCACCTACCCCGGGTGAACTTTTCCAAGCGAACGCCTGCTGAATGCTGTGACGTTTTACTTCTTTAATAATTGGTATTCTTCTACATCCTTTGTTCCATCTGTATTGGTGATGGTTTGTTTATATGCATCCGTACCATTCATTTCGATATCAATATCCACGTCCTTTCCCCTTATTTGGTAATAGGTGGTGGTTTCCACATGTTCCTTTAATTTATCCTTTCCATTAAATTCAAAAGTACCATACCCGATACCCGTATGCAGGCGGTTGATGCTGTCCTTATAAGTATGGCCAAACATAAAATGGCCTGCAAAGAAAGTTTTGAATTGGGTTACATTTTGTATTACCGTGTCCATTCCTTTAATACGGTATGACTTTGTTTGTTTCCATGCACCATCCAGCGGAGTTTTTACAGCGGTGCTTACGGTTTCATAGTCTTCCGTAAGCCGGTACTTCTTACCACGGGATACCAGTTCCGGGATCACCTGTTTGTATCCTTTGTCTGTTTTTTCTATCACTAGTGTAAAACTGGCGGGGTTACTGCTGGCGGCACTGTCGGTGGCACCGTAAATAATACTCTCAATTACCTTACCAGAATTAGCGCTGTAAGCGCCAATACCAAACCGGGATACAGAATCTGCCGGGCTGATATTCACATACATCATATAATCGTATGTGAAAATCTTAAACTCTTTTAAGGTAGTGTAGGTGGTGTCTTTTTCACCATCAAATACAGAAGAAGATAACATGTTGTAAGCACCAGGCATAAGCATGGTCTCTTTCGCATTGTTGCAGCTTAGCAGCGCAAGCAATACAAAGGGAATAATCGATTTCATATTGGTTGTTTTATAATGAATAAATAATAATCCAAAAACAAAAACCAAATCAAAACCGTCTTCAAAAGGCAGCAATCAGCAATTAGTGTATAACAAAGAAACTTGTATAGTAAGGTAAGCAATTAATCAGAGTATTTATAATTATTTTTTTCGCAGTGATGCATAACCTCACCCTGCTGATAGAGATAAAAAAACAAGCTTACGGCTGTTGGTAACCGTAAGCTTGTTTTAATTTCCTGGTTATTAAAATTGAAAATAGATAAAGGAACTGCTGCTCTCCTGGCTCAGTATGATCAGTAACAACAATACCGTCCACACAATTCCAAAAAGCCACCAGCTCATTTTAGGAATTACGTCCAGCACTTTGGTGTTCCGCATTAGCCAGTGGGCTATCACCATACCGGTTACAATCACCGATACTTTTACCACAGAAAGCGTGGTTAACATGGGATCTACTTTTGGCATAAAACCAAACATGGATTTCAACAGGTACCATGCCTTGGTAAAGGTATCGGCACGGAAGAAAACCCAGGTAACATTGATGAGAAAAAAAGTAAATAAGGCAATCGAAAAATTCCGGAATGTCTTAGGCTTAAAGGTTTCAGGCAGTGGCCCCAGCACCCCCACTTCGCCGGAAGGTGTTACTGCAATGGCCGCAACTTTGTCCTTACGGTAATCAGCAATTGCTTTTTCCACCCATAGATAAAATCCATGCAGGCCGCCCCATACTACAAAGGTCCAGTTGGCACCGTGCCACAAGCCACCGAGCAGCATGGTGATCATCAGGTTGATATAAGTTCTGAATTTACCATTCCTGTTTCCCCCCAATGGAATATATAGATAATCCCTCAGCCATGCAGACAACGTAATATGCCATCGCCGCCAGAAATCTGAAAAGCCGATGGCCGCATAAGGATAGAAAAAGTTTTGCGGCAATATAAAACCAAGCGTCATCGCCACACCAATGGCACAGGTGGAATATCCTGCAAAGTCAAAAAATATTTGTCCTGAAAAAGCAAGCACCCCCATCCAGGCATCCAATGCAGGCAGTTTACCTTCTGACCCAAACACACTGTTGGCAGTTGCGCTGAGCATGCTATCTGCCAGCACCACTTTCATAAAGAGACCCAGTGTCATCAAAAATAAACCCTGCAGTAATTGCTGCTGTGTTGCTTTGTGTTCTGTTTCAAACTGCGGCACCAGCTGAGGCGGACGAACAATAGGACCTGCCACCAGGTGAGGAAAGAAGGTAACAAACAAAGAAAAATCCAGCATGGATTTTACCGGTTCGCTTTTCTTTTTGTACATGTCAATGGTATAACACAACGTGGTAAATGTATAAAACGAAATACCGGCAGGTAGAATAATATTGGGCTTGGCAGGATGAAAATTGACACCCAATGCATTCACCACTGTTACAAAATTATCCAGCAAAAAAGTACCGTACTTAAAAAAGCAAAGCATGCCCAGGTTGCCGATCAGGCTCAACACCAGCAGCATTCTTCTTTTAGCAAGATTGTTCTGATGGTACAGGGCCCGGCCCACAAAAAAATCGACGATGGTGCTCAGCCACAATAATAAAATAAAAGGTGGGTTCCAGGCGGCATAAAAAACATAACTGGCCAGTAAGAGGTTGATCTTTTTTGTTCTCCAGCTAAAAGGGAGATTGTGCAGTATTAAGATCAGTATAAAAAATACGACGAAAGTATAGGAATTGAAAACCATGGTTGCTGTAGTTTAGGTTAAAAAAATAAGCGTATGTTATTTAGCAGGAGTAAACCAATGCTGTTCCTCCAGGTGCCCGATAAGCGCCTTGGTATACTGCACGGATTGTGCAGGACTCAGGTGACTCCATTCAGGACAGATAAAATCCTTCATATCTGCATAATCCTTAAAATGGATACCGCTGCAATTGGTAACTGCCAGTACTTTATCATAATACTCTGCCCTGGGATTCTGCGTAGGTTCATTGTCCCAATAACCACCACTGCTGGGAGTACGGGTAAATATTACTTTACCACCCCTTGCTTTTATTTTAGCAACGGCTGTTTGTACTTCCGTTAAAACTTTTTGCAGGGTATCTCCCGTAGGTGCATGCTTTTTATCCAGTGCCCCAAACATGGTCCAGATATCCGTCACCCTTCTTTGCAGGGTGGTATCTTTTACAAACTCATCCGTCATCAGCGTCTGCCTCTTGAAATTAGTGGTGGTAAACTTAGTAGGCCAGGGCACATCACCCCTCACTTTGGGTCGGTCCTTCCAAGGGAGCCTGGATAGCATTGCATTCAGAGAAAACAGGCTTTTATCTAAAAACAGCAACTGCGACTCCAATGCAAAACCTAGCTGGGCACTCACTTTCTGAGATGGTGTGGCTTCTTTTAAATATTTCAGGCGGCTGGCTAATTCATTGTCTTCCCAGGTACCAAAAAATAAACTTTCGGTAATGTCTACCACCAGCTTACCCTTGAATTTTTCATCCGCTCCCAGGTTTACCAGGGCGGCTCTTGGGTTGCTACCTTCAATAGACAGCTGCACCGCTTTATCGCCGGTAGCCTTTTCCCAGGTGGGGATGTCAAGGTCAAATTTCATCCTGGAAGAGCCGATAAACACGGTGGTTTTATCAGCAGGTTCGTATACCTCGTGACGGTATTTATACCAGAGGGCGTCATGATCATCGTAGCCAAGTACGTATCCCTTGCTGTGCCAGTAATATTCCCAGCACAGGAGAAAAACAGTAGAGGCCACCAGCACCAAAATGGCTGATTTTTTTAATAAAGAATTGGGCATAGGTTGGTTGTTTGGTTAAGGTAAAAAGTATTGTGCTTACTTATTAAGGGTCAGTTGACAGAGGGCTGGACTAACTAAATATCCTGCTGATAAAGAAGAACTGAATTGTTATTGCATTCCCAAAAACAATTCAGTTGCTTGGTAAATATTACATTATTAAATGATAAAAGCAAATACTTTAACCAAATTTTTTCTACGTTAACAAGTTGACTATTACAGGATAGGGTGATGATGTGTATGCTTACTGGTATATATACAGAAAGCCCTGGTTGGTAAAGCTATTTTTCCGGCAATCTCCTTTGGCTTGTTTGCCCTGGAAAAATGGGTGTAATCTGATTTTTTGATGTTAGTAATGGGAATGATTATCAAAAACAAATGATTCAGCGAATAAAGCAACTATTATTTACTGACAAGGAGATGAGGAGATTTTATTTCGAATAAATCTCATGTTGCGCCCCTCCCGGCAACCCCCCTTTCCCCCTACTCACACAACTTTATAGTCTCCGCATTCCTGTTGCTCATCTGCAGTTTATTAATTTTACCGGCTTTGTTGTAGTACAGGATCAGGATACCATATTTTGTTTGATACGCATCCCAGTTGATATCTTTAATTTGTGGATTGCCCAGCAATTTGAACAGGCCGCCGCGGCTGGCACCTATTAAAGGCAGGCTTAACTTGCCTTTAAACTTTTCACCCACTTCTATATAATCTCTTTCGGTAAAAAAGCTGATGTCTTTATCTTTGTAAAAAACGCCACCGCAGGTACTGCCGTTGGTTTCTTCAGTAGTGCTGGTAAAGCAAGGGAATTTTTTCTCAATCTGCCCTTTGGTGTCATACACATGCGTTTCGTTCACCGTGCCTTCCAGCACATCTACCGAAAAAGCTGGACAAATGGAAGTGGTTTTTAACTGGGCTCGGGATGCTGATGTACACAGCACCAGTGCAAGCATAGATAAGATGGTTTTCATACTAATTGATGTAAGTTTTTAGCGTTTCCGTTACCGGGAAGCCCGATTACATGCTTTGATAATGCAAATTCTTTGCCGTTAATGAAAGGGAGGTTTTTTTTGCCGGGAAGGTGGAAAGACGGGAGGGAAAAACTTCGTTTTTAAAGGACAGGTTTATATGGACTGGTAATGTTATTAAGTTACGAGGGATAAGCCATACAGAGGCACTTTGGTAGATATAATCAATAGAAAAGTTATTTTGCCGGAAAGGCGATAAGACGGAAAGGAGAAACTTCGTTTTTTGAGGACAGGTTTATATTGACTGGTAATGTTATTAAGTTAAAGGGATTAACCCTAAGGGCAAAACGGGAAGAAAAACTTCATTACGCCCATTCCTGCAGGATGGTGTAAATTACGGCAACAACACTGCTGAATAATGAAAAAGATAATTTGCACCACCCTTACCGCCTGCCTGCTTTACTGCCAGTTGGCGGCACAGGTAAATACAGTTACCAGCATCCGCAACTACCTGCAGGCTAACCAGCATAAGGTAATAAACGAGTTTGTATCGTTCCTGCAGATACCCAATATATCCAGCGACTCTGACAATATCCGCCGCAATGCGGATTTTATTATGCAGGCCATGAGTAAGCGGAACATTAAAAACGTACAGCTGCTATACCCTGTAACATCAAAAGCTTTTCCTGCTGTATATGGTGAAGTAATGGTACCCGGCGCTAAACAAACCCTCATCTTTTATGCTCACTACGACGGGCAACCAGTCATTGCATCCCAGTGGGCAAAGGGCCTGGAACCATTTAAGCCGGCTTTGTATAATGCTTCTCTTGAACAAAATGGCAAGGCCATTGATTTTCCAACCGCAGCAACAGCATACGATCCGCAATGGCGCCTGTATGCCAGGGGTGCCAGTGACGATAAAGCCGGGGTAATGGCCATCCTCAATGCCTATGAGGCCATTGTAAAAACTGGTGGCCAGCCAACGGTGAATATTAAATTCTTTTTTGAATCAGAAGAAGAAACTGGCTCTGTTCATTTATTTGAAATACTGGAGCAACACAAAGCCCTGCTGCAAAGTGATTGCTGGATCATTTGCGATGGACCGGTACACCAGTCCGGGTTAAAGCAAGTGCTGTTTGGTGCCAGGGGAGATGCGCATGTAAGCGTTACCGTATATGGGCCAAAGCGACCTTTACACAGCGGGCACTATGGCAACTGGGCACCTAACCCGGCCATGATGCTGGTGGAGTTGCTGGCATCCATGAAAGACAGTACCGGCAGGGTTACCATCAAAAGTTTTTATGACGATGTAACCCCATTGAGTGCCGCCGAACAACAGGCCATAAAAGAAATGCCGCAGGTAGATGAACAGATGAAAAAAGAGCTGGGTTTTATCCAGCCGGAAATGCCCGGTGTTTCCCTGGCAGCAGCCATCAATATACCCACACTTAATATCAACGGCATACAAAGTGGCGGCGTGGGTAAAAATGCCAGTAATGTAATACCCATTAAAGCAGAAGCGGTGATTGACTTGCGGCTGGTGGTGGGAACAGACTGGGAAAAACAACAGCAGAAAGTAGTATCGCATATCCGGGACCAGGGTTACTATGTCTCCTCCACAGAGCCCACCAATGAAGAGCGGAGCAAATATCCAAAGCTGGCACAGGTAAATTTAAGTGGCGGATACAACGCACAAAAAACCTCCATGGACCTGCCCATCGCAAAAAAAATAGTGGCCGCAGTGCAAACCACCACTTCAGAAAAGATAGTGCTCACACCCACCCTTGGCGGCAGCCTGCCTTTATTTGTTTTTGAAAAATACCTGCAGGCTAATACCATTACAGTGCCGCTGGCCAATCATGATAATAACCAGCATGCCGAAAATGAAAATATCCGGCTGAAGAATTTTTGGGATGGCATTGAAACCATGGCCGCACTGATGAGGCTGCAATAACCTGCAAGACGCTGTCCGTAAAATAATAAACCGCCCTGCCAGTTACAGCAGAACGGTTTATTAAACATGCAAAAACCCTTACGATTTTTTCATGCCGTCTTTCAGCATTTTTGCATGGTCCAGGTGCGCCTGCAGAGTGGGCAATAATTTTGCCGCCAGAGCTTTTACATCCGGGTCCTTGCACTTATCTGAGGCGTCTTTAAATTTATCCACCACCTGCTGGTGATCATCCACCATCATTTTGATATACGCTTTTTCAAAGTCTGTACCTTTTTTTTCGGTCAGTTCCTTAATGGCCTTTTGATGATCTTCACTGATAGCCGCAGGCAGTGTAACATTCTTGGTAGCGGCCAGGGCTTTTACTTCATTACCCACCGTTGTATGATCCTTGATCATATCATCTGCAAATGCTTTGGTTTTGTCGCTTACAGGTTGATTTTTTGCCAGCTCTGCAGCCTGTACTTCCGTCATCCCGGCATTGGCTGCAAAAACCAAAAATTTTGAATCATCTTCATTAACGGCGATGGTATTGATATCCTCTTTTTTGTCGTTGCTGTCTTTAGCAGCTTCTACAGCATCGGGTGCTTTATCTCCACCGTCACTGCAGGAATACATCGTGGTGGTTGCCATTGCTATGGCCAACATAAAACTGACTCTTTTCATAAGTTCATTTTTTTAAGTGAAATGTATAAGTATACCCGGCAGGGAACAAATTGCATGCCTTTACCAGATTCTATTGTACCAGAAGCTATTACCTATTGCCAAAAGGCAACAGGCTGTATAAAAATTGCCCCGGAAAGCCTCATTGAGGCCTCAATCGCCTCACCCTTTTGCTCCCTTTACCTCACCCTCCTTCTCCCTCTCCTAAAGAGAGAGGGAGCGGCACTTTATACAATAACCAATCAGCAGTTCTTCCACACATTCTTTTGGTCTTTATTAAACAAGCATTCACACGCCATCCTATTTGACAAAATGCTTCAAGTTTTGAAGGACTGCCTCACCTTCCTTCTCCCTCTCCTCAAGAGAGAGGGAGGCGCTACCTTACCCTCCTTCTCCCTCTCCTGAAGAGAGAGGGAGCGGCACTTTATACAATAACCATTCAGCGGTTCTTCCACACATTCTTTTGGTCTTTGATTAAACAAGCATTCACACTCCCTCCTATTTGACAAAACGCTTCAAGTTTTGAAGGACTGCCTGGTCCTTCCCCATGGGGGTTCCCAGAAAGGGAACGAACGAAGTTCAAGAGGGGGCCTTGTATTTGGCCTCACCCCCCTTCTCCCTCTCTCATAGAGAGGGAGCGGTGCTTTATACAATAACCAATCAGTTGTTCTTCCACACGTTCTTTTGGTCTTTGATTAAACAAGCATTCACACTCCCTCCTATTTGACAAAAACGCTTCAAGTTTTGAAGAACTGTCTTGTCCTCCCCTATGGGGGAGTTAGAGGGGGCCTTGTCTTATCCTCCTCCCTGGACCTCCCAGAAAGGGAACGAACGAAGTTCAAGAGGGGGCCTTTGCCCTCACCCTCCATCAACACCAACACTTAATAACAAAAAATATTTTCTACCTTTCTGTACAAACTAATAAAAGATGCCATCACAACAAAACCTCCCCCGCAGACAGTTCCTGCAACGCTCCGGCATGGGCCTGGTAGCCTCCACTGTCCTGTTCAATAAATTAAGCACCGCTTAACCAGCAGCCAGCCTTCCCAATATTTCCATGCAGCTCTATACCGTAAGGAACCAAATAAAAGCTGATATAACAGGCACCCTCAAACGCATTAAAGAAATCGGCTTCACCCATGTGGAAACTGCTTTCTGGCCAGACGGTGTCACCCTGCAGCAGGCAGCCGGTCATATCAAAGATGCCGGACTGCTGGTATCTTCCTGCCACATCGAATTACCCATTGGCGATAACAAAGCCAAATTCCTGGAAACCGCCCAGGCTTTTAACTGCAGCAGGATGATCTGGCATGGCTGGCCCGAAGACAAACGCTACAGCACATCAGACGGCACTAAAGAACTAATTGGCACCTACAACGAAGCCAATCATTTCGCCAAGGCCAACGGACTGCAGTTTGGACTGCACAATCACTGGTGGGAGTTCCGAAATAAAGTGGATGGCCGCTATGCGTACGAAATACTGTTAGCCGGACTGGAGCCCGACATCTTTTTTGAAATAGACACTTATTGGGTAAAAGTAGCCGGGCATGATCCCGCCACCATAGTAAAACAATTCGGGAACCGGGCGCCTTTCCTCCATATTAAAGACGGACCAGCCCGCTGGAACGACAACCTGCCACAAGACAACCCCGATCCCATGACCGCCGTGGGCAAGGGCACCCAGGATTTTCCCGCCATTGCCAAAGCCGGAAGCGATAACATCCAATGGATGGTAATAGAGATGGATGCTGTGGCCACGGATGTATTTACCGCATTGGAAGAAAGTTTCCAGTACCTCGTAAAAAATAAAATGGCAAAGGCTAAATAAAGAATGTCTGTCAATTTTTTCAATTTGTTGTAAACTAAACAACCAACAACCTGTTTCTAAATATGTGGCACAATTGATGAACCTAAGCTACCTGCAACGCAAGTGGCAAAAGCACTACATTACATACATTCATAAAAACAATACATGACAACCAGACAAATCATTTTAGCATCCCGACCCAAGGGTTTACCCACCACCGACAATTTTAAACTGGAAGAAACCCAACTGCCGGAGCTACAGCCTGGCCAGGTATTATTAACCGGCAGCTACTATTCGGTGGACCCTTACATGCGGGGGCGGATGAACGATGTAAAATCTTATACGCCGCCATTTGAAACCGGCAAGCCGTTGTCCGGCGGGGTGGTTGCCACGGTTACTGCAAGCCAATCTGACCTTTTTAAACCCGGTGATATGGTATTGGGCAATTTGCCCTGGCAGCAGCAAATGATTGCTGCAGAAAAAGGCCTCACCAAAATAGATACCGGCATAGCACCCGCCAGTTATTACCTCGGCATACTGGGCATCACAGGTCTTACCGCTTACTTTGGACTGATGCACATTGGCAAACCCAAACCCGGCGAAACCGTGGTAGTATCCGGGGCCGCAGGTGCCGTGGGCATTGTGGTGGGGCAGATCGCCAAAATACAGGGGTGCCGTGTGGTGGGCATTGCCGGTTCCGATGAAAAAACCGCCCTGCTCAAAAACGAGTTTGGTTTTGATGAAGTGATCAATTATAAAACCACCGCCAATATGAAGCAGGCCATTGCAGCCGCCTGCCCCGGTGGTGTGGATGTATATTTTGACAATGTAGGCGGCCCCATTTCAGACGCCGTCATCGCAAATATTAACTTCCATGCCCGTATCCCCCTTTGCGGACAAATATCCCTTTACAACAGTACCGAACCACCCGTTGGGCCAAGGCTGCAGCCCATGCTGCTCACCCGCAGTGTGCTCATGCAGGGCTTTATCATTTTTAATTTTGCCAGCCAGTACCCGGAAGGCATCACTCAACTGGCCCAATGGCTGAAGGAAGGCAGGATCAAATCTCCCGAAACCATCATAGACGGCTTTGAAAATTTACCCACCGCCCTGCTGGGCCTGTTTAAGGGAGATAATACCGGTAAGATGATTGTAAAAGCATAAACAAATCAATAGCTCATTTACTTCCATGCCAATGGAAATGCCATAGCGATGCGATGCCTGGAATAGGCATCCGCAGCCCTGTAAACAATCCCGGGCAAAACAATCCACCGCCCCCGCTGTTATCGTACACCCACCGGAAAAGTATCCGCCAGTAGCCTGTTAATAATGCGGCACAATTGCTGTACTATCAATGCAGGCATGCACCACAACAACAATTATAAAACAACATAAAATGAAAAAAGTACTATTTGTATTAACCAGTCACGATGAGCTGGGGAACACCGGCCACAAAACCGGGTTTTGGATAGAAGAGTTTGCGGCACCTTATTATGCGTTGCTGGATAAAGGCGTGGACATTACCATTGCCTCCCCCAAAGGCGGCCAGCCACCCATTGATCCCAAGAGCGACCAGCCCGAAGCCAGCACACCCGCCACCGAACGCTTTAAAAAAGACAGCGCAACGCAGGAAAAACTGGCCCATACCATTTTGCTGGCCGATGTAAAAGAAGCAGATTATGATGCCGTATTTTATCCCGGTGGCCATGGCCCGTTGTGGGACCTTGCAGAAGATCCCCACTCCGCCCGGCTGATAGAATCTTTTTACAACCACCAGAAACCGGTAGCCGCCGTATGCCATGCCCCGGCCGTTTTTAAATATACCAAGAACCTGATGGGCAACCCACTGGTGGAAGGGAAAAAGGTAACCGGCTTTAGCAATGATGAAGAAGCCGCTGTACAGCTAACGGATGTAGTGCCTTTTTTACTGGAAGACATGCTGAGGGCCAATGGTGCCCATTACAGCAGCGTAGCTAACTGGCAGCCCTATGCCATACAAGATGGCTTGCTCATTACGGGCCAAAACCCTGCTTCATCAGAACTGGTGGCAGAAAAATTACTGGCGGTATTAAATAATTAATCAACGCATTCCGGCCTCTAGTGTACGGGCCGGAATGTTGTTTTTTCTCCACAGGCGTTCAGTTGATCATTGTTTAAATCTTGCCCGGTTATGCTACTGCGTTAGTAAAGAAAAATATTTGGGCTGGGAGCTGTTGATACATTTACAACTGTTGTTCCGGCCTTACGTTTGTAGCCCTCCTTCGTCAGGGCTACCACTTCAGTCCGGCACCCATTAAACTTTATTCTTACTATCATCTTTATTGAAGAAAGCTTTCCCCGGCATTGGTTATTTCATAAACTGCGGACACTAACCACCCAACATTTCTATATTAACCAACAAGGCTTTTAAAACTTAACTTGCAAGTAATAATTTAATAAACTATCTGACACGATATAATGGCTAAGAAAGAAGTAAAAGCAAAAAACATAGAAGAAACCCTTTGGGAAAGTGCCAACAAATTAAGAGGCAGCGTAGAACCTGCAGAATACAAACACGTAGTACTCGGACTTATATTCTTAAAGTTTGCCAGCGACAAGTTTGAAGAACACCGCAAAACACTCATTGGAAAAGGGCAGGAAAAATATATTGAGATGGCGGAGTTTTACAATCAGAGCAATGTGTTTTTCTTAGATGAAATAAGCCGCTGGAGCTATATCATTAAAAACTCAAAGCAAAACGATATTGCTTTAAAGATTGATACTGCCCTGCACAATATTGAGAAGAACAACAAAGCCTTGAAAGGTGCATTACCAGATAATTACTTCTCCCGTTTGGGACTGGACATTACCAAACTCTCCTCCCTGCTTGATACCATTAATGATATTGATACGCTTAAAGACAAAGCACAGGATATTGTAGGCAGGGTGTATGAATATTTCCTTAGCAAATTTGCATTGGCAGAAGGAAAAGGCAAGGGAGAATTTTACACACCTAAAAGTATTGTAAACCTGATTGCCGAAATGATAGAGCCTTACAAAGGAATTATCTATGACCCTGCCTGTGGCTCTGGTGGAATGTTTGTACAATCTATTAAGTTTATAGAAAACCACCACGGTAACAAAAAAGAAATTAGTATTTACGGGCAGGAATACACCAACACCACTTACAAGCTTGCGAAGATGAACCTTGCCATAAGGGGCATTAGTGGCAACCTTGGCGAAAAAGCTGCCGATACTTTTGCAGATGACCAGCACAAAGACCTGAAGGCAGATTACATAATGGCGAACCCGCCTTTTAACCAAAAGGACTGGCGTGCAGAAAACGAATTGAAAACCGACCCTCGCTGGCGTGGTTACGATGTCCCTTCCAAAAGTAACGCCAACTATGCCTGGATATTGAATATGGTGAGCAAACTAAGCGACAATGGCGTAGCTGGTTTTATACTAGCAAACGGGGCATTGAGTGGTGGCGGAGAAGAATATAAAATACGCAAATCTTTAATTGAGAATGATTTGATAGATGCGATTTTGATTTTGCCAGGAAGTATGTTTTACACCACTGATATAAGTGTTTCAATTTGGATATTGAACAAAAATAAAAAAGCACATAGTCGAAGCATTGGCGATGAACAACGCCATTACCGCAACCGGGAAAAGGAAATTCTTTTTATGGATTTACGACAAATAGGCGAACCTTTTGAAAAGAAGTTTATTCAATTTAGTGAGCAACATATTAAAGACATTGGAATAACATATCACAACTGGTTACAAAAAGATAAAGGCTACAAAGACATTCCTGAATACTGCTATTCTGCTTCGTTTGAAGAAGTGACTAAAAAGGATTTTTCTCTAGTACCAAGCAAATACATTGAGTTTGTAAACAGGGATGAGAATATTGACTTTGATGAAAAGATGCAGGCTTTGCAAACTGAATTTGCAGATTTGCTAAAAGCTGAAGCCGCTTCTAAAAATGATTTACTAACCGTATTTAAAGAATTGGGTTATGAAATCAAATTATAAAAAACTAGGACCGTACATAATTCCTAAAGGTTTCTTAAACGAAGGAATGGAAGTGAAAGAACTTTTGGGGATAAGCAACCAAAAATATTTTCAAAGGTCACATACCAATACTATTGGCATTGATTTATCAACTTACAGAATTGTTCGTACAAATCAATTTGCATTTAACCGTGCCACAACAAGGAATGGAGAAAAAATATCAATAGCATTAAGGCAAGGAAATGATTGTATCGTTTCGCCATCCTATCGTATTTTTCAAGTAAAGGATGAAAATGAATTACTATCCGAATACTTATTGATGTGGTTTAAAAGACCAGAGTTTGATAGATATGTTCGTTTTAAAAGTCATGGAAGTGCTCACGAGTTTTTTGAATATGACCAGATGTGTGAAGTAGAATTACCTATCCCATCCCTCACCAAACAAAAAGAAATAGTTAAAGAATACAATGTTATCCAAAACCGCATAGCCCTTAACCAACAACTGATACAAAAACTGGAAGCAACCGCACAGGCAATTTACAAGCAATGGTTTATTGATTTTGAATTTCCGGATGAAAATGGGAAGCCTTATAAAAGTAATGGTGGGGAGATGGTTTTTAATGCAGAATTGGAAAAGGAAATTCCGAAGGGTTGGAAATATTTAAAATTGGGAGATTTAGTTCAGTCTCAATACGGTTATACTGAAACTGCATCAACTGAAAAAATAGGACCCAAATTTTTAAGAATTACTGATATAGCACAAAATCAAATTAATTGGAGTGATGTGCCTTATTGTAAAATAAATGAAAAAGAATTTGAGAAGTATCGACTCAAATACGGAGATATTGTTGTTGCAAGAACTGGAGCAACGTCGGGGTATGCTAAACGAATTCATAAAAATTTCCCTGATTGTGTTTTTGCTTCATTTCTTGTGAGGCTTATACCTAATGATAAAGATTGGAGTTTATTTTTAGGGTTGACTGTAGATAGCCAATTTTATAGAGGTTTTATTTTAGCAAATGCGGAAGGGTCAGCTCAGCCACAAGCCAACGCTCCATTATTAACTTCATATAAAGTAATTAAATCAGAATCTTCTATTATCTCTCAATTCAATAGAATTATTGAACCAATTTTTGATTTGATTGAAGCGTATCAATTAGAAAATCAAAAACTATCGGAACTACAATCTTTACTTCTTTCCAAACTTGCTACAATAGAAAACTAAGCCAATGACCAATAGTGAAATCATCATATATCAAAACAGCAATGGTAATATTAAGATTGATGTTAGGCTGGAGGAAGAAACGGTTTGGTTATCCATTGAACAAATGGCAATGCTTTTTGGTAAAGGAAGAAGCACCGTAGCAGAACATATAGCAAATGTGTATGAAGAAGGGGAATTGGAGCAATACGCAACTAGTCGGAAATTCCGACAAGTTCGAAAAGAAGGTGCAAGAGACGTAGAACGGGATATTGACCACTATAACCTTGATGTAATTATTTCCGTAGGCTACCGGGTAAAATCTGCACAGGGTACACAGTTTAGAATCTGGGCTACACAGCGCTTAAAAGAATACATCATAAAAGGCTTTGCATTGAATGATGACCGATTTAAAAGCGGCAGTTCTATGAACTATTTTAATGAGCTGCAGGAACGCATCAGGGAAATACGTATTTCCGAACGTTTTTTTTATCAAAAAATAAAAGACATTTATACCACCAGTATTGATTACGATGCCAAAGATGAAAAGACGGTTGCATTTTTTAAAGTAGTGCAAAATAAATTGCTCTGGGCCATCAGCCAGCAAACCGCAGCAGAGTTGGTGTACAGGAGAGTGGATGCCGCTTTACCTTTATTGGGTATGTTATCTTTTGATAAAAAAAATACACAGCCTGTAAAAAAAGCAGATTTAAGTATTGCCAAAAATTATTTAAACGAGACCGAAATAAAACTGCTGGGTTTATTAGTGGAGCAATATTTAGCGTTTGCCGAAACCATGGCACAACAACGTACACCCATGTATATGGCAGACTGGATACAACGGCTGGATGCCATTTTGCAATTGAACGGAAGGGAGCTGCTTACTCATGCAGGAAAAATAAGCCATGAAAAAGCTATAGAAAAATCGGGAGAAGAATTTGAAAAATATAAGCTGGCACAAAAAGAAACAGAAAAAGAACAAAGCTTAAAAGAAATAGAAGCAGATATTAATAAGCTTAAAAAAAATGGATAAAAAATTAATAACTGAAGTAGGGAGCATCATTCAATCTTTCAATCAATCGTTGCAACAGCATTTGCCTGCTCTAGAAAAAGAAGTAAAGCAATTGATTGATGCCAAAACTGGTGATGCCAAAATAATTGAACTTTATCTTGATACACTTTTATCATTAACAATCCATGGTATTGGAGATAATTTATTTATACAATTATTAGAGTATTATAAAACGATAGACCCAGAAGCAACCTTATTTTATTGGAATGAATATGATAAAGAAGAAGAGTGATAGTAAAACCATTTTAAACCAGCTATGAAATTTACCGAAGAAAAATTAGAAGCGGCTTTTATTGAGTTGTTGGGAATTGCAGAAATGTAGCAGCTTCTTTAGTGTAGAAAAATAAAAAATATGATGGCAGTAACTTAGCGGCTATGCCGCTAAGTTACTGCCACTGAATTGAAATAAAAAAATGTCCAGTTTTTTTACTAATAAACTGGACATAATAGGCTATCTTCACAATCATGAAAGTGTCGGAAAGCATAGTAAAAACAATCAACAGGCTGCCCAAAGGCTATGTATTCACCTATGCCGACTTTATTACCGAGGTGAAAAGCAAAGAAGCCGTTATAAAAGCCCTTAACCGGATGGCCGCCTCAGGCAAAATAGTAAAGCTGGCCAAAGGCAAATACTACAAACCAGAAACCACTCCTTTTGGCAACCTGCAGCCTAACCAGGCACAGGTAGTAAAAGACCTGCTGGAAGAAAATGGGAAAATTGTTGGTTACTTAACCGGGTACAGCATTTATAACCAACTGGGCTTAACCACACAGGTAAGTAACACCATACAAATTGGCAAAAATCAAATTAGGCCAAATTTCAAAAGAGAACGTTATACCATTTCATTTATCAAACAAAAGAATAACATCACTAAAGAAAATATTCCACTACTGCAAATACTGGATGCCATCAGGTACATAAAGAAAATACCCGACGCCAGTATTGAATCATCCTGCAAGCGGTTACTGGCAGTACTTAAAAATTTATCCGTGCAGGATAAGAGTACCGTTGTAAGACTGGCATTAAAATATCCACCGGCAACCAAAGCATTGTTAGGAGCAATGCTTGATGCATTTCAACAAGATTCGTTGACTGAAATATTATACAAATCAATTAACCATATTACAAAATATAAATTGGCTGGTGCCATAAAAGTGTTGCCTGCCACAGAAAAATGGAATATTGTATGAAGCTGCACTTAGATAAAACACTTTTCAGGCAGGCAGTTCAGTTTACAGCTGACAAGATGAAAATACCTGCTATCTACATAGAAAAAGATTATTGGGTAACATTTGCATTATACAGCATCTTCAAAAATGAAATAGGTAAAGACAGTGTATTTAAAGGAGGAACGGCATTATCGAAGTGTTATAAAATGATAGAGCGGTTTTCGGAAGATATAGACCTTGTGGTACTAAGGCGGGAAGGAGAATCAAATAACCAGCTCACCAATAAAATAAAGAAGATAAGCAAGGTTGTGGCTGATGTATTGCCCGAAGTGGAAATAGCCGGACTAACACAAAAAATGGGCATGAACCGTAAAACGGCACATACTTATGCAAAGGAATTTAAGGGGAATTATGGCCAGGTGAGAGATGTGATTGTAGTGGAAGCTACATGGCTTGGCTATTTTGAACCTTATACAACAAAAACCATTAGTTCATTTGTTGGCAGTATGATGCTTAATAATGGACAACAAGATATAGCTGAAGCAAATGGGTTACTTCCATTTGACCTGTTGGTCTTAGAACCAACAAGAACTATCTGCGAAAAAATAATGAGCCTGGTAAGGTTTTCATACGGAGAAAATCCAATGGAGGATTTGAAGAAAAAAGTAAGGCACACGTATGACCTGCACCAACTATTACAACAAAAGGAGTTTTCCGATTTCTTCGATTCAACAGCATTTGAAGATATGCTTTTGAAAGTAGCAAATGATGATGTTGCCAGTTATAAGAATTCAAATGAATGGCTAATTCATCACCCTAACGAAGCCCTTATATTTAAGGACTTAGACAATGTTTGGACAGGATTAAAAGCAGTTTACAATGGAGAATTTAAAAATTTAGTGTACGGTGATACTTTACCGGATGAAGCAGATATATTGGCTACATTGAGAAGAATAAAAGAAAGATTAGCTACAATTAAATGGACTATTGAAATAACAAACAAAGAATGAAATTCACTGAAGAAAAATTAGAAAAGGCTTTTATTGAATTGTTGGGTAAAGAAAACTTTCCTCATCAACTTGGTAATACTATTGTACGGGCAGTAGATGAAGTAATGATAAAAGAAGATTTGCTCAATTATCTATTGACTAAATATGCCAACAAACAACTTACTGTTACCGAAGCCAAATCAATTATTCTTCAATTAAAAACATTACCTGCCAGCGACCTGTACGAAAGCAACAAAACTATTTTACGCTGGCTGAGTGATGGCTTTATTTTGAAAAGGGAAGACCACAATCAAAAAGACATTCATATTGAGCTGATAGATTATAATGGTTTAGAGGCACAGTTGGCAAGTCCTGACTTAGATACATTGGTAGTTGCAGAACCACCTGCTGAATATAGAACTGATTTCAACATTTATAAATTCGTTAATCAATTAGAAATTACCGGTGCAGAAAAACGTATTCCTGATGGTATTATTTATATCAACGGTTTGCCATTGGTGGTGTTTGAATTTAAAAGTGCCATACGGGAAGAAGCTACTGTTTTTGATGCCTTCAATCAATTAACTGTTCGCTACCGCAGGGATATTCCTGAACTGTTTAAGTACAATGCTTTTTGTGTTATCAGCGATGGTGTAAATAATAAAGCAGGTTCTTTCTTTGCTGCTTACGAATTTTATTATGCCTGGCGCAGGGTGGGTTTGGCAAAAGATGTAGACGGTATAGACAGCATGTTTACACTGGTGCAGGGTATGCTTAACCAAAACAGGCTACGGGATATTATCCGCAACTTTATTTATATACCCGACAGCAGTAAGAAGAATGAAAAAATTGTTTGCCGCTATCCGCAATACTATGCCGCCAAGCGTTTATTCGATAATATTAAGTTAGCCCAAAAACCGAAAGGTGATGGCAAGGGTGGCACTTACTTTGGTGCCACAGGTTGTGGTAAAAGTTTTACCATGCTTTACTTAGCAAGGTTGCTGATGAAAAGCGAATACTTTGAAAGCCCCACCATTGTAATGATTACCGACCGCACTGATTTGGATGACCAGTTGGCAGGGCAATTTACCAATGCAAAAAAGTTTATTGGCGACAACACAGTTGTAAGTGTAGAAAGCCGTGCTAATTTAAGAGAGTTGATACAGGGAAGGCAAAGCGGTGGCGTTTTCTTAACCACCATTCACAAGTTTACAGAAGATACACAACTACTCAGCAACAGAACAAATGTGATTTGTATTTCGGACGAAGCACACCGCAGCCAGGTAAACCTTGACCAGAAAATAAAAGTAACAGAGACAGGCGTTACCAAAACATTCGGCTTTGCCAAATACCTGCACGACTCTTTACCCAATGCCACATTTGTTGGCTTTACCGGAACACCCATTGATGCAACGCTGGATGTATTTGGAAAAGTAGTGGATGCTTACACTATGACGGAATCGGTGAAAGATGAAATCACTGTAAGAATAGTGTATGAAGGCAGGGCAGCTAAAGTGGCACTCAAAAATGGCGAGTTGGAGAAGATTGAAAAATACTATAAGGAAATGGCTGAAGAAGGAGCCAATACTTACCAGGTAGAAAAAAGCAAAGAAGACTCTGCTAAATTGAATGCCATACTGGGAGACCCAAAACGTTTGCAGGCACTGGCAGAAGATTTTGTAACCCATTATGAAAACAGGATTTCAGAAGGGGCAACTGTAAAAGGCAAAGCCATGTTTGTATGCAGCAGCAGGGAAATTGCTTACGAGTTTTATAAGAATGTAATTGAGCTAAGGCCCGAATGGAACAAAGAAAAAGTTGCTGCAGATGATGAAGCAATAAGCGAAGAAGAACAAAAGAAGATAAAGCCAATGGAAAGAATCAAAATGATTATGACCAGGGGCAAAGATGATGAAGCAACAATGTACAAATTGTTAGGCACAAGTGAGTATCGCAAAACGTTAGACACTGAGTTTAAAAATGAAAAGTCGAATTTTAAAATTGCCATTGTAGTCGATATGTGGCTCACCGGTTTTGATGTGCCCTTCTTAGATAGTATTTATATTGATAAACCCATCAGGCAACACAACTTAATACAAACCATCAGCAGGGTAAACCGCAAGTACGAAGGAAAAAACAAAGGTTTGGTGATAGATTATATCGGCATCAAAAAACAAATGAACCTAGCATTAGCCAAATACAACAAAGGTGATGAAGATAATTTTGAAGACATAGCAGAATCGTTAATTATTGTAAGAAATCATTTAGACCTATTGGCTAAACTGTTTCATACGTTTGACAGCTCCAAATATTTTGATGGCACAACTATTCAACAGTTAAATACTTTAAACTTAGCTGCTGAATATTGCCAGCAAACCAAAGATTTTGAAACCCGGTTTATGGGATTGGTAAAGCGGTTGAAAGCTGCTTATGATATTTGTGCAGGCAGTGAAAGCCTGACACAAACAGAAAGAGATTATACTCATTTTTATTTAGCGGTTCGTTCGATAGTTTTCAAACTCACCAAAGGCAATGCACCCGACACTGCACAAATGAATGCAAGGGTGAGAGAGATGATAAAAGAAGCATTGCAAAGCGATGGTGTGGAAGAAATATTTAAACTGGGAGATGAAAATGAAACTGAGCAAGACCTGTTTGATGAAGATTACCTGGCGAAGATTAATAAAATAAAATTACCCAATACTAAAATAAAATTACTTCAACAGCTCCTGGCAAAAGTGATTGGAGAGATGAAGAAAGTAAACAGGACTAAGGGTATTGATTTTACTAAGAAGATGCAGGCGCTTGTTGAAAAATACAATAACCGGGACGAAAGCGATACATGGAGAGGCGAAGTAATGGATGATTTTGCACAGGAAATTACTAATCTTATCTGGGAGGCACACAGAGAATTTTCTGCTGGCGATGCACTCGGTATTGACTTTGAGGAAAAAGCTTTCTATGATATTCTGAAAGCTCTTTGTATAAAGTATGATTTCAACTATCCTGAAGATAAAATGATAGCCCTTGCCAAGGCTGTTAAAGATTTAGTAGAAGGGCAAGCGAAATTCCCTGACTGGAATAAACGGGATGATATTAAGTCTGCATTAAAAGTTGGTTTGATATTATTACTGGATGAATTTGGCTATCCGCCAGTTGAAAGAGATGAAGTGTATGTAGAGATATTTGAGCAGGCGGAGAATTTTAAGAAGAATAATTGAGGGTAGTTTTTTTAAAGCAATTGTTCTTTGCAGGTAGTTAATAAATTCTTAGCTTCATGGGACAATGTGCGACCCTTGCGACAGGCTACGCTGTAAAGGTCACACAAGTCGCCCAAAGTCCCACAAAACCAACACTGCAATGGATAAGCAAAACCCAAACAACCCTGGCTTTATACCTCCGCATGGCGGCTACCGCAAACTGATAACCTACCAAAAATCAGAAATAATTTACGACGGCACTGTTTACTTTACTAAACGCTTTTTTAATAAATACGACCGCACTATAGATCAGATGGTACAGGCAGCCCGAAGCGGTAAACAAAACATTGCAGAAGCCAGCATGGCATCGGCCACTTCAAAAGAAACAGAAATAAAACTCACCAATGTAGCCCGTGCTTCTTTAGAAGAATTGATGATAGACTACGAAGATTTTTTAAGGACCAACAAACTAGCTAAGTGGGACCGCAATCATAAACTATCCCTCCGCTTCAGCCAACTTAACCGAACGGAAAATGCTACTTATGAAACCTACATCAAAGCCATCGAAAATCCTGATCCTGAAATTTGTGCCAACTCTATGATATGCCTTATTAATATTGTAAGCTATTTATTAAAGCAACAGATAAAAACACTGGAGCAGGAATTTATAAATAATGGTGGCTTAAGGGAACGGATGACAAAGGCAAGGATAGAACAGAGAAATAAAAAATAATGACCATTACCCCCACAGTTTATTATTTCCTTGTCACGTCTTCCACTAAAATGCGGCCACTCTCCAAACAACTAACTTTCAATGGCAACGTCCTCAGCTCTGCTCATTGCTCATAGAAAACCTTTAGCGAAATTAATTACCTTTCGTCGTAAGACATATACCAACCAGGAAAGTAAATGATTTTATACTTATTTAAACCATCATGATCA
>JAYWII010000090.1:0-9441 GCA_043788995.1 Chitinophagaceae bacterium | reverse complement strand
ATACAAGGTGGGTGAAAATGTATTGATACAGCTTGATATGAATGGCAATGACATTAAAGGTGACCTTGCTTTAAGGTACCGGCTGCAGAAAATAAAATAGTTACTGCGGCTTCTATGAAAATCAAAGAATCAAACACAACATGTTTTTTTATTTTCCAGTTCTTATATTTCATTTGCTGTTGCTAAAGGCAAGGTAAACGTAAACGTAGATCCTTCTCCTATTTCACTTTCAACAGAAAGGACCCCATGATGCCGTTCCATGATTTCATTGGCAATATATAACCCGATACCAAAGCCGGCATAGGTTTGTTCACTCTTACCGCCAGACCGGAAAAATCTTTCAAATATTTTTAACTGATCAGCTTTGCTGATACCAATGCCGTAATCTTTTACACTCACCGCAACCAGGTTATTTTCCGGCTGATAAATGTTCACATCAATTTGATTATTGTCAGTGGAATATTTGATAGCATTATTGATTATATTTATTAAAACCTGGCCTAACCGGTCTTTGTCTCCATATACCATGCCGTTGAAATCAGTATGGATATTAATGATATGTTTTGTGTTGGTATAGGTAATATCATTTACTGTTTCGTTAACCAGTTCCTCCAGGCCGAACAATTCTTTTTTCAATTCAAGCATACCAGTTTCCAGTCTTGTAAGATCGAGCATTTCTGTTATCAACCTTGTTAACCGCAATACCAGGCTATCGATCCGGGTTAAAGAAGACTGTAATGGTAAACCAGCTAACAGTACTTCCGGTTGATCTTTCAGCATACTTAAAAGAAACTGCACATAACCTTTAATGGAAGTAACCGGCGTTTTTAATTCATGGCTTACCATTTTTATAAAATCTCCTTTACGGGTTTCCTCTTCTTTTATCTTTTGTATTTCGGTTTTAGCGCCTACCCACATTTTTATTTCACCGGTTTCATCTTTTAAAGCTACTGCTCGTGTAAGGTGCCATAAGTATTCACCATCTTTACGCAATACCCTGCCCTCGGTTTCATAATCCTGCCCGGTGCTTAGGGATTTCTCCCATAGTATCTTGTTGATCTCCCAATCTTCGGGATGAATAATCTTTTGCCAGCCATCACCTTTTAATTCTTCAAAACTATATCCGGCATAATCGAGTAAGGTTTTATTAAAATAGGTTTTATTGCCTTTAGCATCAGCAGTCCATACTTTTTGAGGCATTAATTCTGCCATTTGCCTGAAACGCTTTTCGCTTTCCTTTACAGCTACTTCTGCCCTGTATTGCTCCGTAATATCGGTATGCACACCCACCCATTCTCTTATTAATCCATCTGCATTTAATAAAGGAATCGCATTAACAGAAAAGTGTCCCCAGGTTCCGTTTTTCATCTTTACCCGGTGTTTAAAAATAAAATTTGTACGTTCTTTAACTGCTTCGTTCCAGACCTCAATAGTAGGTTGTGCATCGTCGGGATGAATAGCATTAGCCCACCCGTAACCTTGATATTCTTCAAAAGTTTGCCCCGTCAGTTCACCCCAACCAACCTGTTCTCCTTCCATTTCGCCTTTTGCATTGTTGGTCCATACAATGCCTTCCACTGCGGTAACAGCCGCCTGAAACTGTTCTTCGCTTTCCTTTATTTTTTTTCGTGATAAAACATGTTCGGTAACATCTGTAGCTACAGAAAATATACCATCAATTTTACCCTCCGAATTATATAATGGTTCGTAAACAAAGTTTAGATAGATGGTTTCCTCTATACTGTTACGAATAATTGTGAGGGGAGATTCATTTGCAATAAAAGGAATACCTGTTTTATAAACACCCTCAAACACTGCTTCATACCCTTGCCTTGCCGCTTCAGGAATGGCTGTAAAAACAGGAATATTCATTACCTGTTCTTTTGTTTTACCAAGCAATTGCAGATGTTTTTCATTTACTACTTCAAAAACATAATCATCACCCCGAAAAACACACATTGCTACCGGCGCTTGCTCTACCAAATTGCGAAATTGCTTTTCTTTTTCTTCAATTTTTTTTGCCGCTTCTTTCCTTTCGGTAATATCTTCTATTGATAGCAGGATTAATTTTTCTTCCTTTTTCTCTCTTGTTAATTCCAGGGCACTTAATAAAATTACCCGTTCGCCAATAGATAAAAAGTTATGTATTACTTCAAAATCGGTAATGTGTTTTTTTTGTGGTAAAATCTCTTCCAGTAAAGTCCGCAACTCAGGAATATTCCATTGCCGGTTGCCCAGGTCGTAAATCAATACGCCTTCTGTTTCCTGTTCATTTACATTAAATGTTTTATAAAAAGCCTTGTTGGCCGTTTTTATCCGTAGGTGTTTATCCAGCACCAGCAGTGGCTGGTAAAGGGTGGCCACTATGCTTTCGCTATAATTTCTTGCATCTGTTACCTGCTCGTTCAGGCCAACTAATTCATGGTTTAAAACCGTCAATTCTTCGTTGGTGCTTTGTAATTCTTCTTTGCTGGTTTCCAGTTCTTCATTCAGGCTCTGCAATTCTTCGCTGCCACTCAGCAGTTCCTCATTGGCACTTTGCAATTCTTCGTTGCTTGCTTCCTGCTCTTCGGTAATGCTACGCATATCTTCACGTAACTGGCTAAGCTCCTGCTCCAGCAGTTGTATGCGTATATCTTTTTCGTCTTGTTTTACTTTAGCCGAAACTTTTTTCTTATTGATTATTACCAATCCATCCGTGTCAGTTAAATTATAGTCATGAAAGAGGACCAGGTAATAAGGTTCCAGCGTATTGGGCAGTGGTACGGCTTCGATGGAAATATTACGCAGGCTTCCATTTACATGCAGGGGAATATTTTCTTTTACCACTGCTGCCTTATCAGTTTTTGCCTTGTGCAAAATATTACGCAGTTCAAAACCCAAACCGTGTTTTGCCATCATCAATAAATTATGGCTGGGTTTGCCGGGGGCCTGTTCTAAATAGTTGGCAGTGTTACCTCTAAAATGCACAATGTCCATCGCTTCGTTTACTACCACACCGGCCGGGGTATATTTAGTAAGCAAAATATCATCGGCTGTTTTTTGAAAGTCGTTGCGGATGGTTTCGCTTTTGGAATTTTCAATGCTACGGCTCAAAATTTGTTCGCTGCGCTGGCTGGTTACCGGCATAAACCTGCCCGGCACATCTTTACGGGTATATAATTTATCAGTTTTGGAGGCTGAAGCAAAAAGATCGGGTACACCGCCAGTGGTTTCAGATTTGCCAAGCAATAAAAATCCTTTGGGGTTTAGTGCATAATGAAAAGTAGTTAATGCTTTCTTTTGCAGGTAAGGCTCCATATAAATAAGCACATTGCGGCAGCTGATACAATCCATTTTACCAAAAGGCGGGTCTTTTAAAAAATTGTGGTGGGCAAACACACACAAATCCCTTATGCTTTTATTTACCTGGTAACCCCCGTTGTTTTTTACAAAATATTCTTTCAGGCGCTGCGGCGACACACTATCTAATTCAGTTTTTTCATAAATACCGCTACGGGCTTTTATAATGGCAGGTTCGCTGAGGTCGGTGCCAAAAATTTGTAATCTTTCATGATTGTCGCCCAAAAATTCTTTAAAACAAATTGCAAAAGAGTAAACTTCCTGGCCGGTGCTGCAGCCTGCCACCCATACCCGTGTTATTTCGCCGGGTATTTTATTTTTTAAAATAGCGGGAAAAATTTCGTTGCATAAATTGTCAAAAGTTTTTTTATCACGAAAAAAAGAGGTTACCGGTATCAGCATATCCTGGTACAGTAAATCCTGCTCCGCTGTGGTTCCTCTTAAAAATTTGAGATAGTCGGCCGGGTCTTCGTTTTTATTTACCATCATCCTGCGTAATATTCTGCGGCGTATGGTGGTTTGTTTGTAATACGTAAAATCTACCCCCTTGCGAATGCGGAGCAGCGAAAGTATTTGTTTAAAAACATCTTCCTCCTGTTTTGGAATGTTTTGCAGTGCTTCATCACTCAGTATTGTTTTACGGGTTACTTCCAGCAGTTTTTTAGGTATATCTTCCGGAGGCAAAATAAAATCTACCACCCCTGCCTGTGCTGCACTATGGGGCATGCCTTCGTATTCTGCCGATGCTTCGTCCTGAGCAAAAGTGATGCCTCCCTGTTCTTTAATGGCTTTTAATCCCTGTGTACCATCAGAGGCAGTGCCGGATAATACCACGCCAATGGCATGTTCCTGGTGTACTTCTGCCAGCGAAGCAAAGAAAAGGTCGATAGGCAGGTTGCGTTCTGTTTTAGTTTTTGCAGGCCTTGGGGAAAGCATTAAAATACCATCGGTAGCCAACATCATTTTATTGCTGGGGATAACATAAATATGATCGGGCATCACTTTAATATCATCCGTAATTTCTAATACCGGTATAGGGGTAACTTTTTGCAGTATTTCGGGTAACATGCTTTCATGGTTGGGGTCAAGATGCTGCACCAGCACATAGGCCATACCTGAATCTTCGGGAATAGCTTTTAATAGCTTTTTAAATGCATCAAGTCCGCCTGCCGATGCGCCAATGCCAACCACCGGAAAAAGGTTAGGAGATTTAATAAGTGTTTGAGCCGCTTTTGTTTTGGACATCAGTTAAGTATTTCAATACATTTAATGGTTAACAAAATAAAAATGTGGCGGGAAAAAAGATCATCTTCTTATGACAATTCATCTAAAGTTACCCATTTAAAAACATACTTAACAAAAAGGTTAATACTTACTTCATACCCCACTTTACAAGCGCATTTTTTTTCATTACCTGTCCATCCTGCAATAGCTATTTATTGCAACTCACCTTCCAAAAATAAAAAAGGGCCTGAGATAGAAATCCCAGCCCGTAAAAAATCCAATATCCTATAAAAAACTAATTAAGTAAATTCAAATTCCAGGCCAGCAATTGGCTGGTAAAAAAGTCCCCTTTATTACACAGGGACTTTGAGGTAAACAAAGGCCAGATAATTATGCAGCCTGGGCCATAGAACGCTGCAATACAAATACCGGTACTTCTTCGCTTACTGCCTTCTGATTGTTGCTGACGATAGCAGCCGTCACGCAAACTGTGCCGAATAACTGCGTATACATTTTGGAAATGTGTATAGGAGATGCCGCATCTTATGTTATAATTTGGAAAACTATATAAAGGATGCAGTGTAAGAGGAAGGCCAATTGAAGAATATGCAGTGCAGGCCATTCAGTAAGTATAACCGTTAAGGATACTGAATATAAAATAACAAATAGTAAATGTAAGGATCGGCTGAAAAAGTTATCCTTTATTTCAGTTAGTCATTAACGTACTGCCGGCAACATACACCATGATGCCAAAGAAGATAATTGAAAAAACAATCAGTAATAAGTTGTAAGGATTTTTTTTGCAGTATTTAATAATGGAAAGCACAGTGGTTTTGGTTTTGGTAAGTAATCGTTCTCTTTATGATATAAAACAATTGGTGCAATTAAGGAACCAATTTTTTTTATATGTAGTATTTTATTTTAATTATTCAAAGTGTGAAAAAAAATACCCACTTCCTGAAAGCCATTTATACTTAGCCGATACTTTTCCACTGGCAGGAGATTTGTAGTATTTTCTGAATTACCTCTCTTACCTTCTGAAAACTAATTTCAATCTTTTTTATGAAGACACTCATCATCTAGCCCTGCCAAATATTGGTTGAGGATCAACTGGGTATTCTTATCCTTCGAAGTTGCTGTAAGCATACTGCAGTAAGAGATATACTCTACCAGTAATTCAAACAAGTTAAATTAGTCAACATGAAAAAATTTTATGTATTCAAAGGTGGCCTGGCAAAAGGGCCTTTCACCATTGAAAAATTAGTAGAAAACGGAATAGATCAATCTGATCCGGTATGGTGTGCCGGGTTCACGGAATGTAAGCCGGCCATCAGGGTAAAGGAATTACAAATGATTTTTAAATCCCGCCAGCACCAGGCTGCTGCTGATTTTGCTTTAGTACCCCGGCAGCATCATTACGTGCTGTATAAAAAACCCCAGTCAAAGTACAACGTGCTTTTTGTCTGCTCGCTGGTGGCGGCCACAGCACTGATTATTTTCTATACAGTTACCGTGCTGGCATCATGAAGAAGGTAGCAAACATTAAAGAAACTTATAAATGAAGCGTTGATTTTACATTCTCTTTAATTGCAAGTTTATAAACGGTTGTTTAAAAGGACTAAGAGAATAATGCAACTATTATTCCCAGTATAATGATGATGACTAACAACAGTAGTAGTTTTTTATTGTAATAGTCAATCAAGGTACGTGCATTTATTGCTGTAAACGAAAGGACGGCGATGAAATTGTTTTTCGATAAAAATTCAGGTGGTTATTACTAAAAGGAATTTTAAACCAACTCCATACGTTTCGTTTGACAGAGGCGATTTTTATGGCACATCGTTTGAAAATATCTCAGTATAACTTTTTCATTTAAACATTCAACTTTTAAACTTATCAATTATGGGCAATTTATTGTACACCATCGCAGTTGTTTTACTAATAGTATGGGCAATTGGTTTTTTAGGGTTTCATGCCGGTGGCATCATCCATGTTGTTTTAGTGATAGCTGTAATTGTATTTTTATTCCAGGTTATTTCCGGAAAAAAATCGCTGTAATTAACACATTAAAAATAAGTGGAAAGCACATTGTCTTTCCATTTATTTTTTCCGGGTAAAAGTCATTTAACATGGCCCGGGGGAAAAAGATTAAGGTGCCCGTTTTTTCCTTATTCAGCAAGTAAACTTTGCTAAGAAAACTATTTTAACCCAATGCATGATTTAAAACTATTCCATCATGCAAAAGAAGAAAAACTTTGATGAACCGGAACAAGATTTACTAAACCAGCACAATGATGAAGGAGCTGACAAAATATTAAATAAAGAACCACACACAGCAGCGTTTACCGTTCAAAAAAATATAGAAACAGTAATGAAGTTGGAGAAAGGCGCTGTAGAAAGCCGGTCAGCAGCCGAAATTGTAGCGGACAAAATAACCACGTTTGCAGGCAGTACTCCATTTATAGTTCTTCATATTATTTGGTTTGGAGGATGGATCCTAATAAACGAAGGTATTATTCCCGGAATCAGTCCGTTTGATCCTTTCCCGTTCAGTTTTCTTACGCTGGTGGTATCGTTAGAAGCTATTTTTCTTACACTGCTGGTGCTAATGAGTCAAAACCGAATGGCGAAAGAAGCAGATAAACGGGCTCACCTGGATTTGCAAATAAATATGCTGGATGAACAGGAAACCACCCTTATTTTAAGAGTGGTTCAAAAAATTGCTAACCACCTCGGCCTGGAAGAAGAAACGGATGAATCGATGAAGGACTTGTGTGAACAAACGGATGTAAACCTGGTGGCTCAAAACCTTGATAAGATATCCACTTTAAAATAGCACATATTGCCGGGAAAGTAAAACAAATATATTTGAAATCACATCCTGCTGCTTTTCACCTATACAAAAGAAAAGCTCCTTTTGTAAAATGGATACCTGAAAATCTCCCCGACAGTGGCGTGTAACAATTGACTTTTAAGTATATTTTCACCGCTGCTTATCAACTATCAGGAAACCCCTGAGAAGGAATGATTATTAACCCTATAAAAAACAAGAGGGCTAGTGATCAACAGGAAGTTTTTAAATTGGGTACGCAATTGCCCCAAACGGGAAACATTTTCTATTACATCCCAACTACTGCACCACCCAATGCTACCAGTTTTTGCTCATCTTCCCGTATTTTCTTTTTCAATTCATCAATATCTTTAGTGAGATCCTTTAATTTTTCATTTGCTTTTCTTGCATCCTTTGCATTATCTTCTGCATGATTTGCAGCCTTCTTTGCTGATTTTGCTTTCTTCTTGTCCTGGGCATCATTTGAAAGATCGTTTGCTGCCTCCTGGTTGTCATCTGCAGCTTTTTGTGACCCTTCTGCTGTTTTTTGCACTTTATCAGCATATTTGGCAACTTCGTTCTCTAATTTGGCCAACTTCAGCTTGTTCTCATTTAATGATTTAGCTATCTTAAGCTTTTCTTTTTCATTATTCAATGCACTAATAGAATCTTTTGTAACTACCTGTGCGGATAGAACACCGCAAAAAAGGATCATACCTGTCAGCATTAAAATCCATGTCTTTTTCATAATTTTAGGCAAGTGTTTATTTAACAACATTGGTAATACTATAGGAAGTAAAACCATGCCACTATATTCTTCTACTGATCTCTTTGATATTCCATTTTTTCCAAAACCTTACAGGATAACAATTCATTTAAGCCAGTTATAGATAATAAGGCAACACTTAAGGTACTTAAATAACAAAAGTTGCCCTTGTTAAAAGCAACTTTTGCATACAGGCACTTTACAGCATTACAAAATTTTTTTAGAGGCCTCAACAGCGTACTGTTTACGACTGGCTTCCGCAGCTAATCTTTTTTTACTGCTGCACTATTTTTGAAATAAATATTTATTTATTTTTGGCATGTCCAAATTGTAATTAATTACTCACTTCATTAAATTTATTCTTATGACTTTGTATGAATTTAATCAGTTAGATGAATTAGCACAAATTGAAACTTTTTGGGTGGAAGGCCAAAAAGTTGGAGAACGCTTAAGCAAGTCATTCCGGTATGTTTTGTACCAGGTGAATGGCTTTTACGTAGAAATTAAATACAATATGGTGGTGAATGTAATTTACGCCATGCGGAGTTTTGAAAGCGAATCACCTTACCTGGATGCTTATTTACTGCCCATTGATATTTCAGCGGTAAAACAACGGGCATAAACCCAAAACAACCTAAAAAGGGCTCCTTTGTGCAGCCGTTTTTTCTTTGCCATTTTCGGAATGATGGCCCCCGGCAGGGGTAAAGATACCAGCGATTTAAAAATGCTGTTTTTGCAGTGGTTCGTAACCCGGGGTTTCCTCCCCAGTTTTATACGGTGCCTGTAAACTAAAAATAATTGCTAATTTTTTTTTATAATAATTAAAATTTTGTACTTTCCAAACAGGAAGTTCAATTTAAAAATTTAAAACACTATCCATGGATAACATAAATAAATCCGATGAGCTGATCAATGTTAATAAAGAACTGGCCGTTCAAAAAGAAGACAAAAAAAAACGGGCGGCGGAACTGATCATTGCAAATAAGGAATTGGTGTTTCAAAATGAGGAGAAAGAAAAACGGGCTCAAGAATTAGTTATTGCCAACAAGGAGCTGGTAATACATTATGAAGAAAAAGAAAAACGGGCTGCAGAGCTGGTTATTGCCAACAAAGAGCTCCTGTTTCAAAATGAAGAAAAAGAAAAGCGTGCAGCCGAATTGATTATTGCTAACAAAGAGCTGCTGTTTCAAAATGAAGAAAAAGAAAAGCGTGCAGCCGAATTGATTATTGCTAACAAAGAGCTGCTGTTTCAAAATGAAGAAAAAGAAAAGCGTGCAGC
>JAYWII010000089.1:0-39457 GCA_043788995.1 Chitinophagaceae bacterium | reverse complement strand
TACCTTCAAACATAATTGGCTATTTAATTTAGCAAAATTAACGTATTTACTAATATTATTAGCTATAATTATGGAGTGACTAGATGCCTACTTCTATTGCTCCTTGTTGTTGTTAGTGGAATTACCACATACTCATTACAGCATAAGCAGTGCCGGATTATGCCAATTTTGCTTAAATAGTATGGGTGGGAACAAACGTTAACTATGTGTTAGGTAAAACCATTCAAAATGAATGAGATTAGGCAAAAAACTACCCGGAAAAGGTTGAAGCTGTATATACATTTGAGACAGTGGTGGCAGTACTGACACTATTGCTACCCAAAATATTCCGCCAGTTAATCAATGATGCCAATACTAACGGCTCAGTAAAACCACCACTTAATAATATGCTGTAGAAACACAATAAATTAATTGGTAGAAAAAGGTATCTTGTCAGAACCGCTTCGTCCCCATTTACTTTTAAAGTTTTTATAAAATGAAAAAAATATTTGCCCTGCTGCTGTTGTTCAATTCCCCCCAGGTTTTTTCCCAGGACTGGCCTGTAAAGAAAATGGTAACTGCCAAAAAACAAAGCAGTGTGCAGTTTACCGCCCTGCCTGTTTTTAGTTTTGTGGCCAATAAGCCGCTCGCCAACCGGGGTATTTACCAGGAGCTAAAGCTGGATGCATCTTTTCTAAACCGGGTGATGGAGGAGCGGCCGGCTGCACTGCAATTGTCCATACCACTCGGAAACGGTAGCAGCGTTAACTGCGAGCTGGTACAGTTCAGCCTTGGTAATGTTAAGTTTACTGAAAACAATAGCAGCGTAATAGAAAATATAAAAATACCCGTCACCTACAGGGGTATTATTGCAGGTGTGGCAGACAAGAACTCTGTAATGCTTACAGTGAATGAAGACTATCTCTCATTGGTGGCTGCCATGAATGACAAATCCATACAAGTTACGCAGGCTGATGAAAAAGACAAATCATTGTACCGGCTGTATAACAGTGAAACAGTTCAGTTTCCATCCGTGTCTTTAGATTGTGGTACAATAAGCAATTTCGTTTCGAAAACAGCCACTGGAATTGATTTGACTGGTGTGCAGGTGAATCCTTTAGGCGTGCAGGATAAATGTGTGAATGTATTTGTGGATTGTTTTGATAGTGTGTACCTGTGGCAGAAAAGCAATACACAGCAGACAACGAATTATGTATATGAACTGTTCAACATTGTGGCAGGAGGCTATTTGGCTGAACAGATTAATATACAGATAACCACCATCAATATATGGACAACGCCAGACCCATTTACAGGCAACACCCGTGAAGCACGGGTAAGGAAAATGGCAGACTATTACAAGGATAATTTTTGGGGAAATATTTGTGTGGGGCTTGATTTTACACCCAGCCGTTATGGTGGAGTGGCAAACGCTATTGGAAAAGTAAAAGCCGTGTCAGCCAATACCTGCCCGGCTTACAGTGCAACCGAATCTGCGTGTTGTTATAATGATCTTGCTGATCTGGCCATTGCCAAAAATTTTCCTGTTGGACCCAACACCAATAACTCACAGATATACCTGGTGATGCATGAGATAGGGCATAAGCTGGGTTCACGCCATACCAAATGGTGTGGCTGGAAACTGACCAGTAATCCCGATACTTTTGGCGCTATAGACAGTTGTGGAGTGCCCGAAGAAGGCCCCTGTGCCCCGGGCCAGCCACCAATCAACGGCGGCACTATTATGAGTTACTGCTTCCAGGGTACTTCATTTATCAATTACAGCAATGGCTTTGGCCCTTTGCCCGGCAATGCCATAAGAAACTTTGTTGACCAGAGTCCTTGCATACTTACCTGTGTGGAATGTTTTGGCGTACGCAACAACAGTAATAAGCATGTGTACGCTTTTCAAAATGCGGGTGAGGCCCTGAAGAAAGAAAGCGGAACAGGCGAAAATAACAGCAACGGGCCAACGAAAAACGGGTCTGCCGCCGGTAAATTAATTATCAATACCCAAAAATTAAAACAATGAAAAAAATATTCACCATTGTTTTATCAGTAACGGTATCCATGGCAGCTGCACAATGGGGCAATACAACCAACGAATTTTACGATAGCCTGCATACCGTAGTAAGCAATCCCCAGCTGGTACAAAAAAACCCCATTGTATTGACCAGTTATCCCGATGGCGGCTATTTTGTAATTTGGGAAGATGAACGGAATGCAGCCACCACCCAAACAGATATCTATGCACAGAAATACGATAAATCCGGCAATGCCCTCTGGGCTACAGGGGGTGTACCAATAGCCAATAACCCGAACGTTCAGCATTATACTTCTCCTATCAGCCAGGATTACCGCATCCCCAGCCACGCCGCCACCGACAGTGCCGGGGGTTTTTATATTGCCTACTCAGATGACAGCACCAGTACTTATGTTTGGGAACGGTTGATGATACAGCATGTCCGCAGCAATGGAACCGTGGTGTTTCCTAACGCTGGCTACAGGATGGTAACTTCTAATGTAGCTAATTTAAATTTTAGTTCGCAACTGATCGCCGATGGCAACAAAGGTTTTTTTATCGCCTATAATAGCAGCCAGTATGTATATACCGCTTGCTACAGGGACGAAAACGGCACGTTGAAATTTTATGGCGGTGGCAAGGCTAATGAAAATGCGTTTCTAACCAGTGTGGTGGGAGGCTGTGGTATCAAAACAGATGTGACCTATCCCGCCCCTACATTGAAACAGTTCAATATTTGGCCCGATAAACAAGCCGGTTGCAATATCATCATGAGTATGGTTGTCAATGGGTCACAGGGCACCATACTTGCGTACAACCGGCTGTTCAGGGCAAAGAAAGATGCCAGGGTAAAAACTTTTTTCCGCAATGTTGCTGGCACCGCCTGCCCACGTACCACTGAGTATGTAAAAGGCGATGTGTATCTCCAGTATTTTATAGTAAGGGATTATCAAAGTGTGGCCTGCGGCGGTGGCAGCGGCCCTTTATATACTTACACCAATTACAGGTTGCTGGCAAATGGCTACATCGAGATAGACCAGGGTGCCTATGATTATTATTTTCCCCAAGGGGTTACTGTTGGCACATCTGGCAATATCAATGTTGATCTGTTCGCAGTAACAAGGAGAAAATATGAAAATAATATCCTGTCAGATTTCACGGTACAGGGCTATGCATACAGAAGCGAAATATTCGACAGCATTCCTTACCAGCGCTGCACTTACAGCAACCCCGATTTTGGGTATAATGCTGTGGCTCCTGCAGGAATAAACAGGTTGAATCAGTTCCGGGATACCCTCCTGGCGTACAGCAACTATTATCCAGAATTTTCATTGTCAGCAGGTAAGAGTGATATCTATGCAGCCGCATTGATGAGCAGTACCGGCAGCAGGTGGGTACGCCTGCAACACCTGGCGGTTACAGCAAAAGGTACCGATTCTTTTGCAGTGGAATACAATAGCAGTTTATCCACCAAAACGGTAAAAACCGGTGTCGCCATTGGCCGGGAATCCACTGCAAGCGGTGGGTATATTACTTATGACCTCCCCTTTGTAAAAGTATCAAACAAAGGCGTTGCCGTATTTTCCATCCGGGAGCAGGGCCGGGGCGGTCGGGTGAGCCCTATTAACGATGGCTCATCCCTTGGCTGGGGCGCTATGGGAAAGCCAGTAGGTACCGGGCATTATAACAACAGCTACTATAATTTTGAACAGCCCGTTATTGCATTGGATTCCACCGGCGCAAGTGGCCTTATTGCATGGAAAGACAACCGGTATATACCTGCCAACAATTCAGGAGAGGATATTTACATGCGCCACCTGGATAAGCTGGATGTATTCAACTATATGCCTCCTTCTAAAAGAGTAAGATTATTCCCCAATCCTTATGGCCCATCATACGCCGATCCTGCAATATTACTGGGCACCAGCAAACAGTTAACTACATTGGAAGTGTATGGCGGAGCCATTGCCGATCCCGGCACCTCCCCTGTAATGGATATTTTTGATGATAATTATTTGGGACAGGTAAAGCTCAGTGTTTTTCAAAATTCCACCACTATACGCAAGTATAACAACCTGGCGTACCTCAACAGGAATTATACCTTTACTACAGACAGTCTTACGCCGGGCAATACCATTGGCATGAAACTGTATTTTACCAAAGAGGAATTTCTTGCTTTAAAGGGCGCCGATAATATTATTGCCGACCCCGGTTATCTTTCAGTAATAAGACAACCCAATACCACTGCCGCTGCACCTGCAGCATACATACCTGTTGCCGGCGAAGAAATGATAACACCCACCCGCTGGGATTCAGTAGCCGGTGGTTATACTATATCTCTGGTAGCACATGGCCCCGGCAATTTCTTTTTGCAGCGCATTGCCACCATCAGTGCATGCAATGCGGCCGCTGCTTCTTTTACCAGCAATATCACAGGTGTTAATACCTATCAGTGGCAGGCAGCACCGGCAGGCAGCAGCATTTTTGTAAACATTGGCAACAATACCAACTACGCCGGCACCACTGCTAAAACCTTACAGCTTACCAATATACCCACTTCGTTTAATAGCTACCGCTATCGCTGTATAGTTGATAATGTATACAGCAGTAATGTCTTTTACCTGCAGGTGGCCAATACCTGGACGGGTGCTGTAAACAATCTTTGGGGTACAGCCGGCAACTGGAGCTGTGGTACAGTGCCCGATGCCAACACCGATGTGATCATCAGTTCTGGTTCAGTGGTCATCAGTTCCAATGCCGTATGCAGGAGCCTGAAAGTAAACCCCGGCGCCACGCTGAGTGTTGCTCCCGGCTTTACTATTTCGGTAACCAATTAGAAGGATGATTTACCATTAATGGTTGACGGTAATACCCCCGGTAGTCCACTATCACAACTATTAATTGTACTTTCAGATGTTAATAATACAACAAATGAAAAAGGGCAACCTTACTAATGCAGAAATAAGAGAGCAAATAAAAAAAGGACTGGATTTAACATTCGAAAGATTATTGAAATCCAAGCGCCAAACGGATGGCATTTTTGTACTGTCTGTGAATGGGGTTATAAAAAAAATTAAGGCTTCCGACATCCCAGATTAAAAGTGCTCCGGCAAACAATGCCAATATCATTAAGTAAACAGGAATAATATCACCCTTTCAAGGTTAGTTTTAAAACTGTAGTTAGTTCTATAATCATTCAATCCCTACCGTCTTTCCGCCCTCCCGGCAATCCACCAATTATGCCGGTAAGTCGCAAAGCCGGGAAGAAAAATTGAATTGCTTTCAATCGTTACCGTCTTTCGGCCAAGGCTTTATGCTGTTGAACGTCGGCCTTATTCTACAACGCTTAGTCCATCAATGCGTTCAAAATGCTTTTTGTTTAATGTCGTAATAGGTAGATTGTTTGTCATTGCTGTAGCTGCAATAAATAAATCAGCAAGGTCAATTTGTTTTCTTTTTTGTTTAAGAACTGCATTGATCTGCACAGCAGTGTCCACACAGCCTTCATCAAAGGGAATAACAGAAATTAACGCTAATATGCTGTCCCAAAAAGTAATTTGGCTTTTTGTGGCTCCTGAATAAAGTTCGTATTTGGTTATTGCTGAAATTGCAAATTCGTATCCTTTGTCAATAAGGGAAACCCATACAGAGTTAGCTTTATTTGTTTTACGATAGTAGTCGATAAGAATGGAGGTATCCACTAAAATTATATTGTCCGCCATTGATTAATAATTTTTCTATTATTTTCAATGGTTTCTAATTGTTTCTTTGTGGCCACTGGTCCGTTTAAAAGAAGCGTCTTTAGATCTGTCTTACCCTTTTCCTTTATAGTTTTCTTGTCAATCTCAGCCTTAAGTTGGTGCAATTTCCCTGTTGGTAAAGTTTTTACAATTTTTACCAGTTGGTCAAATTCTATATCTACCTGTACTTGCATAATTCAAATTTAAGAAATTTTCTCCAACAGTAAACGGTATGAAAGGTGACGCCCAACCGGCTGTTCCGTAATTACGCCGGTAAGTCGTTATGCCGGTAAGCGGTCTTCCTGTTAAAGAAATTAGAAATTGAATGCGATCAAGTCAGCCCGCTGCAGACTATGCTGTTGATGGTCAGTGCAATCAACCATTGGTAGAAAACTATTCTTAAAAGCCATCATTCACGGCACGCTTTATGACTAGTGCCCTGCATGATGATACAATTGAGGATGATACAGAAAATATTTAAGAGACAGTTTTTAAAAAAAGAAAACATCATTGACTTCCTGCTGGCCGCCGCTGCCATCATCCTGTTCACCGCACTGGTGTACTATTCCGTTTCCACGCTTTCCATCAGTTAGCAGGGTTTACCTGTTTTATAAAAGGGCACTGGGCAGGCTGTTTCCGAAAACGTTACATTTTGAGAATGTGATCTGAAGACTGTTAAAGCAGGGAAAGCGGTACAAAAATTTTATCCCGCCTTCCCGTTTACCCCATCAATGGCCTGTAGTATATAATCCAGGAGTTCCGGGATATTTTCATTTTTGATCTTCCATACTGTTTCATAGTCTATTCCAAAATATTCGTGGATGATGCGGTTACGCAAACCAACTATTCGCCGCCATTCAATTTCGGGATGAGCTGCTTTAAACTCATCCGGCACCCGGTTAGCGGCTTCACCAATCACCTCAAAATTTCTTACCACAGCATCAATGGTTTTATCGTCTGCAATAAAATCATCAAAATTCATGTCAATTGTAAAGGAAAGGATCTTGTTACCAGCTTCCAGTATATCTTCCAGTAAAAGTGTTGTTTCTCTTTTAGACATAGATCAGGTCTGGTTCTATAACTGAAAAATATTTTGGTTTAATGGCATTCCTTGATACAAGGTCAACTTTTATTTGCAGCAGGTGTTCCAGTTCATCAGCAAGGTCTACAAAGGCAAGGCCGATGGGTTGGTAAAAAGCCACCATCACATCCGCATCACTTTTGCCGGGCACCGCAGTATTGCGGCTGTACGAGCCAAAAAGGGCGATATCCTTTACCCCGTATTTTTCTGCAAGGGAAGGTTTTGCCTGCTTAAGTGCCGCCAATATGGATTGCCTGTTTACCATGCAGTAAATTTACAATTTATTATCTCAATGGCGTACCGGCTTTAAAATAATTACCACCCGTAATGTGATATAATGATACAGTTGACCGGGGTTACATTATCCACTTCTTCCTGCTGGCCGCCGCTGCCATTATCCTGTTCACCGCACTGGTGTACTATTCCGTTTCCACCCTTTCCATCAGTTAGCAGGGTTTACCTGTTTTATAAAAGGGCGCTGGGCAGGCTGTTTCCTTCACCCGCCGGCATCCATCTGTTTCACCCGGCTTTTATCAGCAACTGGTCTGCTGTTTACAAAACCTGGTTTATACTACCCGTGAAAACGTTAAAACCACGCCATAAGATGAACAACTTCTGGCACGGGTTTACCAACTTAAAGCAAAAGACTACTATCTGTTGCTTTACTCCATAGCTGCCGGGGCAACTGGTCACCTGCACAAAGCAACAAACGATCTTCTTAAAGCACGGGTTTATCTACTTGAAGCAAAAGGCCGTCAGCTGTTGCATTAATCCATAGCTCCCGGCGCAACTGTTCACCGGAATAAAGCAAAAAACCAGCTTCATAAAGCAAGGATCGTTCAACTTAAAGCAAGGGTTTATCAACAATTGTCACAGTTTTAGAACTCCTTGACCCCTGCAATGCCGCCAGTACTTCCTTATACTTCTACCCTTACCTTTCACCGTTTATCACTGCCGGCAGAGCGCCGGGCAGGGCCAACACCGGCGTTAAAACGGTGTACCTCTGGTACACCTGTGTAGCCCCGGGGCAGAAATTGGCTGCAGCCTGCTTTACGGGCAGGGTATAATGGTGACAACACAAAATAAAAAACTGCCGTGCACAGTTTAAAATATACCACGCTATTGTGGCAACCTCTCAATCCAAATTTGTATGAAAATGCAAAAGATCTCTACTGGTTTCGGCAGTTATTCAGATGCCAACCTGGAGCAGAAGGCCCAGTACATTTTAGATCAGATGACGGGAAACGGTACGTTTCCTGCGCCTGCACCCTCTTTAGAGGATTTGTCCTCAGCCATCACCGCTTACAGCAATGCCCTGGTGGCAGCGGCGGGGCTGGACCGTACGCAGGTGGCCCTCAAAAATGAGGCCCGCCAAACACTGGAGGTGCTGCTGGCCAAACTGGGTATGTATGTAATGAACGTGGCACTTGGCAACGCAGCCATGCTTACCAGCAGCGGCTTTACACTGTACAAGCCGTCAGAACCTCAGTACATTGACAACCCCGGCAATGTTACCATCAGCAATGGTATCACTTCAGGGGAGCTGGTGGTATCTGTGGCAGCTGTAAAGGGCGGTAAAAGTTACCAGTTTCAGCTGGCTACTGAGCTACCCACCGAGGCTACCGAGTGGATCAGTAACAGCATCAGCAGGAGTAAGTTTACTTACACTAACCTGCAGCCGGGTAAACAGTATTGGGTAAGGGTGGCTGTAATTGGCGCCAGGGGCCAGGTAGCCTATACCCCCATTGCCACCCAGTTTGGCCAGTAGCCCGCTACTGCTGTACGTTTTTTAAAAGCCGCCCCCAACAGCGGCTTTTTTTATGGGCAGCCCGCCCAAAAATACCGAGAACAGGTAGTTTTTTTATTCCGCTGTTTTATTATCTTCATGCTTACTTCTGCGCCACTGCTGCCATATCCTTCCCCGTTGGGTATGCTGATAACTCTTTTACCCATTATTTAAACCCATTGTATGAGCAATGAAAGCAGGGCAGCACTGCCCGAAGAATTTAAAGACGGCCCCTGGATTACCGGTCAGGAACTAATGACCTGGCTGGACCTTACCAAAGAACGCCTTAAAAGCTGGCGGGCCCGGGGCATACTGGCCTACTCCGACGGATTGTCTGGCATAATCCTGTATAACAAACCGTGGATACTCTGGAGATTGGCCCAGGGCTGGACCTGGAAACAGCCAAAGCCGAAGAAGAAAAAGTAGCCTGCGTAAACGGCAGCCTGCGTAATTCCTTTCCCTTAAGAAAAGGGTATTGGTGGCAGTAGAATGAAAAAGAACACCGGTGTTACCCACCGGGTGCCAACACAGTACGCCTGTTGGTTAGGTATCTAACAGGGTATCATCAACCCGCTGCACCCACAGCGCTAAACAGCAGCTGATGAAGTGAGCAAACCGTTTTGCTCCACCCATAGCAGTTTGCTGGTATCATACCCCAGTTGCCTTGCCTTTTGCAGGTAATCTTCTATTACCGTAGCCGGCATGGTTCTTTCCCGGCTCAGCAGCCACAGGTAGTCAAGGTTTCTGCCGGCTACCAGTGCGTACTGGTAATTATTGTCCAGCGCAATTACGTTGTAACCCGAATACAGCGGCCCAAAAAAAGATACTTTTAATTTCCCTTCATTGGTATCGGCTACAAATTTTGCCTTCCCCGTTGCCTGTTTCCACTCAGCGGTTTTATAATTGTATCCCTGGTTCAGCACCTGTACACTGCCATCGGTGTTCAGGGAATATTCGGCGCTGGTATTGTTTAGTTTGTTTTCAAAAAAATAATCCAGGCGGGCAATTTCGTACCATTTGCCCAGGTATCGGTTAACATCAAACGGTTTTACCGGCACTGCGTTTTTAGGAATGCTGCTGCGGTAATGCAGCCAGGCTGCCGCCGCCGCTCCCAATGCAGTAAGTACAATGATCTTTTTCCTGCCCATGATAACATGATTTTAAAAGGACTGCTGTAATAGCACAGCAGGGTAGTACTTGCAATTGCTGTGCCTGCTGAATGACATACCTGCAACAACCGGCTTTTTTTATAAAAGGGGAACTGCTTCCGCAACCTTACCCCGGCGGGAGGATAATTTGAAACAATGGAAGCTGCTTTATGAAAGATTGCTTGGATGACGCTTGCAGCAGCTGTTAAAAGGAAAAAATTTTTATTGGCCAGGGAGTGGAACATCTATTTTGCTTCATTGGCACTCTTGTGCTGCATTAATTCTATTGAGCTGGAAAGCTCAAAATACCAGAGAACAAAAATTTAATTCAATACCAATTATACTTTCGAAAGAATATATAATGGATAAGTTTTCGGTAGTTTTATAAAACTAATAACATTAAACCAAACATGGCAATCCCTAAGAATATTACCAAGGAACATTTACTAAACGCAATTTTAAAAATCGATGAAGAAGGGGTACCCAATGACGGGGATTCGCAGTACTATGATGTTGATTATAACGGTAAAAAGTATCCACCAAAACTTATAGTTTCCTTTGCTAACCTTTTTGCAAATGGCGAAATCTTAGACAGAAAGTTATTTGCTGGAGGAATGGATACCGAATGTTTTAAATTATTAGAACAAAATGGCTTTACAATAAAAACTAAGAGTGCAAATATTAATATGGCATACTTCGAGGAAATAAAAAAATTTCTTATCCAATCCGAAACGAATGAACTTGGGATATCAAATTATCTTAAAAATTTTCAAGGGTTTACTGTAAAAGTTAGCTTTGGTAAAGGTAATGTTGCAAGAATTCCATGGATTGCCTTCTTAAAGGATACACAAACGGTACAAGACGGTATTTATCCGGTATATCTCCTTTATAAAGACAAAAAGATATTGGTTCTTTCGTACGGATTAAGTGAAACAAACCAACCAATAACACATTGGAACTTACCAAATCCAAAAAGTATTAAAAAGTACTTTGAGGAGAATATGCTTGGATCACCTGAACGCTATGGAAATTCATTGGTTTATAAGGTCTATAAAACAGATTCCGCTTTAAATGAAAAAGAAATAGATGAAGACTTAAATAGTATATTAGAAACATATAGGGAGATACTTTTACACAATCCAATTCAAAGGCCAACTCCAATGACGATTCCATCTGTTATGTCAGACCATAATTCCCATGATCAGTTTATTCATCAGACTTTTGCTGTCATTGCTAAAAAATCAGGTTTTTCAATAAGCTCAAATATTTGTCTGCGTTTTATTGGCTCTTTACTAACCAAACCTTTTGTAGTCCTTACTGGGCTTTCAGGTTCAGGGAAAACCAAACTTGCTCAAGCTTTTGCAATGTGGATTTGCGAAAATAAAACTCAATACTGTATTGTGCCAGTGGGGGCAGATTGGACGAACAGGGAACCTTTGCTTGGATTCCCAAATGCGCTAAAAGAATACGAATATGTTAAGCCAGATAATAAAGTCCTTGATTTAATTATCGAGGCAAATAAGAATTCTGATAGACCTTATTTCCTGATATTGGATGAAATGAATCTTAGCCACGTAGAAAGGTACTTTGCAGATTTTCTTAGTGTAATGGAATCAAAGAATAATCTTTCACTCCATGCTGGGGAGAAAGATTGGAATGGTGTACCATCAGAAATTGGGTTCCCAAAAAATCTTTTTATAATAGGAACTGTTAATATTGATGAGACTACTTATATGTTTAGCCCTAAGGTGTTAGATAGAGCCAACGTAATTGAATTCAGAGTTACTGAGGAAGAAATGAAGAGTTACCTAGAAAGTAACATGCCTGTTAATTTAGAAAATCTCGAAAGGTTAGGTGCGTCAATGGCTAAAAGTTTTATTGAGATAGCAAAAGACAATAACCATTCTACGATTGACTTTGTTGAGCTAAACAATTCATTAATGAAATTCTTTTCTGAGTTAAAGAAAACCGGAGCTGAGTTTGGTTATCGAAGTGCATCCGAAATACATCGTTTTGCAGCGGTAATAAATAAAATAGAAAGCTCATGGACCATATCAGATATTATTGATGCATCTATTATGCAGAAGCTTTTACCGAAAGTGCATGGCTCAAGAAGAAAACTGGAACCGGTTTTAAAAACACTGGGAACACTTTGTTTACAAGATGGTCAAAGGTTCGAAGACTTACTGATGCCCAAAACGGAAATTGATTTTTCAGACACAACTAAAATAAAATATCCTGTTTCTTTAGAAAAAATACTTCGCATGTATGACAATCTAATAAGCAATGGTTTCACAAGCTATGCAGAAGCATAATTAGTTATGGCTGAAAATAAATTAATTATACCTGTTAATATAACAGACAGAATTATTGAGTTAACACTATTTGGTGAAAGCTCTGGTGAAACCTTGATTGAAAAATCAGATGCTATAGAAAATGGAGAAGCTCCTTTTCAAATACAAGAAGGTTGCTTTTATGAATATAAAATTACCAATGGTTTTAGCCTCGATTCTTCAGAGATCGTAAGCCAATCTAAGGTAAATGATTCTTCAGGTCGCATTTCCCCAAACATATATGTCGGCACATTAATTATTGATGTATTAGATAATGGCAAAAAAAAATGTGGAGAGATTCAGCTGGAGGTTCAGTCTAAAAAAACAACTTATAGAGAAGACTATCGGCACATGCTGGAAGAAATAACCGAAAAATGTACCGATTTATTATTGCAGCACAGTTCTCCTGCATCGCAATATTTTGAGGTTGATTTTAATGCCGACTCCAGCACATTGTATCAGCGCTTTGCCTTTATTAAGTCGATACTTGAGTCGGTTGAGTTTAATGATTCCGTTCATAAAATTATTTCTTCACCTGTAACCAGATGGAAAGAGAGTGAAATTATTAAAGACATCAGAGGAGTAAAAAGATTTAATAATTCAGCGATAAGACAATTGATAAATGCAGCTAACAGAATTGATTTACCAAATGAGCACTCACTTAAATCCAGCCTTAAATCAATACCTTCAAAAATAAAAGTTAACAACAAGTCTGAAACAGTTGATACACCTGAAAATCGATTTGTAAAACATGCATTAGTCACTTTTCAATCATTTTGCAGCGATTTTAAAACAAAATTGAACGGCGAAAGCCGCATTAAAAATGAAGCCGGTTTGTTAGTAGAAAAACTAGAGCAATTTTTAAGTCATTCTATTTTCAAAGAAATTTCTACTCCAACAACTTTGCCATTGAATAGCCCGGTATTGCAGCGTAAAGAAGGTTATAGAGAAGTATTAAGAGTTTGGCTAATGTTTGACCTTGCTGCAAAAATGATTTGGCATGGTGGTGACGATGTGTACAGCGGAAACAAAAGGGATGTAGCTGTATTGTATGAATACTGGTTATTTTTCAAACTACTTGATACCATCAAAGAGGTTTTTAAAATTGATTCCTTAGCCACTGAAAAACTCATTGAGCAAACTAGTGATGGCTTAGGACTTAAATTGAAACAAGGTAAATTTTTACCAATTGAAGGCGTCTATCTTTCGAACACTCGAAAACTGAGAATTGAATTTAGCTACAATAAAACGTTTAGTGGTAACAATGAATATCCAGATGCTGGAAGCTGGACAAGAAACTTGAGACCTGATTATACGTTAAGTGTTTGGCCTCACGGCATTGAACAGGAACAGGCAGAACGGGAAGAATTAATTGTACACATACACTTTGATGCGAAGTATAAAATTGAAAATCTTCAAACCATTTTCGGTAAAGATGAAAACCTTGAAGAAGAAAAGGAGGAACAAAAAAGGGGCACTTATAAAAGAGCTGATATTTTAAAAATGCATACATACCGGGATGCTATTCGTAGAACAGCAGGAGCGTATATTCTATATCCAGGAACTGTTTCAGATTTTAAAAATGGATTCCATGAATTACTGCCGGGTTTAGGCGCTTTTGCAATTCGACCGTCAAAATCAAATAATGGAACTGAGGAGTTAAAGAATTTCTTGAATCAGGTTGTAAAACACTTTATGAATAGGGCATCCCAACGTGAGAAAATCGCTCTAAAGACTTTTGAAACATACAAAGACAAAGATGCAAGTGAACTGCATGAGGCTTTACCTGAAACATATGGTACAAATAGAGGGCTTCTTCCAGATGAGACATTTGTTTTAGTAGGCTACTCTACGACACCCGAAAGATTTAAATGGTACGAAGAAAATAGGAAGTATATTTTTAGAATGGATGAATCAAAAGGTTCTTTAGAATTAAGTAACGATGTTGTAAATGCTAAATACCTTTTATTAAGGAAAAGTGGGAAAGACGAAGCTTCTGATTTTTTCAAAATAAAAAGCAAGGGTCCTAAGGTATATTCTGTTCATCAACTCGATAAAATCAATTATCCGCTTTCGAAAAATCCAAAAGAATATTATTTGGTTATCGAAATAGAAAAGGTAAAAGATAAAGAATTTGAAGAAGTCAGCTGGAAGTTTAAGGAGCTAACAAAATACAAATCTATTTTGGACTCAGAAAGTAATCCATATACTAAGGTTGGATTACCATTTACTGTATCATTAACAGAATTAATGAAAGTGGTTGTTCGGTAGTTATTAATCTACCCTTCCGCTACCTTGGTTCGAGGCACACGAAACATTTTTAATTGTGCAATTTTGGTTCGGAAACATAAGAACCATACGTTATATGCTGCAGTTATTTGCAAAGCCTGAATAGATGAGAGAAACTATTTTTCTATTCTTTCCAAAAATATATACACCTTAATCGAGGTAGCAAAACTAACCGCTACACTTTATTATCAAAACTGTCCTATGTACAATGATGGCAAAGGTGCAAATTGGTTAAGTAAGGAAAGTGCGGTTAAGAACCCATATTATGGTAGCATGGTGCTTACTTGTGGTAAAACTTTAGAAACGATTAAATAGTTTTAAAACATGCCTGTAATAATGCAATGTGTGAATGATGCAATTTATAAACATAATAGTGTAACACTTTCCGGGCATGGTATTTACAGCTTTGTAGGTTGTGGATATTCTTTCACAATTAAAAATAAATAAAATGAAATCATTAAAAATACTGATGATGGCAGTTTTAACCATGCTAACCTTTTCTGTTTTTGCACAAACAGATACACTAAGTAAATCCCAAACCCATAAACATTCATCCGATAAAGTAACCTACACCTGCCCAATGCACCCGCAGATAGTAATGGATAATGCCGGCAAATGTTCTATATGCGGAATGGATTTAGTAAAGTCTAAACAAAAAGCAATGAAAATGTACGCCTGCCCAATGCACCCTTCTGTAACAAGCAAAAAGCCGGGCAAGTGTACCGAATGTGGTATGGATATGAAATTGACAGACATGGCGTATTGTTGTTCAAAGCATCCAGATGTTGCAAGTAATAAGCCGGGCAAATGCCCAGCCTGTGGTAGTACATTGAATCTTACTCCAAAAGAAAAAATGAAAATGGAAGTAATGGGAATGTACACCTGTCCTATGCACTCCGATGTAACAAGTAAAGAACCCGGTAAGTGTTCTAAGTGCGGTATGGATATGACTAAAAACAAATAGCAGCATCAAATTTAATAGTTACTGCAATCGGCTATATTACCCACAACGGGCATAATAATACCCATTTCAGAAATATCACTACAGCCTGCGATGTCAATTGCAGGCTGTAGTGATAAATTAAATACATTATTAAGATAGAAAAGCAATTGATGGAATAGAGTATATAACACGCCTTACAATGGAGCATCAACATCATAAAGCATCCGCTAAAAAACCAGTATCAAATAATCATTCAGATATGAACCATGCCAATATGCAGCATGGAGCAAACCCAGCAATGGGCATGGCAGGGCATAACCATCATGCCATGATGATTGCCGATTTTAAAAAACGGTTTTATGTAGTGCTTATACTTACCATTCCAATTATGTTGTTATCAACCATGATACAACATTTTATAAAAGTTGATTGGCAGTTTGCAGGTTCTCAATACATCCTCTTTGCTTTATCAACCGTTGTGTTTTTTTATGGCGGCTTTCCTTTTTTAAAAGGATTGGTTGACGAAATAAAAGCAAAGAACCCCTGCATGATGTTTTTAATTAGCTTCGCCATAACGGTTGCAAACATCCGCTGCCTTGGTTCGAGGCACACGAAACATTTTTAATTGTGCAATGTTGGTTCGGGAGCATAAGAACCATACGTTATCTGCTGCAGTTATTTGCAAAGCCTGGATAGATGATTCGTGTTGTGTGCAGCCGGGGTTTTCGCTCAAAAAAAAATCTATATAGCATAACTGTTTAAGAAAACCCCCGGCCATTAAGGCACCCTAAAACTTAGGCGGCCACTCTTTCTATCTCCATTACTTTATCAATTAAACCAACTGCAATGTTTTTAGTTTATCAGTATTCAATTCCGTTTAAATAATTTACAATGTGACAGTGAAATTTTCGTAGCGCTTTCCCGGGGCGGGGGTTGCACGGATAGTGCTTTAATTCGCTTCGCAGTTTGTGCAAACTCCGCCGGGATGAAATGGTCTTTGAGAAAAGGTTGCCCGGAACTACGCTATTCCTGTATCACCTTCAGCAGACTGCCTTTTGTAACCCGGTCGGTTAGTTTCAACCCGTTTAGAATGGCCATCTCTTCCAGCCTGGTGCTGGTTACGTTATTTGATTTTAAAGCTTGCTCTAAAGTACCATCCGTGGTAATGGTTTTAATTCTTACCCGTTCTGGCTTTTTGTTTAGTTTGGCGGGGTCCTTAAGCTCCTTAAAATTTTGCATGGTGTTGGCAAAAGTATTGATGTAATTATTAAAGTCTGCAGAGGAGCTCACACCCACCAAATGATAAATATTGCTGCCTTGCTGAATAAGGTATGATAAGGTGCGAACTACCGGTTGCTGCTGCTGTTGCTGCTGTTGTTGTTGCTGCGGATCAGGTTTTTGATCGGCCACGATGGAAATGCCATTGAAGCCATTCACATTTACTTCCTTACTTTCAAGAGCCTTTAAATTATAGCGCTGCAATACGGCGTTTGCTGCCTCCTGCAAAGTTTTGCCGGGAGCCAGTGTCATCATCATCATTGCCTTTCCGTCTGTTGGGGCCATTTGCACACTTTGGGGCGAATTTACCTCTGCCCATCCTGCAGGTATCGGAAACTGGAACTTTAGGTCTGGATGGTAGAACACGTTCGCCTCCACAAAGCCCTGTTTCGGATCCTGGCCATAGATGATTCCCTCAATGCGTTTGAGGTAAGCATTGCGGTTTATTTGGGGATTGGTGACATTGAGTTTTTGTTTCCATTCTGTAGCTAATTTACCCACTGTCTGGTTTCTTTCTCCCGGGTCGGGATGCGTAGATAAAAAGGTGGGCAGGCTGGCTGCTTCGTCACCTGCTTTCCTTTTGAGTGTATTGAAGAAAGCCGCCATTTGAGCAGCATCATAGCCAATCTTTGTTGAATATTCCACCCCCAGCCGGTCTGATTCCCTTTCCGCATCACGGCCAAATTTCAAAAACAACAAGCCTAAACCCTGGGAAGCCTGCTCTGCAAATTGCCCTAATTCGGGACTGATGACTGCGGTGGCAAGGATGCCGAGCTGCCCCAGCATAGCATTGCGTTGCTGGGTTACGGAATGGCGGGCAGTAATGTGCCCGATCTCATGTCCCAATACCCCGGCAAAATCAGCCTCGCTGTTGAAGTGTGCCAGGATGCCACGGGTAAAATATACGTAGCCACCGGGTGTAGCAAATGCATTCAACACATCTGAATCCAGCACTTTAAATTCGTAAGCCAGGTTAGGCCGGTGAGAAATGGCCGCCATTTGGTTGCCCTTTTCCCGGATAAAACGCTGAAGGGCGCTATCGGGATACAAACCAAACTGGGCGACAATCTGCGGATCGGCTTCTTTGCCCATGGCTATTTCCTGGGCTTCTGATAACAGGACTACTTGCTTTTTACCGGTAACAGGATTACGGGCACAGGAATTAAACAACAGCGCCACGGTTAAAAGAAAAGCGACTTCAAAATAATGTTTCATTAATGCGTTTTTAAGTATACAAACTTTCATACAATTGAAGTGCCAGACATAAAGCCACCCTGAAGAATGGATGGCAACGACGCATGGAATGTGAGTTGGTTAAAAGATTTATTGCTGAAAATCCTGCGCTTGTAAAGTTCCAAAACACAATGTGATTATGTCCGCTGCCTTGGATCGTGGCACACGAAACATTTTTAATTGTGCAATTTTGGTTCGGGAGCATAAGAACCATACGTTATATGCTGCAGTTATTTGCAAAGCCTGGATAGATGATTCGTGTGCCACGAACCATGGCTGTGGATATTCAACACCCTGGCTCAAAAAAATACCAGTAATGCCGCACCACGAAAATTAAGTTGCCACATCAACCCACCAGTCAGTGCCTGTAAAAATTCCTAATGTCACCATTTTATTATTCCTACATTTACTTTACCATCATTTGCCAAAACCAACAAACCTTATATGACGCTTTTAGTCCTGTGGCAAAGAACCCTGTTTGCTGTACTGCTGTTGCTGATTTGCTTTAAATCTAGTGCCCAGCAAGTGACGCCTTCCGGCAGTAAAGCACTCACCAATGCTCCTGCCGCTGCTGCTGTTAACTACCGCAGCAATGGGTTAACTGCAGGACAACAACAGGACCGCAGTGCTAAAGGGAGGCCCACGTACCGGGCAGGCAGTGCAGCACGCCCTTTGGTTACGCCTTTTCAATATCCCCTTACGGATTGCTTTACTTATACCTACCGGTTACAAACCGGCATGCCCAACATAAACACGTATATCAAAGGCACTGTTACCACCAGCAACGGGGAAACCTATACCGTTGGTTACACAGCTGATGCAGCCGGTAACACAACGGGACTGATACAGCAGCTCAATTATACCGGTGGTATTGGTTTTACAAAAGCTGTTGGCCTTACAGGACGCCAGGTGGTACTCAACAGCATTGGCCAGTTGCCTGATGGCAACCTGGTGGTGATTGGCAGTTATAAAAATGCGGTGGGTGGAGTGAGCCGGCTGCTGCTGGCGTCGCTGGATGAGGATGGCGGGCTGCTGTGGTGCAAATCTCTGGACTACGCTGGTGTTGAAGGGATTGCTGTTTGCAGCGACCCGGTAAATGGAATTGGCTTTGCCGGTTACATTAACCAAAACCTGCTTTGTGGGCGGCTGGATAATGCAGGCAACCTGGTTTGGTTAAAACAATTGCCATTGACGGGTTACGGCAATGTGGTGGGTATGGTAAACAACAGCTTTGAGAACTGGTATATAGCCTGTAACAGTGTGCAAGCCGGGGTACATACCGGTGTATTGGTTAGCATTAACCCGGCAGACGGAGTGCTGCAGTGGGCCAATCAATATGGTGGTGCTGCGGTTAACCAGCAATTTATATTCAGTGAGCTGGCCATTGCCAATTCCAGGCCAAGAGTAGCAGGGATTTTTTCAACGGGCGCTAATCCTTACACGCTGTGTAAGCTTACTGTTAACGCAGGTGCTGTTACTGAACACATGCAGGTGTTTGAGGTGCCTTCTGTTTCATTTGATTCTACGGCCCGGGTGGCCATTGATGCCCAGGCACAGGTGCTGGCTTTTTTGGCCAATAAAAATGATCCGGATATTTATGCCATTAAAACAATCCCTGAAGCAGGTGCAGATACGTCGTGGAACTGGGCTAAAAAGTTTACTGTGGCGGGTAACCACCAGTTTTTGCATGCACAACAAACATTTGATGCCGGGCTGATTATTGCCAGTGATTTGCCGGTGGCGGCCGGAACTACGCAGGCATTGATACTTAAAACGGATAGCACCGGTGCCATTACCAATTGTGAAGGTGCTGGTTTTAGTTTTCGCAATAGCAAGGTGTTGGCAGATGCAGTGCCTTACCCTGCAACGGCTGTAAACCAGGTTGCCGCTATGGTGGTGGAAAATGCGCTGGTTACCAACGCTGGCATACCGGCAGACTTTAGCTGCAAAACACTTACCTGCCCCGTGCAGCCACCGGAAGATAGTTGCCTGGTGAGTTTTGCACGCCGGTTTAGAAGTGTTGGTCTTTGCGATTTGGGCAGCGACCTGTTACCGCAAAGCAGTGAAGTTATTTTTGCCGGTTTAATGCGTAACGATGCAGTAAAGCCTGAGGAAGGTGAGGGGATGCTGGGCCGCCTGGATAGCCGGGGCAAATTGCTGGACCGTAAAAAAATAAAATTGGGCAACGTTACTGACTTTTATCAACTGCTGCAATTAAGGGATGGCAACTTTATTGCGCTGGGCACCAGTAGTTACGGCACCGGCAACAACTATACCGATACAGGCTATTTTACCGTTTCAAAATTTACGCCTACGCTGCAGTTTGTATGGAACAAGTCTCTTCCGCCGATCAATTCCTATTTTGCCGTGGCCACCATACTGGAAGATGCAGACGGCAGTTTGTTTTTGAAATATGTAGCCAGCAACGATGTTTTCTGCCTGAAAACCGGGGTAATTAAACTGGATGCACAGGGCAACCTGCTATGGATAAAAGAATATGAAGCAGCCGGCCAGTGTGGTATCGCCACCGCTGGCTCAATGACACAGGATGACCGTTACCTGTACCTGGTTAACTGGACAAATGCAGATGCCGGGAACCAGTTTATTAAAGTGGATAAAAGTACCGGCCTGCCGGTGCTGGCCACCAGGCTTGTACTGCCGGATGCTTATCAATGGAGGGGTGGTGAAACCATTGCCATGCTGGGCGACAACATACTGCTGCTGGGCGTCATGTCGCTTACAAACGGCAATTCAAGAAACACGCTGGTGCTGGTTGATAAAAATGGGGCGGTATTAAAACAAACATCTTATTCCGTACTTAACAACCAGCTAGGGGTTAACATGATCGTAACCCGGAATCATGAAATTGTACTGTCTGGCAGCATTGAGGGCTACTCCTGCTTTATACGGCTGGATAGTAGTTTCAATATCCTGTACAGCAAAAAGACAGGCTCCTCCGGTGCAGCAGAAAGGGCTATCCGGGAAGACGCCACTGGAGCCCTGGTGAGTATCGGGTACTGGAATGGCGAAGATCCTTATAAGATTGACCTCTGCTACAAAAAACTTACTTACGATGGTAAACTGGGCAGTTGCTTTACGGATAGTTTATTGCTGGATACCGAAAGCCATTTGGTGAACCAAACGCCGCTTACCGCTGTTGCAACAAACCGTTCGATTAACGTGGTAACATTACCTTACCAGGAAGCTTCGTATAGTTTACAGAATGCACAGTTGTTGTGTGCACAGGTATCCAATTGTTCTGCCATCAGGCTGCAGGCTCCGGCATCGGTTTGTGATACGCTTGTACAGGTGGCCAATGTTGTCCGCAATGCAGGCTGTACCCTGCCGGTGAGCTTTACGCAAAGCAATGCCAATTTAAAAATTATCAGCAGCACAGATAGCACCGTTAGTTTTAAAATGTTGCAGTCGGGTAGTACTAAATTAGTAGCCTCCGTTTTTACGGGCTGCAACTGGCTGAGGGACTCCGTGCAGATCAGCAGCAGTGTTGGCAACCCAACTTTTTCGCTGGGTAATGATACCAGTATTTGCCCCGGTAATGCACTTATCATAAGGCCGGGTACAGGTTATCTTTCCTACACCTGGAATGATGGTTCAACCGCCGACACCCTAAAGGTTACTGCCCCCGGAACTTATTTTGTAACGGTTACCAATGGCTGCGGCGGTACGCTGGCTGACACTTTGGTGGTAAGGGCAGCTACGCCGGCACCTATTAGTATCGGCCCTGATAGAATAAAATGCAATGATGAGGCCGTATCCTTGTCGGCCTCGGCAGGCTTTATCAGTTATAGCTGGGGGCCGTCCTATCAACTAGTGCCGGTATCCGACAGCCAGGTGGCTGTTTCGCCGCTTAAGGACACCAGCTATTTTATACGGGCCGAAAAAACACCCGGCTGTTTTGCTTTTGATACGGTCATGATAAAGGTCAGCAGGTCGGCCCCTATTGATTTGGGAGCAGATAAAAGTTTTTGTGCAGGTGACAGCCTTTTGCTGGATGCCGGCAGCAGTTTTACCAACTATGGTTGGAACACGGGTGCAATGTCGCAGACCATTAAAGTATTTTCAAGGGGGACGTACGCTGTATCGGCTGCTAACCAATTTGGTTGCGTATCGAAAGATACGCTGGTAGTGGTAAATGTTTTTGCCAACCCGGTGGTACAGCTCGGTAATGATTTTTCGCTGTGTAAAGGCAGTACGCAAACGCTGGACGCAGGTGTCTTCAGCAGTTACTTATGGAGCGACTTATCAACCAGCCGAACCCTGCAGGTGAATACCACCGGCCTGTATGCGGTTACAGTAACAGATCAAAATAACTGCGTGGGCAGCGATACTGTTGTTGTGGCCAGCATACTGCCATTGCCTGCTAATTTTTTACCTGCGGATACAGCGCTTTGCCAGTACGAAACGCTTCAGCTTTCTGCCAGCGGAGATTATAACAGTTATTTGTGGAGTACCAACAGTGCTGATAAAACCATTACAGTTAAATCACCCGGTCAATTTTGGCTGCAGGTGACGGACCGGAATAATTGCGTGGGCAAAGATTCTATAACAATCAGTTTAAAGAAATGCGTGGCCGGGTTTTATATTCCTTCTGCTTTTACACCCAATGATGATGGCCTGAATGACGTATTTAAACCAATACTGCTGGGCAATGTATTGCAGTACCGTTTTGTAATTTATAACCGCTATGGCCAGGTTGTTTTTGAAACCACCGATCTTAAGGCAGGCTGGGATGGAAAGGTGAATGGAACAGGTCAGATTGCAAATGGGTTTACCTGGGTTTGCTGGTACCTCATGGAAGGTAGTGTTTCGAAAATGGAGAAAGGGAATGTGGTGTTGGTGAAGTAAAACTGCTCAACGAAACCCCGGCCAGTAAGGCACGCTGTTACCCATGTGGCCACCTTTCTTATGCCCCAGTTTTTTGCAAATACGTCTCCTATTGTACTAATCATTTCATATTGGATGTATTGCCGCAATGCATTACTTTTAAGATGGGGCAGTGCAGGAGTTGGCAAAAATGTTAATACAGAAAGCAACAACTAAACATTTATTTTATCACAAAACCTGGCAAGTCAGTTTAACCTGCATAACATAAAACCTGATATGAAACGATTGTTGATGTTGATGGCCGCAGTAACAGCCGCTGCGATGCTCCTGGATGCCTGCCGCCCTTCCGCAGCAGTAAAAAATGAAACCGGTCTGCACCTGCCTGCTGGCCTCACTGCAAGCTTGTGGGCCGGGTCGCCCATGCTGTACAACCCCACCAATATGGATGTGGACAGCAAGGGAAGAATGTGGGTGACGGAAGCCGTAAACTACCGTAACTATAACAACGATTCTACAAAGTTTTTGCATCACGAAACCGGCGACAGGATCATGATTTTGGAAGATACCAACCAGGATGGCAGGGCTGATACTTCCAAACTATTTGTGCAGGACCGTGACCTGCTCTCACCAGTTGGGATAGCAGTGATCGGTAACAAAGTGATTGTTTCCTGTTCGCCTAATTTGATTGTGTACACCGATGAAAATGGCGATGATAAGCCGGATAAGAAAGAAATATTACTAACCGGCTTTGGAGGTAAAGATCATGACCATTCGCTGCATTCTGTTACGGCCGGGCCGGATGGCAACTGGTATTTTAGTGTGGGCAATGCAGGGCCGCATCATGTAAAAGACAAAGCTGGTTTCACCCTCCACTCGGGTAGCATTTATACAGGCGGATCTATCTATAATGACAGCAATGAAGGCAACCAGGAAAGTGATGACGGCAGGGTTTGGGTGGGAGGCCTGGCCCTTCGGGTAAACCCTGATGGCACCGGGCTAAAAGTGATGGGGCATAATTTCCGTAACTCTTACGAAGTGGTTACCGACTCCTACGGCAATATGTGGCAAAACGACAATGATGACCAGGTGGTAACCTGCCGTACCAGCTTTTTAATGGAAGGTGGCAACGCCGGTTACTTTAGCACCGATGGTACCCGTTTCTGGCAGGCAGATCAGCGTCCGGGCCAGGATATTTTTGCAGCCCACTGGCACCAGGATGATCCGGGTACAATGCCCGCTGGTGACCGCTCCGGCGCTGGTGCTCCCACAGGTGTGGTGATGTATGAGGGTGATGCTTTCGGAAAGGATAACACGGGCATGTTGCTAAGTGCAGATGCAGGCCGCAATGTGATCTTTGGTTATCACCCAACTATGCAACAGTCGGGATATGATTTGGGAAAACGGGAAAATTTTATCACCTCACTTTCCGGCAGTGGCGAGGACTATGTTTGGAACGACAGTGCCCAAAACAGCAATAAAGAAAAATGGTTTCGTCCCTCCGATGTTACTGTTGGAACCGATGGTGCCATCTATGTTGCCGACTGGTACGATCCTGTTGTTGGTGGTCATCAAATGAAAGACAGTGTGGGCTACGGAAGAATCTACCGCATAGCCCCGGCTGATAAAAAGCTGGTTAACCCGGTCATTGATCTCAGCACAACAGCAGGGCAGATTGCAGCATTGAAAAGCCCTGCGGTAAATGTTAGAAACAGCGCCTTTCAACTACTTACGCAACAAGGCGCAACGGTTATTGAACCCGTTAAAAAATTATTGCAGGATGATAATGGTTTTGTGAGAGCAAGGGCTGTTTGGTTATTATCAAAATTAGGACCACAGGGCAAGGCAGCAGTGGAGAAAGTGTTTAGTAATCCTGATGCTGCACTCCGGGCCGCAGCCTTCCGTTCGTTGCGGCAGTCAGGTAATAATGTGCTTCCTTACGCTGCACAATTAGCAAAGGATACATCTGCTTTTGTCCGCCGGGAAGTGGCTATTGCATTGAGAGATACGCCGCTTGCAAGCAAGAAAGAAATACTCCTGTTAATTGCCAGTGAGTACAATGGAGAAGACCGCTGGTACCTGGAAGCATTGGGCAGCGCCATGGATGCTGATGCAGCTTTTTGGTACCAGGAGTTGAAGATGCTGTTGGCAGAGAAGGGAACGCAATCATCACTAAAATGGAATAAACAAATGGCCGGCTTTGCATGGCGGCTGCATCCGTTAAATGCGGTGCAGGACATTGCACAGCGGGCCGCAGACCCTGCATCCAACGCAGATGAAAGAAAACGAATGATCACGGCATTAGCTTTTGTAAATGATAAAACCGCCGCCAACGAAATGGTGACCATTGCCGCTTCGGCAATGCCTGATGTAAAGGAACAGGCGGTATACTGGTTGGCCTTCAGGCAAAGCAATGATTGGTATAAACTGCTTGACTGGAAGAAGGTAAACCTGAACACCGGCTACGAAAGAAAGCTGGCTGCCATGAAAGTGAAACGGCAAATCCTGCTGGATGAGCGCCAGTCAAAAGACGAACGCAGCTGGCGCACAGAAGAAATGGCAGCAGATTCTGTAGGCGGGCAATTGCTCATCGGCCTGCTCGCTGAAAATAAACTGCCCCCGTTGCTGTTACCTGTTGTGCAGGAACATCTCCCCAACAACCCCAACCTCGCCGTTCGGGTGCAGGCGGGCAAATATTTAAAAACTTCCGGCAGTAAACTATTTTCCATAGATGCCGTTGCAGCCCTCAGCGGCGATGCAGCCCCTGGCAAACAGGTTTTTAAAACCAGCTGCGGCACCTGCCATCGCATGGGCACCACCGGCAACAACATCGGCCCCGAGCTCACCAGCATCGGCAAAAAATTCGACAAGGTTGCGCTGCTGGATGCCATCATCAACCCCAGCGCTGCCATTGTTTTTGGCTACGAACCCTGGCTCGTTAATACAAAAGACGGCGAGTCTGTTTTTGGTTTCCTCGTATCCGATAACAAACAGGCAGTGGTAATCCGGGATATCGCCGGCACCAAACATGTGATTGCACAGGATAAGATAAGTTCCAAAAACAAGCAGGCAAAAAGCCTGATGCCCGAGCCCTCAGCCATGAGCCTGAAAGAAAAAGATCTGGTGAATATTACTGCGTATTTGCTGGGGGGAAAAGAATAAGAGAGGGCAATAAGCAGGAAAGTTTTTTTGAACGTGATGTTAAGTGCAGGACGCCTATGTCTGCCTTGTTACTAATGCAATGAGTTTAAGAAACTAAGTAAAAACAGTTAAGCGTCATGGATAAGAAACGCAGGCTTTTAGAAATTCTTTGAACGCCGGCTAATGCAGCAGCTTCAGCATTTCCGCCGCTGTTGGGGTGTGTCACGAATGAAAGAATGGATAATTCTTTCAATGTTGAATAAAAGATGGTGGTCGGCCCACCGCATACGCTGTGCAGACAGTGTTTTCCGCCGCTGTGGGGTGTTCCTCATTCATCCGCAAGCCAACTCTTAAACTCGTGGGCGCCGCCGTCTCTGTCTTGGTTCGTGGCACACGAAACATTTTTAATTGTGCAATTTTGGTTCGGAAACATAAGAACCATATACCTTTTATGCTGCAGTTATTTGCAATGCCAGAATAGATGATTCGTGTGCCACGAACCATGGCTATGGGAAATAAATTACTTATAAAAACGGTAATGGATCTGATTGCTGGTGAACAGGCTTACACATGGCCAAGAAACTGCTTAATATCCTTTCCAATAAAGTCCCTGAATTTCATGTTATAAAAATAGAGACTGATTATAAAAAGTATCAACGCAGCTATAAATTCATAGGTTTCTGTTGCCACAAACCTTAGCATCCCAAACTGACGGGTATACCCATTTTCTGGTAATGGTATATAATAAAATGCCAGCCCCCTCACCAGCCAGGTGATAAGAAAAAAAATACCGATGGAAACCGGAGGTATGGGCAGCTTTATTTTTTGTGTGAATACTGCAACAGACCTGAGATGATAAGTTGCAATTGGTAAAATAATGCCAAAGGAAAAAATAAAAATTTTGAACCAGAGATCTATCTCCAGCAAGCGGTACAAACCTGTTCTTTTTACATGATCAAATTGTTTGCTGGCGAATATTTCCAGGTTATGGATGGTAAATTCTCCCTGGACATTTAATTTTTTTACCGTCTCCGGAGTTGAGAAGCCAAAAATACGTTGCCCCCAGCTGATTTCTTCTGCTGCACCAAAAAACATCAGCAGGCCAAGCAAAAGGAAGAAATAATTTTTGTACTTCTTAAACGAAAGGCAATAAAAAATGGCTGCTCCTGATAAACATATAAATGAAAGCCATTCAACAGGGCTATCTTCTTTTCCGAACAATATTACAGTTTCCGGATTGGCGAAATGAAAAAAGGTATAACAGCCTGTGATTATAAAAGGCAGTATTATATAGTATGACTTTAAAAACTGGAATTCCTTAAGATATATTTTCACACGTTTCCCGCTGTTTTAGTGGTAAATTAAACGATAATTAAACTTTATAATACCTAACTGCAATTCCTGATTTTTATTGTACGAATAAATCACAGCGGTTACAGTTATTTTTATTACCTCTCTGCCTTGGTTCGTGGCACACGAAACATTTTTAATTGTACAATGTTGTTTCGGGAGCATAAGAACCATACGTTATCTGCTGCAGTTATTTGCAAAGCCTGAATAGATGATTCGTGTGCCACCATAGTTGTTAACTTTATTCCCTCCCACTGCCGTGGATCGTGTCCTTACGAGCCATTCTTAAAACTGTCAGGTTTTTATTCGCCGCAACGTCCTCAGCCGTGGCTCTTGACCTCACCATAGTCGTTAACTTAAGCTTTTTGCAGAGCCATAGGCTCGAATTTGTCTTGTAGCAACGGGTTTGAACACGTTGCTGCAAATGATATTTTATCAGAGTGCCTTAGGCACGGTTCCTTTTAAAGCTATTACTTTTATACAAGCCGGGCCTCCGGCTCTGATATTACCCGTGAAAAATCCTTAAGTTAACGACTATGGTGACCTCACGGGCTACCTCCGCCTCGATAAAAATAAAAGCTGAACAAGGCTAAGTTGTACCTCCATTACCAGGCAGATCAACATAAAAAACAGTGTCAATAAAAAATATAATGCCACTGTTCATTATCACATTCTCATCATGTATATCTTCTAAAATAAGCCCTATGTTTTTATTGTAGTAGTCATTTCGCCTGGTATTTATAAAGCCATTGTATTCTAAAAAAGCTTTTACTTCTGATAAATTTACCGGACTGGTTGAAATAACAAATGCCTGTTTCAATACTGCCTGTAAAACATCATTACGTTTTGTAAAACCAAGTAGCTCATAACTGGTTTCTTCAAACAATAAATTGTGTATGAGAATGCTGTTAAAGAAATCGAGCCAGGTGGAATAATATACGGCATCATTCAGTTTTACCACATGCCGCTCATCTGAATTCATGTATACTTCTGCTTCTCCACCTATTGTGAGTAAGCGTTCTGCTTCAGGAGGCCGCTCCACCCACAAATTATTTTCATTTATGTAACGTATCAGTGCAACAGCCTGCTCTTTCTTGATGATGGCTCTGTTGTCGAAATCTTTTTTAACCGTTGTACTTGGGCTAAAGCCGCTGCAAAGGAAATTACGGGTTGCTGTGCAAGTATCTGTTTGCCAATGGATGTTCGTTCCGCTAATGATATCCTGTATCTTGTTTTTTGTATCATCGTTAAGCATGTTTTAAAATTTGCTATAAGGGCTATAGTTGTAAATATAAATAAAAATTACAAAAGCCATCTGCGGTAAAACCTGGCGATATTTAGCCGTTCCATATATGTACGCCTAAATCAGGATGATGTTCCTATTTCCTTATTCCCTCCCACGTCTTCCATTGAAGAGTACCAGCCTACAAATGATAAGATTTCCAGCAAAGTGGCTCAACGGGTAATGTGCAGGGCTGGAGATGTTGTGTGGAATAAAAATATGTCAGGGTTTTCTTACAAACATTCCGCTATAATACTTCCGGTAAGCATACCCCAAAAATAAGTTCGGCACTAATAGTAAAACACCCATCCACCAACCAGAAGGAACCAAAATGCTGTGATAAAGAAATACATTTAAACTAATCGGGAACAGCACCACTGCAAAAAAAGCTGCATACCGGTTAACTAACAGCGATATGCCGCCGACGATCTGAATCGATTTTATCATAGGATAAAAGTATCCCACTCCCATAAGGCCCTCTTTAAATGCCGCCACCCTGCCTGTATGATTGGGTACATATGGAATAAAATGTAAAAAATAATCCAGCCCAAAGACCAAATAAATAAATCCAGGCACTATCCTGGAAATGACTGTTGCTTTTTTCATTACGAGTTATTATTCACCTGATCATTATTTTTTTCACCTGACAATTACTGCATGCAAAGGCGGTAAATAGTAATCTAAAATAGGACTAATTCCTGCTGGCTAACTACTAATTTTGAAAAAATTTCTTTATGGCATCTCAATATGGGAACTTAATTAAGAAAGCCTATGCAGCTTTCAATACAAGAGATATTGATACGGCGCTTTCAACGATGCATCCGGATGTTCAATGGCCAAAGGCATTTGAAGGCGGTTATGTAAGCGGACACCATGAAATAAGGGAATACTGGACAAGGCAATGGACAGAGATCAATCCCAACGTAGAACCTGCAGGAATTAATGAAAGGGAAAACGGAACTTTAGAAATTACTGTTCATCAAAAAGTAAAGGACTTACAGGGTAATACGATCTTTGATGGAATGGTAAAGCATATTTACACTTTGCAAGAAGGCTTACTGAGGCGAATGGATATTGAGCCTGCATAAACGTGCCAACTGATAATTATTTCCGCTGCCTTGGTTTGTGGCAGCCGACCAATAAATTTTCAGCAAGGTCACTTAACGAGCAAATGAGCACAGCGGAGGACCTTTGCGCCCATTCAATAAAAGAGGTTTGTATAATAGCCATCCAACCCCGGCATACGCAACGCTCTTGCCATGGTACAAGGCAGTGAGAAAGACACCTTGAAAACAGAAATTTGTTCTAAATCCTAATTGACAATGAATTGATATTGGAACAAGGAGTTATGTATATTTATGTTAGCGGTCATTTTTAAGACCACCATCAAATAATATACAGCAACATGATACGGATAATTATATTAGCAACAGCATTTATTTTTTCCTTAACCAATATTTTCGGACAGCCAGAAAATGCGAAACTTAACATCTCACATTTAACAGGAGATTTTTATATTTATACAACTTACAATACCTACCAGGAAAGTAAAGTGCCGGCAAATGGGATGTATCTTGTTACTAACAATGGCGTTGTTATGTTTGATACACCTTGGGACACAACACAATTTCAACCATTGCTGGACAGCATAAAATTAAAGCATAACAAAACGGTGGTACTATGTTTTGCAACGCATTGGCATAGCGACAAAACTGCCGGACTTGAATATTACAGGCAACAGGGAATTAAAACCTATACTACTGCCCTTACAGATGAATTAAGTAAAAAGAATAATAAAAAAAGGGCTGAATTTTTAATGGCAAATGATACTGTCTTCCATGTGGGACAATATTCTTTTGAAACTTATTACCCCGGACAAGGGCATACGGAAGACAACATTGTAATCTGGTTTAAAAAAGAAAAAATTCTCTACGGTGGTTGCTTAATAAAAGGTGCCGATGATGATAATTTGGGTTACTTAGACGATGGAAATGTAACAGCATATGAGGCTACGCTAAAAAAAGTTCAACAGAAATGCCGAAAACCAAAGTTTATTATCATAGCACACAGCGATTGGAAAAATATACATTCATTGAAACATTCTTTAATGATGGCAACAGCACTTAAAAATAATAACTAAGGCTAACATTAGTTGGTGGTAATTAAACAGCCCACCACAAAAAAATATCAATACTTAGTAAATCAATTTTTAAAATTATAAACAGGTATGTATAATGATTAAACTAAAATCCCTGCTGGTGTGCTTCGCCTTAATAGGTTTGCTAAGTTGCAAATCCAGTTATTTAAAACATGCACCCATCGCTGAAACCGGGATGTTTAAGGTAGCAATACTTTACCCGAATGGAGAAGAAAAAACCTTCGACATGGACTATTATGAAAAATACCATATGCCTATGATGGCTGGATTGTTAGGTAAAAATTTAAAGTTTTATGAAATTGATAAGGGTATAGCTGGCAGAACACCAGGCGATAAAATACCTTTTGTGGCTATCGGTTATTTCTATTGTTATGATGTTACTGAATATAACAAAGCGGTAGCACAAAACATAGAGGCCATTCTCAGCGACATAAAGAAATACACCAATATTCAGCCTGCGATACAAATAAGTGAAATCAAACAGTTGAGATACAATAACACGAAATAAAAAATAACGACAGGGTTTTGATTCCTGTTCCCAGGCAACGTTTCCCCCTAAAGAATACCAGTTTACAAATGATAAGATTTCAAGGTCTCTCAACGTTCCAATAAGCAAAACGGAAAAACGTTGTTGGGAACAAAAAGCCGAATGCTTTTCTTTAGCCCGGAGGGCTTCAACAACAATACCCCCGAAGTATTCAGGGGCCATGCTACTATACCCCGGCGGGGGTTGAACAACTCATACGATTAAGAAGAGGCAGCACTTTTTATAGGCAATATCATACACGGGCTATTTTTGATGCAGGTGGTTTTATTCAACCGCTGCAGGGTTGTTGCAGCAGTATGTTTTTTAACCACCGGTGGTTATTCGGATTAAAGCCCTTCGTGCTTTTGTGTTTACCAGCGTAAGTGTTCCGCTTGTGCCTTTGGTACCCCTGGCTTAGCGGGAACGCAAAATAAATTGATAGCAATAGCCAATACTTTTTTGTAAATTTCTTCAGCCTTTCTTTATTCATCACACACAAACCGGGAGGTAGTTATGAAAAATTTTCCACTTACAACAGTTATACTGCTCAGCTTTGTTGTATTATTTACTCAAAACAGCAATGCCCAATCCACTCCAACAGTAGCGGAAGTAAACAGCTTTATCAGCAACAGCCAATTGCTGGTAACCTACCGTGAAGGCGAAGTGCTTTACGGTACTTATTATTTTATCGAAATTCATTATTGCCCCAACGGGTATGGGCTTTATGGGCGTACTGTAAAAAAAACCGTACTGGGCAACGAGCAGAAGAACAGCTGGCAGGAATTTGGAATCTGGAAGGTGATGGAATATAGCGGAAAGACGGGTGTATATTACAAAACCACCACCGGGCAGGAAAATTTTGTTCCTGTTTACCGTTTAGCCAACGGAAACTTCACCACCGGGGAAAGCGTTACTATTGTAAAGCAGGGGCCTGCAATTTGTAAATAAACATTCTTTATTGCGGCAACATCTTCTATCAAAATTTGGAGCATGGTATCGGCTACAGATTACATATATTTGCTCCACAGGGTGTTTTCCTGGACTCGTCTTTCAAGCCAATTCACCTATTACCTGCAAAAACAATTCAAGCTGGGTACTTATGGCTCCTTTAACAAACAAGGTTTAAGTGCCAAAATATTAATGAACAACGAACGTCGTTTGGACAGATACCTGCTTATTTATACAATGAGAAGCGGGAGCGGCTGAGCACTTACATTACTCCGGATTCATTTTCAAACCTTACACCGGAGCATCCTGTAACAGCATCAGCAAATGGAAAACTGGACATCCAGCTTCATCTGTAAAAGGCAATCTTTGTCACTGTAGTTTCATGCAGATAATCCAACATTGTTTCATCTTCTTCCGGCCAGGTTTTCCGCCCAGGCGGTTCATTGGTGTTTATCAATCTTTATTATTACATACGCAATCAAAAATTGGTACATTTAATAAACTAAGCCACAAGCATTCTACTAACATCGCTTTGTATGAAAATAAAAAATATCAACACCGGCAGCCGTATGCTGAATAGTATCACATTGTTACTGTTACTGTTGCCAGCATTGCCGGGGTATGCACAAGCCGGTAAAAAGAACGCCGCCATACATTTTAAAAAACACGTTGTGTGTTCGCAGTTTATTGCTGAAGGAGCAGCCGTTGGTGATGTGAACAATGATGGTAAGGAAGATATACTGGTGGGTAATTACTGGTGGCAGGCACCGTTATGGAACCGGCACCTGCTGCATGCGGATACGCTGGATCCCGTGCCCGGCTATAGTACCAGTTTTATTAATTTCTGCATGGATGTAAACAACGATGGCTGGAACGACCTGGTAAGATTTGATCAGCCCGGCGGTATTTGCCGTTGGTATGAAAACCCCCAAAATAAAGCAGGCCTGTGGCGGGGGTATACCATCCTCTCCAATGCTGGTATGGAATCACCGGCATTGGCAGACGTAAACGGAGATGGAAGGATGGACCTGCTATGCAATGACATCAATACCAAACAGGTGATCTGGTTACAGCCACCCATTTCAAAAAGTGATACCATCTGGAAAAGACATATCATCAGTAATGACAGCGTTAGAGCTACTAACCGTTATACGCATGGGCTGGGTTGGGGAGATGTAAACAGGGATGGCCGCAATGATGTGATCATCAAATCGGGTTGGTGGGAATCCCCTGAGGACGTTCATACTGAAGGTTGGATATTTCATCCAGCTAACCTGGGAGAAGATGGTGCCCACATGTTTGCATATGATGTGGATGAAGATGGCGATCAGGATATCATCAGTTCTTCTGCACATCAATACGGCATCTGGTGGCATGAGCAGATCATGGATGCTGGTGGAAATAGTAGCTGGGTTACCCATGAGATCAGTAAACTATTTTCACAAAGCCATTGCCTGGTGTTCCGGGATATGAATGGTGATGGACATCCTGACCTTGTTACAGGCAAACGATATCTTGCTCACCACGATGGACATGATCCTGGCTCTTACGAACCTGCTGTTCTTTACTGGTTCGAATACATCCCCGGTAAAAGTCCTCAATGGATTCCTCACCAAATTGACGATGATTCCGGCATTGGAAATAACATCACGGTGAAAGATATTAACGGAGACCAGTTACCGGATATCATTGCGTCTAATAAAAAAGGCGTTTTCTTTTTTGAGCAGCTAAAATGATTATTTACGAGGCCACAGGCGGCAGCACCCGTGCTCATTAAAATCCCCGCCATGCAGCAGGGATTTTAATCATTCATTCGACTATTTATTTTTTCCTCGTAGCCCTGTCATATTGCAGCAGCATATCTGCTTTGCCATCTTTATTAATGCGCCATGTTTCCATTAGCTCAACAGTATCTGTTTTGCCTTTGAGGTTGGTATTGATCTCTTTTGCCCATATCATCACCCAGTTTTCTTTTTTATCTGTATTGTACGTGGCTAGTGCCGCATGAATGGTGTCAATAACCTTTGAATATTTTGCACGGCCTTTTTTCCAGCGGGCCATCATGGCATCTGCGCCCCTTACCACTGCATTGTCGGCTTGGAAAGCCAGGATGGTATCTGCCATCCAGCTTTTCATATTGTCCATGCTGTTCATCTCCCAGTCTTTCCAGCTTCCCTGTTCTATCATGGCTGCATAGGCAGGGTTCCCCACTTCAAAAGCATTGGAATAAGCAGACACGTAAGGCATTTTTACTTCCGCTTTAGGGGTTTCAGCAGGAGTGGCCGCAGCGGTTTCTTCAGGTTTTGTTTCTTCTTTTTTTGCATCGTTGCAGGCAGCAAACATGGCTGCGGCTGTCAACACTAAAAGGATTTTTTTCATTTGACTTATTGTTGTTTTAAAGATTACGTAAATAAGTACGGTGTGCCGAAACTGTTTAAAGAGGGAGGAAATATGGCGGGGTGCAAATCGTATCAGGAGTAAGGTATGTATTTATATTAATATTTGCAACCCCTCTGCTCTGATTGGTACACCATATTTTTCCTTGCTAACACGAGTGTTCCTGTGCCAGTAAGAAGATTTATGCAGTTTTTAAAGGAATGAAAAGTAAATAGCCACCTGGGCTTGTATGCCTGATCGGTCATATCCCTGTATATCAGGACCAGCCAGTATCTCCTCAATAAAACCGGGGATGGCACATGAGAATGACAAAACCACTAAAGGTCAGTGCCAGGAAACTCACCGTTACGATCCAGTGAGATCCTTTTACCAAGCGTTGATGCCGGGCTGTTGCAGTATATACGTGCTGGGAAGAACTCATGGTGTTTTGCTGATTAGAACTGTTTTGCTGATTGATTAAATATAAATCTTTTTACAGATTTATGCAAACCGGGTTTATTTTACCAACTGCATCTGCCTGCCGGAGGTTTTTTGCCAAAGGACACGTGTCATTATCCAACAAAAAAAGACAGATGAGTATTAACAAATAAAAAGAGCAGGTGCATTACTGCAACTGCTCTTTCAAAAATAACTGTTCCGCAGGTTTATTTATCTTCTCAGGTCACACATCAGTTCTCCTTCCTGCTGTACAGGCAACACCACATTGCAAGGTTGGATGCCGGAAGCAGGGGAGTTGCCTGGTTTAGTTTCATCTTCTTTAACAACCATTTCATCTAATGAAGCAAGGTAATGGATGCGTTCTTTTTTGGTTAACGTAACAACACTTCCATTTTCTTGGTAATAAAAATGGGTAGCTATAAAATGCTTCACATGGTTTCTTGTTTCACCTGGTAAAAAGCGTTGCAGTTTCCAGAACTCACGGCTGCCTGATAGTTTGATTGCTTTGTACACATTTCCTGCACCGCAGTTGTAGGCTGCTACCACCAGTAACCAATCATCAAACTGTTTGTACAATGCTTTTAAATAATCAGCGGCAGCTACTGAGCTTTTATAGGTATGCCTGCGTTGATCAGTTCTACCATTCACCTGTAAACCTAATGTTCTTGCGGTTTCGGGCATCAGTTGCCAGATACCTGCAGCACCCACACCAGAAGTGGCACTGTTCTTTAATTCCGATTCTACTATTGCCAAATACATTAACCCGGCAGGTATTCCACGTTTCACCAATATTTGCTCTATAGTTTTTAACGTGGCACCGTTACGTTTTTTGATGTGCTCCAGTATCTCCGCATTTTTATCCAAATACTGATCAACATATTTCCGAACATTGGATTGCAAAGGAATAATTGTTGCAACATTATTGTTTACCGTTGTTTTTGTTGCCAGTGAATCGTGCAGCAAATACGGTAACAACAATTCGTTTTGAGGTTGTGTATATGCCTGGCTGAAAAAAAACACCAGCATACTCAACAAACCAATTTGTTTAAAATGAGTCGTTTTCATTGTACTGTTTTTATTAAAGAAATACTCATAGGAAATGGATCTCTTAAAACAGTTTTTCAATAAGGTATTGGAGGAAAAAATTGCAGCTGGGCAAGGTTAATCGGGTTACGGTTGTTACTGCATTGCATCGTTGTAAGTGTGCTGCGAAGACAAAAGTAGGACGCATTTCCCCAAAATCCTGAGAAATACACTACGTAAAACTACGCTGACAGGTTAATGCACTGAGTTACACCTTACTAACTTTTCCACACAGAAAAATTGTCAGGGAATTGATGATTCTAGTGAAGTTGTTGATCTTATTGTTATTAAGGCCTGTTAAACAGTAAGTTGTGTTAAATAATGATTGTAATAGTTAAGTAATATAAAAAGTGCAAGTAGTTGAACATACAATGCATTTTAGGGGCATATGAGCCAAGGCTGATAAAAGAAAGCTTTCCGAATTTACTTATTATCACTTATTTTTTTTGCCTCGACTGCTATAAACTTTTTAATGTTTTCCAGGTCTCCCGGTGATAAGCGACTGCCAAAATTGGGCATACCCAAATGTTCCAGCATTCCTTTTAAAACGATATCGTTAATAATGTCAAATTTTGCTTTGGTTAAATGCCCAAGATCAGGAAGTGCACCATAATCCTTATCAATTGTACCATGGCAGGACATACAATATTGAAGGTAAATTTCTCCGCCTCTTTTTATTTCTGTTTCTGTACCTGGGTAATCAATATTCAATGGAACCGGTCGCTGCATAGCAATCAAGTCAGGCATTTTTTCTTTACCATCAATACGGAAAGCATAGATATGTGCCGGAAAAATATCTGGAGTGGATTTTTCGTTCATTGTCCCACCAGAACCACCCCAACCCACCTGGAAACTTATATACTGAATACCATCCACACTATAGGTGATGGGAGGGGCAATCACTCCGGTGCCAGCATTTACTCTCCACAATAGTTTGCCATTGTCAGCATCAAGGGCAGAAAGATTTCCATCAGCCGTTCCCTGGAATACGAGACCCGATGCGGTGGTCACCACACCACCATTCCAATGGGCTTCCTGTTTTACCCGCCACACTTCCTTTTGCTTAACAGGATCCCATGCAAGCAGGAAACCTTGTGAACCTCCTTTGGGTGCATTAGGATCACCTTTGAATGGGAGAGTGTAATTTATATCACTCCCTAGGTTCCACCCTGTGCCCGATCCGAATTCTTTTACCTGGTTAAACTTCCAGCCTGAATCATAACCGTATGGGAAGGATGCTATACGTGCAGGAATATACATCAGTTTGTTCTTTCGGTTAAAAGCCATGGGATGCCAGTTATGTCCGCCATCAAAATTTGGATAGATCACCACATTGCTATCCTTCATCCTGGCAAATGCACTTTCTATAGGTCTTCCTTCTGCTGTCATACCAACTGCCCAGTTCATGTAGGTAAATGGTTTGGCAGAAATGAATTTTCCATTGGTGCGGTCAATCACATAAAAGAATCCATTCTTGGGTGCCTGCATGATCACTTTACGCACCTGGCCTGCTATTTCAAGATCAGCCAGCACCAACGGTTGTGTGGCCGTAAAATCCCAGCTATCACCCGGTGTGGTCTGATAATGCCAAATATATGCTCCATTATCAGGGTTGATGGCAACGATAGAAGAAAGAAAAAGATTATCTCCACCACCCGGACTTCTGTGGTCACGATTCCAGGGTGATCCGTTTCCGGTACCCACATACATCAGATTCAGTTCGGGATCAAAAGCCATCGCATCCCAGCTTGTTCCTCCTCCGCCATATTTCCACCACTCGCCGGTCCAGGTTTTAGCAGCCATCTCCATGGCTTTTGATTCAAATGGTTTTGACGGATCACCTGGTACAGTATAAAATCTCCATGACTGTTTGCCGGTTTCGGCATCATATGCTGTTATGTAACCTCTTACACCAAATTCGGCGCCGCCGTTACCAATTATTACGTTGCCTTTAATAATTCTTGGTGCACCGGTAATGGTGTAATTCTTTGTGCTGTCCACGGTCCATATTTCCCATACGGGTTTTCCTTCTGCTGCATCAATTGCAACCAGCCTTCCGTCGATGGTGCCCACATACACTTTTCCTTTGTATAACGCAACACCCCGGTTCACCACATCGCAACAGGCTTTCATTCCAAACTGGCCCGGCACTTTTGGATCGTAGGTCCAGATGAGTTTGCCGTTTCGGGCATCAATCGCATACACTTTACTCCATGCACCGCTTACATACATGATACCATCCACCACTATGGGTGTTGCTTCAAAACCACGTTTGAAACCAAGGTCTATATTCCACGCCAAGCTAAGCCGGCTGATATTATTTTTATTAATTTGTACCAGGGGGCTGTAGCGATCTTCGCTGTAATTTCTTCCGTAAGAAAGCCAGTTTGCTGAATTCCCGTCTGCGGTTAATAAAGATTGATCATTGATGCCGGCTGTAACTTTTTTTATAAAGGCTTTTGTGCCGGGTGCCGGGTTTTCTGTACAGCTATAAAAAAATAATACAAAAAGAGACAGGGGTCCATAAATGAGGAGTTGGATTTTGTTGGACATACCGGTTTATTTAACGATGATAAAATGGCAGTAATCGACAGGAGAAACGGTTGAGGCTTTCAGAAGGCAGTTATTAAATGTATTAATAAATTCTGTAACCTTAATAAAATAATCCCCTGTCACGACGTGGTTTTTACTTTAGCCACTAAATAGTTAAAAAGGAACTTACGTTAAACCCCGGCTTTGAATGCACTCAGCAGTTAAGGCAGTCACTCAGGCAATATAAACGGTACTGCAAATCTAAATAATGAACTTAATCCCATACTGCTTATTTATTTTGGCAGTGTATGTGGTTAGAAGAAAACAAACAGTTCGGTTGATAGCCTCAACGTCTTGCCTGCCCTGCAAAGAGTAATAGAAAAACGTTGCTTAAAGTAAAAAAACTACACACCAGTTGGCATTAAAAAGTCAGTGTGATCACACTGACTTTTTAATGCCATAAACTTAATGTCTTATTTAGACTGTTTTATCAGCTTCATTATTACACGTTCAGTCCCTTGTATCGCTTCCAGCAAGTAAACACCGGGACGGTAATCTGAACCAATTAATAGTGATGTATTTGCCGTTAGATGATTAATACTTTGAACGGTCCTTCCGGTGAGATCAATTATTTTTAACGTAATTGGCTTGCCAACAGCACTTTGAACCATGATATTAAAATAATTATTTGCCGGGTTGGGATGTATTTTGATTTTGAGTTTTTGAATTGGCGGTTCATTCCTTAAAACAGGCTGAGTTTTAACTTGGTTGCTGGTAGTTACAGCAGGCCCGGTTCTGCTCAGCAGGTTTGCTGCTGTGGCAGTAAGTATCTCTATGGCCGACACTTTTGGTCGGTTGATGCCACCCTCACCTGCCAGGGCACTGAAATTGATGTTCAGGGTGCCGTCTGCCACGTTCACTATAAAG
>JAYWII010000088.1:0-9493 GCA_043788995.1 Chitinophagaceae bacterium | reverse complement strand
TCTTGAGTTGTTATTAAATTCAGCCGGTAAAAATTCATTCAGATCAATCTTCATGGTACAAAGTTAAAATATAGTTTATGATAAAGATGCAGCTACTATTTCTGCAATGTCAAGCACTTTAACATCGTCTTCTTTATTGCTGTTCTTTACACCGTCAGTCATCATTGTATTACAAAAAGGGCAAGCCGCAGCAATTACAGATGCTCCAGTTTCCAATGCTTCATTTGCTCTTTCTAAATTAATTCTTATATCGCCTTTCTCTTCTTCCTTAAACATTTGTGCACCACCTGCTCCGCAACAAAGGCCATTGCTTTTGCAGCGTTTCATTTCCACCAGTGCAGCATCCAATGCCTCCAGTACTTTACGGGGAGCTTCATAAATATTGTTGGCACGGCCCAGGTAACAACTGTCGTGGTAAGTGATTTTTTTTCCTTTAAAATGGTTGCCGTCCGCCATTTTTATTTTGCCTTCATCAATCAATTGTTGTAAAAAGACAGCATGATGGATCACTTCGTAATTACCACCCAATTCAGGGTATTCATTTTTCAACGTATTAAAACAATGAGGGCAGGCAGTAACAATTTTTTTTATTCCGTAGCCATTTAAAATATTGATATTTTGGTAAGCCATCATCTGGAACATGAATTCATTGCCGGCTCGTCTTGCAGGATCGCCGGTACACATTTCTTCTTTACCTAAAATGGCGTATTTTATTTGAAGCTTGTCTAAGATGGTAACAAATGCTTTGGTGATCTTTTGTGCCCGCTGATCAAAACTACCGGCACAGCCTACCCAAAAAAGTACATCAGGCGTTTCTCCATTGGCAGCCAGTTCAGCCATTATTGGTACATGCATAGTATCGTTATTAACAGGATTCAAATGTACCTGTTTTGCAAATACCTTAAAGCAAATGAATCAATTTTATTGCGAAATGATGTAATGGTTTATCAATGTTAAAATGGCTTGCCATGTGTTTGGCGGATCAGCATCCTGGTAACGAATGGCATCAGCTTCATGATTTGTATAAATAAATTGGTACCCCATGCCTTGCCGAAACACTGCTGAATTACCCTGCCCGTAAACAGCCTGGCAGAAAATGTTTTATCCCATTCCTTTATGTAATTTAATTCCAGTAGCTCCCGGCTTATTTTCCCGTTTAAAAAATCATTCACCAATGCTGCTGCTATTTTGCTGCCATGCAGGGCCATACTCATGCCATTGCCACAGAGTGGTGTGATCATTCCGGCAGCATCACCCATTAATAACACATGCTCATGCACCTGTGATTTTTTATTGAAGGATATTTGCGAAATGGTCACCGGTGCCTTAAAAAGCAGTTCACTGTTTTCAAGAATATGCTTCAGGTGTTTATTTTTCTTTAATACATTTTTCTCCAACTCGTCTACAGAGTTATTATTATTGCTGAGATTGGAAGCATTGGTTAAATAACAAAGACAGTATTTATCTTCTTCAATTTTTGATATACCGCAATATCCATCTTTAAAATTATGCAGCGCAATGGTATCGGGTGCAAAGCTGGTTTTAATGTGGTACTTGATACCAACATAATTACTCAGCTTATTGTTTTTATGATGCAGGAAATCTCTTTTCCATTTAATATCCAAATTACTTTTTTTGCCGAAAGAGCCACAGCAAATGTTGCTGGAAAAATCTCCCTTGCTGCTGTGTAATGTAAATGCTCCGTCAGCAAAGATCACTTCATCCACTTTGCACTTTTCAAATACTGCCACATTATTTGCGACAGCAATATTTTTAAGGTCATTGTCAATTTTATACCTGCTGATACCAAAGCCGCCGAGTGGGAGTGTGGCATTTAATGAAGTTCCATTAGGAGCACTTACGATTAATTTTTTAATGATGGGCAGGTTCATTGTTGATAAAGGAAGGCCCAGCGATTCCAGGAAGTTCCAGCTTTCCATACTGATGTATTCACCACAAACTTTGTGAAAGGGATAGGCTTCTTTTTCAAATAAAGCTACGCTGTGCCCCAGTTTGCTAAGCTGGATAGATAATGTCAGGCCTGCCAGGCCGCCACCGATAATGGTAACATCATATGGTTTGATATCACTCATTGCAATAAATGATCAAATGCCTGAAAGCCCATTGCCAGCTTACTGTATACTGTTGTATTCCTGCAGTTTTAAAAATAATGTGCCATTCATTTTTTGTAAACCCTCTTGCAACAGAAAGCGGGGCATCGTTTTTTACAAGATACGATTTTGAAAATATTCCGGTGATCAATTTAATCGAATAATATGCCAGTGGATGGCGGTGCAGGTCATTGATAAAAAATCCTTTTTTGCAATTGGCTTTCATCCATCGCATCATTTCACTTAGATCTTCTTCTGAAAAATGATGACAGAAAAGGGATGAAAAAATAATATCAGGTTTGATTGCAGCAAAATCCGTTTTTAAATAATCATTGGCGACCCATTGAGCATTGATACCGGAACATTGTTTTTTTGCAAACTCAATACATGCTGGTTTGATGTCAATGCCAATAAAGTTTACCTCAATGTTTTTTTTGCTGCACCATTTTGATAATGCTAATAAATTATCACCGCCGCCGCAACCAATTTCGCAAATGCTGAGTGATTGATTGAGTGCATGTTTACAGATGACCTGCTCTAATCCCTTTACAGAAATAGCATGACCGCCAAGCAGGGTATTAATGCTGTTAAGTTCTTTCATATTCTGCCGGATATCGGCAAAGGGAATATTGTCGTGGTCAAGTAATTCTTTTTGATATGATCTAGATCGCAGGTTAATCATAAATGGCAGTAAAAGTTTCCATTGTTAATCCCGGCCCAAATGCTGCTCCAAAAATTGTTTGTCTTTCACTCTTTTTTTCTGATTCAATATTAGCAAGAATTTTTTGTAAAACAAATAAGATAGTAGGGGAGCTCATATTACCATAATCTTTCAAAACCTCATAAGAAAAAGAAAGGTCTTCGTCTTTTAACTGCAAACTTTGCCGGATACACTGCAATATTTTTTTACCTCCCGGATGAATACACCAGTAATTAATATCTTCTTTCTGCAAGGAGGCTTTGTCTAAAGCTTTACTTACTAATTTATTAAAATCTTCTTTCACCAGGTCTGGCACATAGCCAGACAAAGTCATTAAAAATCCTTTTGAAGAAAGCTGCCAGCTCATATCTTTTTTTCCCCTGAAAGACACATCAGAAAAAAAGCTTTTCAGTATGATTCCTTTCAGGAGGCTTTTATCAGCCTGCACCAATACAGCTGCACAACCATCCGCAAACAACAAAGTAGATGTGATATTATCAATCGTATTTTCTTTTTGAAAATGCAGGGTACAAAATTCTGTACAAACAATTATGATGTTGGCCGCAGTATCTGCTTTACAAAGTGCATCAGCAATTTTTAATGCATGTATGGCAGCATAGCAACCCATAAAATTTACCGATGTCCTGAAAATATTACTGGATAAATTCAATGCTTCCATTATTTCCAAATCAATTCCCGGTGCACTCATACCAGTGCAGCTCACTGTGATCAAGTGGGTAATTTCTTCAACACTTATTTTACCACTGATACATTCCCTGATTGTTTTTGCAGAAAGTACCCCGGCGTTTTTATCATACCATTCCATTCTTTTCTCCAGGTTCGGAAATGGTTCCAGATCTTCAGTTGGTGGATAGAACTGCCGTTCATGCATCGGTAAGTTATAATCTGGTATCACACTGTACCGGGTACTGATACCACTTTGATGATACAAAAATTTTAGCTTGCGGCTGTCGGTTTCATTTTTACTGTGTATGGCATTTGCAAATGAAAGGATATCATCCTGCTGATGTTTATACTCAGGCACTCCGGTTGCTATCGAAACTATTTTACTCAATGTTGTTCAATTAAAAATAAGGTAATGAATGCTGCATTGGTACACACAGATGCCAGCATATTCATCCGCATGGTATTTACAAAATTAGCAGCATTATGTTCAGTTCTTACTTTACTGAACCACCAAAAAAAGTATGCCAGCACAGGAATAAAGAAAATTTGAATGATCAAAAAACTATTGAACTGGTTATTTGAAATAAGTTGGCAGGCAAGCGTAGATACTGCAAAAAGGTAGATTATGGCAGTAAAAATAAACGTGCCATTATAACCCAGCAACATACTCAGTGTAGTTACTCCGTCTGCTTTATCCTGCTGGTGCTGGTAAATTTGTGTCAATGGATAAAAGCCGCCAATGAGTAAGGAGGCGGCCAGCATTCCGGCAACAGGCACCTGCAGCGTTTTATCCGCACTGCATCCATGCATTACCAGCAAAAATGTAACAGCACCCTGGAAAAATACCACTGTCAAATACCCGGCAACGGGATACTTTTTTAAACGGATGCCCCGGTAACTATAAGCCCTGGATGCAAGGATGTATGCAATGATACCTGTTACAAAATACAGGCTGATCATACAGCTTAATGCTATTGCTACTGCATCCATTAAAATGGTTACATAAAAAAGTTGTTTAGTTGGTTGCATTGGATTTTTAATACCACCCACACTTTCCGTATCCCTATCCATATAACTGTTATATCCATTGCTGGCAGGATACACCAGTAAATGCAGTATTACAAATATTAAGACAGCATTTCCAGTGTGTATGTTTTTTACCTGGCTCAGTGCAAACCAAAACACGGGCATTAGAAAGAAAGAAAAATGAAATCGTAATAATTGTATAGTGGATGATCGTATCAATAGTTAAATTTAAAATGTAATTTATGCCAGATATGTCGTGCAGGCAACAATTTTCAGGTTATTCATTTCTGTTATCAACAACAGCAGCTTATTTTTGTTTGCATGTTTTTTACTATAGCGGTTTTTAGTACTGCTTAGTTGCCTGTTCCTGATATTAGTGCTGTTATTTATTTACATACGCTCATTCAATGCCGAAAGTTTTAAAAGTATTTTATTGGGGATTGGCCATCAGCTTCCTTGGCACGCTGCCCTTTGGTACACTCAATATTAGTGCCACACAAATAGCGGTGCAGGAATCAGTGATGCAAGCCATTTATTTTTCCCTGGGGTGCCTGGTTACAGAAATGGTTTATGTAAGATTATCATTGGTGGGCATTAACTGGGTGCGTAAGCAGGTAAAGCTGATGAGGCTGATGGAATGGATTACCCTGGTAATTATTTTGGCATTGGCCATTGGGAGTTTTGTGGCCGCTGCAAAAGGTGCAGCAGGAGAAAAAAATGTGGTGCTGAATAATAACATGCCACGTTTTTTGCTGGGCATGTTCATGAGTGCACTCAATCCAATACAAATACCTTTTTGGTTTGGGTGGAGTACGGTGTTATTTCAAAAGGGTGTTTTAGAATCTAAGAACGATCATTATAATATTTACATCAGCGGTATCGGCCTTGGAACATTACTGGGTAACTTCGTTTTTATTTTTGGAGGTAAATGGATCATAGGAAATATTGCTAATAGTGGAGCATATATCAACTGGGTAATCGGTGGCATTTTTGCTGTTACAGCTATAATACAATTAGTTAAAATGCTGTATCATAAGGATGGTATCAGTAAGTTTGAACGAAATGCCTGATCATTTACCGGCCCATTCAATTATTTTTGCACTGAATGAAACATCTTGCTGTACTAAATCAATTCTTTTGGAAATACCGGTTTCGTTTTTTATTAGGTATTATATTTATCATCCTTTCTAACTATTTCAGAATACTGGCTCCGCAACTTACCGGCTACGTGGTAAACACTGTGGTGACGGCAGTGGAGAAAAAAACTCCTGTTTTTAAAGGCGAAAAGCAACATGATTTTTTAGTTCAAAAAATCATTGAAGTACTGGATGAAAAAACTACCAGTGAAAAAATTCTCTGGTGCAGTATTACGATACTATTACTTGCAATCCTTGGTGGTTTTTTTATGTTCCTGATGCGGCAAACCATTATTGTAATGAGCCGGTTGATAGAATACAATCAAAAGAACCAGGTATTTACTCATTACCAGCAATTAGATACTGCATTTTATAAAAGCCATAGTACCGGCGATTTGATGAACCGGATATCAGAAGATGTAAGCCGGGTTCGTATGTACACCGGGCCGGCAATTATGTATTTTATTAACCTGGCAGCAGTGTTGGTTTTTAGTGTTTTCTTTATGCTGCAGGCCAGTCCTAAATTAACATTGGTGGCATTGTCTCCTTTACCCATCCTGGCAATCACCATTTACTTTGTAAATACCATCATCCATAAAAAAAGCGAACGCATTCAGCAATTGCTCAGCCAGCTTACCACTAATGCACAAGAGTCTTACAGTGGTATCCGGGTAATAAAATCTTTTGTACAGGAAAAAGCCATGCTGAAATTTTTTACCGGCAACAGCGAAGAATATAAAAAAAATGCATTGGCACTGGCTAAAACAGAAGCGATCTATTTTCCCAGTATGGCTCTCATGATTGGCATCAGCACACTAATCACCATTATGGTTGGTGCATTGGATGTGGTAAATGGAAAACCTGGAGCCAGCGTGGGTACCATTGCTGAATTTGTAATGTATATCCAGATGTTAACCTTCCCTGTAAGTGCTATTGGCTGGACGGCCAGCATGACCCAACGGGCAGCAGCCTCTCAAAAAAGAATCAACGAGTTTTTGCATACAGCCCCTTTGATCAATAACCCGCCAGAAAAATTGCAACCTTCCTTAAATGAAAACATTGAATTCAATAAGGTCAATTTTACTTATTCCAATACTGGTATTCATGCCATCAGGGATTTTTCTTTGCAAATAAAAAAAGGGGAGAAGATTGCTATTGTTGGTAAAACAGGTTCTGGTAAATCCACCATTGCCCAGTTGCTGTTAAGGATGTTTGATCCCCAGGAGGGAACGATACAATACGCCGGGATACCCCTTAAAAAAATTGACCTGGATTATTTAAGATCAGCCACCAGCTTTGTGCCGCAGGATGTTTTTTTATTCAGCGATACGGTATATAATAATATTGCTTTTGGAGCACCCAAAGCAACTGAGCAGGATGTAATTACTGCTGCAAGAAATGCCTGCGTGGACCGGGAGATCAATCAGTTTTCTGACGGATTCAAAACTATGATTGGTGAAAGAGGTGTTACGTTGAGCGGTGGTCAAAAACAACGGATTTCCATCGCCAGGGCATTGGTAAAAGATCCGCAGTTTGTAATATTTGATGATTGCCTGAGTGCAGTGGATGCTAAAACTGAAAAGGAAATACTAACCAACCTGAACCAGTACCTGGATGATAAAACAGCCATCATTATCACCCACCGGATATTTTCTTTGCTGGCCTTTGATAAGATCATTGTACTGGAGGATGGAGCCATTACAGAGCAGGGCCAGCATGCGGAATTATTGAGCCTGAACGGAACGTATGCAGAAATGTATGCCAGGCAACAGGAGCAGGACCAGGGGGCCGGAATTACCCATTCCTGATTTATTTTGCTATTTCAAAAACAACTTTATCTTTGCCAGAACAATTTATCATTGGTAATCAATAAAAAAACTAAAAAAAACTGTGGCGTACGAAAACAACGAAAAAAAAATGGACAGCGTTTATAGTAAACGCATTAAAGCCGGGAAAAGAAGAACTTACTTTTTTGATGTAAGAGAAACCCGTGGGAACGATTATTACCTGACTATTACAGAAAGTCGCAAGCGTTTCGATTCTGATGGGTACGACAGGCATAAAATATTCTTATATAAAGAAGACTTCAACAAATTTATCAAAGGATTGGGCGATGCTGTTGACTACGTGAAAACAGAACTGATGCCAGATTTTGATTTTGATGCCTTTAACCATGATACTCCTTATGAAGGAGATGATGCGGCAGGAGCTCAGCCCGTAGCTACCACAGAAACACCTGCAGAAACAGTAGTTGCTGCCAGTGTTGTGGAAGAAGCCATTGCACCTGAGGTAGAAGAAATAAAATCTGCTGTTGCAGATGATGCAGCGCCGCAAGATAACGGCAGCAGTGTTGAAGTAGATAAATGGTAATACAAAATTTTATATAAAGAGAAACCCCTTTCCATATAGAAAGGGGTTTCTCTTTTCTTATTAATATTGAGGAATAACTACTGTGGTTGCACTTGTCAATTGGAGAAAAATATTTTTGTTACCTCCATTTTGCCTTACAAAGAATTTCTATTCTTAAATAAGTTTTACCCTTTCCATCTTTTATAAACTTCCCTAAAAACAAGGAATAGAATTAGTTCTACACCCATTTTCTGAAACTGGTAATACATTGCCGTCTCATTTTTTTGAAACTAAACAAAACCAGCAACGGTTTTACCTGATAATTTTTCATCCTAACTTCCAGGTATTGCACTGGTACTGCTTTCTTTTGCCAAAAAAGTAGTGATGAATAATATGAATGAAAAAATAACTTTGCTGAAATCCAGGATGCAGCACTAACACAGTTGTGTGATTGTATATTATTCTTGTTTCAAATTATAAAACAATACAAAACTGTACAGGGGTAAAGAGTTTAACGAACAGGGCAAATTTAATTTTGATCAATAAAATTAAAGAATTACTTATTGCTGATCTGTCTTGCTGGTACCTGCACCCCCGGCCTGGTTGTAAAAATAATTTTGACAGTATTACAGACTTTTAATAATTAATTAAAACAAAAAAAATGAAAAGTAAATTATCTCTTCTTGCAATTGCTTTATTAATCTCAGTTGCTGCTATGTCGCAAAATTTAAGGCTTAATGTGAATACTAATTATGTATTTGATGATGCAGTGGATTCCCGTTATGATGTGAATAATTATTACCAGGGGAAAATAAAGGGTGGCTTTCAATGGGGGGCAGGATTAGAATATATGATGCGTCCTTCCAAGGGTATTGAGCTAACTTATCTCAGGCAGGATACCAAAGCCCCCATGACTTATGCAACTGGTATTGGCACTGTAAAAAATGACGTATTTGATGTGGCAATTAACTGGCTGATGATAGGCGGTAACAATTATTTCAGGAAACCAGGTGGTAAGGTGGAAGGTTTTGGTGGATTAAGTTTGGGTGCAGCTTTTGTCAGTGCCGAAAATACAAGAACCAAGAATTCAAAAAGCGCTACAAAATTTGCCTGGGGTATAAAGGGAGGTGCCAATATCTGGGTATCACCAAAAGTTGCCATTAAATTACAGGCACAATTGATGTCTGCTGTACAAGGTGCAGGTGGCGGTTTGTATTTTGGAACTGGCGGTGTGTGGGCTGGTGTAAGCACTTATTCGTCTATGTACCAGTTTGGTCTCGGCGGAGGTCTTGCATTTCAGTTTGGTAGCCAAACAAAATAAATTAATAGAAGTAGGCATCTAGTCACTCCATAATTATAGCTAATAATATTAGTAAATACGTTAATTTGCTAAATTAAATAGCCAATTATGTTTGAAGGTACTAACATTATAGAGTTTGTAAAGCAGTTTGACAGCAAAGAAAAATGTTTGAATTACTTAGGTG
>JAYWII010000087.1:0-9533 GCA_043788995.1 Chitinophagaceae bacterium | reverse complement strand
CTTCTGCCTTTGTTAGTTTAATCGTATATCGTATCATTTGTAAAGTGTTTTACAAATCTACATATAATACGTCATATTATACTTAACTTAACACTAGTGCAAATAGAAACATTCGTTTGATATGAAATGTAAACAGCAACAACATTTATTTAATCTCCCCCTTTTTCAATTGCGCCACTGCATAATCACAAGCCCTTGCCGTTAGCGCCATATAAGTAAGCGAAGGATTCTGGCAAGCAGTGGAAACCATGCAGGCACCATCGGTAATAAATACATTGGGAGCATCATGGCATTGGTTAAATTTATTCAGCACAGAATTTTTTGGATCATTTCCCATTCGGGCTGTTCCCATTTCATGTATGGTGTTGCCGGGTATGGATGTATCATCGATGTCTGCCACCCACGCAGGTTCCCCGGTATTCAGCATTTCTTTTGCAGCATTGATCATATCGCTTCTCATCGCTTTTTCATTGTCTCCGTATTCCATTTCAATGCTGATCATTGGAAGCCCCCATTTATCTTTTTTTGTTTCATCCAGGTACACCCGGTTTTTATGTTCCGGCAAACATTCACCGTAAGCATACATAGCTGCCTGCCAGTTGCCGGGTTCTGATAAAGCATCCTTCCATTCAGCACCAGTACCAGCTTCATTGTATCCCCTTGTCCACTCCCCTCTGGATACATACACTTCGTAAGCAAAGCCTCTTGTATATTTCCTGTCCTGTTTATTTAAATTCTGAAACCTTGGTATATAGGTTGAAGTGGACCGCTGCCCTGCATAATACTGATCCTTCAAAATCTCATAACCAGCTGCTGCACCCGGACCTGAATAATGATCCATCAGGTAATGCCCCAGTACTCCACTGTTATTGGCAAACCCATTTGGAAAAGTTGCTGATTTGGACTGCATCAGGATTTTTGTTGTTTGTAATGCAGAAGCATTCAGAAAAATAATGGGTGCAAAATATTCAACCGTCTCCATTGTTTCTGAATCGATTACTCTTACACCGGTGGCTTTATTTTTTTGCTCATCCCAGATGATGCTGTGTACAATGGAGTAAGGCCGCAATATTAGATTGCCAGTTTTATATGCTACCGGCAATGTGGATGAATTGCTGCTGAAGTAAGCACCATAAGGACAACCACGATGACAAAGGTTTCTCGACATACATTTTCCCCTGCCATTATGCGGCTGTGTTAAAACAGCCATCCTGCTTTGTATTAAATTTCTTTCTTTATAGGTCTTTTCAATTCTTTCTTTCAGATGTTTTTCCAAACAATTCATTTCAAAGGGAGGAATGAATTGTCCATCGGGCAATTGTGGGAGTCCTTCGTTTTTTCCACTTACGCCAATAAAGCGTTCTACATAATCATACCAGGGAGCAATGTCTTTATAACGGATGGGCCAGTCGATACCAACAGCTTCTTTCAGGTTGGCTTCAAAATCAAGATCACTGAAACGAAAAGTATGCCTGCTCCAGAGCAAAGATTTACCTCCTACCTGGTTGCCCTGTATCCATTGAAAAGGTTTTACCTGGTTGTAGCTATGCTCTTTATCTTTTACAAAAAAATGTTTATCGTCCGGTCCAAAATGGTACACTTTACTTTGTATGGGATAAGTTGCCAGGTCTTCCTGTGTTAAAATATTATGATTGGGTAATTCCCATGGATCCATATTGGCAGTGGGATAATCTTTCACATGCTCCACGTTACGGCCACGTTCCAGCAGCAGTGTTTTCAGTCCTTTTTCTGTCAATTCTTTTGCGGCCCATCCACCAGAGATACCAGAGCCTACAACAATTGCATCGTACGTATTCATATCTTTTGGTTTAAAGAAGAATCATTATTTACCAGTACATTAAAAAAGTTTTAGCCAGTGCCTTATCTCCTGTTTTATAAGGAACGCAGGCATTGTATTCCCCTGGCACTTTTACATATCGCAAGGCTTTTTCCATTCCATCCTTTGAGGTAAAATAACCGATGGTCGCCAGCTTTTTAAATATGCGGAACCAGGCTTTATCTGCATCCCCTTTAAAGGCGGCTTCATCTGTTTTTTTAATGCTGCTGAGTTGTTCTTCTTTAGAGAGCGAAGGAAATTTCCCACCAGACTTTTCATTCAGTTGCTGTAAACCTTTTTTGATCAGTTGCTGGTCATCCGGTGTAATGCAATGATGTACCACCAGGTCGATAAAATAAGGCACCTGTGTTTCCAGGCCCCCGGGTGTGGAGGTTTTTGGGAGCATCGTATCCGTTATTGCCTCCACCGAACTAAATTCTGCATCGCTAAAAAACCCGGCTCGTAATTGTTTATCTTTTTGATTACAGGAAACAAGGAATTCACTGAGGATGGCGGGAAAGCTGCCATACAAAGTAGCGACTCCCATTCCTTTTAACACATGGCGGCGGTTCATGGTAAGATTTTATTTCTTTAAAGTTACACCCGTCAATTTGTAAATACAGTACTTTTTTTATGATAATTTTTACAACAGGCAGACTACATTCAAACTCCAACTAAAATTAAACCATCATAAAACAATTCTTGTTTATTGCCCTACTCTGCATCTTGTTTTCATCCTGCCACACCAGTAGTCAATTAACAAGCACACTTTCAGACTCATCTACAGCCATCAATTAAGACGCACTCATCACTCAATCATTGTTCAACGAAAAAGCTGCTACCATCTCAGAAGAAGGTATTCAGAAAATCCTTAGCAGCAATTGTCAATTAATGTATTTTTAAACAACCGTTAGCTATATTGTTGTAATTTTTGATGAAAATAATTTTCAATTAATCAATATGAAAAAATATTGCCTGGCTACCTGGTTGTTTATTTGTTTACTTGCAAGCAGTAATGCACAAACGGACAGTATAAAAACCTATACTAAAAAAACATACCGTGTGCCTGCGAGGGATGGTATAAAATTATTCACAGTGGTATTAGCACCTACCGGTAATACCAAACCACTTCCGTTATTGATTGAACGTACACCTTATGGTGCTGATTTTCCGTTGCCTGAAGATTCAACGATTGATGTAAACAAGATGGGCATGTACACTGCGATGGCAAAAGAAGGATACATCTTTGTTTTCCAGGATCTGCGTGGCAAATTTAAAAGTGAAGGAACTTTTGAAATGAACCGTCCGCTGTACCATGTATATGACAAAACCAAAACAGATGAAAGCACCGATGCATGGGATGCAATAGACTGGATGGTAAAAAATGTTCCGTATAATAATGGCAAAGCAGGTATTTTGGGGATCTCCTATCCTGGTGTGCTGGCATTGAATGCCTCTGTTGATCCACATCCTGCATTAAAAGCCAGCTCTCCGCAGGCTGCACCTGCAGATATGTTTTTGGGTGATGACTTTCATCACAACGGTGCCTTCCGTTTGAGTTACGGTTTTGAATACAGTTATTTAGTAGAGAATGAAAAAGAAGCCAACAGCGAATATACCTTTCCGAAATTTGATTTGTACAGCTGGTATCTTAAACTCGGGCCATTAAAAAATGTGAATGAGAAATTGTATAAAAATAAATTACCGTCCTGGAATGATTTTGCCACCCATCCAAACTATGATGATTTTTGGAAAAGACAATCTGCTTTAACGGCAATCCGTTCACCGCAGCTACCCATTATTCATGTAGGAGGCTATTACGACCAGGAAGATCTGAATGGTCCGCAGGTTATGTACAGACAACTGGAGAAGAAAGATAGTTTTAGCCGGAACTTTATAGTACTGGGTCCCTGGAATCACGGGCAATGGGCCTCTTCCAAAGCAGATAGTCTTGGTAAAATTGATTTTGAAAGTAAAACTGCAGTATGGTTCCAGGCATTACAAAAACAATGGTTCGATTATTGGTTAAAAGGAATTGGCGATGGAAAGTTTGCAGAAGCAAACTGTTTTCAAACCGGCAGCAATACCTGGAAATCTTATAGCACCTGGCCTCCTGAGAATGCAGAAATAAAAAAACTGTATGCCAATTCGGATCATACCAGCAATTTTAAAAAACCATCCAGCAGTAAGGGTTCGGTAAGTTATATGAGTGATCCTGCAGCACCTGTTCCTTACCGCACACAGCCAATAGAAGCTACTTATGGTTTTGGAAGCAGGTGGAATGAATGGCATGTGGAAGACCAGCGATTTGTAAGTTCAAGGCCGGATGTCATCAGCTTTACAGGAGACACTTTAACAGGCAATCTGACCGTAACAGGAAAGATAACAGCACATCTTTTTGCGTCCACCACCGGTACTGATGCCGATTTTGTGGTAAAGCTGATTGACGTATACCCGGATATTGACACTAAAAATAAATTAATGAGTGGCTACGAGCTACCAGTGGCAATGGAAGTACTACGTGGAAGATTTAGAAAAACACTTGAAAAACCAATTCCGCTCACACCAAATAAACCAGAGGAATTCATAATAGACCTGCACGACATAAACCATACTTTTTTAAAAGGCCATCACCTGATGATACAAATTCAAAGTACCTGGTTCCCAATTATTGATCGCAACCCACAAAAATATGTAACGAATATTTTTGATGCGAAAGAAACGGACTTTATAAAGGCAACACAAACTATTTATTGCAATAATCAATATTCAACTTATATTGAGTTGCCGGTGATAAAAGACTAATTATATCACCCTAAATTTTATACCATTTCGATTCTTTATTTTTTATGGAAGTAAGTATTAGAAGGGCTATGCCTGAAGACGCTGCAACTTTATCAGTATTGGGAAGACAAACCTTCTTTGATACTTTCACCGGCACCTGTACGGAAGAAGATATGCAGCAATTCCTGGAGGAATATTTTAATGTGGAACAGGTAAAAAAAGAATTGGCTAATGAAAATGATTTTTTCTTTTTAGCAGAAGTGAATGGTGTAGCGGCTGGGTATTTAAGGCTGATGGAAGACTACAGCCTTTTTGAACTGATGAAAAAATGGAAGGCCCTGGAGTTAAAAAGAATTTATGTTGACAAAAATTTTCATGGAAAGGGAATTGCCCAACAACTGATCAATTTTGTTGAAAGTTTTGCCAGAGACAATAAGTATGAAGTAGTTTGGCTGGGTGTATGGGAGCACAACCTGAGGGCTAAAAGATTTTACGAGAAAAGCGGATTTACAGACTCGGGCCATACCCACGGTTTCCCTATTGGCAATACGCCGCAAACTGATAACTGGCTCTGGAAATTTTTGAATTAACAGATGAATAAACTTATCTTCCGAAGAACCTGTTTACCGCTTCAATGCGGTTGGTAACGTGGAGTTTTTCATACACATGATAGACATGTTTTTTCACTGTTTCGGGACTAATGAAAATCTGTTCTGCAATTTCTTTGTACAATAATCCCTTGGCAAGCATTTCTAAAATTTCTTTTTCCCTTCTTGACAATGCTTCCAGGTGATCCTGTGTTACCGGGCTGCTTTCTAAGACAGCCGGTTTATGTTGAAAAGCTGCCACCACTTTTCTTGCTATCTGGCTGCTCATAGGTGCCCCGCCATCGGTAAGTTCTTTAATTGCTTCCAGCATTTTGGCGGGGGCTGTTTTTTTGAGAATATAGCCGCTGGCACCTGCAGTTAATGCTTCAAAGATTTTCTCATCTTCTTCCAGCACGGTACACATCATAAACAAAATTTCAGGATTTGATTCTTTCAGTATCCGTACACACTCAATACCATCTATACCCCCACCCAGGTTAATATCCATCAGCACCACTTTTGGATTGGCCTCTGGAATCAGCACCAGGGATTCTTCTCCATTGATACAGGAGCATGCTAATTCATACCCATTGGACATGTCGATTATCTGCTCTAATGCATTGCGGATATCGCTGTTATCTTCTACAATTGCTACTGGTATTGTCATACCACAAAGGTGGAATAAAATATATTATTGTGCAATACCCTAAAGAGGTAATATTTAAGAAATGGGGAATGGGAAAAGGAATACAAAGTAATGAACAAGGAACAAGGAATAACGAACATCGAACACTAAACAACAAACAGCAAACTTAAAAAGGTACCCGTAACAAAAACTTATCCTTAAAAAAAGGTTCATCAAATACTTTTTCTATCTCCCAAACCATTGGCTTGCACTGGCTTTCAACTATCTCTGCAGCAAGGTCTCCGCCTTTCAGGCAGATGAGCCCACCGGGGTTGCAGCCTCTTTTTAATAAAGGTTTGCTCCATCTCCACAGGTCTTTCAATGGTGCCACCGCCCGGGATGTAACCACATCAAATTTCCTGTCTTTAATATCTTCAGCACGGGTATGCTGCGTACTTACATTAGTAAGGCCAATTGCCTCTGCAACAGCGTTCACCACTTTTAATTTTTTATTGATACTATCCACCAGGTGAAAATGTGTATCCGGAAAAAATATTGCTAATGGTATACCGGGAAATCCGCCACCACAACCAAGGTCAAGTATTTGCGTTCCGGGTTTAAGTTCAAACTGTGTGGCAATGGCCAATGAGTGAAGTACATGGTGTTCATAAAAATGATCCATGTCTTTTCTTGAGATCACGTTGATCTTTTCGTTCCACTCTGCGTACAATGGTTTTAAAGCAGCAAATTGTTGCTGCTGGGTGGCAGTAAAGTCATCAAAATATTTTAAGAGTATTTCCATTGTACAAAAATAAATCAGTTCAGTATTTTCCCTTTATCTCCATTCCCTTGCAGGTTTTTTAAATAAGGTAAAGGAGAATAGCAGGTAATAAAAAAACATCCAGATATCAAAGAATAAAAATAACGGGTAAAGATCTTTTTCATCCAGCTTTTTTGCCACCGGGTAAAAAATAAAAAGCTGCAGTAAAAAACGAACACTAAAAACTGCCAGCGCTAATTGCCAGTTAAAAAACAGTAAGGATACAATAAACAATGGATAAAAAACTACCTGCGAAAATGAATAGAGCCCGAGTAGAAATTTATGCAAGGGCTTGTAAAATTTACCGGTACTGTAATGCCTGCTTTTTTGTTTAAACCACTGGCTCCAGGTCTTTGCAGGCTCACTCAGGGTAAAGGCATTTTTATCTATATTGATCCTGGTATTTTTTTTTGTTGCAGCCACATTAATGAAAAGATCATCATCGCCACTGGCTACATGGTTGTGTGCAGAGAAACCTTTGTGCCTGAAGAAAATGGTTTTCTTGTAACTTAAATTTCTTCCTACCCCCATATAAGCCAAGCCGGCCTGTGCATAGCTCAGGTATTGCAAGGCGGTATGAAAAGTTTCCCAGCGGATGATCTTATTCAGCAAGCCCGGCTTTTTGTAATAGGCACCATATCCCAATACGATCTCAGTCTCGTCATCATAACTGCCCTGCATCTTTTCTATCCAGTGTTCACTGGCAGGTACACAGTCTGCATCCGTCAATAAAACAATTTCATACTTCGCAGTTTTAATCCCGATACTCAAAGGAAATTTTTTGCCGGGAATCATCTTTGCTTCCTGCTTTAGTTCTACTATATGCAGTTGTTTAAACTGCCTGTAAAATTCTTCCAGCACATATTTACTGTCATCGTAGGAATTATCATTCACCACTATCACTTCATGTGTGGAGGGATATTCCTGTACCAATGAACCGGGCAGGTTCTTTGCTAAATTAGCAGCCTCATCTCTTGCACAAATAATTACCGAAACAGCATGCGTTTGTGAACTGCTCCTAACTTTAGATTTATATAAAGCAAGCCTTAGAAAAAAAAACAGGTAGTAGAAAACTTGTACCAGGGTAAAGAAACAAAATATAATAAATACGATCCCATGCCAGTGCTGCAGTAGTTTTACCAGGTTCATAGCTGCAAAAATACGGTATTGGAAAAGGGAAATCACTCACTGCTGACTGATGTTATTAACAGGTTTTAAAGAAATATAATACAATGTCGTTTAATTAAAGATAGCTGATATTGCTGTGTTTTTTATAAGTTTGCAGTATAAAAAAACAGTACAGTATAATAGGGCAAACATTTTAAACGATATAACCAACATTCTTTATGACGAAGATTTTAAACACCGTAACACCAACGGCGGTAGAGTATTCATCAGAAATCGTAAATTAGGTTTTCAACTGTTACTAATCTTCATTGCCAAGTTGTTGCGAAATTCCATACAAAGAGAGTTAAATGATTTTTTTGCTAAAATCAATAACGAAGATTTCAGCATTCAGCAAGTAACCAAAGGCGCCTTTTCAACGGCACGTTCAAAATTAAAATACACTGCATTTATTGAATTAAGCAACAAGTCAGTTAATTCATTTTATCAACAGGCTCCTTATGTGAGGTGGGGAGAGTTTAGGGTATTGGCCTGCGATGGAAGTACTATTTTACTACCTAAATCAAAAAGCATTGCCAAAGATTTTCCGTTAATCGGTTTTGGCAGAAATGCGGATTGTGAAAAGTCTTTGGCTAAAATTTCTTTGGTTTACGATGTATTTAATCAGGTTACATTAAATGCAAAAATTGACGCTTTTAAAGTGCATGAAACAACGCTTTTTAAACAACAGTTGGAAGAGGTTGATTTTATGGACAATGATTTAATGTTACTTGACAGAGGCTATCCCAGCGTGGGTTTGCTGTATGAGTTGCTTCAACGAAATATTCATTTTTGTGTGCGGCTAAAAGATAATTGGTGGAAGGAAGTAAACAAGATGCTGACAAATGGAGAAACAGACAAAATTGTAAAATTTACACTTAATAAAAAACAACTGAGCCTTGCCAAAAAATTTAATACTACTCAAACAAATTTTGAAGTTCGTATAGTTGTGGTAGAATTAGGCAATGGTAAAAAAGAAATATTATGTACCAGTTTGCTTTGCCCGTTTGATACAACGCCGGAAGATTTAAAATGGCTTTATCATCAAAGGTGGACAGAGGAAGAAGCCTATAAAATATTAAAAACTAGGATAGATTTAGCGAATTTTTCGGGCATGACAAGCCTGTCGATAAAACAAGATTTTTATGCCGCCATATTTACCATGAACATGTGTGCAATACTGGCTCACCCAATTGCAGAAAAAATAAGAACAGAAAAAAATACTAAAAGAAAACACTCCCGAAAAATTAACAGAACCAATGCCATTAGCTTTATATCAAAATCGTGGGTTGGAATATTTATAAAAAGAAAATACCATCAGTGTTTAGAGCACTTTGACAAAATGCTTATCAACACAACAGAAGTCGTCAGACCAAATAGAACATTTCCCAGAAATCATAAACAACAAAAACCAAAATCTATGAATTATAAGCCACTATAGTGGATTCTTATTTAAACGACATTGAATTTTTATTACAAAAATTCGTATGTAAATGAAATGGGAATTCGTGTAACCAGGTTTTAAAAATGGTGTAATAAAAAATCTTAGTTGTATCACTTCATATTTTCTTTTATCATTTCCTTCACCGCCATCATTTTCCTGTCTTCTCCTTTTCTCACACCCTCAAGCGTTGGGCCAATATAAATATCTGGCACCACACCTCTTCCATCTTTTGGTACATGATTATATTGTACAATGCGGAAGAAAGGTAAACG
>JAYWII010000086.1:0-107890 GCA_043788995.1 Chitinophagaceae bacterium | reverse complement strand
TTTAAAATGTTTGCCCTATTATACTGTAGTGTTTTTTAGTAGCGCAAATTTATACAAAACGCAGTAATATCAGCTATCTTTAATTAAACGACATTGATTAATGATTTGTTACCGGGAGAATGTTCGGGAACGATATTGTATTTGCCATTTTATGTTGCCACGAATTACACAAATTAACACGAAAAAAGACAATTAAAAATATCAGTGTTTATTCGTGCATTCGTTGCCCCAAGACCGAAAAACAAAAAACCCATGCAAAAGCACGGGTTTTGTAAACAGTTAATTTCGGTAAAAAATTATATTTCTTCAGCGCCTTCTACCAGCACGGTGGCTTTGTTGTTAATGATCTCGGCAAAACCACTCTGGATCTTGTAAGAAACAGTGTCTGTTTTGTCGGTTAATATTTTCAGTTTGCCTGCTTTTAATGCGCTTACCATTGGGGCATGTTTGTCTAATATCTCAAACAAGCCACTGATGCCCGGCAACTGTACGCCATATACTTCGCCGCTGAAAATTTTACGTTCTGGTGTTAATATTTCTAATGTCATGCCCCTGTCCCCTAAAGGGGAACTTGGTTTGTTAATGAATAATTTAATTGATACAACTTTTTAATTTGAAAATGTATAAAAAGCTGCTTAACAATATTCAGTACAAGTGTGCGACGCAACGATGCTAAATTGAAATACAACCGCTGGTTACATAATTTTTGTACTAACTAATAAAAGAACTTTTACTATTAATTGAACTGTTTCCTGGTTCCACCTTAAGGGGCAGAGGGGGCTTTACGCCTGCGCTGCAGCCATCAGTTTTTTACCTTTCTCAATGGCATCTTCCAGTGTACCTACCAGGTTGAATGCGGCTTCCGGATACTCATCCACTTCTCCGTCCATAATGGCGTTGAAACCACGGATGGTATCTTCAATTGGAACCAGTACCCCTTTCAAACCAGTGAACTGCTCAGCCACAAAGAATGGTTGAGACAAGAAACGCTGTACTTTACGTGCCCTTGATACGGTTTGTTTATCATCATCACTTAATTCATCCAAACCAAGGATGGCGATGATATCCTGCAATTCTTTATAACGCTGTAAAATCAATTTAACCCTGTTAGCACAATCGTAATGCTCATCACCCACAATTTGGGGAGTCAAAATTCTTGAAGTAGAATCCAATGGATCCACCGCAGGATAGATACCCAAATCTGCAATCTTACGACTCAATACCGTAGTGGCATCTAAGTGAGCAAAAGTGGTTGCCGGAGCCGGATCGGTCAAATCATCCGCAGGTACATACACCGCCTGTACGGAAGTGATAGAGCCATTTTTAGTTGAAGTGATCCTTTCCTGCATCAATCCCATTTCAGTAGCCAGTGTTGGCTGGTAACCCACCGCACTTGGCATACGGCCGAGTAACGCTGACACCTCAGAACCTGCCTGTGTGAAACGGAAAATATTATCTACGAAGAACAAAATATCTTTTCCTTGTCCGGTGCCATCGCCATCACGATAGTATTCTGCAATGGTCAAACCGCTCAATGCCACCCTTGCCCTTGCTCCTGGCGGTTCGTTCATCTGGCCAAATACGAAAGTGGCTTTAGAATCTTTCAATCCTTCCATATCTACAGAAGCCAGATCCCATCCACCTTCTTCCATACTGTGCTTGAACTTTTCGCCATAGTTCATAATGCCTGCTTCAATCATCTCTCTCATCAGGTCATTTCCTTCCCTTGTACGCTCTCCCACACCTGCAAACACGGATACGCCACTGTATGATTTCGCAATATTGTTAATCAATTCCTGGATCAATACGGTTTTACCCACACCAGCCCCACCGAACAAACCAATCTTACCACCCTTTGCGTAAGGCTCGATCAGGTCAATTACCTTGATACCGGTAAATAATATTTCAGAAGCGGTACTTAAGTTCTCAAATAATGGCGGCTTGGCATGAATGGGACGTCCACCAACCTTGCTTACCTGTGGCAAACCGTCAATAGCATCACCAGTTACGTTGAACAACCGGCCTTTAATGGCTTCACCTACAGGCATGGCTATCGGTTTACCAGTATCTGTTACAGGAGTACCCCTAACCAAACCCTCAGTACCGTCCATCGCAATGGTACGAACACTGTCTTCACCAAGGTGTTGCTGTACTTCTAATACCAGCGTATCACCATTGTCACGTTTCAATTCTAAGGAGTTTAAAATTTCGGGGAGTTTGCTGCCGCTGTCGAACTGAACGTCCACCACAGCACCGATTACTGACTTTACCTTACCTGTATTGGCCATAAATAAAAATTTTTGCCCCCATCCCCTAAAGGGGAGCCTGGATTATTAGAATAAGAAGAAGATTTATTTCAACAAGGCTCTTTAGGGAAAGTGCCATCTTATTTTCGGCGGCAAAGGTAAGGGATGGATGTTGAAATTTGAAATTTGAAATTTGTTTTTTTACACAGGCTATGCACCCCTGATGAAGCGGTAGTGGCGACGCTCCGTTCAACTGGAGAATTGCTATAGGTCTTGCAGATATTTGGTATCAAAAATGGCTCCTTTAGCTAACTATTTCTGCGGAAGACTTAGTTTTTTACAAAACAAATCTTACAAGTTTTTGTAATGCAGGTGTGATATAATTCCTCACTTTATATTTATGAACATCCTCATTACAGGCGCAAACGGTTATATAGGCCAACGGCTGATACCAGCCTTGCTGGAAGCTGGTCACCGCTTGTACTGTTGTGTACGCAATAAAAAACGTTTTGAAGATGAGCACCTGCATGAGAATATCCATACTATCGAAATAGATTTTTTACAGGATATGCCTCCCAATCCTTTTCCAGCAAATATTGATGCTGCCTACTTCCTGATCCATTCCATGAGCACAAAGGGTGATTTTGAAAAAATGGAACTGGCTGCGGCGGAAAGTTTTTTAGCATTGATTGAAAAAACAAACTGTAAACAGCTCATTTATCTCAGCGGTATTGTAAATGAAAAGCATTTGTCCAAACACTTACACTCCCGGCTGGCGGTAGAGAACCGGCTTGGTAAAAGTAAGATCCCACTTACAGTACTGAGAGCCGGTATTATCGTTGGTTCTGGCAGCGCTTCCTTTGAGATCATCCGGGACCTGGTGGAGAAACTTCCGGTGATGATCACCCCAAAATGGCTGAATACACAATGCCAGCCAATCGCCATCAGGAATGTGATCCAGTTTTTATCTGGAGTGTTACTAAAAGAAAACACGTTTCATCAGCACTACGATATCAGCGGACCAGATATATTAACATACAGAGAAATGCTGTTGAAATTTGCGGAGGTTCGCAAACTGAAGCGCTGGATTGTTACACTCCCCATTATGACGCCACGGCTTTCTTCTTACTGGCTGTATTTTGTTACTTCCACCTCCTACCCACTGGCAGTAAACCTGGTGAACAGTATGAAAATAAATGTGGTGGCAGAGCCCAATAACTTAGCTGCAGAACTGGGCATTGAATTACTGACCTATAAATCTGCCGTTCAATTAGCGTTTGAAAAAATAGAACAGAACATGGTGCTCAGCAGCTGGAAAGATTCTTTCAGCAGCAGCAACGCCAACCAGGAATGGATGAACAAAGTGGAAGTGCCGGTATATGGCTGCTTTAAAGATTTGAAATGGCGCCCGGTGAACAAGGATACAAAAAGAGTATTAGAGAATGTATGGAGCATTGGTGGTGAAAAGGGTTGGTATTACGGCAACAGGCTATGGCAGATCCGTGGACTGATGGACAAAGCTGTTGGTGGAGTGGGACTGAGAAGAGGACGCACCAACATGAATGACATTCATTCGGGAGATGCACTGGATTTTTGGCGGGTGCTCATTGCTGATAAACAAAATAAACGGTTGCTGTTATTTGCAGAAATGAAATTACCCGGCGAAGCCTGGCTGGAATTTAAGATCATGAAACGCAACAATCAATTACAGTTGAGACAGACAGCAACGTTCCGGCCAAGAGGATTGTGGGGAAGGTTGTATTGGTATAGTGTATTGCCCTTTCACTATTTTATATTCAATGGTATGATCAATAACCTGGTGAAGGAAAAATAGACTTATCGTACATGGTGAATGATCAATATAAAAACTATTTGACCAGTCCAAATACCCAAACAGCTAGTACAGCTCCCACTATCGGCGCAATTACCGGTATCCAGCTATAGCCCCAATCGCTGTCTCTTTTATTTTTGATGGGTAAAATAAAATGTGCCAGCCTCGATCCAAAATCACGGGCAGGATTAATGGCATAACCTGTACTTCCTCCCAAGGACAATCCGATAGCCAATACCAAAAATGCAACAGGCAAAGCATCTAATGCTCCTAATTTCATATCGGCCTTGCTGATAAATAATACGCCGATCATCAGCAAAAAGGTACCAATCATCTCACTCAAAAAATTACTTAACGGGTTTTTAATGGCGGGTGTGGTACAAAAAACCGCCATCTTCAAATCCTTATTTTCTGTAGCATCAAAATGCTGGCGGTAACTAACCCAAACTAAAAAGGAACCAAACATGGCCCCAAGCATTTGTGCAAGAATATATAATGGCACATTACTCCAATCGCCAGTCTGCACTGCCAGCGCAATGGTAATTGCAGGATTTAAATGTGCCCCACTAACTGCAGCACTTGCAAACACTCCCACAAATACGGCCATGGCCCATCCAAAGCTGATAACGATCCAGCCACCGCCATTACCCTTAGTTTTATTTAAGACAACATTGGCCACCACACCATTTCCCAATAATAATAAAATGGAGGTGCCGACAAATTCTGCAACAAATGGAGACATAATCGTTAGTTTGAAGTTTATAGTTTGAAGTTTTAAGCCATACATATTTCATCATTCATATTTCTCCAGCAGGTATCCCTGGGCCAGCTTTGTAAATGTTTCCACCTGCTCATTCACCCACATTTCATTTTTATTCATTTCTTTCGCCATCACGGCTGCCACAACAGATGCTGCTGCAATGGCTGATTTAGCATCTAAAAACAAAAGGCGAATTCTTCTTGCTAAAAAATCTTCCACCGTCATAGCCATCTCCTGTCGTATAGCCCAGATCACCTGCGCTTTTATAAATAAATAACCGGGGCAGATGCGTTCTCCCCATTGCACATTTTCATTTACCAAATTTTCTACTTCTTCTGCATCTGCACCATAGCAACACAAATGATGGTGCTGGTGTAAATTTCCACGGTTGCGATAGCCATGCAGTTGTACTGCCTCAGTGGAGGATGTTGTTGCCGGAAGTGTAGCAACATCCATCGCTTTATCCACCACTTCCTGCGCCATCTTTCTGTAAGTGGTCCACTTGCCACCGGTAATGGTAACTACCCCTCTTTTATCAGTTAGTATTGTATGATCTCTTGGCAATACAGCAGTTGTTTTTGCTGCCTTCTGATGCACCAGCGGCCGCAACCCGGTAAACACTGATAACACATCTTTTTCACTGATATCCACTTTCAAATATTGATTTACATTATGAGTGATGAAATCAATTTCCTGTTTTAAAGCCAAAGGTTCAATACTTGCTTTATCAACTGGCGTATCCGTAGTTCCCACCACTACCCGGTGGTGCCAGGGCACGGCAAACAACACCCTGCCATCTGTAGTCTTCGGAATCATGAGGGCACGGTGTTCTGGAAAATATTTTTTATCAATTACAATATGTACACCCTGCGATAAAGAAACGATCGGCTCATGTGTGGCTGAAAGTTTATTCAGTATTTTATCAACAAATACACCTGTTGCGTTGATGATCACTTTTGCTTTGGCAGTATGTTGTTGCTGATGGATCGTATCTGTAAAAACAACGCCATCAATTATATTTTCCGATTTTATAAAATCAATTACTTCGCAATAGTTGATCAAGGTAGCTCCTTTCTCTGTTGCTGTCTGCGCCATGTTGATGGCCAGCCTGGCATCATCAAACTGTCCGTCAAAATACACCACGCCACCTGCAAGATTGGTTTCATCAATGGTGGGCAGATATTCTTTTACTGTTGCAGCAGATACAACGGTGGTTTTTCCTAAACTATATTTACCTGCTATCAGATCATACAGTTTCAATCCCACTGCATAATACAATTTGCGCCACCAGCTGTACACCGGTATCACAAACTGCAGGGGTGCACAAACATGCGGCGCATTTTTCAGCAGCAAGCCTCTTTCTTTTAATGCTTCCTTGATCAGTTTGATATTACCCTGTTGCAAATAACGGACTCCCCCATGCACCAATTTGGTACTGCGGCTGGAAGTTGCTTTTGCAAAATCATATTGCTCCAGCAACAAGGTTTTATAACCTCTGCAGGCTGCGTCAATTGCAGCACCCAGGCCCGTGGCTCCGCCGCCAATGATGATGATATCCCATTGGGAATTGTTGGTAAGTTGTTGTATAGATTCGTTACGATTCATGAAGTATTTTTTCACGCCAAGACGTTCAGTAAAATAAGTCGCAAAGCAAATATCATCTTTGCGCCTGTACTTCTTTGTTTATTTGTGTGGAATAAAAAATCAATAATTTATCGTTGCCTGTACAGCCCGGTGCCACTCCTTTGTCAACCTTTCTCTTTCTTCTTCATTCATGCTGCTTTCAAAAGCCCTGTCCACTTTCCATTGCTGTTGTATATCCTCTATACTTTTCCAATATCCCACTCCCAGTCCTGCTAAATAGGCAGCACCTAATGCAGTAGTCTCCGTAACTACCGGACGAAGCACTTTTGTATTCAGTATATCACTTTGAAACTGCATCAACAGGTCATTGGCGGTAGCACCACCATCCACTCTCAGTTCTTTTATCGAAATGCCGGAATCATTTTCCATCGCCTTCAGCACATCCATTGTTTGGTATGCGATGCTCTCCAATGCAGCCCTTGCAATATGTGCAGCAGTACTACCCCTTGTTAACCCAGTAATGGTTCCTCTTGCATCCTGCTTCCAGTAAGGAGCACCCAGGCCAACAAATGCAGGAACAAGGTACACTCCACCGTTAGTATCCACCTCTTTCGCCAGCGTTTCTATTTCTGCAGAAGTCCGGATGATGCCCAGTCCATCTCGTAGCCATTGTGTAACAGCGCCTGCAATAAACACACTGCCTTCCAGTGCATAGTGTGTAATACCATTTACTTTCCATGCAATAGTGGTAAGCAAATTATTTTTGGAGATCACAGGCTGTTCACCGGTATTCATCAACATAAAACAACCGGTACCATAGGTATTTTTCACCATACCCGGCTGTGTGCAGAGCTGGCCAAACAATGCACTCTGCTGATCACCCGCTATACCCGCTATCGGAATTTTGGCATGGCCGAAATTACCCGATGTGTAACCATATATTTCACTGCTGCTTTTAATCGTTGGTAACATATTGCCCGGCACACCAAGGATATCCTGCAGTTGCCCGTCCCACTGACCGGTATTGATATTGCACAACATGGTACGGCTGGCATTGCTTACATCGGTAGCATGTACAGCACCATCAGTAAGGTTCCATAGTAGCCAGGTATCAATGGTTCCAAAACACAATTGGCCCTGCTCTGCTTTCTCTCTTGCACCTTCCACATTGTCTAATATCCATCTTATTTTGGTACCGCTGAAATAGGCATCAATCACCAGGCCGGTACTCTGGCGGATCACATTCTCTACTTCTCTTGCTTTCAGTTCATCGCAGAATGCAGCTGTCCTTCTGTCCTGCCACACAATGGCATTGTAGATTGGTTTGCCGGTGGCTCTTTCCCACACCACGGTGGTTTCCCGTTGGTTGGTGATGCCGATGGCAGCTATGTCTGCTGTAGTAAGCCCAGCCTTGCTGATGGCCTCTGCCGCCACACCTAATTGTGTACTCCATATTTCAATTGGATCATGCTCAACCCAACCCGGCTGCGGAAAAATTTGTGTAAACTCTTTTTGTGCAGTGGCGATTATTTCACCAGCCTGGTTAAACACAATGGCCCTTGAGCTGGTGGTACCCTGGTCCAGGGCAAGAATATATTTTGGCATAGCAGCAATTTTTTTTGAAGATAAAGGAAAGTTGGAATTGTAAAAAAAGAGATTGGCGGAGTTATTAAAAAGATAGTGGGTTGTTGGTGTTGAATTAAATAATGGATATTAATCCACCATCTCCATATAACCTTGCTCCCCGATACTTACTTTTTTTAGTATTTAACGATGGTACAGTGTCAATAAACCTGAAATTACCCTGTTTTGTAACCAATATATTTTCCTGGTGTAAGTCTTCAACGATATAATCTTTGTTAACTAAAAGGGGTTTAAAGTTTTCAACTTCAAAAGTAAATCCACCCTTTTCTAATGCTGATTTAAAACCTTCCAAATCTTTGTCAAAATTAATATAACGGCCTTGTACAAAAGGTTGTTCAACAACAAAGGCAAATTGTTTGTTTCCGGTAAAATCTTCTGTGTTGGTAAATCCTGCAAGGGTATAAGCAGTATCTGGAAATAAATAATTGTGAAGTGATACACGGTTATCCAAAAATTCTAATGGAGTATTAGAATACCTTCTATAATTAATAACTTTTCTTACATACCCCTCTTGGGGAGATGGATATAACTTTGCTTCAGCACCTTCTGCTATAATATCGTTTTCCTGAAACTCAGGTTCATCAAACCATATTTTTTTATTAACCGCATAATTTTTTAAGCGTTTTTCCTGTTCTGTTCTTTTAAGCTCATTTTATTTTGTTGGGTTTGCTCTTTCATTTGTTGTAAGGATAATGGATGCTTCAACATTTTTTTCGCCTCCTGCAATGCGTCGGCTCTCTTCTGCCAGTAATAATCTGTTAATGCAGGTTGTTCCATTAATGATTTCATTTGAATATTTGCTGAGTTCTTCATAATTGATCATACTATTTTGTATCACATTTTATAAAAGTAATTTATTCTCTTATACAAATGGTTCCCCAATATTATTGGTTTTATGACGGGTAGTTTCAGGATCATTTATCCAATCCAAATACACCACAACATTTTTAAAAATCCCGTACATCTTTGAATTTCTTAATTTACGGAAGCCTGTTCCAAACCTGATTTAGAAAAAGCATTGGTAAAAATTCTAAAAAAGTTTATTCCTGAAACCGCAAAGGATTTACTTAAACAGGCAATCATTGCCGTATCCCGGCTTCACACTCCGATTCTTATATTGGCAAGACAACGAAAAAGCAATCTTTAATTTGTAAATTTGTTTAATCATAAAATAACTATGGCAAAAGTACAACCACGAAAGGCAGCCGTGAAAAAGTCTGCAAAAAAAGTTATTGCAAAAAAGATTGCACCTAAAAAAGCAGTAGTAAAGCCCACTGGTAAAAATGTATTCAGGCAGGATGTAAAGCAAACTGCCACCCTTGTAAGAGTTGGTCGAGCAGGGGCGGCCAATGCTATCAGGGCATCTAAAGCCCTTGGTTTACCGATCACTTATATGGAAGGGGGTGCAGTAATACAGGAATTACCCAATGGGGTTAAAAACGTGCTTACTACTGTAACGGACACCAGGATAAACACACCCGCCATTTCATTAAAAAAGGGGATGATTTTCCATGCCAAAAAATAAACGCCTCAGGATTTTTGCCGGGCCCAATGGTTCTGGTAAAAGCACCCTGTTTAATGAATTCAAAAAGCAATACGATCCCGGCTATTTTATTAATGCAGACAAACTGGAAAAGCAACTGTCCAATAATGGCTTTATAGATTTACAGGAAATTGGGCTAAAAGTTACCGAAAAAGAACTAACATCTTTTTCCAAAACAAAAGAAGCAAAATCTTTAGCAGCAAAATCATTAGCCGAGGGGCATATTATATCCATTGAAATTAAGGAAAACTGCATAGTAGGTATTGCTGGCAATACGCACAGTTATGAGGCTTCTTTTGTGGCAGCTTTTATCCGTTGGTTGCTGTACAGGCAGCAACAGTCGTTTTCTTTTGAAACAGTGATGAGCCACCCTTCAAAAATAAAGGAAATGAAGCAGGCACAAGAGAAGGGTTACAGAACGTACTTGTATTTTGTTTGTATTGATGACCCGACTGTAAATGTTAAAAGGGTAGAGGATAGAATTAAAAAAGGAGGACATAGGGTGGACACAACAAAAATTATTTCCCGTTACCCGGACACACTCAAAAATTTATACCCGGCTATTAAGTATGCTGACCGGACTTACCTGTTTGATAATTCTGGAAAACAGCAGGTATTGATTGCAGAAATATCTGAAGGGGTTTTACAAATTAAATCCGACAATATCCCTAATTGGTTTATTAATTATGTGTTACCCTATTACCAGAACTAACCTGACTAAAATGGCTATTTTCTTTCTTAATTAAAACGAGAGCAATAATGAAGTTATAAAACATCAATAATGTCATTAAAATCAAGTTTTACAGATGTCCCTATTTGATTAAAGCCCTTTAGGTAAGGCTCGAAATCATTTGTGTTTTTTTGTTCAAAAACTATTGAATCGTATTTTAATGCTTCAATGTTTCCATTAGTTTTTAGAAACTCATAGGTAATCCCTTTAGTTAGTTTCTCAAAATTTTTTAAATCACGTATTAGCTTTTCGAAAACTTTACAGATTAGTGGTTTCGAACTTGGCCTAAAAAGTATTTCAATCTTTTCAATATCTAATTCTGACGGATGAGTTTGGGAAGGTAAATGAAAATAAAATTTGGTTTTAGAAGAATCAAATATTGCATACTTCTAAATATTAAAAGCGTTACACGTAGCAACCTGTCCAGATACTAAATAATCCAATGATGGATACTTGATGTGAATCCATTCGCCTCGTTTTAAGTTTAACCGGTTTAATTTTTCAAAAGTAAAAGACATAAAATTAGTTTTATAGTTTAGTGAAATTATGACAACAGTATTATTGCCCTCAATGCCTGTATTATAATTTAAGTTATTTCAATTGAAAAGCCAATTTAATTTTTTAGGTAAGTCTATACAATGCAGATAGATTGCACCCACAAGGTTTTATTTTGTATTCTAAATTAATAAATCATGCATGACCCAAAAAAAATACAAACAAATAATGAAAGAAAATCTGATATTACAGAGGAAAGTGAAACTGCCAATAAATCATTGTCAAATAAATTGAGTGACAAAGGCGAAGAGGCAGAGGAAGATTCCCCAGATGATTATGAAGAAAATGAAAGTAATGATGACTATGGAAGCAGTGGCGAAAAATACGGCTGGTATAATGGTTTTAGTGATGATGCAATTGATGATGCATTTGAAGGAGACCCTGATGCTACCTGGAATGTGGATTAAATAATTAAAATGAAATAGAAAATATGAGGATTGCAGAGTATGATTTAACTGGATTCAGCATCAATAATTTCCGGGTGTTTGGGAGTGAAACTTCCTTCAAGTTAGCTCCTTTAACTATACTAACAGGCACTAACAGCAGTGGTAAAAGTAGTTTTACAAAAGCACTCAATTTGCTTACAAGGTCATATAAAAAAAATGGCTTGAGTAAGTTAGAATTAATGGAAAGCGATTTGAAAATCGGAGGCTTTGATGCTATAAAAAATTCTTTAAATAAAATAGGTATAATATCTTTTGGCATTGAAGTAGAAATCAGAAAATATGAGGATGCACCGGAAAAATTTAATTTTCTTTTGTCTTATAATTCCGAAGGATTAATCTCTTTAAAGATATTTAATGAAGATTCAGAACCATTACTGATACAGGAAAGTGAAAATTTCAAGGGTAAGTTGATTATTAATAAAACCTTTATTAAGGTAACAGATAGCGTTCTCAATAAAACAGAATTAAAAAAAGAATTTAAGGATTTATCTGAGGATAACTTTAACCTAATATGTGATTCAATTTTGGATTATCTTCAAAACAGTTCTGACGCCCACACACGGAAGGATCAATTTTATTACGATTTTTTTGAAATGGAAAATTATGACATTATTGAAGGGGGGTATAAAAGAATTCTTGATGGCTTAGAATTGATTGGAGCAGTTGAAACAGTAAAACAAAATTATTTTGATACAGATTTAAATCAAGAAGTTCCATATGAAAATCTGGTTATATTTAGTGCAAATCCGAAACTCAAGGAAATTCTACCTACAGTGATAATGAATATAATAGACGTATCAGTTTTGGACACATATCTCAGTAAGTATTTAGTAACGGATTCTTTCAAAACCTTAAACATTTTCCCCACTAATATCTTTAAGGATCTTTTTAGCAGGTTTGAATTTATTGATGGCGTAAGGGCTACGCAGGAAATAGTTTATACCAAAGAAAATTCCTCAAGTTTTTATGAACTAATAGAGGAATATTATTCATTGGGTTCTTTTAATCGTACAATTGGAACAAAGTGGATTGTTGATGAGTTCAAATTAATAAAATTGGGAGAGTGGGAAGATTTAAATGATGTTTTTAAAATTATTCAAATTCCCGGTTACGGTTATATGCTGCAGATCACAAAAGATGGACACAACATTAACTTATCTGGGCTTGGTTATGGGGTTACGCAGTTATTACCAATATTACTTAAAGTTAGTCTATGCAAAAATTCGATTTTTATTATTGAAGAACCTGAAAGTAATCTTCATCCTGCCCTTCAATCAAAATTGGCAGATTTTTTTTCTGAAGCTATAAAATCAATACATTTATTTAATAGGGCTAATAGGTTTATTATTGAAACGCATAGTGAATACTTAATAAGAAAATTACAATATCTGACTGCAAAAGGAACAATTGAAGAAGATCAAACACAGTTGTATTATTTCAACCATCCCGATAATATCCCAGCGGGGGAAGAGCAAGTAAAACAAATAAATATCAATAAGGATGGGAGTCTTACAGATAATTTTGGAGAAGGCTTTTTTGATGAGGCTACTTCATGGAAGTTCCAATTACTAAAGCTCAATAATCCACAAAAAAACTAATGATATCAATTTATTTTGATCAAGAGTTTATTGAGTTATTTGGCAAAAGAAGTGATCTATCTGATCCTGTAGTATTTGATTTTTTTAATCAGTTCATTAAGAAAATAAGAGGAATCAAGATCTTTGTAAATATAGACTCATTAGATGAAGTAAAAGAACTGGTAATGAATAATGAGATGTATTCTTTAATTTCTGAAATTGCGCCAATTAAGTTGTCCAATTTTAAAGATCAATTATCTAATCCGGAATTTTATAAGGATGGCTCAATAACAAAATTATTTTTCGTTGAAAATTGCGATGAAAATGAATTGCAAAGAAAAAATAATTACCACTTCATTTCAAATAAAACATTAACGGAAAAATGGAAGTTATTTCTATCTGACCGGGAAGACAGTGAATTAATTATTAAATCAAATTCACAGCCTTCAGAAGAACAAGTTTTCCGATCTTGGGCTGATTTTAATTTTTTCGCTCATAAAATAAAAAATATCCTGGTCTTTGATTTTTTTGTAATGGGTAATAAGACTAACCAAAAGATTGAAAAAAATTTACTCCCATGCATTAAGGAATTGATAAAAAACAACAAGGTTAATGTTGAGGATTTGACAATCTATACAAAAGAACTGGCAAATAATAGTAAAAAGAAAAAAGAACGTCAGGGGCTTTGGGAGGAAAGTGACTTTACTTTATCATTTAAGCTTTTGGAATCTTTAAGAACTGGTGTCAATAATATATCTTTCATTAAATATGATGAAAGTAAAAATATAGGGGCAGATTCAGAACACAATCGGTTTATACTTACCAATTATTTCTTTATTAGGGTTGAAGCAGGTCTGAATATTTTCAAAGATAATGGCAATGTAAACAATAGAGATACTATCAGATTCGATTCAATATTTAAAAACAAAACAAGAAACATAGTAGTTGAAGCACTAAAGAATATTAATAAATATACTTCACAATTAAAGGAAAAGGATGACGGGGTTATAGGCCAAGGTAAGAAATTAGAGCATTATAATTATTTCCCGTTGCTTAATTGTCCGTTTTTAAATAAATCTCAACATCCATAGTTGTTCCAACTTTCAACATAATCAAATTGATTTCATATTTATAAATATCGCTGTATAGTTTTTTGCAGAAGTTCCTTTATTTGCTCCCTTAATTCCGTTGGCTTTTTTACCTCAATACCAGCACCATAACTCAGCAATATTGATTTTAGCTCATAATTAATAATCAGGTGCAGACTCATAAGAATACTTCCATCCTTATTTTCCTTAATTGTTAGCTGGCTTTCATGAATGGGTTTGGTAAGTATATAAGGTACTTGTTCTTTTGAAATTTTTATTTCAATATTTACAGGTTGTGTATCAAATGGTATAGTTACTCCAATCAGGTGGTTAAAATAAGTTCCTGAATCAAAAATGTCGTTCTCCTGAAACATACCTGAAGCATTTTTTATTTTTTTAATTCTGTCCAATGCAAAAATAGAAATCCTGGTATCCTTATCTGTTCTTGCAAATAAAAACCACCTGTTACGGAATTCTTTAAGTAGGTAAGGGTGTATGATCAGTTCTTTGGGCTCTGGAAAAATAAATGGCTGATAATCTATCCGCAATACAATTTTATGTTTAACAGCAAAAATAAGATCATCAAAAAACTCTGAGCCTTTAGTGATAGGTTGCCGCTCAAAGTGAATAAATGCTTTCGTAGCTGTTTCTGCTGTGTTTACCCTGTTTTCAAGTTTCCGGATAATCAATTCCACATCGCCTAAAATCTGGAAATTGTCCACCTGTTTTAGAATATCAATGGCACTTCGTAAATAACCCACTTCTTCTTCGGTAATAGGCAAGTCTTTTATTGAAAAGTGGCTTTCATAATATAAAAATGGGTCTGCCTTTGTAGGCCGGTGAATGGGTGCCCCCTTTTTATCTACCAGATGTGCAATATCGTATTTCAGGGTTCTTTCACTGATACCCAGTTCCCCTTTTATTACCAATGCTTTATTAAGTGCATTTAAAAAGGCTTCATAATTTCTGTTTGTATTACTGCTTAATAACTCATCAATTAATTCCAGCCTCAGTTGGATGGGTCTTCTTTGATGGGTGGTTGGTTCTTTTTTCATGAAGGGTTGTATTGGTTAGGGCATAAGCAATTAATGATCATCAGATCTGGTGTTCATTAAAAATAATGAAAACTTCCCACGTTTAATCAATCATTATACAAAAGCAAAAAGGTTATAAGATAATAATGATGCAAACAGGCTGCATCATACTCTTTTAAAATTGCAATATGAAAGAGTTTACAAATAGCGCATGTCCTTATAAAAAAATTATCTACCCTGCAAATAGTTTGCATCCAGAGGTTTTAATCTTGCAAAGCAAAAACAAAATATGGTGCTCAAACAGGTGACGTTTATGAAATCAGGATAACACAGTTACCATTTAAAAATGAAATATTTAATTTAAAAACACAGCAAATGAAACAAAAAGTATATAGGCTCGAAGACACTGCAATTGATGTTTATTTTCAAAAATCAAGTAAATTTTTATACCCGTTAATTCTGGGTAAACGAAACGATAGTGGTATTGAGCCCATTCAAACCTATCTGGCATGGAAGGGCCATTACAAAACGGCTGACAACCGGTTGATCTGTCTATTTTCATTGTCTGATGATGTTGCATTCAGGCAATTTGAAAAAAACCTGCTGCTGCATGAACTCTTTGAAGGTTTCAAAAACCTGGAAGATTCAAGCGGGGCGTATATTTTCAACTTAAATCAATATGCTGCAGATATGATGCATTTCCGCAATGGCAGGTATTCATTGCTGTCAGCAGCATCAAAAGAAAAAATACTCAGCTATTATAAAGCCAATAAGTACAGCGCTGAGTACATGGACAGCTTTCTGAACCCGGAGCAATATTTTGAAAAGTATGCAACTTTATTCAATGTAGAAGAAGGGTTTTTAAGAAATACCGGGGAACTGTGCGATCCCTTCAGTATGGTGAAAGAAACACTTTGTTTAAAAGAAGTGGATGCTGCCCGTAATATGGAAGAATTATTGCAATTTTAAAAATTCAAATAACACACAAACATGGCTTCTTCTCCAACTGTTTATTGCAAAGCCGCCCTCTTCACCTGCACCTGCTGTGGTTATAAAACAGATATTTATTCCGATCTGGAGTGGCTGGGTTTGATCAAAGAAGAAATTTGCACAAAATGCGAAAGTGCCCACAATAAACATTTTGATGCCGGAATAATTTATCGCCACGAGCTGGGAGATGAGGATGAAAATATTCCTTTACACATACAATGTGCAAGGCTGCCTGTTGATAAGCAAGACTGTGATCAATGCATTAACCGAACCGAAATTCACTGGACTGAAATAATAGTATGTTGCCATAAATGTGATAAAGAGTCAATGCTACTTACAGAATATACCACGGGAAAAAATATCCTTTTGTTTTACGAGCAGTGCCTCGACCGGGCAAAACCTTCTCATCCTTCAATCGAATGGATAGATAAAACCGGTTTTCAATATTTTGATTTAACCGGCCCTGGCAGGGATTTTTCATCTACTTAAAATCTAAAACACTCATTCATCACTGTATGCACATAATATCCCTGTTCTTTTCGCTATTTGTGGCAATTACTCCCAAACCAAAGCTGCCACTAAAAATTGCCGTACTTTATTTTTCTTCAATTGATAAAAACCTTAAAGAAGAATTATTAAAAAATATTGCCGCTACATACAACTGCATGGTAACAGAAATAAAAGATATAGCTGCCTTACCTGCCGATGCTTATTATAAACCACGCAACCGTTACAGGGCACCGCTTTTATTAAACCACCTGGATAAGATTGCTGGCTACGATAAGATAATCGGGGTCACTTCAAAAGACATTTCAACCACCAAGAATGGAGTGTATGATTGGGGCATCATGGGCCTGGGGAGTTGTCCTGGCAAGAGTTGTGTGATATCAACCTTTAGAATAAAAACACCGGACAAAATTCTTTTTGAAGACCGGTTCATTAAAGTGGCCTTGCATGAATTGGGTCATACGATTGGTTTACCTCATTGCACTTTCAGCAAAACCTGTTTTATGGAATCTGCCGAAGGAACTATAAAAAGTGTGGACAGGGAAACAAGGTTTTTGTGCACCCACTGTAAGAAATTAATTAACCAATAAATTAGATAATATGAACAAAGCATTTAAATGCTGTGTGGATTTGTTGGTGTACCTGGCAGCCAAATTTCATATGACCTATGAAGCAATCAATATCTGGATATTTGTGATCATTGAACCAATAGTGTTTTTAATACTTTTATGGGTTATATACAAACAACATCTTGTAATAAAATCTTTGAAACATACATTACTACCATAATTTTAAACTGTCGCTATGTCCAATAATATTTATGCTTCCTTTACCATAGACGTAAAAGAAGTAAACAAGAATTTAATTGCTATTGCCCGTTTAACCGGGAGGTTTTCTAAAACAACAACGATACAAATAAGGGTATTAAACCGTGCTATTGAATTAAGCAGGCAGGGTATAACAAAAAGAATAGAAGCCCGTACCGAGGGAGAAGCTGACATATCCCTGCCTGTTTCTTTGTTGAAGGGATATCTTACCGGCAGTTTAGCTGCATATAAAAAATTTGTCTTTTGCCCCGGCGAGTTGGCATGTGATGCATCCATTTACAGTTCCTCAGCAATAAAAGTGGAGCCTGTTTTTACCAACCCGGAAAATGTTTTGCCCGGTAATCTCAACCGTATTTCCGTCTTGCGTTACTGGCTAAATAAAAGCGAAGCAGAAATTGAAAAGTCAGGTCTTACGGCCACCATCGAAATTGCAAAACGAAAAATGAAAACCAATATCCGGGAAGCACTGGAATTTTTGTACGAATATGAAGTGAAATATGAAGACCTGGAAGAGCTTGTAAAAAGGAAGATAAAAAATGAATGCTAAAGATTAAAGTGGCTTTACTCCGTCTTCGCTCAAATGAATTGCTTAGCTAACCACCGGAAAAAATTCATTCACTTATTATTACAACTTATTCAGCAAATTTGATCATCAACAATTCATTATGAGCATTACAGAACAAATAGTAACTGATAAAAAAGGGAAGGGCGGTGGCTGTTCAAATTCCAATGAGCCGTTATAAAAAACTGCTGGAGCTGGCAGAAGAAATGGAAGATATCAAAGCTTATGACAAAGCCATGAAACGCAGGCAGGATTTTATTCCGTTTGCCCAGGCAGTAAAAGAATTGAAAGCCAAACGCAAAAAATAATGTACCAGCTTGTAATTGACCGTTACGCCCAAAAGCAACTGGAAAAAATTCCCCTTCCTCATTTCAACCGTATTGTAAAAGCCATTAACGATCTGGGTTTAAATCCACGTCCTCCTGGATGTAAGAAATTATCTGGCCGTCCGGGATACCGTATACTGATTGGCGATTACCGTGTGATTTATACTATAGAAGATAAAGTTCTCATCGTTTTTGTAATTGATATCGGACAACGTAAGGATATTTATGAATAGCAAAAAAAATCAGGCCGGTCCTTTTTTCAGGTCAGTATTTCTCCAAGTGGAGTTTTCTACTGCTTAATACCTATATAAAAAAACTTTCGGCGAAACCCAATTTATCAGACGGCCTGAATTAAAAATGCTGACTGCAAGTAGTTAAATCAATGCATTAAAAAAAGAACAAACAGCATTAAATTCGTACAATCAATAACAACACAAAATTTACCCCATGGGATTATCCATTCACTACAGCGGCAGTTTTAATCCAATCGCTTCTTTAAAAGAAATGATAGAAGAAGTGAAAGACATTGCAGCTATTTACAACTGGGAATATTTCATTTTTAATGATGAGTTTCCGGCAAACAGCTTTGGCAAAGCAGGATACAACAATGATATTTATGGCATCTGCTTTACACCTCCTGAATGTGAAACCGTTGACCTATGTTTTCTTTCAAACGGAAGAATGAGCAGTGCAGCCAATTTAAAATTCTATGGCAATACTAAAAATGAAGAGGAAGCAGCATACCTGTATATGCTCTTCACCAAAACACAATATGCAGGCATAGCAACACACAAACTAATCATCCACCTGTTAAAATATATAGAGAAAAAATACCTCACTGATTTTAAAGTAATTGATGAAGGTGAATATTGGGAAACAGGTGATGAAAAATTGCTGGAAGAAAACTTTAAACGTTATACTGATTTGATAAATGGCTTTGCATCTTCTTTAGAAAATTATCCCATGGAGCCGGGGGAAAGTTTTGAAACCTATTTTGAAAGGTTGATGGAACACATTCAAAAGAATTATAAAAAATGAACCAGCAGCAACTTTGGATATAATTTAAATCCCCTGTGGCTGGAGATGACCATCCTTGCCTGCTGGAGAGGCAGGTGCCAGTTACATCAGGATGAAATCAATTTCAAAAAATTTCTTTAATCAACCCGGTTACAAAGCTGAAAATACAATGTTAGTATCCAGCAATTAATCTTCATATTCAATTAATGGATTTACAATATAGCAACCCCTGTGTACCCTTTTAAACAACTTTTTATTATAAGGGTTTTCCTTATCAATTTCATGGCTTGCTAAAATTGAATTAAGATAAGACCGTTGCTTGCGGTATGCAGGAATCACTTCATCGGGCAGGCTTTCTGCAAATTGTAATACATCATCCATTGTAAAAGATCCTGCGATAATTGGTTCCCGTGTGCTGCCAGGAAATTTAATGTTGATTTTGCCGGGCAACTCCTGGTGGATACAGCGCATAATTACCAGCAACAGATAAGCCATAGAGTGGCTGCCAATAGATAGTTTGCGGTTGCTTTCTTTTATTACAATGGAAGATGGCCGTGTAGTATCCCAATATTTTACTACTGTTTTTTTTGCAGCTAAAAGCGGTTGGCGGTAAACAATTGTTTTAAAATAAGCCTGTAATAAATAATCAAAAGGCAGCAGCCCTTTTGTATTGTGTTTGATAATAGAAGCTTCCGATTGCAGCAACAAATCTACTACTGCATCCTGCCCATAATACAAGCTTACTGCAAGGCCGTTAAGTTCACTCTCCGGAACAGTAAAATTGGGCCCGTATTTTACTATTACCCTTTTCACTTCTTCCCTTCGGCCAAGGCGGCAGTTTTTTTCATATTCTTTACCATCCTGCCGCAGTTCTTTCATGTACAGCATGGCCCGCTGAAACTGTAGTTTGGCCAGCTCGTTTATCCAGCCCACCTGGTGATGGTGGAGTGCATACTGAAATAATTGCTTACGTTCTTTTTTTACTGCTTCTTCTTTTTTAGTGGGATCAAGTGCCAGCAGTTTTATTTGCTCCAGTTGCTCTGCACTAATGTAATCGTAGCCAAGGTATTTGGCCCTTATCTGTTCTGCCTGTTCAAATTTGCCCTGCTCTTCCAGGCGTTTGGCTTCTTCCAGCCATTCCTGCCTGTCAGACTTTTGCTCTGCTACCTGCAGGGGCTTTGTTATTTCTTTTAGGGAAAGCAGCCCCAGTGCCGGATGGTTTACCTGGCTCTCAAACAAATAAATATTTTTTACCGACCGGGTAATGGCTACATAAAATGAGTTGATAAAAAACTTATAGATCTCTGCATCCTTATCGCTTTTATCTGCCGGCCTTGCATATTGCAGGGTTTCTTGCTGTAAGTCTGCTGCATCCACGCCGTTAATTATTTCTTTAAACTCAGCCGGGTTGGCGCTGATGAAATTCAGCAGTATTACATTTTCATATTCCAGTCCCTTTGCTTCCTGTACCGAAAAAATAAGGGGTGTTTTAAAATACCGCCTGGCTTCTTCCTTTAAAAGATTGTCGGCTACTATCACTGCATAGCGGGTGCTGTTTTGTGTTTTCCTATTTAGCTCTGCTTTCACTTTTTCATTATCCTGCATCAGCAGCACTTCTCCTTTTTCGGATGAAATGGTATTGATTAGATAATTGCTTTCCCTGTCAATAGAACCAAAGCGCTGGTTTTTTATTTTGAGCAGTGAATTGGAAAGCTTTACCACTTCGGGGCTGTTGCGGTAGTTGGTCTGTAGTATCTGCACCTGCTTGTTATCTGTTTTGTGCTGGTGCAGGTAGGTCTTTATTTTTGACCAGGAAAAAAAATTGGGGTGTACAATCTGGTTGCTGTCTCCGGTAAGTATAAAATGGGAATGATTGCTCAATGACTGCATGATGCACTTGAGCTGGATGCCCGTAATATCCTGCACTTCATCTATCATTACATAATCGTACCGTGGCTTTACTAATTGCAGGTACTCAAAAGAAATCATGTTGGTATCGTACAATTTATTTTCTTTCATCCATTGCAGGTATTTCGTAAACAAGCCATACACTTCTTCCCTTTTATCTGCTGTAAAAATGGATTGCTTTATACCAAGTGCCATGTACGCTTCCCTGCTTAAAAAAGCAGTATGCAGTGGCGATCCTGTAAGTACCCCTTTAAACTCTTCATATACCCGGTAGGGTTCTTTTATTTTCAGGTATTGAGCATGGCAGTTGAACCAATTTTCAAACAAACGGAAGCTGATTTCTTTTCCTTCAGGGATCTGCCAACTTTCTAAATATTGTTGAAAAGATAGAAAGTCCACTTCGCTTTCTTCATTTTCGTACCCATGGGAAAAATAAAGTTTACGGGCATTTTCCACCAGGTAATTGCTGAGGGAAATATAGGCCACATTGCCTTTTAATTGTTTTAGCTTTTCCAGCACCAGCACGGTTTTGCCGCTGCCTGCAGATCCAATAATAATTAATGGCGGGTGCAGGTGAAGAATATCCTGCTGTGTGTCATCAAAAGAAATAAATTTATTCAACAGGTGGATGCTGTACCCCTTGCCATTGATATAATTCAGGGACTTAATATCGGCGGTTGGCACATCCTCCACTTTTACCAATGGCTGCAGGGCATCCTCATCCGGCAATGGGGCTCCCCGGAGAAACCTTGATTTTGCATAATCATGGTGCTGTATCACTTCCAGCAGCAGCAGGTATTTTTTTTGCTGATAGCTGGCAATGCTAAAAAGCAGCCTGTCTTTAATGGAAAGCCTGGCCCTGTAATAACCGGTATTGCCCATTTTGCGTACATCGGCACTTTTAAAATCGCCACTGCTTAATTGCTGCAATACTTTGTTGAAATTCTTCTGAACACTTTTACTGTCCAGTTCATTATAAAATAAAATAGGAAGCATGAATAGGCACCAATAATTTTTGTTTTAAAAAATAATTAAAGACAAAGATAAGGGGAACGGGTTGGCGTAAATAAATATTAAATTGGTAGTAGATAGTAAAAGGATAGCCGTGCTTTTTTAGTTTTAGCATCACAATACCCCGGCATCAAAATTCATAGGCTGATGCCCATGCTGAAATTTATCAGCTTAAAAATTAAATTGGTTTTACGTTATCAGTGATGGGAGTAAATTTAACAAGCGGCTTTGCAATACACGGCAATAATAATAGGTGAATTAAAAAATGCCATCCCAGGGCAGTTTTGCTTACTGTGCAATCATAACCGTTGCAGAAAGTTTGTTGATAAAATTGCAAGAAAGAAAAAACAAAACCAATTTCCTGCACCACAAAAAAATAAATAGATTTGCTCTGCATTAATTGTAATGCAATGGCCAAAAAAAGGGTTCAGTGAAATATTGCTTTACACCACACTGAATGGAAAAGTAAAGGTGGAAATCTTTTTACAACTAAACCATCTGGCTAACCCAACAAAATATTGCTGACTTGTTTGGTTCAGAAAGAAGCATTATTATAAAGTGCTTGAAAAATATTTAGGAAGAGAACGAATTAAGTAAAGAAGCAATTTGTGCCAAAATTGCACAAGTCCAAACAGCGGGAAACAGAACCGTAAACAGGCTAGTACACTTTATAAAAATTACCTCATGGGTTTAACCATTCACTACAGCGGCAGTTTTAATCCAAACGCTTCTTTAAAAGAAATGATTGAAGAAGTGAAAGACATTGCAGCCATTTACAAATGGGAATATTTCATTTTTAATGATGAGTTTCCTGCAAACAGCCTTGGCAAAGCTGGGTATAACAATGATATTTATGGCATCTGCTTTACACCCCCTGAATGTGAGACCGTTGACCTTTGTTTTCTTTCAAATGGAAGAATGAGTAGTGCCGTCAACTTAAAATTTTATGGCAATACTACAAACAAAGAGGAAGCAGCCTACCTGTATATGCTCCACACCAAAACACAATATGCTGGCATAGAAATACACAAACTGGTTATTCATCTGTTAAAATACTTAGACAAAAAATACCTGGCTGGTTTTACAGTAATTGATGAAGGCGATTATTGGGAAACAGGCAATGAAAAATTACTGGAAGAAACATTTGAACGTTATACTAATTTGATAGATGGCTTTGCATCTTCTTTAGAAAATTATCCCATTGAGCCAGGTGAAAGTTTTGAAGCGTATTTTGAAAGATTGATGAAGCTGATTCAGGAGAAATATAAAAAATAAAAAATTACTCTTATTGTATAGTTTCTAAACCTTGAAACCTTTCAAAAGTTTAGACACTGACCGCTTCTCTAAAATATCCTTCACAATCTTCACTGCATGTCCCCTTGAATTTTCTATAAACAGGCTGTGTGTATCCATCCCCCCGCAAATAACGCCAGCAATATAAATACCATTAATATTGGTTTCATGTGTATCTGCATTATACAGCGGTGTACGGTTAGTATTATCAGCTAAAGTAATACCCAGCTTTTCAAGAAATGGAAGATTGGGTTGATAACCTGTAGCAGCAATCACAAAATCGTTGGAAACAGTAACCACTCCTTCGGGAGTATTAATTAATACCTCCTGTTCTTTTATCTCACTGATAGTGGAATTAAAATATGCTTTGATGGAGCCCTCTTTTATCCGGTTCTCAATATCGGGCTTTACCCAATATTTCACCCGGCTGCCAATAACGCTGTCTCTTATTACCATGGTTACTTCAGCACCTTTGCGCCAGGTTTCCAATGCAGCATCCACTGCAGAATTATTGGCGCCTATTACCAGCACTTTCTGAAAAGCATAAAAGCTGGGATCCTGGTAATAGTGTGTTACTTTGGGTAGCTCCTCCCCTTTTACATTCAACAAAAAAGGGATGTCATAAAAGCCGGTTGCGACGATAATTTTTTTTGCCTTGTATATTTCTTTTGATGTAGCAACAGAAAATATTTCCCCTTCTTTTTGTACACCGTTCACTTTTTCAAACAAATGAATATTAAGATGAAAAGTCATCGCTGCCCGCCTGTAATATTCCAGCGCTTCGCTGCGGCTGGGTTTTGGATTATTGCTTACAAAAGGGATGTTGCCAATCTCCAGCCTTTCGGAAGTGGAGAAGAAGGTCATATTAACCGGGTAGTTGTACAATGAATTTACAAATGCTCCTTTTTCTATTATTAAGTAAGAAAGTCCTTCTTTTTGTGCTTCTATACCACAGGCCAAACCGATAGGGCCGCCGCCTATGATGACGATATCGAATAGTTGATTGTTTGCCATATCCGCAAAACTAAATCAATACAGTGGAACATCCTTTTTATATCTGTTTGTTGGCATGGTTTTACTGTTACACTTAATGTAACATCAACATTTTTATCCATCATAAAACAAACGATCATGTCAATAAATCTTTTAGAAACAGTACAGAAAAATTTAGGTTATCCTTCATTGCAAAAGATCGACCCTAATACACAGGAAGTAGTACAAGATGAAAAAACTCCGGAGGAAGATAAATTCAGCCAGGCTGCTATACCGGCAATACTTACTGCTTTGTACAAATATGTGCAAACAGATGATGGAGCTGCGGAAGTTTTACGTGGCGACAATTCCACAGATTGGGTAAACAAGATTTTCCTCGATAACAAAAAAGAAGTGATACAAACTATTTCATCTTATGCTAAACAATCTGGTGAAGACCCTGTTGCGAAAATGAATGCGATAGCTAATGAAACAGTGAGGGTGGTAAAAGAAAATTTACCAGCCAATGCTGAAATTAAAGAAGTGAAACTTTTTTTAAGTGATCAAAAAAATAACATCCTGTTGTATTTGCCTGCGGCACTGCAGATGGGTGATTTACTTAATGATGATACACTGGATGACAACACTAATAAAATGGAAGGACCTGTGTCAAGTTTAATGCACAGCATTGGCGCTGCATTTTCCACACCGGTTACAGAAGAGGAAATTAAAAAATAACGGGAACAGTTAACTGCTCTTACTTATTCAGGATGGCACATCGCTGATTCAGCTATCTTTTTTCCCGTCCGGGTACATTCATTTTTAATCGCTTTCCCGGGGGTATAATTTCATGCTGTAATTAAATTTATTCATTCATTTAAATTTCAACATCATAAAAAAGGTTTTAATGTTTACAGCGGTTACTATTTTCTCCGCTATGTTCTTTGTTGCCAATGCAACACCAGCAATTAACCACAGTGTTGCTTCTAAAACAACATCCGTTTTTGCCACACCCACACCTGCAGTATTAACAGCTTTTAAATCCCTGTTTGGTAATGCAGCAGTAAGAGAATGGAAGCTGAGAAGCAATGGAAACTGGAGGGCACATTTTATAAGAAATGGCAGAGCCTGGGAAGCTATTTTACCAGTGCTGGTGTTCTTGTAAAATCTGAACCAGCATAAATCCGGTAAAATATTTAACAGTAAAAAGCCGTTCCATTTTGTGTTGCGGCTTTTTACTGTTATTGGAAATTAAGTAATGAGTGGGAACACTTAAACTTTATCCGGGCAGCAGATTTCTTGCTGTTTGTTTTTATTTTAATTGTTTAGTATCCACCCTTGTTGGTGTATCTGCGCCGCTGATAATGCTGGAAGCACTTACTGCGATTGCTTTAATAATGGCTGCCATGTTTTTCATATCCAGTGTTCCAATCTCGTCACTTACTTTGTGATAGTTTGGTTCATTATCCATTTTAGATGTGGAGATGGTATGGGCAGGTACTCCCTGCCTGGCAAGTGTTGCATTATCAGAACGGTAAAATAATTGTTGCTCAGGATAAGGATCAGGATGAAAAGTAAAAGAAGAACCCTTTAGATTTTTCTGAAGTATCTCTCCCATAGTTGTTTTTTCAAAACCGGTTATATAAGCACTGTTAGTACCCCATTTTGATTCTGTTCCAATCATTTCAATATTGAACATGGCCATTACTTTTTCAGGAGCCAGCTGCTTTGAAAAATATTGTGAACCATACCCACCTACTTCTTCTGCAACAAATGTGGTGAAGATGATGGTGCGTTCATTATTATTTAATTTCTTAAAATACTTCGCCAGCATTATCACAGCAGTGGTTCCTGCTGCATCATCATTGGCACCATTGTAAATAGAATCGGTTGCATCATGTGGCATACCTTCACCGGGAGCACCAACACCCAGGTGATCATAATGGCCGGAAAAAATCACATACTCTTCTGGCTTAGTCTTTCCCGGTAAAACACCCACTACATTGTTCAATGCTTTTTTCTCAATTGTATTGGCAAGATCAATTGAAAAGGTAATTGCAGTAATAACCCCAAACACAAACACCACTGCATTGTTTCCGGGCTCAGCAGAAACTTTATCAATTTCTTTTATCCTGTTCTTACGGCTGTTAAAAGAAGTATCCACCAACACCAGGAGATTTTTTTTACTTTGGTAATATTCAAAAAACTTTGGGCCAAATTTATCGCCTGCACTGATCTTCACTACTTCCACTCCGTTCTTTTCTGTTAAAGCCACTTGCGGCTGATAGGAAAAAACAACCACCAACGAATCCTGAATTGATTGCCCATCAATCATAATTTTTGAAGCAGTATTCTTTGATTCATACATGAAAAATTCCTGGCGGTAATTGGAAGCGCCATTAAAAGTCTGCAGACCTGCTTTCTTAAATTCACTTTCAATAAATGCGGAAGCCTTTTCTATACCTGGCGTAAAAGTTCGCCTGCCCTGCATATTATCAGCAGCCAATATTTTTTCAATGCGCTTCACTTTTTTTGCACTAATGATTTTGTCAATAGACTGTGCTTCGGAGATGTAGATACAGCATAGAGAAACTACGGTTACAATAATTTTTTTCATCTTTTAATTATGAGCTTAATAAATATTTCTTTGCCCCCTGCTATAACACATTGCTGTTGATTGATTACAGCAGGTACGTTTTGAAATGCAGGGGCAGGCAAGATACAAAAGCTTTATTATCGATTTAAATATTATGATTAACGGTACTGCTTAAAAAAAATACCCGGAAATTTCCGGGTATTTTTTAAACCAATCAATCGACTCCCATTTCTATTCTTTGTCTTTTATTTCCGGCCAGTTCTTATCAGCCTTTTCAATTAATTTTTTTTGATCTTTCATCCACATGCTTTTTACATTCTTATTGTAATTAAAATAAAGCTTGTTGTCTGCAATCGTCCATGTATCAATTTCTGTAGGTGCCTTATGTCCATCAGCAGTACCATAAGCACAATAGCCTCCATACTGTGGTGCATACTTTTCCGGAGCCGCTTTAAAGGCTTCCAAATTTTTGTTACTTGCAAACAGCCAGTTTACATCCTGCCATTTGTAAGAAAACTGTGCTTTACCTTTTTCCGGTTTACTGTCTGTAAAAAATGCCACTGCATCATATCCGTGAATAGCAGTTCCATCGGTGTTGAATACTGTTGCTTTCTGTGCAAAAACTTGTATAGACATTAACAGGCCCATACCAGCGGTCATTAATAATTTTTTCATCGGTTAAAATTTAATTTACCAGTGATACGCAGTTTCCCGTTACACCTTACAACTTAATCCTGTATTTTGCTAATTATTTTACAAAAGGGAAGAACAGCTTTATATTTATCTATTCATTCGCTTTTCTGCAAATAACGATTTTATTAAAAAGTAACCTTTCATTATGAAAATATGTAGCGCATTCTTATTAACCATGTTTTGCTTTGGCTGTTATGCACAAACACCAGAAGAAATACTTCAATCAAAAGGAATAGTGCTCCCGGAAATTCTTTTACCCGTTGCCAATTATGTAAATGCAGTAAGAACAGGCAACCTGCTGTTTCTTTCTGGTAAAGGACCTCTACAGCAAAATGGTAAATATATTACAGGCAAACTGGGTAAAGACCTTAATGAACAACAAGGCTATGATGCTGCAAGACTTACTGCACTATTCCAGGTAGCAGTTTTAAAAAAAGAACTAGGCAGTTTAAGTAAAGTAAAAAGAATAGTAAAAGTATTTGGTATGGTTAACAGCGACAGCAGCTTTGGCAACCAGCCAAAAGTAATCAACGGATTTTCTGATTTATTAGTGGAGATATTTGGTGAAAAAGGAAAGCATGCAAGGTCTGCAGTGGGAATGGCTGCCCTGCCTTTTAATATGGCGGTGGAAGTGGAAATGATTGTGGAAGTGGAATAAATACTCCTGGTTATTATTATGACGCATTATTTGCAAAAAAATATTTTATCTTCATAACAACTAAAACCTGCAAAACATGGATACAAATGATTTACTTGGTGATGAATCGATGCCAGCCATCACACCATCATCTGATGAAAAAACACTGGCTATTTTATCTCACATCCTTACGATTGTTTCTTCTTTTATTGCACCACTAATTATTTACCTGCTAAAAAAAGATGAATCACCTTATGTAAGAGATCATGCCAAAGAATCGCTGAACTTCCAGATAACAGTGTTCATTGTTTGTGCGATACTGTTTGTTACCATTATTGGAATTTTGTTTATCTGGGTAGTGTCAATTGCTAACCTTATTTTGGTAATCATCGCTACCATTAAAGCCAGTGAAAATAAAATGTACCGATATCCATTTAATTTCAGGTTGATAAAATAAAAACTGTTTTAGCATGGCCGCATATGTTATTGCAGATGTTACCATAAATGATCCTGTTGAATACGAAGCATACAGAAAACTTACACCTGCTTCAATTGCTGCATATAATGGTAAGTTTATTGTGAGGGGCGGACAAACAGAAACATTAGAAGGCGACTGGCAACCGGGAAGGGTTGTAGTACTAGAATTTCCTACACTTGCCGTTGCTAAAGCATGGTGGGCATCTGATGAATATGGTGTTGCTAAAATCATCAGGCAAAGAACAGCTGAAACAAAAATGATAGTAGTAGAAGGAGTTTAAATACCATGCAGTGATGTGCATAAAAATGTGCTGAACGGGTGCATAACAACAACTAAAAAAACTTGCTCCGGGCAGTGCCGCAAACTACCTTTATAAAACAAATGAGGACAGAAATTTGGAAACAAAAAGAAGTTTTCATTAGGTTGCAGAAAATCAGTAAAATGATGAAATGTGATCACGGGACCATCGGGTTAGTAAGTATAAAAGTGCAAACTGATATATGAACAAAACTTGATGGTTTCTTTTTTATCTATTCATCTCTTCTCATACACGTTTATTCTTTAATATCCCTCATATACCTCTATAAATTTCACTCGAAATCCGCTATCATTTACCTGTAACCAATTGTAAAAGAGTAAGTTTTATTTTTATCCAGATAAGACCCACTCAAAATAAAACATCATTTAATATAAAAAGCGAAATAAAATTTCTATTTTGCTCTACCTCTCAATCCACCTGAAAATATTCTCTTACCTCTTTTGCCGATTAGTAACCTAAAAAAACAAACGTATGCTGCGTAAATTAATCGTTAACGGTAGTAACAACGATGGTAAAGACATTTCCGGGATAGATAATTTTGAACTGGTAAAATCTGTAGCTGTAAGCAACACCCGTGGGCCGGGGTCAAGGCAGGAAATGGAAGCCGGAGATGATGACATAGTAGAAATAAAATTTGAAGACAGCAGCACCTGGATCGGTAATGCCACTGAGTTCCAGGAGATCTTTAACCTGGGTACCAAAAGAGACCTTGATGATGACGGCTTTGAAGTACCTACCAGTTTACAAAGTACCACCGACAGAAATGTATTACAGGATCTTGCCATTAATGTATTTAGTTTTTTTAAGAAAAAATCATCCACTATTGTGGATACCAGTGTACATGAATTAGCGAAAAAAGTTGAAGACAAAGTACAGCCTCAGCCCGGCCTCTTTCTGCTGGACAGTGCCATGAGAAAAAAAGTGGCCGGCGAAATAAAAGAAGTTAATAAACCTTACCTGTTATTTATACATGGTACCAATTCCAATTCAGAAGGTGCCTTTGGTGATTTACTAAACTTCCGGCAATTTGGCTTATGGAATGCCATCACCAATACTTACGGAGACAATATTTTAACCTTCGATCATAAGACATTTACACAATCGCCATTAGAAAATGTACAGGAGTTATTGCAACTGCTGCCTTCAAACTGTATCCTTCACCTGATCACACACAGTCGTGGTGGCCTGGTGGGGGATATTTTAGCAAGGTGCAATGCAGGCAATACCAACGTTGGTTTCAGCGATGTTGAAATAAATTTGCTTAGTGAAGGTCAAAAAAAATACATGGTCGCCATTAACGCACTGGCACGTAAAAAAAATATTACTGTTCAAAAATTCATCCGGGTGGCAAGTCCGTCGATGGGCACCTCATTGCTGGCAGACCGCCTTGATCATTATTTGAATACCGCACTAAATTTTATAGGTATCTCTACCGGCATGGCTGCTAACCCTGTTTACATTGCATTGAAATCACTGCTGGCACAAGTGGCTGCCACCAAAAGCAAAGTGGATGTACTGCCGGGTATAGAAGCAATGGTTCCGGATTCTCCCTTTATAAAAATGCTGAACAATCCAGCTAATGTAATCGAAGCGCCACTAACTGTTTTATCAGGCAACTGCACCATGCATGTAGAATTAAAAGCACTGCTGGTGATATTGACCAAATTATATTTCCGCCGTAAAAATGATATGGTGGTAGATACCTGGTCTATGTATTTTGGTACCCCCAGGAAAAAAGATATTTGGTTTTTCCTGGATGACAGCAAGGGTGCAGATCATATTCATTATTTCCGCAGCAAAGATTCGCAAGAAGCGATGGTGAGGGCATTGAATGCAACGACAGATGTAATAGCAGGTTTTAAAACATTGCAGGAAGCAGATATTTCCGACGCCAGCAGGAATGCTGCCATATCACCATTTATTACTGCTGAAGTAAAAATGGACATGGATAAAATTACCGGCACCAAACCCATTGTTATTATTCTGCCAGGCATTATGGGCAGCAACCTGTACCGGGATGAAGACAAGGTGTGGATTGATTTCTGGAGTTTTGTAAAAGGAGACCTGGTAAAATTAGATATTAACGCAGGCAACATCTCTGCTCCTTCGCTTATGGGAAGCAGCTATCGGAAACTGGCGAAATATTTATCCGGCAAATATGACGTATTACCTTTTGCTTACGACTGGAGAAGATCATTAACAGAGGAAGCAAAAAAATTAGATGAAGCCATCAAAATTTTACTAACTAAAAAACAACCCATACATGTAATTGCCCACAGCATGGGTGGTGTGCTTTTCAGGGAATTTATTTTATTAAAAGATTCTCACTGGGATAAACTTAATGGCTCCCTGGGTTTTAAAGCACTCTTGCTGGGTGCACCGCTGGGTGGATCTTTTCTAATACCAGAAACCCTGAGTGGCCGTGGTGGTAATATCAGCAAACTAAGTATGATTGACCTGAAGCATGGTAAAAAAGAATTACTGCAGGTATTTTCTCAATGTCCCGGTCTGTATCATTTGCTGCCGTTGAGCAATACGCCTTATGATTTTTCAAAAGCAAAAACATGGCAGGATCTCTTACACAATTCTCAAAATATTGGTACCCCGCCGGGTGATGAAGTAATAAAAACCTTTACCAGTTTCAGAGATAATATTCTCAACAATAAAAGTAAAATTGATTACCGGAATATTATTTACGTTGCCGGTAAATCAGATTCAACTACTGCCACTTATGAAATTGTGGCGGACGGCCGGGATAACGGTGTAGTATTTAAAAGTACAGCAGAAGGCGATGGCAGCGTAACCTGGGCCAGCGGTATACCAGAAGAAATGATACAAAGAAATGCTGTGTATTACTGCACTACAGAGCATGGAGAGCTTGCCAATGACCCGGATATATTTGACGCCTTTACAGAATTATTGGCAACGGGTTCTACTTCTCAATTGGGTAAAACGCCTCCTTTGTCAAGGGGGGGCAGCCAGTTAACCGACAATCCCAAATACGAAATAGTACCGGTGGATGCAGGCAATATTGAAAAGATTGCAATGGGTGTAAAAAAGACGGAAAAAGAAATAACAACCGACACCCCTTTAAAAATAACCATGAGCAACGGCAACCTCGCCTGTACACAATTTCCTTTGCTTACCGGGCATTTTAATAAAGACGGCATATTAAGTGCAGAAAAAGTTTTAGATAGTTGCTTTAACGGAATGCTGAGAGAGAAACATGCGCTTGGTATTTATCCCGGACGGGTTGGTACCAGTGAGGTATTTCTTTCTTATACCACTTCTCCCAAGGGTGCTGTTATTGTTGGCCTTGGAGAACTGGGCGAATTAAATGGCTACCAGTTAGAATTAAGTGTAACACAGGGTGTAAGTAAATATTTACTGGAACTAAGAGATTTTGAAGCATTGAACAAGGAAGAATTCAACAATATTTTCCATTCAGGAATAGGAATTTCTGCCATTATGATTGGCTGCGGTTACGGTGGTCTCAGTATAGAAAGCTCTCTCAAATCAATCATACTGGGCGTAAAAAAAGCCAACAGCAGTGTGGGTGGATTAAATAATGCTTCGCTAAAAAAAGTAGAAACGATCGAGTTTATAGAATTGTATGAAGACCGCTCCCTGCAGGCATTTTATACGTTAAAAAAATTAGAAGCTGATCAGCACCTGAACGTGGTATTGCCTTACAATAAAATAAAAAAATTACCTGGCTTTAGAAAAAGAGTGCCGCTGGATAACCAGCAGGACTGGTGGCAAAGAGTATCTGTAGAAGTGGAAACAAAGCCTTCATACTATCTTAAATTTACCGCCTCCACCGGATCTGCAAGAGAGGAAGTACGCAACCTTAACAGTAACCCGGTGATTATCCAGCATTTTATTGATAAAATATCTGGTGATAACAAATGGACACCACAACTAGCCAAAACTGTTTTTGAATTGCTGGTACCAAATGATTTTAAAGATGCTGTAAGGAACCAGTATAACATTTTATGGAAATTGGATAAGTATTCTGCCGCCTTCCCCTGGGAATTATTACAGGACAGTGCCACCCAAAGCAAACCGCTGTGTGTAAGTTCCGGCATGATCCGCCAGTTGGCCACAGCCGACTACCGTACACAAATAAAACGTTCTTATGCCAACAATGCGTTGGTAATTGGCGACCCTGACTCAGAAGGGTATGCACCGCAATTACCGGGTGCCGCCGAAGAAGCCAGGAAAGTTGCAGACATTATCAGTAACAATGATTTTGCTGTGACTACCGTAATAAAAAAAGGCTTTGCTGATAATTTACAGGCACTTTTCCAGGATGAATACAAAATGATACACCTGGCAGGGCATGGTTTTTTTAAACCTGGAAAAGAGGATGAAAAAAAGAAGAAAAAAGATCAGCCGGATGAAGAAGACGCTATGCCTGATTCAGGAATGGTAATAGGCAACGGTATTTTTTTGACAACCAAAGAAATCAACCAGATGAGCCAGGTGCCGGAGTTTGTTTTTATCAATTGCTGTTACCTGGGTAAAACAGATGGACTGGCAGAATCAACTTCTCAACAGCACTATAAACTGGCAGCTAACCTGGGTGTACAATTAATTGATATGGGTGTAAAAGCTATCATAGCAGCAGGCTGGGCGGTAGATGATCATTCTGCTTTGCTGTTTGCAGAAACGTTCTATAAAGAAATGTTTGCAGGCGCCAGCTTTGCAGATGCCGTGCAAAAAGCAAGAAGTGAATGTTTTGACAAATATCCAAACAATAATACCTGGGGTGCTTACCAGTGTTACGGTGATCAGTTTTATAAATTCACGGTACGTTCCAATACAAAAAATAAAAAGTACAGTTATGTATTACCAATGGAAGTGGAGATTGACCTGAACAACCTGTACAATAAAATAACAGATAAAAGATATACTGAAGACGTGCTGCTGGCTGAATTGCTGGCCATCAGTAAAGCCATAGACAAATCAGCCATCCGCAATGGCAGTATTACAGAAATGGAGGCTAAAATATTAATGTCGCTAAATAAGCAGGATACCGCCATTGCCAAAATAAACGACATGCTGAAATTTGAACAGGCTGATTTTACCGTAAGCGTACTGGAAAATCTATGCAGCCTCAATATCAAGGCATCCCGAAATACACCTGAAAAAACGGAAGCGGATATAAAAGCCGTGATTGAAAATTTTGCTTACCTGCTAAAAATTGGTGATACTTCTCAGCGGCATTTATTACTGGGTACGGCATACAAAATACTATTTGTAAAATCCCTGGCACCTGCTGATAAAATGGATGCCCTTAAAAAAGCAGCTAACGAATACCGGCAGGCTTTTGAAATAGCAAAGAGAAATAATACCGGGGCCCTTGATCCATTATGTACCTGGGTTCAGTTACAAAGTATTTTGATACTGTGTGAAAAGCCCGGCAGTACTGTTAACTGGGGCAGCACATCTACGAAAAATAAATTACCGGCCATTAAAACAATCACGGGGTGGTTAGATAAACTGCTTGAATCTGACTATGAACAAGAAAGGGATTATGAATTTTGGGATTTGCTGAATGGTGCCAATGTTTCATTAACGAAATTGTTATTGCTGCCAGGTAATAGTGTAACAGAATCAGCTGTTTTAGCCGCCGTTAAAAAAGAGTGGGGCAAAACTGGGGCAAAACCTAAAATTGATAATGGAATTGAATATCTTAATTTATTAATCACGGGATTTAATCTTTCAAAACAAACTAAAGCCAAAACATTAATTAATAAATTAAAAAAACTGGTTGATTTGTTGGAAAAAGAAAAATCATAAACGTTTATAGCATTGGTGAGGTTTGTTTAGCAATGTGTTTCAGGCTAAATTTGCTGCATGAAAAAAAATCCTTTCTGCATAGCACTCCTGTGTGTTATTTTCAGTTGTAATAACAAAACCAAAGAACCGGATAATACTGTTGAAACAACAACAGCAATTGATTCTGCAAAAGTTACTTTTTTTCCTGTTACTTCTTTTTTAAAAGGCCAGTTGCTGATACTGGACTCACTCCCGGTTACTACGTTGCAGGTAAAAACTATTGGCAAGAAATCTGATTCCAGCTGGTTAAAAAAAGAAAGTATCCGCCCATTACTTCAGCCATTTATTTCCCAGGAAATCGGTGCAGACAACCTCACTGCTTTTTTTAAACAAACAAAATTCAACGACCAAACTTTAGATGCAATCACCTTTACTTACGACCCCATAGCCGTATTGCCCGACAGCATCACTATGAAGCATTGGGATGTATATATACAACCTGAAACAGGAAAAGTAAAAAAAGTGTACTTATTGAAACGCCTGGATAAAGATGAAAAAAAATATATCCAGCAACTTACCTGGGAAACAGATCACTGGGCAAAAATTGTTACCATTTTAAATAACCCCGATGGCAGCAGTGAAATAGAAAGTGAAGTAAAACTGGTATGGAATTTTAATGAATAGTTACCGCATAAAAAAGCAGTGTGATTAATTCAAAAAAATATTGACTGAATAACCGAAGTAATGACACAAGAGGAGTTTTCAAAAATATCCAATACAATACCTGTAGAACCAGGCATCTACAAATACTATAATGAAGGTAATGAACTGCTGTATGTAGGCAAGGCCAAAAGCTTAAGAAAAAGAGTAAGCTCTTATTTTTCAAAAACCTTTGCCAGTTATAAAACGCATGAACTGGTTCAACGAATAAAAAGTATTGAGTTCACCATTGTAAATAATGAGCAAGATGCTTTTTTACTGGAGAATTCTCTCATCAAAAATTTTCAGCCTGTTTTCAATATTAATTTAAAAGATGATAAAAGTTATCCTTATATAATCATCAAGAAAGAATCATTTCCCAGAGTTTTTTTTACCCGTCGGAAAATCAATGATGGATCACAATACCTTGGCCCTTTTACATCTCTTGGCAAAGTAAGGGAGCTGCTGGATTTCATCAAACTCAACGTTCCATTAAGAACTTGTAAGCTGAACCTTACACCAGCTAATATTGAAAAAAAGAAATTTAAAGTTTGCCTGGAATACCATTTAGGTAATTGCAAAGGGCCATGCGAAGGGCTGCAATCAATTGAAGATTATGAAGATGGTTTGGAAAGAGTAAGAAGCATTTTAAAAGGCAACCTGGCTCCTGTGATACAGCATTTTAAAGGAGTATTGCAACAGCAAGCAGCAGCACTGGAATTTGAAAAAGCAGAACTAACAAAAAAGAAAATTGAATACCTGCTGGAATACAAAGCTAAATCCACCATAGTAAATGAGCGGATGGGCACACTGGATGTATTCAGTATACTGGAAGAAAATGAAACAGCGTATGTCAATTACCTGTCAGTAAATAATGGCACCATCATTCTTACGCAGACCATTACACTCAACAAAAAATTAGATGAGCCGGCATCAGAAGTGCTGGCTTTGGCAATAGCACATTTGAGAGAAATTTTTAAAAGCGAAGCCAGTGATATCATTGTCCCCATAACAATCGACTATCCGGATAAAAGTGTAATGATTAGCATACCCAAAGCTGGCGACAAGAAAAAACTGCTGGAACTTTCAGAGAAGAATGTCAATTATTTTAAAGAAGATCTGAAAAAGAAAAAGATACTTCACCTGGAAAATAAAACAGCTGCAGAGATCGACAAAGTGCTGATTCAATTACAGGAAGACCTTCACCTGGCTGCTCCTCCCACACATATTGAATGCTTTGATAATTCCAATTTCCAGGGTAGTTACCCCGTATCTGCAATGGTATGTTTTAAGAATGGTCAACCCAGCAAAAAAGATTACCGCCGCTTTAATGTAAAAACAGTGGTGGGGCCAAATGATTTTGCAACCATGACAGAAGTTGTTTACCGCCGCTATAAAAGGGTGATGGAGGAAAAACAGGAACTGCCACAACTCATCATTATAGATGGAGGAAAGGGACAATTAAGTGCGGCAATGGAAAGTATCCGCAAATTGCAGCTCGACGGGAAAGTGACAGTTGTGGGATTAGCCAAAAATGAAGAAGAACTATTTTTTCCGGGGGATTCTCAATCTTTAAAACTTGCCTGGGACAGTGAAAGCCTGAAACTGATCAGAAGGATCCGGGATGAGGTGCACCGTTTTGGAATCACCTTTCACCGCAACCAGCGAAGTAAGGGTACACTAAAAAATGAACTGGAAGATATTGAAGGAATCGGCAAAGCCACTATTGATGTGCTGTTGAAAAAATTCAAATCAGTTAAGAAAATAAAAGAGCAACCAGCAAGCGAAATTGCTGAAGCAGTAGGAAAATCAAAGGCTAAAATACTAACTGATTATTTTTTACTATTGAATGCACAATCAGTGAAGGTCATCAACTCCCCTTTAGAGGGTGAGGGTATATAAAAAAGGGCCAGGATAAAAATCCAGCCCCGTTTTAAAATCCAATATCCTATGAAAAACCGTGGTAAAGATAGGCAGTTCTATATTTTAAACAATACCCTGAATTGGGTATTTCTCAATTTCAGACTTTTATTTATTCAACGGTATTTTTGATCAATTTTATGGCAATATCAGCCTGTAAACAGTAAAAGAAAAGGCCCCGGAAATACTCCGGGGCCTTTTCAAAAACTTTACTATGTGATTAATAACTCCACAAATCTAATTCGTAATTAAAAATCTTTTCTTTGATTCGCTCGCCTTCAAGTAACTGGAATACTCCATTATCTTTCATTCCAGGCACTTCAGAAATAGGTAAGTTAAATGGATTATCGATAGTACTTTTGGTTATCCTTCCACTGAACATCCTGTTTTCAAACAGTTCTTCCCAAGTCATTCTTGCACCATAATTCTTACCATTGTACACTTCATATTTACTAAATACCGGTCTCATATCGGGATAGTAAACCCAGAATACATCCTGTGGTCCGATATAATCACCTGCAGAACTGTAAACATTTCTTACAGGAGCGATACCCAGAATTCTCCAGAACAATCTTGAAGCTTCTTTATCAAAAATAACTTCTTCCTTAATTTTGAATTTATAAAAAGAATCGAGGTTAATTTCTCTTGATTTCAAGTCATACCTGTCGATAACACCGGTTGCATCGTAGTGAGGAACTGAATCACTTCCACCTCCAATCATTTTTGCTACCTGACCAATTGTAAGCGGCGTAGTAAAACGATCATCAATCGGATCAAAAACGGTTACGTCACCATCCTGTATTGCTTTCAGGAGTATAGAGATGAAACGCTGGTTACCATTATTCTCGTCTGCTGCATACCTGAAAGGAAGATTCATTTTTTCCCTGGTGTCAATTTCTCTCCACACTTTATGCCTGTACACAGCGTCATCCACTCTTAAATGCTCGTAAGCAAGTGGTGTACGGTCTCTTATATCCTTTGTTTCTACTGCTTCGTCTTGCCTGAGTGATTTTTTTATTTTTGGAATTGGCAGACTATCCATTGCTGGTTGTGGTGCAATAGCTGCTGTAGCTACAGAGTCAACCAACGGAGCAGGAGTAACCTTGGTTTTGGATTTGCCCTTGGTAGTTTTCCTTGTTGTAGTGCTGCTACGTTTAACTGCACTGCGGCTTTTCTTTTTCTGAGCGCTCACTGTGGATGTGCAAAGAGAAAGCACAAAAGCAAAGCAAAGAAATTTTACAAGATATCTTTTCATATACGGTGTTTTTAAAATAATACAAATGAAATTGGAGGAATTGTTCTTGTTCTTCCATCAGGACCAACCACTTTCAAATCATCGAAAGTAACTGTAGAACCAGGCTTACACAATTCCATTTTGCTTTTTATAGGTCCCAAACTTCCATTAGCCAAAGTACCTGTTTGCACGCCTCCTCCGGTATTAAAACCAGCACCAGCAAAGTAAACAGTAGCACCTGTTACATTAAATCTGGCATCAAAATCAAAATTCATTAACTCAGCTCTAAGGAAATCCTGCGCTTTAAAAATGTTTGATTGTATTCTGCCGCCCTTACTTGGCCCAATCATTCCGATTGGATCAGGAATTTGCTTTACACGAAATTCAAATGTGCTTGATTTACCATCAGCAGATACAGTAATAGTAGCTTTACCAGGGTTTGATACTGTTACAGTTCTACTTGAACCGCTACCAGATAAACTACCGCCAGACATGCTAACACTTGTTTTATCCCAGCCAGATCCAGATGAAATAGTAATTGGATTTGGCACACCAATATAAAACACATTCATCTTATCAAGCATTATAGCTGCGCCACCTGGTACCCCTACTGTGTATTCAACTTTATCATTTACGGTTACATCCTTTCCATCCTGACCTTTGTAAACAATGGTTACAGGAATTGAATGAGCACCAGATCCACCAGCATCTAATTCAGTTTCAGCATAACCTTCAGTTGCGTTGAAAGACTGACCACCGATAGAAATCTTTGGTGCTGCCGCTGAACTAAAAATACCTACACCAGCTTTCACTTTTACTTTTTGACCAGGCATTACATAGTTTGCAGACTGGCTTACCAATGCTACAGATTTGTTATAAATAACTTCTACCTGTCCGATTTGATTGTGACAATAAGTTACTATCTGGTTTTCGGCGTTCTTAATATCATTTTCAAATTTACTAAGTATGGTTAAAGCCGCCACAGTTGGTGTCATATGAAAATAGTTATACTCCCAACTATTGTTACTACCTGTTGTAGAAGGTGGTACTGACACATCAATCGGCAACTTCGTTTTAAATTCATCGTTGATCTTTTGATCAAGAGCCAGTAATTTAGCTTTAAGGTCCATTAAATCTTTTTGTAATTCAGGTCCTTTGCCATTTACTATAAAAAGGCGTGTTGCTGCCTCCAGGTCGTCATTTTTGAAGTCGTTAACCCCTTTCTCAGGATTGTACCCAGACGCTCTTTTTAAGCTGTCTTTATATTGTTCAATTTTTACAATCAGCTGATCAGCTATTTTTTTTGCTTCTGCAGCTTTTGGTGCCCATATTGCTGCTTTTTCTGCAGTTTCAGGCTTTGCAAGTTTTTGTTGCAAAGATTTTAGCAAATTTTCATTGGAGCCGTCAATAGAAACGTTCGATTTTAAAAGGCTGTCATCAACCACTTTGAAAGCGTTTAATATCTCTGCTGATACGTTTAAGGCAAGAATCGCTGTCAACACCAGGTACATGATGTTGATCATCTTTTGCCGGGGCTCTTTAGGTAAAGCCATAGTATTTTAGATTTATGGGATGTTTTAATGTTGTTTGGAATCCTCTCACTTCATTTACAGAATATCTAAACGGGACTGTCCTTTGTTTAGTATATTAAGTAGATAATAATGAGTATTTTAATTTACTTACCGCCCTGCATAGCACTTAACATATTGCCATAAACAGCATTCAGTTTACCCAGGTTATTAGCCAATGCTCCAATCTGCTCTTTAGCTTTATTAGCATCATCCACACTACCCATCATAGCCTGGCTGGCTTCAGCCATTTTACCATAAAATCCGTTCAGCGCTTTCAGGTGGTTATTACTTTCTTTTAATTCCAGTTCATATATGGTATTGAGTGAGCCCAGGTTTTTAGTTAATACCTGCACTTGCTCATGGAAACCTTTTGCACTTTCAGATGCATTGTTAAATGAAGCCATAGTAGTAGCACTGCTGCTAAATGCTGTAGCCATAGTACCAATTGCCAATGTAGCTTCTTTAGTTTTTGCACTGAAGTCTCCGGTTGATTTTACTACATCTCCCACATCAGATAAACCATTTACCGTAGTTCCTAATTTTTGAAATCCTTCACCCAGTTTTTTAAGGTTAACAGGTGTAATATCAGCATCGTTCATTAATTTTTCCATTGATTTAAGAGCAGGGTTGCCAGCAGGAACTGCTTCAACCGCTACGTCTTCTTCATGAGACTTTGGTTTAACCCATTCAATTATGGCGTACACCATAAAAATGGCAGTTTCCGTCCACATACCAATGGTAAGCATTGCGTTTGCGTATGATTGGTGAGTAATTTTAGCCCATGCAGCAAAAATGATTACTGCAGCGCCAGCACTTACCAGTACATCGATTAAGGTTAAAAAGGTTCTTTTTCTAGCAGCCATGATTTTAAGATTTAGATTTTTATTAGATTTTTTTAATTGGGGGTTATTTTATATTTCAACTATGCAATAGAAATTAATCTCTACGAGTGTAAGGGTCATAAAGATTAATTCCTTTCTTAAAGCAGTTATTATTGGAAAACTTTAAATGTAATACAGATTACTTACCACGTTGCTTCATTGCTGGTGGCAGGTCAATCACACAACGAAAGCCGATATATGATTTAGATGTATCCTGGTATTCGTAATTACGGGTACTTGTTTGCAAGAAGTAACCAACATCTTTCCAGCTTCCACCACGGATCACTTTTCTCTTCATACGTGGGGGATCTGAATCTTTTGCATTCCAGCGGATATCCGGGTTCATATCATGCTGGAATGAATATCCACCTTCATAATATAATGATGATGTCCATTCAGCAACATTACCAGACATATTATATAGTCCGAAATCGTTAGGCCAGTAAGCATCTGCTCTTACGGTATAGAAACCTCCATCTTCAGGATAGTTACCACGACCTGGTTTAAAGTTTGCCAGCAGGCACCCCTTTTTATTTCTTAAGTAGGGACCTCCCCATGGGTAAGGCGATTGAGATCTGCCTCCACGTGCTGCATATTCCCATTGAGCTTCAGTTGGCAGTCGGAAATCAGATTCGGTTGCTCTGTTCTTACTGGTCAGAAAAGAATTCAGGTAATGAGTACGCCATTCGCAGAAAGCCGTAGCCTGCTGCCAGCTAACACCCACTACAGGATAATTTCCGAAAGCAGGGTGGCTGTAATATTTTTTTGACATTGGTTCATTGTATGCGTAAGAGAAATCTCTAACCCAGGATAAAGTATCCGGATATATTTTAACATCTTTCTTTACGATAAACTTTGAACGTTGAGCACCTGCATTTTCTCTTTTGGAAGCTTCTTTATAATCGAAGGTTTCAGAATGGAAAACGAGTTTACTCGGATCAATTTCTTTTTTATTGAAAATACGATTATCAGGTGTGAATATGAGGGCATCGATTTTTTCTAAAGTTGCTTTATCGCCCCACTTAATGGTTTTTGCTTTTGTCCAGTCGATGTATTCATTACCATCTTTACCTTGTTTGATGAAACCCATTTGCTTTGCAGCAATAGAATCTCTCACCCAACTTGTAAACTGGCGGTATTCATTATTGGTGATTTCGGTGGCGTCCATCCAAAATCCACTGATGGATACCTGCTTGTTCCGTGCTGTGTAAGCATAGTTGATGTCTTCATCACTTGGGCCCATGTGAAAGGTTCCGGATGGTATATATACCATCCCAGGAGGCTTGGGTAGTGCCCATTTTGAAGCCGGAGCAACGCCCCATAACTGGCCATCATTAGGAACGCCTCCTTTACCTTTACTGTTTTTGCTGCAACCAGCAAGAGACATAATAGCAACTGAGGCTATGAAAACGCTTAATTTGTTTTTCATTGTTTTTAAACTTTGAGGGTATTGGCAAATGTAATAATTATTTTGATTAATGAGTCCCGTGTACTTGATTCAACTAAATTTTTTATAAATTTAACACTACACTCTTTCAAAAAACGTATCCTCAACTTGATTATTGTGTATATTCTTGTTAAAATTTATCTATACTGAATATTATAGTTGTAAGTTCGGATACATCTTGTATTGGTTGAAGACATACCTGGTTCTTACAGAGGTACATCAACAAAGGTTCTCTTGCCTTCTTATCTTTCAAAAACGAAAAAGCTGAACTTATATTATCTGAAACGATAATCAATTTCCCGGGTATAAAGTTTTCATGCAGAATATTTAAAGCAGCAATTGTGCCATTTTCTCCAAATACAGCTATTTCATTGATCCCTTTTATTCTTTGCAGTAGTAAACAAGACCATAAACCAAAAGAAACCGGATATTTTATTGCAGCGGGGTAAATAATATTCAACATTTTATCTACCCTCTCCCTCCAGCCTGTTTCATCAAATATGGTGGATAACTTTAAAAGGTTAGCTGCCATTACAGCGTTTGCAGAAGGGGTGGCTCCATCATAAATTTCTTTTTTCCTTATTATTACATCCTCCTGATTTTTATTAGTGTAATAAAAGAAGATGCAGTCTTCATCACTAAAATGATCAGTTACATATTTAGCTAAGTCATATGCCTTTTGAAGATAGCTGGCGTCAAGTGTCAGTTCATACAACTGTATGCAGGCTTCCATTAAAAAAGCATAATCGTCTAAAAAACCAGGATATTTTGCCTGGCCGTTTTTCCATGTATGCAATAACGGGCTACCCTGTGTATTGCTGCTAAAATGAAGAAGAATAAAATTAAAATTAGCAATTGCTGCCTGTTTATATTTTTCGTTTTGCAAAACAATGGCGGCTTTTGCAATTGCTTTAAGCATTAATGCATTCCAGCTTAGTATAATCTTGTCGTCCAACCCGGGCTTTATCCTGAAGACTCTTTTTACTTTGAGTTTTTCGATACACGATTCAATTGTCTTTTTTAAACTTAGTTCATCCAATTTCATTTCTGCTGCAAACGCTTCAATGGATTGCAGTAACCGGAGAATATTTTTTTCTTCCCAGTTACCTTTTTCAGTAATATCAAAAAGTTCACAAAATATTGCCGAATCTTCTCCCAATACTTCATCCACTTCCCACTTTTTCCAAACATAATATTTGCCCTCCTCCCCTTCGCTGTCGGCATCCAACGCAGCATAAAATCCACCATCTTCATTTGTCAGTTCTTCTAAAATAAATGACAATGTTTTTTGTATAGCCTCTTTGTACTTGTTGCTTTTTGTTATTTGGTATGCATCGCACAAAACAGAAACCAGCAAGGCATTATCATACAGCATTTTTTCAAAATGAGGAGCCAGCCATTCATTATCCGTGCTATACCTTGCCAAACCGCCTGATATATGATCATAAATTCCACCCTGGATCATTTTATCAATTGAAAGCAATGCATGCCCAAGTGCCAGCTGGTCTTCAGTATAATAATAATATTGCAAAAGATACTGGATGGTAAAAGTTTGAGGGAACTTTGGGGCTTTACCAAATCCGCCCCACTCCGTGTCTGCAGAACGCATAATATTGAAGAAGATAGTTTTACAATTTTCCACGCTCTCAACTTCTCCAGCACCAGTATTTACAATACCGGCGCTGATAAAACCACCTGCCTTATTAAGATGATCAGTCAGATTTTCTGCCTGTGCAATCATTTCATTTCTTCTTTCAGTCCACGCCTGATTTATGCTTTGTAATACTTCCGTCCAGGATGGCCTGTTAAACGCATTGATTGGTGGAAAATATGTTCCTCCATAAAATGGCTTTGCATCCGGCGTTAGAAAAACGTTCAACGGCCATCCACCACTTCCCGTAATTGCCTGCACTGCATCCATATATATATGATCAATATCCGGCCTTTCTTCCCTGTCTATTTTGATATTGATGAAATGATCATTCATCAGTTTTGCGGTTGTTTCATTTTCAAAGCTCTCCCTTTCCATCACATGGCACCAATGGCAGGCAGAGTAACCAATACTCACCAGTATCACTTTGTTTTCATCTTTTGCTTTTTGTAAAGCTTCGGCTCCCCATGGATACCAGTCTACAGGATTGTGTGCATGCTGAAGCAGGTAAGGGCTTGTTTCATCTATCAGTTTATTGGTATGTTGATGATTCATCAAATGAATTTTTAAGATAAAGTTGTTTAACCCGGAAGATATGCCAATACAGTTACTAACATCAAAACAACAAATTTAATTTCAGTCATTCTTAAAATCAATTTATATTTTTAAAACACTGTATTGAAATCATTGAACAGATTGAACTCTCACTATATTTTTATGGTATTGAAAAGTTTGTATTCAAAATATGAGAAATTGCCTTTTTACTAATTACATTCGTGACACCAAAACATTTATTATGAATAAAAAATTACCCTTGATTAAAATCTGCCTTATATTTTTAATTTTTACCTCTCTTTTACATTTACAATCATTTTGTCAAACTGTTCAGATAACAGGGAACCAAAGTAATACACCAAATATTGTTATCGGGACTTTTAATTATCATGTAAGTGAACATATATATACTGAGGCTGAAATTGGAACCAGCACTTTTACAACAGCAGCTTCAGCTATTAACCATATTGATTTTAATGTTTTTACGACAGGTACACCTACCGCTGTTTCCAATTTTAGATTATACCTTAAAGATGTGCCGCTTGGTACTACTATTTTTTCTCCCGGAATTTACAGTACAGCAGGTTATACATTGGTATATGATGGAATTTTAAATGCCCCTGCAACAGGCTGGACTGGAGTGGATCTTACTACCAGTTTTACCAGAACTACCGGTAATAACCTTCAGCTGCTCATTGAACGCTTTGATAATGTAAATCATGGCTCCTACTCGTTTTACGCAGCCTAGGGAAACAGCACCGATTTAAATCTCTTAACCTGCAGAAGAATCAATACAAATACATTGCCTGTATCTGGCACAACTTCCCTGTCTCCAGCATCAAGATTCAGAGCCCAGATTCAATTAAGGCATCTTAATCCAAATGATGCAGCTATCACTGCTGTGTATACTTTAGGGAAATTGCCGATACCATATACTATACCGCATGCAGTTTCAGCTAATATCATTAATAATGGACTGAATACATTAACCAACCTTGATGTTACCTTAAATATTACAGGTGCTAATTCTTTTACAAATATTCAAACCATTTCATCTTTGGCTCCCGGAGCTTCTACTCAAGTAACATTCGCCGGCTTTACTCCCACCAATACAGGCAACAACAATATTTCGGTTTCAGTTCCTGCTGATGATTTTAATTCAGACAATAACTTTGCTGTTCCACAGGAAGTAACCAATAACTCTTATAGTTATGCATATGGCACAACAGCTACTGGTGCGGCGGGAATAGTTGGAAACAGCGTTGATATGGTTGTTAAATTTACCAGCAGCACTGCCGCCGCCATTAACCAGGTAGGTGTAAATTTTGGAGCAGGTGGCCAGCCATTTAAAATAGGGATATGGGATAAATCAGGTGCAGGCGTTCCGGGAAACTTGCTTTGGGAATCTGAAACGCAACAGAGCACACAGGGTGTATTTACATTGCCAGTAAATCCTAATGTGGCAATTACAGATACATTCTATGTTGGGGTAAGGCAACTAGGCGTTACCAATATTCAATTCTCTTATCAAAGCGAAACACCTGTTCGGTTAAATACTTTTTTTCAGGCCACTCCCACTGGAAACACTACATGGTCAGATTTTGCACCAAACAATCCAGTGAGGTTTATGATAGAACCAAGGCTTTCCATTGCAAATGATGTTGGCATATCAAAAATCAATGACCCTATATCCACCACTTCAATTGATAATTGCGGAATTGTACCACAAGCAACGATTTCAAACTTTGGAAGCAGCAATCAAACCACTCCTTTCAATGTTACTTTCTTAATCAGGCAATAGGGCAATACAGTTTATACTGATACAAAACCAATCAGTCTTTTATCAGGCGAATCACAAAATGTATACTTTAATCCTTTTACAGGATCAGTATCGGGTGCTGACTCATCCTATGTATTCACCAACCTGGCTACTGACGGTGCAAGGAATAATGATACCGTAGTGAATAAATTTACTACTTCCAATTACAGTTATGCAGTAGCATCTGTTGCAAGTGGTAATTATGCCTTTGCAAATTCTACTGATTGCGCCAATCCTTCTGCTTTTAAACCTATTTATAACTGGCTCACTGAAACCGCAAATGAAATCAATTGGGGTTCAAATGGTGATGACAGTGTTTTAGCCACCCCCGTCTCACTACCTTTTACTTTCAAATTTTTTGGTGTTGATTATACACAGCTATGGATCAGTAGTAATGGCTGGATCAGTTTTACCAACCCTACCAGCTTAAGTGGCACTGTTACCAGAACACCAGTTGCAATTCCTGTTACCGGGGGTATTGAAAATTATATCGCAGGTGAATTAACTAACCTGGATATGACTACTGCTACCTATGCTGATGCTCATACTTATTATGGAGGCAATACCACGCAGTTTGTAATCACTTTCCGTCATGCACATTTATTTGGCTCTGCTGCTGATTTTATCAGCTTCCAGATAATATTAAAATCCGACGGGAATATTTTTGCTCAATATAATGATGCTGAAACCAGTTCTCCACTTCCAACAAACTTATTGAGCGCCTGTACTCTTGGCATTGAAAATGCGAATGGCTCAGTGGGCATACAGTACAGAAGAAATGGAAACGGCGGCCCAATGTTTGGCTCACCACTGGTTTTGCAATACAGGCCAGAGATCACCACGCCTGTTACTTTGCTGAACTTTACTGTTCAGAGAATTAAGAAAATCAACAAAATTTCCTGGAATACCAGCCAGGAAATAAACAGCAAAAGTTTTGTTATTGAACGCAGTAATGATGGCAGAAGCTTTTCAACAATAGGGCAGGTGGCGGCAATCGGCAACAGTAACAGCACGCTGCAATATTCATTTACAGATAATGCCCCCTCAAAAGGAATTAACTATTACCGTTTGAAACAGCTTGATTTTGATAACACTGCAAAATACAGTGCTGTCAGGAATGTTAGAAATGAAGGAACAGTTGATATTACTATTTATCCCAATCCTGTAAAAGACATATTAAAAGTTGATATTACTTCGGATAAAACAGATAAAGCAAACATTAGTATCACTGACATCAGTGGCAAATTGGTTTATTCAAAAAACAGCTTTGATATTACAGAAGGACTAAATAACCCGGGCATCAATACTTCTGATCTGAAAGCCGGAACTTATATTATCAAAATCCAGTTAAGTGATGATGTGGTGGTTAAAAAATTCAATAAACTCTAAATAAATTACCTTAATAAAAAAAGCTGTCTCATAAAAGGGACAGCTTTTTTATTACAGTGAATACTTTTAAACCAGGCAGTGATTAAAACAAAGAGAGCAGTAAAATGATTACCGCTCTCTTTAATATTTTAAAAACCTGTATATTAATTATTTTTTCTTCAAAGAATTTAAATAGTGTTCCAATGCGCTTACCATACTTGGCGCCAGTGGTTGTGGCGCTTTAATATCCAAAGTAAGTCCTGCCTCTTCCACCGCTTTAAAAGTGTTTGCACCAAATGCCCCTATCCTTGTTCCATTCTGCTTAAACTTTGGAAAATTTTCTATCAGGCTTTTAACACCTCCCGGAGTAAAGAAACAGATCACATCAAAATTCCTTGACATTACTTCGGTTACGTCGTTACTAATGATCTTATAGAGTACCGGAGTGGCATACTCGCAATTGTGAACTTTGAGCCAGTTGGTTATTTCACTATCGAAAGACTGGGAGCATGGATATAGAAATTTTTCATTATCCTTATGTTTATTGATTACATCAAACAGGCTTTTATTGGTGCCGTCAGCGCCGTAAAAAACCTTCCGCTTTCGATAGAGAATAAATTTCTGAAGGTACAGTGCTACCGCCTCTGTGATACAAAAATACTTGGTGTCCTGGGAAACATTCAATTTCATCTCTTCGCAAATACGAAAAAAATGATCGATAGCATTACGGCTGGTAAAAATAATCGCTGTATAATTGGAAACCTCAATTTTTTGCTTCCGGAATTCCTTAGAAGGAATTGGTTCTACAACAATAAAGGGGTGAAAATGAAGCTCAATGTTATGTTTCCTGGCCAGATCAAAATAAGGTGATTTATCACCTTCTGGCTTTGGTTGTGTGATGAGTACTTTCTTGACCATTGTGGCTTTTGATTCGATTATTTTTTCATCTGGCTTAACCATGCCGAGAATTATTGTACAAAGTTAGAGATTTTTATTTAATAAAATCATCACGCCCTTGTAAATCAGTAAAACCGGCAACACCTCAATCCCTGTTATATAAAGGAAAAAATGAAACCTGCTAACTTTTATCTGGTTGTGCAACAAACTGAACGATCTTAAAAATCTTAGCGTAAACATGATTCCTACCATTAACAGCGAAATTATCACAGCAGTTTTTTTTAAATAATCAGGGGAAAAGGCAATTACAATTACGAAGGGAATTAAAAGGATACCTAAAATTTTATTGATCAGAAATATAATGAACAAATAGGTATTGGCAGCTTCACTGTAACCTGTAAGCCAGCCAGTAAATTTCATATTGATATACTTCAGAAAATAAATACCCGAAATGCCCACTGCACAAATTAACATTATACTTAAATTATCCTTTTGGCTGATCCAGTTAAAATGCAACAGTAAAAAATAAATATAAATCCCTGCAGTAAAAAAAAAGAATATATTAAAAAACATAGAGGCCTGCTTAGCCTGCAATAGCTGATCCGTAAGCTGGCCCTGCCTGAGAGATGTATTAAAAAATACCCTGAACAGGTTGAAAAAATAACGGCTAAAAAAGAAACGTAAGAATGCAAGTAATATCATCAATGCCAGCAAAAAATAAAAAACCTGGTCGCTATTTGATTCAGCTCTCTCCTGGTTAACAGTTGCTACTGCCGTACCAGAAGTATTTAAAAAAGAGCTCTTTTTAAGAGCTTTTTGAAATTGAGTATAATATTTTTCGGCAGCACTTACTACAGTGTCTTTACTGGTTACTGTTATAGAATCAGCGGATGCTGCTGGCGGCAAAACAACATTACTGTCTGCCTGGGCTGTAATAAGTGAATCATTTTTAACAACAGTTATTGAATCCTGGGTTACCTGTGCAGGTAACAAAAATGAAAATCCAATAAATAATAAAAAGAAAAATGCCTGCTTCAATCAGTATGATTTATTGCGCAAAAATAAAGCTTATTTACGCTAGAAATAATTGATGTACCCAAAATGTATTTTAGATGCCCGTCGTAAATCAAAATTCACATCATCTCTTTTACCAACTGCAAAGCTCATATTCAATAACCCAAATTTGGTTTCAAACAAAAGGCCGATACCAGCACTGATAAATTTATTATTGGTATTTACATCCTGAAACTTATTTTTAACCCAACCAGCATCTGTGAAAGTGAACAAGTAAGAATTCAATCCCACCAGGTATCTGTACTCAGCAGTTACCACAGCATACTGCGTTGCATAAATACTTTCTTCATCAAAACCCCTCAGCAGTTTAAACCCGCCAATTTGAAACACTTCATTTCTGAATATACTCTGACTGCTGAAAACGCCAGCATTCACTACCGCTTTCAGTGTACTTCTTTTACCGGCAGGAAAATAATGTGCTGCAGTTAATTTAGCTCTCAGCTGGTAGGTTTTTAATTTAATTGAATCGTACAATGACTCATAGTTGAATGAAGGATCTGAAATGCTGAGTATATCATTATTCTTATGAATTGTTCTTAACCCCACACTTGTTACTAATTGTATTTCATTGCCAGACCTTGGGTTCAACCTGTAATTGGTATTATTCCAGTCATAATCTAAACCAATATTTACCGAGCTTACATCAACATTGGGTGGCAGTTGTTTGGTGATCTTAATTTGATTGGTATCAACACCAGATCCCAATAAAGTGGTGCTTTGTCTTTGTAAAAAAAGTTTGCCTGATTGGTTAGCAGACAACAAATACTGGATACCAAGCTGTGCATTTAACTGCAAAAAAGTAGAATCCTTTTTAAATAGCCCAAATGAGAAATCAACCCCAAATGCTGATTTAAAAATGTATGGATGCTGGTACCCGATATTTAGCCGGGGAGATTGTAATTGCAGTTGCTGCCAGTTTAATAAAATGGTTTCCCCCTTGCCAAGTGAGTTTTTTAAATTAAGATTTACATCTCCTGTCAGCTGAAGCTTATTGGTCTGACTATTGGCTGGTAAAAAACCAACCAGGAAATTAACCTGGCTACTTCTTTTGGGCTGGAGGTAAAGATTTAAAACAGACCCTGTACCCAACATTAGCAATTCTGAAGATTGCTGACTCTGCACATAAGGTAATTCCAATATTTTTTTATCAACCTGCTCCAGCTTCTCTCTGTTATAAATACTACCATTGGGTATGCCAAGATATCGCTGTAGAAAATGATTCGCAATTTTTGCTTTGCCAATTACCCTGATGCTGTCAATATGATAAAGTGGCCCTCTGTTCACCTTTAATGTTCCTTCCATAGTTTGCCCCTGTAGTTGCAGGCTGTCTAAATATACACTTGCAAACGGAAAACCGTTTTTCTCATAATAATTTAATATCCGTTCCTTGATTTGCTGCACCTCTGAGAAATTAACAGGTTTGTTACTGAATTTTTTTTCAATAAAACCACTTTCATCAATGGCCTTTTTCTCTATGTTGTCCGTTTTAAGTTTTATCCAGCTTTGTTGTTCTCCAACATACAAAAGTATCTGAACAGCTGAAGAATCGATTATCATTTCATCTACAGATGCTGCTGTATAACCCTGCATATTAAGTTTAGGAATCAATTTATTTACATAATCTATACATAACGGCTGATTGGCAAAGCTGGTTTGCAGATGCAGGACATCGGGGTTAAAGGAACTATCTTTGTCCACATAATGTATGATTAGCCGGTATTGGCTGGCAGTAGTATCCTGGCAAAATACTGGCAAAAAAAATAATACACCAATAATGATCGAAGTAAAATATTTTTCCAGGATATAATTGTTTTGTTTTGTCATTACTGAATTCAAATCTAAAATCTAAAATTGTAAATCAAAAATCTTTGTCTGGCGTTTACATTCATATTCCTTTTTGCAAGCAGGCCTGTCATTACTGTAATTTTCATTTCAGCACTTCTTTAAGATATAAAGACGAACTCATTGAAGCATTAGTAAAAGAAATAACCATCACTCCTTATTTTATAAAAACTGATGGCGATTCCAGCAAGCAAATTGACAGCATTTATTTTGGTGGAGGTACTCCCAGCATTCTAAACGCTGATGAACTTGAATTAATATTTGAAACACTGCATAAAAAATTTATCATTTCCCCTGGTGCAGAAATTACACTTGAAGCTAACCCCGATGACATTACTGCAAAAAAGCTTACCCAATGGAAAGAAATTGGCATTAACCGCCTGAGTGTGGGTATACAATCTTTTAATGAAGAGGAATTACGGTGGATGAACAGGGCTCACAGTGCTGCAGATTCATTGAAATGTATAGAAGAAATTTCAAATCAAGGTTTCAGCAATTTTTCTGTTGACCTCATTTATGGTTCACCATTGTTAAGCAATGATGAATGGGAAAGAAATGTGGAATTGGTCATAGGAAAAAAGATACCGCACATATCCTGCTATGCACTTACAATAGAACCTAAAACTCCTTTAGACAAAATGATACGCCTGCGCAAAGCGGTGCCGGTTGATCCTGAAAAACAGGCTGATCAGTTTTTGTTATTAATGAACTGGATGAAACAGGCTGGATATGAACATTACGAAATTAGTAATTACGCTTTGCCCGGAATGAGGAGCCAACATAACAGCAGCTACTGGAGTGGAGAAAGCTATTATGGCTTTGGACCTTCTGCGCATTCCTTTGATGGCAAAAGCCGGCGGTGGAATATTGCCAACAATGCACTTTATTTAAAATCTTTGCAAAACAACAGCATTCCGTATGAGGAAGAAATACTCACACCGGTACAACAATTAAATGAGTACATCATGACTTCTTTGAGAACAACAGAAGGATTGGACCTGGATAAAATAATGAATGAATTCGGAAATCAATTCAGGGAAGAATTAATAATAAAGAGTAAAAAATATTTAACCAGCGGTAAACTTTCAACAATACATTCTTCTTTGATACTGACTACTGAAGGGAAATTGTTTGCCGATGGAATTGCTGCTGATTTGTTTTTTTAATGATGCTGCTTAATGATAATTACATTATTCTGAAACTAAATTAAAGACTGTTCAATCTTATTAAACCCTTCTTCTGGAGGCAGGTTTTCCCATAGTATTTGATAAATGGTTTCAGCAATGGGCATATCAGCCTTCACAGACTGGTTAATGATGTACATACATTTACTTGCATTGTATCCTTCTGCCACCATACTCATTTCAATTTGTGCAGACTTTACAGAATAACCCTTACCGATCATATTACCAAAAGTGCGGTTGCGGCTGTATAATGAATAACAGGTTACCAGCAAATCACCCAAATAAACAGACGCTGCGTAATTGGTGGTTTTAAATTTTATTCCCCGCAGGTAATCATCACCGTCAGCAGCCACAGGGCCATTACCATTGATTGACCCTTTGCTGTGATCAATACTACCAACTTCTAAATTTTGCACACCGGATTTTTTTAGAAATCCCGCCATTTCATCTGCACTGTTAGCAATCAGTACACTTAAAAAATTATCGCCGTAGTCAAGCCCATGTGCAATTCCTGCGCCAACAGCATATATATTTTTTAATACTGCTGCAAACTGAACGCCATAGATATCATTGTTCTCGATAGTGTTAATGTAACTGGTTTTAAAATGAGCCGCTATCTGGTGTGTGGCAACCACATCCACTCCCGAAAAGGTGAGATAAGATAACTTTTCTGAAGCCACTTCTTCTGCATGGCAGGGACCTAATACAGCGAAGTAATTTTCTATCGGGAAATAAAATTCATTGTTCAAAAAATCATTCAGCAGTAAATTTTGCTCTGGTAAAATACCTTTTACCGCACTGATAATTTTCTTTCCTTCAAAAATATTTCTATCCAGTTTAAGCAGCGTTTCTGCGGTATACGCAGATGGAATGGCAATGATGATACAATCTGAATGAGTAACCACTTCATTCAAGTCTGTAGTTAATTTTAACTTGTTTGTGTCAAAATAAACCATGCTTAGATAATGAGGGTTGTGATGCCGGGCCATCATCTGCTGAATCGCTTTTTCACTCCGGTTCCACCAATAGATAGTATTGCCGTTATCGGTTAATATTTTTGCTATCGCTGTACCCCAGCTGCCACTGCCTAATATTCCAAAAGTCATACCCCAAACCCCTAAAGGGGCTTAATTGTTTTTATGAAAAAGATTATAGCCCTAATTTTTCTACTGCTAGTTGTGCGGCTATCTGGCTGGCATCTTTTTTATTATATCCTTTCCCTTCTGCCACCAGTTCTCCATCTACAGTTGCCCCTATTGTAAAAAGGCGTCTGCCATTTTCAAATTTTTCGCCAAGGGTTTCAAACTCCAGTGATTTACCATTTTTATTTGCCCAGCCGTATAATTTGTTTTTGATATTGATCTCAATACTTTCCAGGTCATCTATAAACATGTGTGTGGAGATAATGTATTTCTCCACCCATTTTTGTGTTTTAGTATACCCTTTATCCAGGTAAACAGCGCCGATTAGTGCTTCCAGCGTATTTCCAAATATCTGTGATATTTTTAAAGAGTTGTCGTGCTTGTTGTAGATAGTGATTTTCTTTAACCCCATCTTGATACCGATATCATTTAACTGCTGCCTGTTTACCATCTTGCTTCGCATCTCCGTTAAAAAGCCCTCCCCTTTATATGGATACTTCATAAAAAGATAATGGGCAACAATGGAACTCAATACGGCATCCCCTAAAAACTCAAGGCGTTCGTTATTCTCATCAGCACCCTCCCTTACAGATCTGTGGCTAAGAGCAGTGGTGTACAGGTTTAATGCCCCGGGAGTAAAACCCAGCACATTAGAAAGTTGTTTTTTAAATTCTTTCTTTTTAAAATCACCAACAAAAAATCTTTGATAAGCTTCAAGGTATGACAGAATACTGTTTTTCAAAATTTAGATTGATTATAACAACAAATAATTAATCAGAAGTTGCAGGCTCACGTTTTCAAACAATAAAATTTCCTTCACACAAGTTAGGAAATTTTTTATTCAGTAAACTCAAATTTACATTACCAGTTTATACTGTTATAATTGATAACTGTTCCGAAAAGGAAAATAAAGAGAGGTAAAACATTTACTGAAAAATTATGCCTTGTATTTTTTTACAATTACAGAAGCATTATGTCCGCCAAAGCCAAAAGTGTTGCTGAGGGCTGCATTTACTGTTCTTTGCTGTGACTTATTAAAAGTGAAGTTCAATTTGGAATCTAATTCAGGGTCATCAGTAAAATGATTAATAGTAGGCGGCACTATGTCTTTTACCACGGCCATGATACAGGCCAGCGCTTCCAAAGCACCTGCAGCACCAAGGCAATGCCCCGTCATACTTTTGGTAGAGCTGATATTCAGATCATATGCATGATCTCCAAAAACATTCAGGATAGCTTTGGTTTCAGCAATATCACCCAATGGTGTAGAGGTCCCATGTACATTGATGTAATCAATATCATCTGCTTTTAAGCCAGCATCTTTCAATGCAGTCTTCATTACATTTTGTGCACCAAGCCCTTCCGGATGCGGCGCAGTGATGTGATGTGCATCCGCAGTAGCACCACCTCCAGCTATTTCGCAATAAATTTTAGCTCCTCTTGCAAGCGCATGTTCTAAGCTTTCTACAACGAGTACCCCGGCACCTTCGCCCATTACAAAGCCATCCCTGTCTTTGTCAAAAGGCCTGCTGGCTGATTGAGGATCATTGTTTCTTTCACTCAAAGCCTTCATTGCATTGAAACCGCCAACTCCTGCAGCACTTACCACAGCTTCGCTACCACCTGTAATGACTACGTCAGCCTTACCCAGGCGTATCGTATCAAAAGCATCGATAATAGCATTAGTGGAAGATGCACAGGCGCTAACTACTGCATAGTTTGGGCCTCTGAAGCCATGACGCATGGAAATTTGCCCTGCGGCAATGTCCAGTATCATTTTTGGAATAAAGAAAGGATTGAAACGTGGAGTACCGTCACCCGTAGCATAGTTGGTCACTTCTTCCTGGAAGGTGATCAACCCGCCAATACCACTGGCAAATATTACACCCACCCTGTCCACATCAACATTTTCCCTGCTGATCCCAGCATCTTTTACTGCCTCATCACTGGCAATTAAAGCAAATTGGGTAAAGCGGTCTATTTTACGGGCTTCTTTACGGTCTAAATACTGGGTGGCATCAAAGTCTTTAACTTCACAGGCAAACCGTGTCTTAAATTTAGCAGCATCGAATTGTTTGATAAAATCACAACCGTTAACACCATCAGCCAAGCCCTGCCAATATTCAGCAACAGACTTGCCCAACGGAGTAATGGCTCCCAATCCGGTAACAACTACTCTTTTTAATTCCATACAATTTACCTGCGAAGATTAAAACAGATGATGATTTACTAATTACTTAGCGTGTTCTTCTAAGTAAGTAACGGCCTGACCAACAGTTGTGATGGTTTCAGCTTGTTCATCCGGAATAGAAATGTTAAACTCTTTTTCAAATTCCATGATCAATTCAACGGTGTCAAGGCTATCGGCACCTAAATCGTTTGTGAAGGAAGCTTCTGTAGTAACTTCTGCTTCATCAACACCTAATTTGTCAACAATTATCTTTTTTACCCTTGTTGCAATGTCTGACATGATAATAATAATTTAGTTATTCAGGAGCAAAAATATACTTTTTGAAATAAATACAAAGAAATATTGCAGGTATTAAAAAAAAGGTAAAAAACAGTTTGCAAATTAGCCTGTATTATTTCTAAAAAACTAACGGACAGGAATAATCACAATCATCTCCTGAAATATATAACAGCACCAGTTCCTTTAATTTTTCCAGCACCCACCCGTCAGTAACCTTATATCCGAAGCTGTTTATTTTTTTCATATTTTGAACTTTTTGTCCATAAAATGGAATTCCCATTCCTCCAAATTATTCTAAAACCCTTTACAGTAAAGGGTTTACCATTTTGGCACTGTTACTGAATCATTGTTTGAGATAATAAAAAAACGTCGTCCCAAAAATTGAAAACAAATTTAAACACCCACGTTATGAAAACATTTTACAAATCATTGGTATCTGTACCTGTATTTCTTTTTACAGCTACACTTATTGCACAAACGCCGATCACAAATGTGACAACGGCATTAACAGCAGCTGCCACTGGCAGCAATTATACCGCCAAGGGGGCTAACGGAAGTTCTTTCAGCAACACCAACTACCAATATACTTTTGGTACAACTACCCAGGCAAATAATAATTTAAAGACACTTAACAGCTTTACCATTGGCGCTGACACTTATACTTATCAGCAAAATGCTAACTCTTTTGTAAAAATCAGGAGGGTAAATAATTCAGTGGTATCTGGCAACAGGTCACTTTTATGGGTAGAAAAAGCAGCTAATGCTGCCAACAATAAAGTAGCCGTGGTAAATGAATACAGTGAAAGCATGGAGTTAGTGTTTGCCAATAACTCTCTGAACCAGGGTACAGATAATTTATTTGCTAACCAGGGAGATGGTAACGGCAACAATAATAATATTGAGCGTTTGGATGTAATCTTTTCCGGAGGTGTGATTTCAACTGCCAATACAAAAGTTGGTTTTGCATTATTTGAAAGAGGTGATGACAATGCTCATGATCCCTTTGTAATTGCCGCCATCACTTCAATAGATGTAAATGGCAATCCTTTATCATACGGTAGCCCTGTAAGGGTAAAATCAACTGACTATGGTAATTTACCTTCCAGCAACACCAATTATTATGTAGTGCGTAAAGATGCTGGTGTTGAAACCAACTTAAGAATGAGTACATCCGGAATGCAAAATATCGGTGGTGTGTTTATATCTTTAAATGACCTGGGAATCAATGCAGGAGAAAAAATCTATGGATATTCAATAGCGGGATATGATTTTCCTGCTAATGCTACCGCTGCAAAACTTACAGACTATACAAACAGTGCTTATTTCCCAAGAAATACCAGTTCTGCAACTGCACAAGGTGGTATTGACCTGATTGCATTAACCGGTGTATTATCAACCCCAGAAACAATTATACTACCGCCTACCGCTGAGAATATTGTTTATCACCCTTTAACCAATACTTCTTTAATAACACCGATTGATCCATTAGATGCAACTGCTGCAAGTGGCAACATCGTTACTTACACCATTGAAACAATTCCTCCTGCTGAACAAGGTATTTTATATGTATGTGCTGATGGAAACTGTACACCAATAACTGCAGGCCAGGTATTAACTCCTGATCAAATTAACCAGCTTTCTTTTCAACCTAACCCAAGTTTTACAGGTGATGTTGTTTTTAATTATCATGCAACTGACAGTTACGGACAGGTATCTAATACCGCTTCTTACACTATCCCGGTTACAGGTATTTCTCAAAGCACTTTACCAATAACCATCTTAAGTTTTTCAGGCAGTATCGATAAAAAAACAGTTCAGTTAAACTGGCAGACCTCACAGGAAATAAACAGCAGTTATTTTGAAATACAGAAGAGTGCTGATGGCAGCAACTTTGAACCAATTGGAACAGTGACTGCTAAAGGAAACAGCTCCACCACCAACGCTTATCAAACTAAAGATGACCTGTTTCTTTACTTAAGCAATACCGTTTTTTATCGCCTGAAAATGGTGGATGTTGACGGCAGGTTTAAATACTCATCAGTAGTAATGATAAAATTGAATGCCGCTACCACAGAAAGTACATTAAAGGCCTGGCCCATCCCTTTTGTAAATGAATTGAATATGGATTACAATAGTGATGCGAATGGGGAAATAAAAATAACCATGAGGAATATCAATGGTGCGGTTATTTTAAACTCCAGCAGCATGGTTAAAAAAGGACATAATATTATTACTATAAACCAGGCACAGTCAAAACCTTCCGGTACATACCTGTTAACCATCAGCAATGGTGCAAAATCGGAAACCATAAAAGTTGTAAAAAATTAAATCACTTTTATTGAAATGTTTTGGGAGCCTCTTACAAGGCTCCTTTTTTTATTACTATATTTTCAACCGGCAGTATCTCTCTTTATTCAAGGCGCAGATGATATCAATATAAGTGTTGACATTTAGCAAAAAGATTTTATTATATTGCAGTATGGCCTTAAAACAGATATACCACGGAAGCAAAGAATATGACCAGATGGTAAAATTGCGGTATGAAATTATGCGTAAGCCATTAGGATTGAGTTTTTCTGAGGAAGAACTAAAAAAAGAAAAAGATGATGTCTTGATCGGCGCTTTTGATGAAGACACCATTATTGGCTGCTGTATGCTTACTAAAGTGGATAACCAGTGTACCAGGCTAAGGCAAATGGCGGTGCAAAGAAATAAACAGGGCATGGGTATTGGCGAATCCATGATGGCATTTGCTGAAAATATTGCCAGGGATAAAGGCTATAAGAGATTAACCATGCATGCCCGTGATACCGCCATCGGCTTTTATGAAAAATATGGATACAAGGTAAAAGGTGATCAGTTTATAGAAGTGAATATCAAACATCACGTAATGGAAAAAGAACTCTAATTCTTTTTATCATCTTCCTTACACATTTACAAAACCAGGTTGCTAACCTTTAATTTTATTAGCTATTATCTTTCTTGCTTCATGTACCTGGTCACCAATAAAAGCATCTTTAGGTACAATAAAAAAAGAACGGGTATCAAAATATAAATGGAAAAAATGAGGGCTTTCCATTTTAGTGCTGAATTGATTCCATTCCCAGCCCCGGCTGCCTCTTTCATTTTCCAGCGTAAAATCATTGTTGCCTAAAATAACCCGAAAACGGTCTTTAAAAGTGGCAGATCTTTTATAGATCATCATGGGCAGTATAAACCAGAAAGCGATCATCATAATAAACCACAAAAAAGCGCTGATCAAAAAAGCAAAGGGAGATATTTTTTTAAAGAAAAATAATGCAGCAGATGTGATGGCAAATACATTCACCAGGATCATCATCAGTTTTATTTCTTTACGGGTAATGAAATGATACCGCAGCGCCTGTATCACTTTTGGTTTGTTGTATGTAAAATATTCAGATACCATGCAGCAAAGATAATTGTTGGAGATTATTGATTAGGATTATAAATGGTTTGATAATTGGCAATGCTATTTGTTATTAGGGGATGAGTGATTAAATGATTCCAGTCCTATGTAATTCTACTAATACCTGAAAGCCACTCAACAGTACCATACTTTCTCCATATTCTGGTCGCCCAAACTGCGCCAATAATAAAACCAATGGAAATAATTAGCAGGGATAACATTTTACCAATACCAGTTTCCCACTTTATATAAATAAGGAATCCAATCAAAGCTGAAGCCGCAGTTGTTCCAAATACGATAAATAACCAACCAAAAATTTCAAGTATAAATTGAATAATTTTCATGTTTCTAAAAATAGTTTATAGCCATTTATTTCAACTCCTTTTCATTCACACTCCACTCTCCCAGTTGCTCTCCTTTTATTCCTAAAAATTCAATCTTCATTACTCTTTCATTCTTCTTGCCGCTTACTGTTACTTTAGTAAAGTTTTGAGCTTCCACTAATGTGCCGGGCATTCTTGCAGGATTATTCAGTTCCTCCCCTCTTACTTTTCCAATACCGGATGTATAAGGAGAATTGGTAACATCATATAATGGATACAATCCTTTTCGCCCCCGCTTTATCACTTCGCTGTGGTGGCGGTCGCCGGTGAAAAATAATACACCTTTTATTTTTTCATCAGCTAAAAAATTCATCAGCTCATTGTATTCAATACTGTAAAAACGCATACACTCATAATCAGAAAATGGATTAAGAATTTGTCCGCCGGTAGCAATTACTTTAAAGGTGGCTTTGCTGAATAATAAAGCGTTCTTCAGCCAGTCCAATTGTATCCTGCCAAAATAAGTTTTATCTGGATTGGGTTTGCCATGAATGCTGTCGGGCATATCATCTTCACTTCTGAAATAACGGTCGTCAGTTAAAAAAATATCCACGTCACCATAACTCATAACAGAATAAATACCTTCTCCTTTTTGACCATAGCTTGGGTTGCAGCTATAGTTCATAAATATCTTGCGGCTCTCTTCTTTAAGTATATAACTTTTACCAATATCATTGGGACCATAGTCATGATCATCCCAAATGGAATACTGTGGCATGCTGGCCATAAACTTTTGCAACACCGGTAAACCCCTGTCGTGACTGGCCCTGTAATTCAATCCCCACCTAGTACTGTAATCCACTTCTCTTGTGTACCAGTTATCACCGAGCCACACATGAAATGCTGCCGGTGTGTTAGCCATCGTTTCAAATATAGAGGAATCTCCACCGTAAGGCTTGCCGGGACGATCATATTTTGGTTCATTAAAATAAGCACAACTGCCGGTAAGGAAACTAAAGTCTGGCGCTGGTTTACGAAATTGCCACAGGTCTTTGGTAGTGAACTTTGTTGTGAATCCTGGATCGATTGCTTTACCATCTATAAACACTGCATAAGTGTAAGAAGTGTTTGGCTCCAGGCCGTTCAATTCTATTTTTATGGGATTAAAATCTTTACCGAGTTCGCCTTTGTATTCCACTGTTTTATTTTCTGTTGCATTTCCTTCTGCATGAAATCTTATGGCTACATTTTTTACCTCTGGTGTTACCTCTACCCAGATGGTGGCATTGCGTAATTCTACATTGCCTGCCCAGGGGCCACTAACGAGGCCTTGTTTGTTTTGAGCAGTAACAGAAAGGGATAGCAATAAAAAGAAAATGCAGATTGATTTTTTGATACTCATAAAACTTCAATTTAAAGATCATCAAAGTTAAATACTAAGCATCCTTTTTAGAAGTGAATTTATTGTTATTGAGAAGGCTTTTCGGAAACAAACCATGCAGATGGATCAAGGTCTTTATTCAGACTGCTAAGGTTTATATCGACACAATATATTTCATCAAGGTTTTTGCCTGTATATCCAATTTTGTCGCCTGCTTTTAACTTGTCCCCTTTCTTAACAGTTGTACTATCAAGATTAGAATAACCGAGAAAATAATCACCATACTTCGTAATTACGATGAACACATTATCATATTCAGTTATCAATACAACCACACCATCAAAAACCGCAGTAACAGGATAACAGCTATCACTTAAGAATGTCAATATATTATTGGCATTACAATCCAGACAATTTTTATTCAAAATACAGGCCTGCTTAACCGGATATTTCCAGGTTCCCTTAGAAGCTAAAAATTCTTTATTTGATCCGACCTGCGCTGACGTTATTTGTAAACAAGCTATCAGCGATATAATAGATAATGACAATTTTTTCATTTATAAAGACTTAAAAAATTAACGCTTAAATCTATAAACTTAAAAAAAACAATAATGTTAAAAAACAAACGCCGCTCAAATGAGCGGCGTTGTTGTTTATGTGCTTGTGTTAGTTCTAAAGTTCTAGCTGCATCCCATACTGTTACCGCAGTTCAAACATTTGTAGCAAGTACCACTACGAATGGTTATGTGTCCACAAGTGTTACAAGCTGGCGCATCACTTTGCATGCTTTTAGCCGCTGCATTCACTGCATCATAACTGCTGGTGGCTTTGAATTGCTTTGCAGTTTGTGCATTACCTGCAGGAGAAGATTTTCCAATTACCCTGACTTCACTCAACTCTGGTTTCCTGTCTCCAATGGTTGGTGTAGATTCATCCCAGGGCTCATCACCTAAATTACCAACTTCTGGCTTGTCTAATACATGAACTAAGTCATTACGTCCAAGGTATTCATACGCCAGTGACCGGAACATGAAATCAATGATGGAAGTAGTGGTCTTGATATTTGGATGATCCACCATTCCCGATGGTTCAAAACGGGTAAACACAAATTTTTCTACAAACTCTTCCAATGGCACACCATATTGCAAACCGATAGAAATAGAAATAGCAAAACAGTTCAACATACTACGCATGGTAGCGCCTTCTTTGGCCATGTCTATAAAAATTTCTCCAACAGTTCCGTCGGTATATTCACCTGTGCGAAGGAACAATGCCTGCCCGTTGATCTTTGCTTTTTGTGTAAAGCCACGGCGCTTGGCCGGTAATGTTTTACGCTCAACAATTTTTGCCAAACGTCCTTTCAACACTGTATCAGGACTGCTTTGCATACGCTTGCTTACTTCATCCAGCAACTCATCCACGGTTAGTTTACTCATGTCAACGATCTGTGGTTCGTTGATTGCTGTCTCTTCCGCTTCTGCAGTTACTTCTTCCTTTTCGTCTGCTGATTTTTTCTTTTTATCAGATTTATTGCTCAGTGGCTGGCTCAATTTAGAACCATCACGGTACAATGCATTTGCTTTCAGGCCAAGCTCCCAGCTAAGACGATAACAGTCTGCAATTTCTTCCACCGTAGCTTCATGAGGAAGGTTGATTGTTTTGCTGATAGCACCACTTAAGAATGGTTGTGCTGCACCCATCATACGAACATGGCCGTGTGCATGAATGTAGCGTTCACCTTTTTGTCCGCATTTATTAGCGCAATCAAATACTGGTAAATGTTCATCTTTCAAATACGGGGCACCTTCTATTGTCATGGTGCCACAAATATAAATATTGGCTGCTTCTACCTGGTCATCGTCAAAACCCAATGCTTCTAATAAACTCCAGCTAAAATCACTGTATTGTTCTTGTTTAAATCCTAAGCGCTGTAATGTTTCTTCGCCAAAAGTGAATACGTTGAATACAAAACCAATTTCAAAAGCACTGCCTAAAGATGCTTCTACCCTGTTTAATTCTTCTTTGGTAAAACCTTTCGCCAGCAATGATTCAGTATTGATATAAGGGGCACCTTTTAATGTAGCATGTCCCTTTGCATAGTTTACAATTTCCTCTATTTCTTTTTCACTGTACTTCAAATTGCGTAACGCTGCAGGCACACTTTGGTTGATGATCTTGAAATAACCACCCCCGCTTAATTTTTTAAATTTCACCAACGCAAAATCTGGTTCTACACCCGTGGTATCGCAATCCATTACCAAACCAATTGTTCCTGTTGGAGCAATTACGGTTGTTTGGGCATTGCGGTAGCCGTATTTTTCACCTAACTGTACTGCATCATCCCATGCTTTGATAGCAGCAGTCAGTAAATAATCAGGGCAATATTTTGCATTGATACCTTGTGGTTTAATTTCAATTCCTTCGTAAGCATCCTGTGCATCATAAGCAGCGGCACGGTGGTTACGCATTACACGTAGCATGTGCACTTTGTTTTCTTCATACTTATCAAATGCTCCAAGGAATGCAGCCATCTCTGCAGATGTTTTGTAAGCAACACCTGTCATGATCGCTGTGATTGCACCTGCAATACCTCTTGCTTCTTCACTGTCGTAAGGAATGCCACTTACCATCAGCATACTTCCCAGGTTGGCATAACCCAAACCAAGTGTTCTGTAATCGTAAGATAATTGCGCTACTTCTTTTGAAGGAAACTGCGCCATTAAAACAGAAACTTCCAATACTACAGTCCACAAACGGGATGTATATTCAAAACCCTGCACATCAAAACTGTTATCGCTTTCATCAAAGAAGCGACGCAGGTTTACAGAAGCTAAGTTACAGGCAGTGTTGTCTAAGAACATGTATTCACTGCAAGGGTTAGACGCCCTGATCGGGCCACCTTCAGGACAGGTATGCCATTCATTAATAGTAGTATCGTATTGTGTTCCCGGATCAGCACATTTCCATGCTGCTTCCGTAATATTTTTCCAAAGCTCTCTTGCTTTCACCGTTCTCATTACCCTGCCATCACTTCTTGCTTTCAGTTCCCAATCTCCATCTTCATCTAACACTTTGAAGAATGAATTCGGAATACGAACAGAGTTGTTGCTGTTCTGTCCGCTTACGGTGCGGTATGCTTCACCTTCATAATCACTTGCATATCCTGCAGCGATCAAAGCCGCTACTTTATTTTCTTCTTCCCCTTTCCATTTTATAAATTCTACAATTTCCGGGTGATCCAGATCCAAACAAACCATTTTAGCTGCACGCCTTGTTGTACCACCGCTCTTAATTGCACCTGCTGCCCTGTCGCCGATTTTTAAGAAACTCATCAGTCCGCTGGAGGTACCACCACCACTTAATTTTTCGCCTTCACCACGGATGCTGCTAAAGTTGGTACCCACACCACTGCCATATTTAAATATCCTTGCCTCCCTAACCCAGAGGTCCATAATACCACCATCATTTACCAGGTCATCATTCACACTTAAAATAAAACAGGCATGTGGCTGTGGCCTTTCGTATGCGCTGCTTGATTTTTTTAATATACCGTCAATAGCATCCACATAATAGTGGCCCTGTGGTTTGCCGGTAATACCATATACTTCATGCAAACCTGTATTGAACCACTGCGGACTATTTGGAACGCAAGCCTGGTTCAATATAGAATATACTAACTCATCATAAAATATTTGTGCATCGTTGCCGGTAGCAAAGTAACCATACCTTTCTCCCCAAACCCTCCAGCAATGCGCCATACGGTGAGCCACCTGCCTTACAGTGGTTTCCCTGCCGGTAGTACCATCTGTTTGTGGTACGCCAGCCTTTCGAAAATATTTTTGTGCCAGGATATCCGTTGCGATCTGGCTCCATTGTTTGGGTACTTCCACATTGTCCATCTGGAATACCACTTTTCCGCTGGGATCTTTAATTACTGAAGTTCGGTAGTCGTACTCGAACATGTCAAAGGAGGATACTCCCTCTTTGCTAAATTGCCTGCTGAACTGCAGGCCTTTGGCAGCTTGGTCTTTTTTCGGCATAAAATATAAAGGTTGGTTAGTAAGATTAAGAAATTGTTACTTGTGTCAAAAGGCCAACGAAAATATCAGATGTAAACCATTATCCGAAGTTCTAAATATTAACAACTGTGGAAAAAGATTGTGCAAAAATATCCAGCTCATACAGGGAGTGAATTTGGTGGGTTATACACTTTTTGTGGATAGAATTTTCAATAATAGTCTTGGTAGATTCAATAAAATCTTAACTGGTTGATTTTACTGCATTTTGGATAAAAATAAGCCGATGGATACTATCTTTGAAAGCATGAAAACAGTCATTCAACGGGTAACATCCGCCAGCGTAACGGTGGAAAATATGGTAACGGGTTCAATAAAAACCGGGCTGCTGGTGCTGCTGGGTATTGAGGATGCTGATACCACGGAAGACATTGTATGGCTCAGTAATAAGATGGTGAACCTCCGCATATTTAACGATGAAAATAAAGTGCCCAATATATCTGTGAAAGATAGTGGTGGTGATATCTTATTGGTGAGCCAGTTTACTTTACATGCCAATACCAAAAAAGGTAACCGGCCATCTTACATTAAAGCCAGTAAAGCAGATTTTGCTATCCCTATGTATGAGAAAATGATTGTGCAATTGGAAAATGATTTAGGAAAAAAAATATATACCGGGATTTTTGGTGCTGACATGAAAGTGGCGTTGTTGAATGATGGGCCGGTTACGATTGTGATAGATACGAAGAACCCCAACCCCTAAAGGGGCATTTGGAGAATATAAATTGAAGTACTTTTATTTTTATCTGAACATTTTTTTATGAATGACATTACAATTAAAGAAGCCCAGCAACAAGTGGATGAATGGATAAAAACCGTTGGTGTACGCTACTTTAATGAACTCACCAATCTTGGTATATTGATGGAAGAAGTGGGGGAACTGTCAAGATTAATGGTGAGAACTTATGGTGAACAATCTTTTAAAGAAAGTGATAAAGGAAAAGACCTGGGTGATGAAATGGCGGATATATTGTGGGTGCTGATGTGTTTGGCAAATCAAACTGGTGTGGATCTGACTGCAGCTTTGGAAAAGAATTTTGAGAAGAAAAATATGAGGGATGCTGAGCGGCATTTAGGGAATGATAAATTGAAATAAAAATGACAGATACGCCACAACACGTTAAAGATATCCAGTTACAACTCTGGCTTTCCAAAACACAGGAAGAGAGGCTGATGCAATTTTTAAAAGACAATGATGAAATGTTCAAAGCAATCCTTCAAGCAAAGAAAGACCTCAATATAGCATTCGATCCTACTAAAGACTGGCGGCATTAATTTTACCCATTAACTTTATTATTGCAAAACAGCCGCCATGCCTTTTATAAAATCTTTCTCCATCAATACAGTAAAACAAAATCCTTTTCCCTTTAATGTGCCTGCTGTACAATTTGCAAAGGACATTATCCTGAATAATAACGTAACCATTTTTGTTGGTGATAATGGAAGTGGTAAATCTTCTTTACTGGAAGCTATTGCATACAAACTTAACCTGCCACTAATTGGTGGATTTATAGAAGCCAATAACAGAACAGGTTTTGAAGCAGCCCAACTTCTTCAGCCTTTTTTAAAAATTGAATGGAAAAGAGAAACCAGCAGGGGCTTCTTTTTCAGGGCAGAAGATTTTAGTGATTTTATAAATTCCGTAGAAAGGGAAAGAAATAAAATAGCTGGTGATTTAAGCGAACTGAAAGGCGTGGTAGATGACAGCATCATTGATAAAATGAGCGAAAGCATGAATTTCAACTTACGTGAAATGAGAAAAAATTACGGTGAAAACATGCAGGCTTTTTCACATGGCGAAGCTTACCTGAAGATACTGCAAACAAGAATTGGGGAAAAAGGGATTTTTTTGTTAGATGAGCCCGAAGCCGCACTTTCCCCATTAAAACAATTATCACTGATATCTTTGATTTTGGAAATACTGAAAAATAAAACTGCACAATTTATCATCGCCACCCATTCTCCCATACTAATGGGAATACCAGGTGCATCACTGTATGAGATACAGGAAGACTCTATGAAAATGGTGGAATACAAAGAAACCGACCACTACCGCATCACTAAAACATTTCTTGATAATCCGGAATATTATTTGAGGCATCTTTAAAGACATTCTAATCAATTAGTCCTTGCTAAAATATCAGGAAACTGAAGTAAGTAATAGCCAAAAAGTTTTGCTGCCATTTACCCCGCCACAAAATCCAATTGGCAAAGCGAAAGTGCTTCATTGAGTTTACCTTCCTTCAAACAATTGGTAAGTTGCCGCAGGCGGGGTTGGTAAAGTGAATACTGGTTGCCGTAAGCTTCCTTCAGGCTGCTTTCTTCCAGGTCGCTCAGCTTGCCATCAAAGGAGGCTGATACAGTAAACAGGTCCAGTAAAAAATTACGTTCCTTTTCTGAAACCCTATTCAGCGTATCAATAAACAGCTTCCAGTCGTCGTATTTATTTTCTTCTTCTACCTGCAGCAATTCCTGGAAACGGATCAGCAGGATCATCATATTGGGATGATAATTTTTTGACATCACCACCGCATTGCCAATGGCACGGAGGCAACCTGTACGGGCCAATGGAGATAACTGCTGCAGCAGTTTATCATGTATCACTTCCTCTGCAATGCGGTTGGCCAGTGCAAACCCAAACAGCCTGAGCCGGGCTTCCAGCACCACCCTTCTCAGCACTACACTGTTCCAAAAACATTCCACCGGTAATGCTTCATACAAAATTGAAACACCCAATAAAAAATTGCCTACTGTAAAACGCAGCACATATTTTAATACCAGGTTGGTGATCAATATTCTTGCTTTGTACAGCATACCCAAAACAAAAAGGTTCTTTTTTGAGATTCGTTTGAAAGGATCAATGCCTAAAATTTTTAATTCCGGATCGGGCAGTTCCAGTGCGGTACGGGCAAGAATATTTTTTACACTAAACACATTACTGCTGAGTAATTCATTTTTGCTGGCATGCATGTTAATGAGCTCACTTACTTCGTACACTGCTTTTAATGCAATAATAAACAGCACATACAATTCTATTGCAATTGAAAAATGGTAACGGCGGCTACCCAGCCATAATGCACCAAAGGAGGTTGATGCTGAAAATGAATATCCACCCACACCGTTGGGAACACACATACCAACCCTATAATGGAGGAAAGCACCATACCCCTTATGGTGATACGGCGAATGCGTTTTGCCAATTCTTCATCTGATAAATCAAATACGCTGTGATCGGAATCAATGCGCCGGAACAAAGTGAGATAATAAACTCCAAACTTTTCCAGCCGGGATGGCTGGTGACCGGGAATATCAACTACCTGCTTCAATACTGGGTTAATTTATTGGTAACTGGAATAAGGACAGCATATTTTAATTATACAGACTGAACCGGAAGCCACAGTTGCCCAAAGATATGCAGATGAACGGACTGTACTTCGTTCCTCAGCATAAACTCTGCCACTGAAGATGCACAAAGCTTTGATGCCAGGGTAAAAAAGCACAACCAATACATTCAAAAATTTTGGCTTTCAACTTTTGACTTTTCGCTTACTTTTGCAGCCTTATGGCAAACGAACAAAACATATTTGCAGAGCTGATTGCACACTGCAAGGAATACGGTTATATTTTTCAATCGAGTGAAATTTATGATGGACTGGCGGCTGTGTACGACTATGGTCAGAATGGAGCACAGTTAAAAAAGAACATCCGGGATTACTGGTGGAAAAGTATGACGCAACTCAATGACAATATTGTTGGTATTGACGCTGCTATTTTTATGCACCCCACCACCTGGAAAGCAAGCGGACACGTAGATAATTTCAGTGATCCAATGATCGATAACAAGGACAGCAATAAGCGTTATCGTGTAGATCACCTGATTGAAGGCCATGCAGAACAATTGGCACTGGAAGGAAAAAAAGAAGAAGAATATGCGTTGCTGAAAAGTATGGAGGAATTGATTGCAAAAGATGATTATGCCGGACTCAAAAAATTAATAGAAGATAACAAGATCGTTTGTGCGGTGAGTAAAACCAGCAACTGGACGGATGTTCGCCAGTTTAACCTGATGTTTAAAACGGAGTTTGGGGCAGTGGCTTCAGACAACCCGGACGACAACATTGTCTACCTGCGTCCTGAAACAGCACAGGGTATTTTTGTCAACTTTTTAAACGTACAAAAAACCGGCAGGATGAAAATTCCTTTTGGTATTGCACAAACCGGTAAGGCTTTCAGGAATGAAATTGTTGCAAGACAATTTATTTTCCGCATGAGAGAATTTGAACAAATGGAAATGCAGTATTTTATTCGTCCTGGTTCACAAATGGAATGGTACAACTACTGGAAAGAAGAAAGAAAAAGATGGCATGAGAGTTTAGGTATTCCTGCCGATAAATTACGCTTTCATGATCACGTGAAGCTGGCACACTATGCAGATGCTGCACTGGATATAGAATTTGAATTTCCTTTTGGATGGAAAGAGCTCGAGGGTATTCACTCAAGGACAGATTTTGATCTGACCCAGCACCAGACTTACAGTAAAAAGAAAATGCAGTATTTCGATAATGATATTGACCCGGCAACCGGAAAAGCGTATGGTAACTATGTGCCGTATGTTTTAGAAACTTCTGTTGGTTTGGACCGCCTGTTTCTTACCATCATGAGCCTTGCATATGCAAATGAAAAATGGACAAAAGAAGATGGTACTGAAGACAGCCGTGTGGTGTTGAGAATACCTGCTAAAATTGCGCCTACTAAACTTGCCATTCTGCCGTTACTTAAAAAAGATGGGTTGCCTGAAATTGCAAGGGAGCTGATGAATGAATGCAAAAGCAGCTTCATGTGCTTCTACGAGGAGAAAGATGCAATTGGTAAACGTTACCGCCGCATGGATGCGATTGGCACTCCGTTCTGTGTAACTATTGATCACCAGACAAAGGAAGACAATACTGTAACGATCCGCTACAGGGATACCATGACACAGGAAAGAATACCAATGAGTGAAGTGAAGAAAATAGTGCTGGAGAAAATTAGTTAATACAAAATTTTACAAAATATAAGAGGAGTTGTTCAGCAACTCCTTTTTAGTTTCTTTCATAATAAGGCACTTCATCTATACCAGAAGATTCTTTCTGAAGCCAGTAAGCCTGAGTGACAACAAAACCTTCTGGCGTTTTCAATACCCTTCCGAAGATAGCGTTGATAGAATTGAATGTATAATCTGTAACACCAATTGTAAATGTGGTTGGTGCTGCTGGCGGAGGAAGCGGTGGAGCAACTTCACCTTCCGCAAGCTTTGGAGCTGGCGCCGCTTTCGGCGGCGGAGAAGGCACCACTACAACAGTATAATGATTGAACTCCAGTAATTTTTTCAAGAATGCTACTCTTTCTGCTGAAGCATTTTTTTCCACGATACCGCATTTCACTCCTTCGAGTTCTTCAAATTCATGATTTTTATTGATCGCCATTTCGGTTTACTATTTATTATAATTCCTGAACTAGTTCTTAATTATTTGTTAGCTCTTTTAAATTCATCACTTTTGCCTCCACAGCCGGCGGGCTGCGTAACTGGAACGCCGCTACTTTTTCACCTTTTAAAAAATATGCCTCGCATTTTTTCAATCCCGACTTCGTCGGAACCGGAGAAAAAGAGGCGGCTAACCCAGTTACTGGTGAGAACTAATACCGGTAACACAAGCCCTATAATTCTACTCAAAGTGTTTTCCAAATTAAACAACATAACGACTATTCAAAAGCTAAACAGTTCAGCCAGTAACCGACTGAATATAATCATAGAGCCATCCAAGTAATCCAGTTAACACAATGCCTGCTGCACAAATAATCAAACCCAATTTTGTTGAAAAATGTACTTCAATTTTTTCTATTGGGGTTTCATTTTGTTCCATGAATATTGCTCTAACAATCTTTAAATAATAATATAAAGACACTACTAAATTTAATGCAACAATGATAATGTACCAGTAACTCCCCTGCGATGCGCCAGCCTTGATCAAAAATAATTTCCCAAAGAAACCTGCTGTTGGAGGGACTCCGGCTAATGAAAATAATGCCAGCGCAATCATCCAGCTTAAAAATTTGTTGGTTTGATAAAGGCCTTTATAATCATCGATCAGTTCTTTATTGGTTTGTGATGCAATAGCACCCGCCACACCAAATGTAGCCAGGTTAGAAAAAATATAGATCAAAATAAAATAGACTACCGACGCTGAACCTTCTGCAGTATTGCTGCTGATGCCTACTAAAATAAAACCCACCTGAGCTATGGAGGAAAATGCAAGAAAGCGTTTGATATTTTGCTGACGTAATGCAAACAGGTTTCCAATAATCATCGTTACTACAGACAACAGCATAATGAGGTTGTACCAAACTGAATGCAGCGGTTGAAATATTTTAAACAATGCTGTGATGAACACAAAGGCAAAAGCTCCCTTGGATATCACCGATAAAAACGCAGTGGTGGCAGTGGGGGAACCCTGGTACACATCTGCCGTCCATAAATGAAAGGGAACAATAGATAGTTTGAATGCAAACGCTGCAAATAAAAATATAAAAGCCAGCACCTGCAGGTTATTTAACTGTAGCAAAGATGGCAGTTCAGCAAAGCTGACAGTACCGGTAGCACCATATATCAACGAAATACCAAACAAGAGAATACCCGACGAAAACGCAGAAGATAAGATCATCTTTACGGCGGCTTCTGAAGATATTCTTTTTTGCAGATCGAAATTAGCCATTGCCGCAACAGGTATGGAAGCCAATTCAAGTGACAAATAAAACATCAGTAAATTTCCACTGGATAATAAAAAGAACATACCAAGCAAAGCAGATAACATCAGAATAAAAAACTCTGCCAGTTGATCGCTTTTTTTAAACCAGTCTGCAAACAATAATGAAATGAGAAATACACCAAGATTTAAAATATTCTTTTGTACAGCAATGAGTGTATCGGTATGATATAAGCCGCCAAATAAAACTCCATCTTCATTAACAACCAATCCTGTAACGAAATTGATGCCCAATACCACTTGAATCAATACCAGTAACTTTTCGTTACTCATCCCTTTTCCTATTTTGATAAACAACAACAGGAAGATGATGATGGTAACCACCAGTTCAGCTCTCATTAATGTAACAAACTCATTCATCCCGTCTATTTTACAGTTGAAATTTTTTGCATGATAATTTCTGCAGCCGGGCTAACCAGGTCGTTTAGCCAGAAAGGCGCCAGCCCAATTGCCAGTATACTTGCCACCAAAATAATGGCTGCCATCCGCTCATTCCAGGTCGCATCTGTAATGCTTTCATAACCTTCTTTCAATGGCCCCATTGCCACTTTCCCAATGGCTCTTAAAATATATACCGCAGTTACCACAATGGACATACAGGCTATGATGGTGGCGATACGATGAAAGGCATCCACATTTTGCCAGGAGCCTACAAATATTGTCATCTCAGCTACAAAACCACTAAGGCCCGGCAAGCCTAAAGAACACAAACCAACAATGAACAATACCGTAGATATGAAAGGGGTTACTTTCAACAATCCGCCCATTTCGTCCACCTGCCTGGTGTGGGTTCGTTCGTAAATCATTCCAATTACAGCAAAGAATAAGGCTGTCATCACACCATGACTTACCATTTGCATCACTGCCCCCGTGATAGCTGTTTTGGTAAGCATACCAATACCAAGCAACACAAATCCGCAATGGCTTACAGAAGAATAGGCATTGATATATTTAAAATCCTTCTGCATCATCGTAGCAAAGGCGCCATATAAAATGGCGATGGATGATAATACAATAATGATATTGGCATATTCTTTTGCACCGTCCGGCATCAGGTAAGTTGCCACTCTTAAACATCCATATCCACCCAGCTTCATGGAGATACCTGCTAAAAACATAGAACCTGCTGTTGGAGCAGATGAGTGACCATCGGGCACCCAGGTATGGAACGGGAACAATGCAGTGAAGACACCAAACCCAACAAACAATAATGGGAAACAAATTTTCTGTACTGCTACCGGTATGTTTGCCTGAGATAATGAAAGTAAGTCAAATGTTTTTTGTCCGCTGCCGAAATATGTGCCCAGCATTCCTACTAACACTAAGGCGGAGCCGAACATGAGCAACAACGCCAGCTTATTAGCAGCATATTGTTTTTTACCACTGCCCCAGATACCGATCAGTAAATATTTTGGAATCACTGCTATTTCCAGAAAGAAGAACAGAATAAACAAATCTAAAGAGACAAAAAATCCATATGCACCCATACTCAATAAGATAAGCAGGAAGAAAAATTCTTTTGTCATCTTTTCTACATTCCATGAAACCAGTACACCGGCTATTACCACAAAAGCAGTGAGCAATATCATGGATATGGAAATTCCATCCACACCTAAATGAAAAGAGATATTTAGAGAAGGGAACCAATTGTATTGCTGTTCAAAAAGAAATTGTTTTGTATTACCTGCAGTTCTTTGAGAGTTGAATGCCCCCAACAAAACAAAAGCAGCAACAAACTGAACTGCTGAACCAACTAAAGATATCCACTTAGCCTGTTGTTTAGCTGCCAGCAACACAGCAACTGCTGTAACCAACGGAATCAATATGAGTAATAATAAATTCATTCAATTTTCTTTTACCTGTTTTCCTATCCGCTTAACTATTAAAACAACTTTCTATTTCCATACATACATAAACAATACGGCAAGCCCAATAACACCCACTAAAAAGTAAATAGCATATTGCTGCACTTTACCTGACTGAAAAGTCTTAATTTTTTCAGACAGGGCCGCTGTTCCATTGCCCGTTTTATTTACCAACCCATCTACTATATTTTTATCAAACCATGCAGCAGTTTTTCCAATGACACCAAACAATACTTTATTAGTGACAAAAAGATAGATCTCATCAATATAAAATTTGTGATAGGCTGCTTTATAAAAGCCATTGAGTGAAGCAGCCAGTTTTTCAGCCTTATTATTTTGCGTTTTATAGAAACTCATTGCAATAAAAATTCCTGTAAGTGCTAACACAACAGGAGCAATGGAAAAGGTAAGATGAAGTTCAGTTGACAATTGTGTGCCATCAGAAGTAACAAAATTTCCGAAAGGAATAAACCCTGTAGTACAAGCTGCGGCAGCCAGCACTATCAATGGCAGCATCATTGCAAAACCACCTTCTCCGTGATGTTCTTCATGCAGGTGTGCCTCCTTATTCCAGAAAATATTAAAGTACAGGCGGAACATATAAAATGCAGTAAGCCCCGAAGTAATTAACGCCATGTAAAATATGATACTATTTTTTTCATACGCAGCCAGCAAAATTTCCTCTTTACTAAAGAAGCCTGCAAATGGCGGTATCCCTGCTATAGCAAGGCAGGCAATTAAAAAAGTGATATGTGTAATGGGCATGTATTTTCTTAACCCACCCATATCTTTTATTTCATTACTGTGAATGTAATGTATAACTGAACCGGCGCCTAAAAACAACAGTGCCTTGAACATGGCATGTGTGAACAAATGGAACATCCCGGCTGTAAATCCTAACTCATTTCTATTTTCCTGGGGACCGGAAACAGCAAGTGCAAGCATCATAAAGCCGATTTGCGACATGGTAGAATATGCCAGCACTCTTTTAATATCGGTTTGAGTGCACGCAATTATTGCAGCGAATAAAGCAGAGAACGCACCAACATAACCTATCATGTGCAATATTGGCTGCGACATACTAAAAACGTGATACAATCTTGCAATTAAAAATACACCGGCCACCACCATTGTTGCTGCATGTATTAATGCTGATACGGGAGTAGGCCCTTCCATCGCATCGGGTAGCCATATATGGAGCGGAAACATTGCACTCTTTCCTGCGGCTCCAATAAATACCAACGCCACACCCCAAGACAAAGCTGATAATCCGAGAAAAGAAGCAGTAACTGCTGCATGAGCCTCAGCGCTTCCGGGTGTTGCTAATTTTTTTATGATAGTAATAAAATCGAAACTCTCTGCGTATGATGATAATACCAGTATACCTATTAAAAATCCCAGGTCTGCAAAACGGGTAACGATAAAAGCTTTTTTACAGGCAGCCGCAGCACTGGGCTTGTCGTAATAAAATCCAATCAATAAGAAAGAGGAAACACCCACCAGTTCCCAGAATATATAGATCTGGAAAATATTGGAAGACAACACTAACCCCAGCATAGAAAAAGTAAAGAGGCCAAGAAAAGCATAATAAGTAGCGAAGCGTTTTTCACCTTTTAAATAGGACAGGCTGTAAATATGTACCATCAATGAAATGAAAGTAACCACTACCAGCATCATGGCTGTAATGGGATCCATGATAGCACCGATATCAATAGAAAAGCCTTCAGAAAACCGGAGCCAAGTATATTTAAAAGCCACTGCTTTTTGATAAACGCCATCCACTTTTCCATATTGAAAAAAATATTCGTAAGCAGCATAAAAAGCAAGGGCGGTAGATGCAGCTAATAATATTGTTGAGATGATGCCGGCAGACTGGTTAATATATTTTCTGCCAAACAAACCCAGTATTATAAAAGCCGCCAGTGGCAGTAAAGGAATCAACGCTATGTATAATGCATTTGGCATAATCAGTATTTCATTTCTTCTGTTTGATCCACATCAATAGATTGATGTGACCTGTATAAATTAATAATGATGGCAATGGCCACAGCAGCTTCTGCTGCAGCAATGGCAATGATAAATATGGAAAAGAAAACACCGTCCAGCCTGTTTGGCCAAACGTATTTATTGAATGCAATAAAATTCAGATTTACACTGTTTAAGATCAGCTCTATACTCATCAGCATAGTGATGAGGTTTTTCCTGGTGAGGAAACCAAACACGCCAATGAAGAACAGTGCGGTGCTGATAAATAACAGGTGATATAGTCCGGGTGTTATCATTTTAATGCGGTGTCTTGTTCAGTTAATGATGTGGCCGTTTGCATGGCTATTACAATGCAACCGATCAATGCTGCCAATAATAAAATACTTACCACCTCAAATGGTAACGCATAGCCGTCTTCTGTGGTGGCCAACATTTTTTCCCCTATTGCCGAAATGGTTGGCTCAACAGATTGCTCTGTGGTGGCGGTAAATTTATTTTTAACTACCTGTAACATCACCAATACAAAAGAACAGAACACAGCGGCCGCTGCAAATACCTGCCTGCCCATTTTTTGTTTCGGTAATAATTCTCCTGCCTGCTGTGTAAGAAAAATTGAAAAGATAATGAGTACCGTGATGCCGCCAACGTATACAATGATCTGCACTGCTGCAATAAAATCATACTGCATCCAGAAATAAATACCGGCAATACCAATGAGAGAAAACAATAAATAAATAGCTGCACGAAATATTTGCCGTGAGGTAACAGCTAACACCGCACTTACAAGAGTAAGCAAAGCAAGTAAATAAAATACAATGGTCGATCCGCTCATTTAAGGGTTATTCTTTTTTTAATAATATTGGCCTCATCCTCCTTCTCCTTCTCCTTCCCCATACTTCGGCTACGCTCAGTAGGGAAGGAGCGGTGCTTCTTACCAATTTCAAATATTTTATCTTCCACATCTTCATTTGTTCTTTAATCAACAAATACACTCACACTTCTCGATTCAGCAAATCTTTTAAATTTTGAACGCTTGCCTTAGTTCCCCCTTCAGGGGGCGGAGGGGGTTACTCCACTCCTTCCATAATCTTTGATCCCGGGTTATTCAGGATCTTTGTCAATTCACTCCTGTCAAAAACACTGTGTTCAAAAGTCTGTGCCATTTTGATCGCATCTGAAGGACAAGCTTCAATACACAAATTGCACATGGTACACAATTCCAGGTGATAGACCAGTTTATCAATCGCTTTCTTTTTCTTTCCTTCCGGTGTGATATCAAATTTGGTGACTACTTTAATCGTTCCATTCGGACAAGCCAGTTCACAGGCTGTACAACCAGTACAACGGTGTTCATTTTTTTCATCATGCGGCATCACCACTTCGCCTTTAAATCTTTCCGGCAGGTTCAATGTTTCCCTGTTGTCAGGATATTGCTCGGTGATAATCTCCTTGTGATGCGTAAAATAATAACCAGTACGGCGCATACCAATCAGTAAAGATTTTACTGCATTGAAAACATCTTTTATATAGTTAGTTAAGAACATTTAAAAGTGCCATTTTAAAATTGCGATTGCTGTTACAAGTAAAATATTGAACATACTGATGGGCAATAAATATTTCCATTCCAGGTTCAGCAACTGGTCAATCCTTAATCTCGGGAATGTCCACCTGAACCACATAATGAGAAAAATTAAAAAGAATGTTTTTCCAAAAAACCACAAGCTGGAAGGGATGTAATCCATCACATGATTGAATGCTTCCCAATGACCGATATGAAATGGCATCCAGCCTCCCAAAAACAGTGTTGCTCCGATGGCACACACAATAAATACATTTACATATTCAGCCAAAAAGAACAACGCAAATTTCATCCCTGAGTATTCCGTATGAAAACCCGCTGTTAATTCAGACTCCGCTTCTGCAAGATCAAAAGGTGCCCTGTTAGTTTCTGCTGTTACGGCAATCATGAAAATTACAAATGCAATGAGCACAGGAATATGTCCTTTAAATATCCACCAGCCATCAGCCTGCGACAAAATGATTTCATTCACATTCAAACTACCTGTCAGTACCACAATCGCCATGATAGAAAGCCCGGCAGATAATTCGTAACTCACTATTTGTGCTCCACTCCGCATGGCACCCAGCAAAGAATATTTATTATTACTTGACCAGCCGGCCATTAAAATACTGATGACCATTACAGAAGAAACCGCAGAAACATACAGCACCCCAATATTAAGATCCCATAGTTGGAAATCTTTTGCAAATGCTATTGGAGCCATTAGGAGCATCGCAACAATTAAAGCGATTACCGGTGCCAAGTTAAACAACATCTTATCAGCCCCGCTTGGGGTGATGGCTTCTTTCACCAACAGTTTCACGGTATCTGCCAATGATTGAAACATTCCTTTCGGCCCAACCCTGTTAGGACCTAAACGAATCTGTATCCAGGCAGACACTTTTCTTTCCATAATCACCAATATCAATCCCAGCATTGCAAACAATCCAATCACACATACACCTGCAATCACCATCTCAATGATCATTACCCAGGTAGGATTAAAATGACCATTTAGCCAGGTATCAATAGTCTTTGATATGTTAGATAAGCTCCACATAGTTCCCCCCATCCCCTAAAGGGGAGTTATTCAACGGGTTTAATTTTTTCGTTAATAATTTTTTTATCTGCCGCTCTTTACCTCATCCTCTTATCCTTCTCCTTGAGGGAGAAGGACGGCACTTCATATCTTTAATAAAAATTGTTCTCCCACATCACCACAGGTTCTTTATTTAACAATAACTCCCACACTCAGCCCATTTAGCAAACATTTTGAATTTCATACTCTTACCTTTTCCCCTTTAGGGGATGGGGGTTACCTGTCTATATCCGGTATCACCAAATCAAAAGTTCCCATCATTGCCACCAAGTCGCCCAGCTTACTTCCTCTTGCAATATGATCCAGCACACTCAAATTTGAAAAACCCGGTGATCTGAATTTTATCCGGTAAGGAGTGGTGCCACCTTCGCTTACGATGTATACACCAAACTGCCCCCTGGCTGTTTCTACCCGTTGTAAAAATTCCCCCTTTGGTAATTTCAGTACTGCTTTTGTTTTTGCCTGGTAATCTCCCTCCGGAATATTATCAATCAGTTGTTCAATGATCCTGATGGATTGCTTCATTTCCCTTATCCGTATCAGGTACCTGGCAAATGAATCACCTGCTGTTTCCAGCACCTCATCAAACTGTAGATTTTCATATCCTTCATATGGATATAGTTTTCTAAGGTCACAACTAACGCCACTACCCCTTGCCGTTGGCCCGGTGCAACCAAAAGAAACAGCATCTTCTTTTGATAAAAATCCAACTCCCTTCATGCGATTTTGAAAAATAATATTACCCGTCACCATCTCATCCATCTCATCTATCTTGGAATTGAACTGCGTTACAAAATCTTTTACCTTGTTTTGAAAGTCAGGATGAATATCCTGCATCACACCACCCGGCACCATATAATTCATGGTGAGCCTGGCGCCGCAGGTTTCTTCCATTATCGTATTGATCGTTTCTCTTTCCCTGAACGTATGAAAGAAAGGTGTGAACGCTCCCAAATCCATTGCCATGGCTCCCAGCCACAACTCATGCGATGCAATCCTTGTCAATTCATCCATCAATATTCTGATCACCTTTGCCCTTTGCGGCACTTCCACCTGCAAACCCTTTTCCACACATAAAGCGCAGGCATGATTATTAATATGAGAAGACAAATAATCCATCCTGCTGGTTACATATATGAATTGCCGGTAGGTAAGGCTTTCGCACATTTTTTCAATGGAGCGATGGATGTAGCCAAGATGTGGTTCTACTTTTTTGATCGTTTCACCATTCAGCGTAATTACCAAATGCAGCACACCATGTGTGGCCGGATGTTGAGGCCCAACATTGATAATAAAATCACCCGCCTCTGCATTTACCGCAAGGCTTTGATTTACATCCGATACTATTACTGTTTCTCTGTACATTAAAATATCTTTCCTAAAACGTTTTTTATTTTATTGCCCGAACTTTTTCTCTTTACTCATCTTCATTGGCACTCTTGTACTTTACTTCTTTATTGTGCTTTGCCTGCGTTATTAGTTCGATGGGTTGCACCCATCGCTATGCATATTACGCCCCTTCGGAGCTTCTATAATTTTATCATATTTACCGGATCATCAAAATCCTTCCTCAATGGATTCTTGCCTTCCCATCCATCTGGCAAAATCAATAACCTCAAATCCGGATGATTTAAAAAGTTCACACCAAATAATTCATACACTTCCCTTTCATGAAAATTAGCCGTTTGCCAGATGTCACTCACTGTTTCCACTTCTGGCTTAGCCGCATCCAGCTTTATTTTTACTACCATATTATGGCGAAATTTGGTAGACTCAAAATGGTACACCATCGTAAGGAGCGTCTTCCAGTCAATACAAGTAAGGGAAAAAAGAAAATCGAAAAATAGATTGTCGTCATTGCGAAGTTGCTGTGCAAATTGCTTCCAATCGGCAGCTTCCACATTTACATTCAGCCATTCACCCCCTTCATCAAAAGTGGCATTGGCAAGCAGTGAGGTAATCGTTATTTTAAGTTCTTCGTTCGTCATTCGCTTTTCAATCAATATTGCTTTTATTGCTTCGGGGTTTTCCATTGCTCCCTTGTTTGCCCGCTTTTTATTTTTTCCTGCAGTGTCATCAATGCATGTATCAGTGCCTCTGGCCTTGGTGGACAACCAGCAACATACACATCCACTGGTATCACATGATCTGCACCTTTTACTACAGAATAGGTATTGTAAAAAAATGGCCCACCACTAATGGCGCAGGCGCCCATTGCTATCACATATTTTGGATCGGCCATTTGATCATACAATCTCTTTAATACCGGTGCCATTTTATTAACAATGGTACCGGCAATGATGATCACATCGGCCTGCCTTGGAGAGGCCCGGGCCACTTCAAAACCAAATCTTGAAAAATCATATTTAGCTCCGGCTACAGACATGTATTCAATGCCGCAGCAACTGGTGGCAAAAGTGAGTGGCCACAAAGAATTGGACCTTGCCCAGTTGATCAGGTCATCCAGCTTGCTGGTGATGATACCACCACCGGGCAAATCATGCACCTGGCCTGGAAAGGAATCCTTTAAACTTTTTACCTCATTACTCATGATGTAGTTAATAGTATCTTTTATTAATAAATAATGCTTACACAACTAACACTATTCAACCTTCTTACTCATATTGTTACACCCACTTCAATGCTCCTTTTTTATGTGCATATAAAAAACCCATAAACAATATAAAAAAGAAAATGATCACTTCTATCAATGCAAACCAACCTACTTTCTTTGCCACCACTGCCCAAGGATACAGGAATACCAGCTCCACATCAAAAATTAAAAATATTAAAGCAAATAGATAATAACCTACATTCAACTGTATCCACGTTTTACCCCTGGTTGGGATACCGCATTCATAAGGCTGCCCTTTCTGGGGATTGGTAGTAGACTTTGTTACTACTTTGGCAATCATAATGGCAATAACGGAAAAGGTTAACCCGGCAAGAATCAAAACAATCATCGAGGATGCACCCATAGAAAAAATCAGTTAGTGAATGAAGGATTTTTAGAAGTACAAGGTAGTAAAAAAATGTCTACAGAAAACTGGTTCAGGTGCATGGTTCTTATCATTCACCAAAATGATTTAAATCATTATTTATTTCCTGCCGCTAAACATCACCCATAGATCTCTGTGTGGATTGATTTTTTATCGTACCCCATATCCGTAATTCTTTTTTTAGCTTCGTCTATCATGCCCTTCCAGCCACATAAATAAAAACTTGCAGGCCGCCTGTCAGCACAAATTGATTCGTATACAGGATGTACATAACCTGCATGACCATCATCCCATTGCTCTCTTGACAGTGCAGGCAAAAATTTAAATCCTGGCATTTTTATCTCCAGTTCCTTCAACTCATTATAGTAAAGCAAATCGTTTTTTGTGCGGCAGCCAAATACCAGGTAAACATTTTTTCGTGGAATATTTTGCAGGTACAGATGTTGTACCATACTGCGGAATGGAGCGATACCGGTGCCGGTACAAATAAGCAGGATATCATTCTCTATCGGCACCCTTAAATTAAATACGCCCTGTGGCCCACGGAATGAAAGTTCTGATCCCACACCTATTTCGTTAAAAAGATAGGGAGTGCCAGCACCTTCTTTATCCAGTATGATCACCAGTTCAAAAACATTGGTACCATCTGGCCAGGAAGCGATGGAATAACTGCGCCAGCGCTTGTTTACCTTCTCATGAATAGGCAGGTCCAGTGTTACAAACTGGCCAGGAACAAAATCAAAGGATGTTAATTCAGGCACCTGTATCCAGAAACGCCGGGTATCTTTTGTTTCATCTACTATCCTTGTAACCACACCAATGCGCCAGGGTTGCAATGCCATAAATTTTTATTTGTACAATGATACAAACAAAAATTTCCATTTACTAAAAAGCATTTTTTGCCGGGAAGACGGGGAGGCGGAAAGTTTTTTCAAGAAAGGCGGGAGGGATTATTTTTTAAATAATGATTTTGCCGGGAGGAAGGAGAGACGTTAAGCCGGGAGGAGAATAATAATTGAAACTTACCATCTCTCCGTCTTAACGGCTATTAAAACAAATTCATCTTTCTACAGGCTCATCATCTCTTTAAACTTTACTGCCTGCCTGCGGCTTACTTCTACTTTTTCTCCACCTTGTATTTCCAGCAGCAGGCCTCCATTAAAGTAGGGCTCTATCTTTTCAATCATCCGCATATTTACAATGTGTTTGCGGTTTGCCCTGAAGAATGTTTTTTCATCCAGCCTTTCTTCCAGTGCATTGAGCGATTTTAAGATCAGCGGTTTATTTCCTGCAAAAAAAACTTTGGCATAATTGCCTACACTTTCAAACAACCTCACCTCTGATAATTTTACAAACCAGCAGCGTTCGCCATCTTTTACAAATACCTGGTCGTTCTCTGTGAGAATCCCTCTTTGCAAAGCCTGCTGAGATACGGCTTCTTTCTCCTCTGCCTGCTGTAATTTTTGCAAAGCATCTGCCAGGCGTTTAGGTTCTATTGGTTTCATTAAATAATCCAATGCATTTACCTCAAAAGCCTTTAATGCATATTCGTCATAAGCTGTGGTAAATATCACATGTGGTGCTTTGTCCAGTTCCTGTAGCATATCAAATCCTGTTTTCCCAGGCATTTGAATATCTAAAAAAATAAGATCAGGGTTCAGGCTGTCAATCTTTTCAATTCCCTCTTCTGCGTTGGCAGCTTCATCCAGCACTTCTATCTGTGGAAAATCCAACAACAGCTTTTTCAGTTCATTTCTTGCCAGTCTTTCATCATCAATAATGATAGCTTTGTACATATGTGTATTTGATTTAAATATTAGCAACCGGCATGATCACTTTTGATTCTACCATATCTGCATCCAGGTTTTTGATATCAAAAGTTGCCTTTCCCTGGTACAATAAATTCAACCTGTCTTTGGTACTTTTTACACCAAACCCATCGCCGTCTCCATTTAAGTAACCGTTCAATTGTCCTGAATTTTGTACTACCAGTTCATGATGCCCTCCCACAAAATCAGACTTTACTCTTATAATACCACCATTTATTTTTTTACTCACTCCATGTTTAATGGCGTTCTCCACCAATGTTTGCAGCATCATTGGTGGTACGGGTTGGTTAAGGGTATCTTCATCGATATCCATTTCAATATTCAGCCGCTCTTCAAACCGGATTTTTTCCAAAGCAAGATAATCTTTTACAATACTCAGCTCTCTCTCCAGCGTAACAGTTTCTAATTTTTCAGCCTGCATACTGCTTCTTAAAATATTGCTCAGTTCGGTAATAGCAGTTCTTGCTCTTACCGGGTTTTCATCCACCAGTGCTCTTATACTATTGAGGGCATTGAAAATAAAATGTGGATTGATATGCGACTTGATGGTTTTAAGCTCCAGCTCTTTTACCACCGACTGCAGTCTGAGGGTATCCAGCTCCTGCTTCCTGTTTCTTTCCACATAGTGATAGGTATAATAGATCAGGTTCCAGATAAGCAACAGGAAGAAATTATTGATTACGTTACGGGTTATTTCGTTGAGAAGGGAAATCTTTGTTCCATTCACATCGCTGATCCCGAGCATTTTTCCAATCGCCACATCGGCACAGGCATATATAATGGCAAAAAGGATGGTAACCAATACAAAAGAAATGATCTGTTTTTGCAGTGGTTTTTCCAAGAATTTATATTCCTTGATCACCATTCTCATCAAATGTGAAAACAGTATGCCCAGCAATACGCCTATAGTAATCAGAACAAAGAAATAATCTATCTTCCTGATGGTTAAAGTGAGGTAAAAAAATATGGAGATCGCCAGGTTTGCCCCCCATCCTCCTATCTGGCAAACCCAGTATCTCGAAATGTTTTTCAGCATGGTAAACAAAATTAACAACCACCTGTTCCATATCCACTGCCGTTTTTGATTAATGGCAAAATGATGGTGCAGGAGGCAGCAAAACAGAATAATAATGAAATTAAAAATAATACTTGTATTTATAATCAAAATTTTAAATCTTGTATTTACCTTACAGCCCTAAAAATTCACCATATAATTCATTTAAAAAAAATTACCAGTTATGTCAACTCATGAGGAAAAAAAAGACGGCGCTTTAGGATTGCTCCTTCCATTATTTTTATTAGCACTATTATCAGCAGGCGTTTATTACTTGTTTGGCACGGGCGGCAGTAAAGAGAGTGAAGAGCATGCACCTGCGGCGATTGAAGTAAAACATGAAGCAGCTGCCCCTGAAAAACCAGTAATGATGGAGACTACCAAAGAATCCTTAAAAGTAAAATTGATTAACGGCACAGAAATAGATGCCTACAAAGGTGGAATTGAAGACAAGCTGGTAGCATTTCTAAATATTGATTACAAAGTGCTTGGCGCTGATTCTTTGAAAAATGTTTGGTTTGATTTTGACAACCTGAATTTCCATACTGCCAGTGCAGAAATTACTGCTGAAAGCCAAAACCAGATTAATAATATTGCAGCTATCTTAAAAGCATATCCTGCTGCTAAATTGAAAATTGGCGGATATACGGATAAAGTGGGCGATGAAACCGCCAATAAAAAACTTTCCGGCGACAGAGCCAGTTCTGTAAAAGCTGCTTTGGATAAAGCAGGTGTTGGAACACAGATCACAGATGCTGAAGGCTACGGATCAGCATTTGCAAAACATCCTGCTGATGCCCCTGAATCAGAAAGGGTAACTGACCGCAGGGTATCAGTTTCTGTAAGATTATAAGAGACTATTTAAAAAAAGGTTGCATCTGTAAAATGATGCAACCTTTTTTCATTTATACCCAAACCGTTATTACCCTCCCTGCTGACATAATTATTTTCCCAATCTCAAAAAGCCAGTACACCTGTTCTTGCATGCCTAAGCCGTATCTTTGCGCCGGATAAAAAAGATATGAATAAAAAAGGAAAAGTATTAATGGCAATGAGTGGCGGTATAGACAGTACCGTTGCTGCATTGATGCTTCATAAAGAAGGATATGATGTGGTGGGTATTACCATGAAAACATGGGACTATGCCACCAGCGTGGGCACTACAGGCAAAAAGGAAACGGGCTGTTGCAACCTGGATAGTTTTAATGATGCCAGGCAAGCAGCTGTGCAACATGGCTTTCCGCATTTCATTTTAGATATAAGAGAAGAGTTTGGCGATTTTGTGATTGACAATTTTGTAGAAGAATATATTGCAGGCCGAACGCCTAATCCATGTGTGATGTGCAATACGCATATTAAATGGAGGGCATTATTAAAACGGGCCGATGCATTGGGCTGTGATTTTATTGCTACTGGCCATTATGCACAAATTCATCAGCATACCAACGGCAGATATTTTATCCGTAAAGGCATTGATGATACCAAAGATCAGAGTTATGTATTGTGGGGGCTTCAACAGGACTTGTTAAGCCGTACGTTATTACCCTTAGGCACCTATCATAAAACTGCTATCCGGCAAATGGCTCATGATTTTGGATATCCTGAACTGGCAAAAAAAAGTGAGAGCTACGAAATATGTTTTGTTCCGGACAATGATTACCGTGGCTTTTTAAAGCGGAATGTAGCAGGGCTGGAAGAAAAAGTAAACGGCGGCAACTTTACTGATAAATCTGGTAAAATTTTAGGTAGCCATAAAGGCTATCCATTTTACACCGTTGGCCAGCGTAAAGGCCTGGATATTGCATTGGGCAGACCAGCATTTGTAACGCATATTGATCCTGTAACCAATACCGTGGTGCTGGGTGATGAGGAAGATTTGAAGGGCAGCGAAATGAATGTGACCAAAATAAACTGGATCAAATATGAAGGCGTTTCAGAAGGAATGGAAGTGCTGACTAAAATACGTTACAAGGATAAAGGTGCTTTAAGTAATTTGTACGCATACGAAAATGGTGTAAATGTTCGTTTTTACGAAGATGTAAAAGGCATTGCCCCGGGGCAAAGTGCTGTTTTTTATGAAGGTGATGACGTGATAGGAGGAGGAATTATCCAAAGAGATGAGCAGCTTTTTACAAAAAACAGGAGTCTGAATAGTTAACTGTCTGATCGATATGTACAAAAAAATTTTATTAGCTGGTTTTTTAGCGGCTGTAGTATTCAGCGCTTGTAAAAAGCAAACGGAAGAGTTTACAACTGATACCATCAGTGATTATATGCCATTGCAAACGGGTAAGTATATTGTTTACCAGTTAGATTCTTTCCGGTATAAAAAGCAAAGCCTGGTACCCCTTACCTTTAGTTACCAGGTAAAATTTGAAGTAGATGCGTTGATCACTGACAATCTTGGAAGGCCTGCTTACAGAATATATCGTTACCTGCGAAGCTCTCCGGCTGATGCCTGGATAATAGATGACACATACATGGTAGTAAACACGGATAATTCTTCAGAGTTTATTGAAAATAACCTTCGCTTTATAAAATTAAAATTACCCATCGTACAAGATTATACCTGGAAAGGAAATTCTTTCATCAGTACAACATCTACTGATCCGGAATTAAATTTACGTTACCTTGATAATTGGGATTATGCTTATGACAGTTTAAATGCTCCATTGGCATTGGGAGCTTTAAATTTAGACTCCACCATTAAAGTAACCCAAAGAGATGAAGTGATTGGAAATCCCAATGACCCCAACTCGTATAGTGAAATAAATTATGGTGTTGAATATTATGCAAAAGGTATTGGTATGGTATATAAAAGATTTTTTCATTCTGAATACCAACCTCCTATAAACGGCTATGACGGTACTTTTTCCGATAACAGCAATGGCGCCATTTTTACCATGATAGAGCATAACTAACAGCCAGCATACGCTCTTTATAAATGTTGAATTCCGGCAACCGGTTAATTATTTATTTGTATGCATATAAAAAGTGTTTTGGCTGTGTTATTCACATTGCTTTTATCCAATAATGTATCCAAAGCTCAATTTTCCCGTTACATCGTACAATTAAAAGACAAAACAGGTTCTCCTTATTCCATCAGTAATCCTTCTCAATTTTTATCCAAACGAGCCATTGACCGCAGGATAAGGTATGATATTGCATTTGATCAACATGATCTCCCGGTAAATCCTGCTTACCTCGACAGCATCAGTATGGCAGGTAATGTCAGCATCATAAATGTAAGTAAATGGTTTAACCAGATATGTATAAAAACCACGGATGCTGCTGCACTTGCTAAAATCAATGCATTCCCATTTGTAATTAAATCATCTCCTATTGCTGCAAGACCGGTTCAAGCGTTAACACCTGTAAACAAACAATTGGATACTGACCAGGCTATTCCATTAAATCCAATCCTGCAAAGACCAACTGATCCCAACAGTAACTATTATGATTACGGTTTGGCCTACCAGCAAATACATTTGCACAATGCAGATTTTTTACATAACCACGGTTTCAGGGGAAATGGTTTGCAAATGGCCATTACGGATGCAGGATTTTTAAATTATCATACGCTTCCCACATTTGACAGTGTAAGAAGCAGAAATCAAATTCTGGGCACCTGGGACTTTGTTGCAAACAAAGCAAGTGTAAGTGAAGAGAATGTTCACGGCATGAAATGCTTTAGCACCATCGCCGCTAATATGCCGGGTAAGTTTACAGGAACAGCCCCGGAAGCTGCCTTCTATTTATTCAGGACAGAAGATATAGGTTCTGAATACCCGGTAGAAGAACAAAACTGGACAGCGGCAGCGGAAAAAGCCGATAGCCTTGGAGTAGATATTATTTCTGTATCACTGGGTTATTATTATTTCGACAACAGCAGTTTTAATTACAACTATGCTGATATGGATGGAGGAACCACTTTGATAGCAAGAGCGGTTAATGTAGCTGCTCAAAAAGGATTAATGATAGTAACATCTGCAGGTAACGAGGGAACTAAGCCGTGGCATTATATCTCTACACCAGGAGATGCAGATAAGGCACTATCGGTAGGGGCTGTGGATGTAAACCGGCAAGCCGGTTCATTCAGCAGTTATGGCCCTGCCAGCGATGGACAGGTAAAACCAGATGTGGCTGCAGTAGGTGTAGGTGCAGTGGTGGCAAATGAAATTAACGGGCAACCTTCTTACGGCAATGGTACCTCTTACGCCTGTCCCATTATGGCGGGCATCACAGCCTGTCTGTGGCAGGCTTTTCCTGAAGTGAATAATAATACACTGATTGATGTGCTTCATCAATCATCCGACAGAAGCAATAATCCTGACGACCGAATAGGCTATGGTATACCAGATGCTAAGAAAGCATTTGTACTGTTGTTGAAAAAATTGTATACGCAGCAAATAAGCATTGATCAAAATTGTATTGCAAAACTTTCCTGGAGTGTAAAGACTACAGCAGGTATGAACATTGTTGTTGAAAGAAAATTACCTGCTGATACTAATTATGTTCCGGTAGATACGCAAATGATCAATACCAATTTCAGTAAACAGCATTTTAATTTTTCGGATGATCTCTCCGCATTAGCCCCGGGCATTACCATCAGGTACCGGGTAAAAATGAATATTGAAACAGACAGCAGTTTTTATTTAGATTCGGCTGCAGTCCAATATACCGAACGATGTTATTTTTATAAAGACAGTATTACAGTTGCACCTAACCCGGTAAGGGATGTGCTTACCGTATTTATAAAAAAACCTTCCTCACCTGTAAATGTGTCCGTGACAGTACATAACATGTCCGGGCAAAACGTATATCAACTGGTCAATCAGCCGGTAAACAGTTCCCGGGGTTTTTCAATTCCCATGAAACAATTAAGTAGTGGGCTCTATTATGTTACGCTATGGATGAATAATAAAAAACAATTGGTGAAAAAGATAGTGAAGCTTTAAAAGTTATAATAATGGTATAAAAAAAAGCCGGGGTAAATTAAATACCCCGGCTTTACAATATCTTAAATCATTTTTGATCAATGATGATGGTGATGCTGAAGACCATTCAACTCTTCCGGCGTCACTTCTTTTTCAGATGGGGTTGCATTGCTTTCTGCCCATTTAAACAATTTATCTGTAACCAGGCGACGGTAGCTGTTATCAACTTGTTTTTCATCTTTCATCATCCTGTCAACATAACTGTCTAACCAGCTTACATCTTCACCCAAACTCATGTTGCCAAAGTATTGCATTACTTCTGCTTTCATAGAAGCCTTCAGTTCTTCTGCTGTTACATCCAGTTGATTTTCTTTGATGATCTTATCGCTGATCAATGTCCATTTCAATTGCTGACTGAACATCGGGAATTCTGCTTCTGCTTCTTCTTCACTCTTTGGTTTTTCTCCGCCAGTCTGTAGCCAGCGTTTTAAGAATGATTCAGGGAATTCGATGTTGGTTTCATCCAGCAGGTAATGATACAATTGATCATGCAACTGGTTGCGGCTTTGGTTCAGCCAGTGTTGTTCAATTTCTGCTTTTAATTTATTCCTGAATTCTTCTTCGGTTGCAACTGCTGCACCCGGAAATACTTCGTTGAAAAATTCTTCATTCAAATCTCTTTTCTCCACCAACCCAATCTTTGAGATGGTCATTTTGAAAAATTTATCTGCCGCTGTGGTGTCATCTTTTTCAAGACCCAGGTCATGCAGCATCATTTCCAGTTTATCGCCTTCAAAAGTTTTTGACAACTGGAATACGATTGAATCATCTTTCTTTTTACCCATCACTTCTTTCTGAATAGAAGGAGTAAAATATTTTACAATTACTGAATTCTCTTTAGTGATACCGCCTTCAATTTCCTGGCCATTTTCATCACACTCAGTAAACAAGATGTTCAGCACATTTTCTTCATTAACCACCACTTCCGGTTCAGTCATCTTACCACCTTTGATCTGCATGCGGCTTACTTCTTCCTGCACCATTTCATCGGTTGCTTTCACTTTGTGCAAAGTTACTTTTGCTTTATCCAAAGGAGCCAGTTCAAAAGCAGGTTTCAATCCGATCTCAAAACCAAATTCATAATCAGCAGGGTTGTTGAAATCCATCTGACGAATGTCAGCATTCAATGCGATGGGCTGGGCAAAAATCTCCGGTTTCTCTGTTTGCAGGTAACCGTACAATTCTTTCTCTACAGTTTTTAAAATCTCATCGGTATAGATAGAAGGGCCATACATTTTCTTCACCATGCCAGCTGGCACCATCCCTTTTCTAAAACCCGGGATATTGGCAGACTTGCTGTATTCCTTTACCTTTTTTTCAAAACTTGGGAAGTAATCTTCTTTACTGATTTTTACAGTGATTTTGTCGTTTAACAAACCAATGTTCTCTCTTGCTACTGTAGCCATTGTATTATTTTGTTTGTAGTATTTAATAACGAAAAAGGAACAGGGAATGAAGAACCCTGAAGTTCATAATTCAAAATTCCTTGTTCCTTGCTCTAAATTCTAAAAGTCCGGATGATAGGGGTCGAACCTACATGGATTGCTCCGCCAGATCCTAAGTCTGGTGCGTCTGCCAATTTCGCCACATCCGGTTAAGGGGTGCAAAAGTAAGGGATTTCTGTAAAAAATAGAAAGGAAAATAAAGGAAATAAAGGGATTATTATTCAATGTCGTTTAGTTAAGAATATCGGACAAAGAACAAGGAATGAAGAATCTCGAATTTACTTCACATTCAACGTTCGAAATTCCTTGTTCCTTGTTCCTTATTTTATTAATCAACCTTAACTAAAAAATATTCAACTCTCCAATGCTCAACAAACAGTTTTCAATGAAAATACAGCTGCCTTTTACAGTGAGTATTGAAAATTGATCGTTGAATATTGAATATTTTTCTTAACTAAATGGCATCACATTATATACCCTGTTTTAAACGGATGGCCAAATTCTACTCTTTTTAAAGTAAATTCGTGACACTCATGGAGATTACAGAACCTATTATAAAGTATAATTTAAACGAAGAACAGGAGAAGAAAGAAATCCTGAGGCATTACCGTGGCTTATTGAAAGACCTGAAGCCCAAATTAAAACCGGGTGATAAAGAATTGGTTCGTACCGCATTTGAAATGGCTGCCGAAGCACACAAAACCATGCGGCGCAAAAGTGGCGAACCTTATATCCTGCACCCATTAGCGGTGGCCAAAATTTGTGTAGAAGAAATTGGCCTGGGTGTACGAAGCACCATTTGCGCTTTGCTGCATGATACGGTGGAAGATACAGATATCAGCCTGGAAGATGTTCAGCGGGAATTTGGTAGTGAAATCGCTAAAATAGTTGACGGGCTTACCAAGATCAGCAATGTAATTAGTAATAACACCAGCCAGCAGGCAGAGAATTTTAAAAAAATTCTGCTAACCCTTACAGATGACCCCCGGGTGATCCTGATAAAATTAGCCGACCGCCTGCACAACATGCGTACTATGGACAGCATGAAGAGGGAAAAGCAGTTAAAGATTTCCAGTGAAACGGTTTATGTATATGCACCATTGGCACACAGGATGGGTTTATATGCCATCAAAACAGAGATGGAAGACCTGGCCATGAAATACCTGGAGCCAGATACTTACCGCTACATTGCTCAAAAATTAAATGATACCAAAAGAGAACGTACCCGCTACATCAATGATTTCATAAGGCCATTAAAAGACAAATTAGACAGGGCTGATTTTAAATTTGAAATTGTTGGCCGCCCAAAAAGCATCCACTCCATCTGGAACAAGATGAAAAAGAAAGGGGTGAGTTTTGAAGAAGTGTATGACCTGTTTGCCATCCGCATTATTGTGGATTCTCCTCATGATAAAGAAAAGGAAGATTGCTGGAAAGTGTACAGCATGATCACGGATGAATACAACCCTTCTCCTGAAAGATTAAGAGACTGGCTGAGCAACCCAAAAAGCAATGGATATGAAGCACTGCACACTACCGTGATGGGGCCATTGGGTAAATGGGTGGAAGTACAGATACGTACCAAACGTATGAATGAAATTGCAGAAAAAGGGTTGGCAGCTCACTGGAAATATAAGGAAGGGACTACAGATGAAAGCCGCTTTGATAAATGGTTTCAACAGATAAGGGAGGCTTTGAACCAGGATACCAACTCACTCGACTTTTTGCAAGACTTTAAAACTTCTTTTCTTGCAGAAGAGATCTATGTATATACACCAAAAGGTGATGTTAAAATGTTGCCGGTTGGAGCCACTGCCCTTGATTTTGCATTTGGTGTGCATACTGCTGTGGGCAGCAGGTGTATTGGAGCTAAAGTAAACCATAAGCTGGTACCATTAGGACATAAACTACGCAGTGGGGACCAGATAGAAATTATTACCAGTGCCAAGCAACGGCCCAACCAGGAGTGGCTGAACCTGGTGGTGACCAGTAAGGCAAAACAAAAAATAAAAGACACTTTAAAGGAAGAGAAAAGAAAAGTGGCGGAAGATGGAAAAGCCATCCTTCAAAAAAAGTTAGAGGCAATTGGTGGTATGATGACGCAGCATAACATGGAAGAACTGGCAAGTTTTTACAAGCTCAATTCTTCATTGGATCTGTTGTACGATATCGCCATCAAAAAAATCGATCTCAAAGAATTAAAAGATTTTACTGCATCCGGTGATCGTTTGTTTTTTCCAAAACCAGTTAAAACTGAAACAGAGGTTAAACATCATGAACACGATCATGGTGCTAAAACCTTTGATAAAAAAGATTCCGAATTGATCATCTTTGGTGAAAGCAGCGACCGCATTCAATACACACTGGCCAACTGCTGTAAACCGATTCCGGGAGATGATGTATTTGGATTTGTAACTACTGGTGAAGGATTAAAAATACACCGTACCAATTGTCCCAATGCTGCAAGGTTGATGGCCAACTATGGGCATCGTATTGTAAAAACCAAGTGGGCCAAAAATAAGGAGATCTCATTCCTTACCGGTCTTAAAATTGTTGGGCTGGATGATGTAGGCGTTATACATAAAATCACCAATCTCATTAGTGGTGAAATGAAATTCAATATCTCAGCCATGACCATCGAGGCAAAGGATGGTATTTTCCAGGGCAATGTGAAAATATTTGTGCATGATAAAGATGAGCTGGATGAATTATGCGACAGCTTATTATCATTGCCGGGTATTGAAAAAGTAGTGAGATACGATACGGAATAGTAGTTCCACCAAGTAGAATAACTACAGCTTAATAATTTGTGTATAAGCAACTCATTTTTCTTTGATAAAAAAAGGGATTTTCGCTCATTAATAATCCATAAAAAAACAAAAAGTCATGCAGGAACTAATCAACCGTCTCACTGAAAAAGCTGGCATCACTGCCGAACAGGCATCAACAGCTCTTGTTACCGTAAAAGATTTTGTAAAAGAAAAATTTCCCATGTTGTCCGGTGCTGTAGACAATATGTTTGCATCTGCTCCTGCAGCTGCAAATGCTGAAAAAACAGAATCTCCAAAAGCAGCCGAAGGAAATATTTTGGATAAGATCAGCGATGTAATTCCTGGTGAAACAGGACAAAAAGTAGAAGACTTTGCCAAGAATGTTGCAGACAAAGCTGAAGATGCATTTGACAGTGCAAAAGAAAAATTAAGTGACTTGTTTGGTGGAGATAAAAAGTAAAGAGATTATCTTAAAAAGAAAGCCCGGTTCCATTGAGCCGGGCTTTTCTATTCTTTTAAAAAATTTTATCAATTAATCTTACCAACCATATTTGCAGGTATCACCCATTCGTCAAATTCTTTTTCTGTTACATAGCCTAACCTAACAGCCATCTCTTTTAACGTGGTTCCTTCTTTATGTGCTTTCTGTGCAATTTCCGCAGCTTTATAGTACCCAATCTTTGTATTGAGTGCTGTTACCAGCATCAGTGAATTATCAACATGCTTTTTAATATTGGCTTCTATCGGTTCAATACCAACAGCGCACTTATCATTAAAACTTACACAACCATCGCCAATCAATCTTGCACTGTGAAGGAAGTTGTAGATCATCACCGGCTTAAATACATTCAGTTCAAAATGCCCCAGACTGCCACCAACACTTATGGCAACATCGTTGCCCATTACCTGTGCAGCAATCATGGTGATGGCTTCACACTGGGTGGGGTTTACTTTGCCCGGCATAATAGATGAACCAGGTTCATTATCCGGTATATGAATTTCTCCGATGCCGCTTCTTGGTCCGGATGATAACATGCGGATATCGTTGGCTATTTTCATTAAACTTACTGCTACTGTTTTTAATGCGCCATGTGCTTCTACTATTGCATCATGTGCTGCAAGTGATTCAAATTTATTTTTAGCAGTAATGAATGGGAGCTTTGTTAGTTTGGCAATATGTGCAGCCACATTAACATCGTAGCCGGGTGGTGTATTGATACCCGTACCAACTGCAGTACCGCCTAAAGCCAGTTCACTTAAATGCGCCAGTGTATTATGGATAGCTTTCAATCCATGATCTAACTGTGATACATAGCCGCTAAACTCCTGGCCCAGGGTTAAGGGGGTGGCATCCATAAAATGGGTACGACCGATCTTTACTACTTTCTTAAATGCCTTTGATTTTTTATCTAAAGTATTCCGCAGCTTTTCAATTCCAGGAATGGTTGTTTCTATCAGAATTTTATACGCAGCAATATGCATGGCTGTTGGGAAAGTATCATTGCTGCTCTGGGATTTATTTACATCATCATTCGGGTGCAGGTATTTGTCTTTATCTGTTAACTGGCCGCCATTCAATACATGCCCACGGTATGCCACCACTTCATTCACATTCATATTACTTTGGGTACCGCTGCCTGTTTGCCAAACCACCAAAGGAAAATAAGCATCTAACTTCCCTTCTAAAATTTCTTTACAAACTTTACCAATCAGCACGGCTTTCTTTTTTGGTAATACACCAGCTTCGTTATTAGTAATGGCTGCCGCATGTTTTAAATAGGCAAAGGCACGGATGATTTCTTTTGGCATCCGGTTAATGTCCTCTGCAATTTTAAAGTTGTCAATGCTGCGTTGTGTTTGTGCACCATAATAGGCATCAGCAGGCACTTTCACTTCCCCCATGGTGTCCTTTTCAATTCTGTAGTCCATATAAATTTAATGTTTAAAGATTTGTAGTTATAATTAAGTTGAATTTTATTTTCCTGTAAAAACAGCTTTTCTTTTTTCAAGAAATGCAGCAGTTCCCTCTTTCATATCATTCGTATCAAAACATTCTCCGAAGGATTTTATTTCTTCTTCAAAACCATCTTTCGTTTCATCAAAAACTACATTGGCGGTTTCTATACATTTAGCAATAGCCACCGGTGCCTTTGTATTGATCACTTGCAGAATGGATCTTGTTTTATTCAGCAATTCTTCTGGCGGCACCACATAATTTACCAGTCCGTATTGCAATGCTGTATTGGCATCTACCATATTTCCGCTAATGAGTAATTCTATTGCCCTGCCTTTTCCAATCAATTGAGTTAACCGTTGTGTGCCACCATATCCAGGTATCAATCCAAGGTTTACTTCCGGTTGGCCAAACTTTGCATTGTCACTGGCAACCCTGAAATGACAAGCCATTGCCAGCTCACAGCCACCACCTAACGCAAAACCATTTACCGCTGCAATGATTGGTTTTTTACTCCGTTCAATTTTGAAAAATATATCCTGGCCTCTTTTTGCCAAAGCCATTGCAGCCGCTTTATCCAATCCGCCAAATTCAGTGATATCTGCACCAGCCACAAAAGCCTTAAGCCCTGCACCTGTGATAACCGCTGATTTAATTGCTGAATTATTTTGTATTTCATTCATTGCATTATCGAGATCTGTAAATACATCTTTATTTAATGCGTTCAATTTATCGGGCCTGTTAATAGTGATGGTATAAATGGACTCTGAAAGTTCAGTTACAATCGTTGTATACATAATGTTATTTCAAAAGTGATTATTCGTAATGACTGATGTAAATGCAGCTGCAAAAATACCGCTTAACGATTTAAAACAACATAACATTCATCAGTTTAAAAGGATTGAAAAGGAATTTATTTTCTGGAACAACACAAGGATGGGTGATTGAATAACGATTCAGTGCTAAACTGTTAAAATAGATTTTAAAAAATGGAAGCAACTCCTAAAAGTTCCTGTTTGTTTTTACCCAATCTTTTATATAAACTGCTATTTCTGTAGTGGTGGTACCTGGTGGAAATAACTTTCCCACGCCCATTCTGTTCAACTCATTCATGTCTTCATCCGGAATAATACCACCGCCTGTTAACAACACATCATCCATTTGCTTTTCTTTCATCAACCTGATCACTTTTGGGAAAATGGTATTGTGTGCTCCACTCAGTGTACTGATGCCAATCGCATCTACATCTTCCTGCAAGGCAGCATTCACTACCATTTCGGGGGTTTGCCGCAGGCCGGTGTAAATCACTTCCATACCAGCATCCCTTAGAGCAGTGGCAATTACTTTGGCACCCCGGTCGTGACCATCTAATCCGACTTTAGCAACCAGCACTCTGATAGGTCTGTTCATATAATAAGCTTTCAAAATTATTGAAGCAAAGATAACGTATGCTCAATTCTTTTAATAGTCGCTTCTTTACCGATCATAGTGGCAATGTCAAATACACCTGGTCCAAATTTTCCACCCACCAGCATGATCCTGAAAGGCAACATTAGTTCACCCGGCTTTAATTGATTTACTGCTGCTATTTCTTTAAATTCCTTTTCTAATTCTGTATGTTCCCAGTCAGTCTCAAGCTGGTATGCTCTCAATAATTCAATAAAGAATAGATTTTTCTTGTCATCCCATTTAGCTTTGATGGCATCCGCGTCAATAGTTATGGGATGTTCAAAAAAGAAAGCGCCCTGGGTATAAAAATCAGGCAATAAAGTACAACGGTCCTTAATTAACTCCAGCACTTTTTTTAAATAATCATCACTGCTGATGCGGATACCTTTTGATTCAAATATTTCTTTAACGTTTAAAAAATAATTGGATACATCCAGCCGCTTTATCCACTCATGATTGTACCACTTGGCTTTTTCAAAGTCAAATTTTGCACCGCCTTTATGTACCCTGTCAATACTGAATTTTTCCACCAGTTCTTCCAGTGAGAATAATTCCTGCTCCGTTCCGTCATTCCAGCCCAACACTGCCAAGAGGTTAATAAATGCTTCCGGGAGAAAACCAATTTCTTTAAATCCCCTGGTCAGTTCATTTGTTTTTGGATCAGCCCAGTTCATTGCATAAACAGGGAAACCAAGCCTGTCACCATCTCTTTTGCTCAGTTTACCATTGCCATCCGGTTTTAGTATCAGGGGTAAATGTGCCCACTGCGGCATGGCATCCAGTCCAAACAAATGCTTCCATAATAAAATATGCACCGGTGCACTCGGCAACCACTCTTCCCCACGAAAAGCATGACTGATCTTCATTAAATAATCATCCACCACCACAGCAAGGTGATAAGTAGGCATACCATCAGCTTTCAGTAATACTTTATCATCTACATTGTTTGTGTCAAAATCAATATCGCCACGTATCATATCTGTAAAAGAAACAAACTCATTTGGATTCACTTTTATCCTGATTACAAAGGGTGTCCCTTTATCAATCAGTTCCTGTGTTTCATTGGGTAATAATCTTAAGGAATTATTCATTTGCATCCTTATCTTATGATCATACTGCAGGCTGCTGCTGCCTTCGGCTTTTAGCTTTCCTCTCATTGCTTCTATTTCCGCCGGGGTATCAAATGCATAATAAGCATGACCTTCCTTTACTAATTTTTCTGCATATTCCCGGTAACTTTCTTTACGTTCACTCTGTCTGTAAGGAGCATGCTCTCCGCCATGCAGCACACTTTCATCTGGCTCCAGGCCACACCATTTTAAACAATTAAAAATATATTCTTCAGCACCTTCCACAAACCTTGTCTGGTCAGTATCTTCAATCCTCACAATAAAATCGCCACCATGTTTTTTGGCAAATAAATAGTTGTACAAAACGGTTCTCACACCGCCTAAATGCAATCCCCCGGTAGGGCTGGGGGCAAATCTTACTCTTACTTTATTAAACATTCAGCAAAGATATAAGGCATCCGGCACCTTCCCAACAATAAGTAATTTGTAATTTGCCGTATGTTCTATTTGGTAAAAACTCCCTGGTGGTTAAAAAAAATTTATCCCGGTTGTACCTGGCAAATGCCGAAGGGCAAAAAAAAGATCTACCTCAGCTTTGACGATGGGCCACACCCCGCTGCCACTTCTTATGTGCTGGAGGAATTAAAGAAATACAATGCAAAAGCTACTTTTTTCTGTATCGGCAAAAATGTGGCAGAGTATCCATTTATTTATGAACAAATACTTGATGAGGGCCACCGGGTAGGTAACCATACTTACAATCATTTGAACGGATGGAAAACATGTGACGAAGAATATATCAATAATGTGGTTCAGGCAAAAAAACTGATCGATTCAAATTTATTCAGGCCGCCCTATGGAAGGGCAACAAAGTTCCAGTTAAAACTTTTGAGTACCCGGTATGCATTAAATCCAATAATGTGGACAGTGTTGAGTGGTGATTTTGACATGGAACTAACAAAGGAAAATTGTCTGCTGAATGTGCTGAACAAAACTAAAGATGGATCTATTGTAGTATTTCATGATAGTGAAAAGGCCTATAAAAAGATTCAGTACGTTTTACCCCGGGTTTTAAGTCATTTTTCTAAAAGAGGATTCCAGTTTGAAGCTATCAAAATATAATCAGGAGGTGAAACGGGTTGAGTTAATGTAAAAAAATGGGCCTGAGTAGAAACTCTGGCCCGTTTTTAATCCGTACCCTATGAAAACTGGTAGCAAGCTACATTTTTTTTTTAATACGCCAAATAAAATCTTAACTATTTTTTTACATATAAAACATACCTGGCCAGTTATATTAAATCATTATCGGTTGAAATGAAATTAACTTACTTAATAAGTTGTTTCAAAAAACAACACCCGGCAGCTGATTGGTATTGTATTGCTACTTTTGCACAACTTTTTATTTGTTACAAACCTGGTCCTTCTAATTAACTATCATGACATTAATAGATACTCATTGCCACCTTTATTCAGAAGAATTTGCCGGGGACATTGACAATGTGATTAAAAATGCAGAGATGGTTGGTGTAAAAAAATTTTATCTGCCTGCTATCGACAGCACTGCAATAGATGCGATGTTAGAACTGGAAGAAAAATACCCTGGAAAATGTATAGCTATGATGGGGCTGCATCCATGCTATGTAAAAGAAAATTACAAGGAAGAACTGGAACTGGTTAGTGACTGGTTGGGTAAAAGAAAGTTTGCAGCTGTCGGAGAAATAGGCCTGGATTATTATTGGGACCGCAGCTTTGTAAAAGAGCAGGAAGAAGCTTTCCGAACCCAGATTGAATGGGCACTACAATACAAACTGCCGATTGTGATCCATACCCGGAATGCCATGCAGGAGACCATCAATATTGTAAAAGAATATTCAAAACAAGGCTTAGCTGGAATTTTTCATTGCTTTGGCGGCAGCATTGAAAGTGCCCGGGAGATCATCAAAGCAGGGTTTTACCTTGGCATCGGCGGAGTATTGACTTACAAAAAAGCTGGTTTGTCGGAAGTATTAGAGCTGGTAAGCCTGGAACACTTGGTGCTGGAAACCGACGCACCTTATCTTACTCCGGTTCCTTTTAGAGGAAAACGCAATGAAAGCAGCTATTTAAAATATGTGGTGGAAAGACTGTCAGAGGTAAAAAAAGTATCCATAGAAGAAGTAGCAGCTGTAACCACTGCCAACGCAGAAAAAATATTCGGCTCATAAAATATGAACCTGTATTTTTGCCGTCCTAAAAACTGGAGAGTTGTCCGAGTGGTTGAAGGAGCACGCCTGGAAAGTGTGTATACTCGAAAGGGTATCAAGAGTTCGAATCTCTTACTCTCCGCCAGAAATTTTAAGTCCTCCGTAACGGAGGATTTTTTATTTTACATCAATACAGGTTCTTAATCATATCATGATTGTCCTTACCATCGTACCAGAAAGAGCCAATCTGCTGAAAACCCTGCTTCTGGTAAAACCCAATTGCCTTTGCGTTAGTTGCCTGCACACCTCCCCATAAAATAATAAACCGGTAAGGAGTATTTTGCCGGATATCGGTTTCTATTACCTGGTACATTACTGAGCCGAGTCCGCTGCTTTGCCATGCATCTGCTACGGACGGTGCAAAAGTGCAAAACAGCCCTTCTTCAAAAGCAACATTATTTTGCCTGAGGCGATATTGCTCCCCTTCCAGCATTCCTTTTTTTATCAGCATATAGGCAACTATTTCCTGTTGCTCATCCAGTGCAACATACCTGTAAATATCGCCGGCCGGCTCATTCACAATGTACCGCACCGTATCCCGGTTAAACAGATGTGGACCAAACCTGCTTTTACTTTCTGCAGACAGCAGATTGAAATAATGGAACAGTCGTTCCTCATCATCATTTTGCAACATGCGTATTGTTGCACTGGCATTATTCTTTAATGTAATGGTCCCCTTCATCACAGCTAAGTTATGCAGGAAATACTTTTTATTTCTCCTGTACATGACAAATAATGAATCTCCCAAAAATCCAATTCAGGACTTTTTGTCGGCTTTTTTTTATAGCATAATATTTGGGAGCACCAATCAACTATATTTGTTATCCTAAATATTTCACAGAGATGAACTACGGAAAAGAATTTGAAAAATATGCTGTTAAGCACCGCGGAATCAGCAGCAATACACTGGATGGTTACATCAAACACAATGTAACCAACCTTACCCCCAACATTATTGAAGAAAGGCCAATGAATATTGCCGTGATGGATGTTTACAGCCGTTTGATGATGGACAGGATTATTTTTATGGGTTACCCGGTTACCGATGAAGTGGCCAATATCATCACCGCACAATTTTTATTTTTAGAAAGCACTGACCGTACAAGAGATATCCAGATGTACATCAATTCTCCCGGCGGCAGTGTATATGCAGGGCTTGGAATGTATGATACCATGCAGTTTGTAACGCCAGATATTTCCACCATTTGCACAGGTATCGCCGCAAGTATGGCTGCTGTATTAATGTGTGCAGGTTCTCATGGAAAAAGAACGGCGTTAAAGCACAGCCGCATCATGTTGCATCAACCAAGTGCAGGTGCAGGCGGGCAGGCCAGTGACATTGAGATTACCGTAAATGAAGTAAAAAAGATCAAGAAAGAATTATACGAGGTGATTGCCCAGCATACCGGTCAGCCATTTGATAAAGTGGCTGAAGATTGCAAAAGGGATTACTGGATGACGTCAAGCGAAGCCAAAGAGTATGGGTTGGTAGATGAAGTACTAACCATTAATCCACGCAAGGCTAAAAAAGATTAATCCTTTTTGGTGACCAGCAATTGTACTATTGTTTAACATCGTTGTGTCACTCACTTGTACTAAAATAACTTAATTCAGCAACTACCATATCTGAATTAAAAATTGTAAAGAACAAAAAATAAAGAAGATGTATATCAATAATAACCGATTCCGTTTTCGCAGCGACGACGAAGAAACGCCTAAAGAATTACCAGAAAACCCAATGGAGAAAATGATGAGTGGGTGGCAGTTTGACAAAAAATTTATTGAACAGCGTAAGATATTTTTATGGGGTGTGGTGGATGATAAAAGCTGTAAAGATATCACTGCAAGACTACTCTATTTAGAAGCCCTTGATCCCGGCAAAGAAATCACTTTTTACATCAGCAGCCCGGGCGGTATGGTTACCAGCGGCATGGTGGTGTATGATACCATGCAGATGATCAGCAGCCCGGTAAGCACTATTTGTATGGGTATGGCAGCCAGCATGGGCAGCATCTTATTAAGTGGTGGAGCAAAAGGCAGACGTTTTATTTTCCCTCACGGCGAAGTGATGATACACCAGCCAAGCGGCGGCGGCCAGGGTACCAGTGCCGACCTGGAAATTATGGCAGAGCAGATTAAAAAGACAAAAGAAATGGGTGCCAAAATATTAGCAGACAACTGCGGCCAGCCATTTGAAAAAGTAATGAAAGATTTTGACAGAGATTACTGGATGGATGCAAAAGAATCTATTGCGTATGGTATTGTGGATGGGGTACTGGATAAGATCTAATAAAAACTAAATGCAAAATGTTGCGGTGTCTGAAAATTTCAGACACCGTTTTTTATTGTACGTAGCCTTAGTCCCACCACATTGTGGTTTGCCCATTCTCTTTTTGAAGTGCTTGTGCAAAATCTCTAATTGTTGTCTCATTGTTAGGGCATACTTTTAATATTTCCTTGGCAAGATCTTCCCAATCAGTGGGTTTGTTTTTTATTTTAATTACTAACCAATCATTGCCAACACCAATAAAGTCAAATGGATACTTTTGTTCAAGAACATTGAGTTTTGTTATGAGGCTGTCAGTTGAAAAAATATAACTTCCGCCACTTGTTTCTTGCAGCCGCAAAGCGTTGTATTTATCACTTGAATGAATAATTGAAATAGTTTGCTTGTTATCGTTTCTATAACTGTCGTCTGAAATAAATGCAATACAATTTCTGTAAGCAAACTTCTTATTTAATGTGTCTAATTTTTCTTTGATAATGTTATTGTCAACTAGGAAAGAAATTCCTGTTAGTTCAACAGTTTTAGCTTTTGGAAATTCTTGTCGTATCTCTGATTGTATTGGGTCATCAATATAGCTTGAACCTGTGAGCCGCCTTAAAAACCTTGTTGCATTTATATTTGTTATTTTTTCCGCTTCGTCAATAACAATAATTTCTATGCCTGATTTTTCAGATAAGATTTTAATGTTATCTAAGTGTTTTTCACTGTCCATTTGTGAGCAGGCATTTAAAAATGTCGTTAACAATAAAACTAAAATTAATTTAGTGAATGTCATAAAGGTTACGTACAAATATTTTTATGGTAAACAATTTCTGTTCCTTATCGCTACCTGAACAAAGTATTTTCTCCACCCATTGTTTTGATTCTTCCTAAGTGGGCATAAGCTTTAGCGGTTGCTTCTCTTCCCCTGGCAGTGCGTTGCAGAAAGCCCTCCTGTATCAGGAAAGGTTCATACACTTCTTCCAAAGTACCGGGCTCTTCTCCTACTGCAGTTGCAATGGTGGTAATACCAACCGGCCCTCCTTTAAATTTATCGATAATAGTGCTGAGTATACGGTTATCCATATCATCCAGGCCATGTTCATCCACATTCAGTGCTTTTAATGAATGTTGAGTTATCCCGATATCAATGATGCCGTCATTCAATACTTGCGCAAAATCTCTTACTCTTCTCAGCAGTCCATTGGCAATACGTGGTGTGCCGCGGCTACGCCTTGAAATTTCATCAGCAGCATCTGTACTGATGGGAGTACCGAGAATACCTGCACTCCGTAAAATGATCTTCTGCAGCGTGGCAGCATTATAATACTCTAATCTTGATTTGATTCCAAACCTTGACAACAATGGGGCAGTCAACAAACCACTCCTTGTAGTGGCACCAATTAAAGTAAATGGATTTAAATTAATTTGAACACTCCTGGCATTGGGGCCGCTGTCAATCATTATATCAATCCGGTAGTCTTCCATGGCGGCATATAAATACTCTTCCACCACATTACTCAGCCGGTGAATCTCATCAATAAACAATACATCATTTGTTTCTAAATTGGTAAGCAGGCCAGCAAGGTCACCGGGCTTTTCTATCACCGGCCCACTGGTCTCTTTTATGCTTACACCCAGTTCATTGGCCACAATTCTGCTCAGGGTTGTTTTACCCAATCCCGGCGGGCCATGAAATAAAATATGATCCAGCGCTTCACCTCTTATCCTGGCAGCCTTAATAAATATCTGAAGGTTCTCAATAGTTTGGGGCTGACCGGTAAAGTCGGCCATTTCGCTGGGGCGAATATTATTTTCAAACTCCTTGTCGCCTGCACTTAACCCGGCACCGTCGTTATTTAAATTAGGATTTGCCATGCCGTAAAAATAATCATTAATAAAATGAGAGCTGACTAATTTTAAGTGTGCCTTTGAAAATATATTTTCATTAAACAGTAAAGAAATCCGGGTCTGATTTATGTTTTAAGAAACTGCCGGCATAAGATCAATCAATGCATTAAAAATGCAGCAAATATATTTTGCTGCCCTCAAATTAATATTCAGAACTTAGCCATACTAAAATAATTACAGCGGCATGGCATAAGTAAACAAACACTTTAAAATAAAATTATCCTGCTGTAACAAAAGTCACTGTAAGAATTTTTTCTTTTCTTCAACTTTGCAACGCAATTAAAAAGTCAACATGGAGTATGTCGGTTACTTTACCTCTATCCTCATAGGAATATCGCTTGGCCTGATAGGTGGCGGCGGCAGTATCCTTACGGTACCGGTATTGGTATATATCTTCAGTATGGATGCAACTGCAGCAACCATTTATTCTCTCTTTATCGTCGGCATCACCAGTGCGGTAGGCTCTGTAAATTATTTCAGGAATGGATTGATTAATATTAAGACTGCACTTGTTTTCGGCATTCCCTCCATCATAGGTGTTTTTATTACAAGAGTATATTTAGTTCCTGCAATACCAGATCCGGTTTTTAATATTGGTGCTTACAGTGTTACCAAACATATTATGGTAATGCTGCTGTTTGCCCTGCTGATGATTGCAGCATCCTACAGTATGATCAGGAAAACAATGGTACCGGGAGTTATAAAAAAAGACGGCCATTTCAATTATCCACTGATAATCATCCAGGGATTTACTGTAGGTGTTATCACAGGCTTGGTAGGTGCAGGTGGTGGATTTATGATCATCCCGGCACTCGTATTCATGCTTAAGCTCCCCATGAAAGAAGCTATCGGCACATCATTGCTCATTATTACAGCCAATTCTTTACTGGGGTTTTTTAGTTCAGCCGGTCACATCTTAATACACTGGGGGTTTCTTTTTACCATCGCAGCATTTGCCATTGCAGGAATATTTATCGGCATACGGTTATCAAAAAATATTGATGGTGCCAAACTAAAACCGGTGTTTGGATGGTTTGTTCTGGCAATGGGCATATATATCATATTGAAAGAAACAGTAATCAAATGACCACAAGCAGTAAAATGTGTAACAAATGTCACAGCACAGCTAACAAATCATTCCCATTTTTGTATTATTAAATTCAGGAAAAATATGACGATAGAACAGATCTATACAGGCTGTCTTGCACAGGGTGCGTATTATATTACCAGTAATGGCGAAGCCGCTATTATTGATCCACTGAGGGAAATTCAACCCTATATGGACCGGTTGGCTAAGGACAAGGTGAAACTGAAATATATTTTTGAAACACATTTTCATGCTGACTTTGTGAGCGGACATGTGGACCTGAGCAGAAAAACTGGTGCTCCCATTATATACGGACCAACTGCAACCTGTGATTTTGATTGTGTTTCTGCAAAAGATGGGCAACTGTTTCAGCTGGGAGATATAACAATTAAAGTGCTGCACACACCTGGTCATACCATGGAAAGCACTTCCTTTTTACTGATAGATGAAAATGGAAAAGACCATGCACTGTTTTCCGGCGACACCTTATTTATTGGTGATGTGGGCAGGCCAGACCTTGCACAGAAAGCAGCCAACATGACCCAGGAACAATTAGCCGCATTGCTATTTCATTCACTCAGAAATAAAATAATGACGCTGGCTGATGATGTGATCGTATATCCTGCACATGGTGCCGGCAGTGCTTGTGGAAAAAACATGAGTACAGAAACAGTTTCCACCATTGGCAATCAAAAAAAATTGAATTATGCCTTAAGGGCCGATATGACAGAAGCTGAATTTATTAAAGAAGTTACAGATGGATTGCTGCCACCACCCGGCTATTTTGGAATGAATGTGGCCATGAACAAAAAAGGATATGAAAAATTTGAAGATGTGCTTACCCATGGAATGACAGCATTATCTCCAAATGATTTTGAAACGATAGCAGAAGGTGCCGGTGCATTGATCCTTGACACAAGAAACGACACTGAATTCTATAAAAGTTTTATTCCTCAGTCTGTAAATATTAGCCTGAATGGTGATTTTGCCCCATGGGTTGGCACATTGATAGTAGATGTAAAACAGCCTTTGCTGTTAGTAACAGATCTTGGTAAAGAACAGGAAACTGTCACCAGGCTGAGCCGTGTGGGATTTGACAATATTTTAGGGCATTTAAAAGGAGGCCTTGCAGCATGGCCGGCAGCAGGAAAAGAAACCGATTCAGTTAACAGGATCTCCGCAGAACAATTTGCCAGCAGCGTAAATACTGAACAAGATGAGGTAATCGATGTTCGTAAAGAAAGTGAATATGCTGCTGAGCACATTGAAAATGCAACCAGCAAACCTTTGGCATACATTAGTGAATGGATAAAGGATATCAATCCTGAACAACATTTCTTTTTGCATTGTGCAGGTGGTTACCGCAGTATGATGGCTGCTTCTATTTTGCAGGCAAGGGGGTTTAGAAATTTTACAGAAGTGGAAGGTGGCTATACTGCAATTGCTAAAACCAATATTCCAAAAACAAATTTTGTTTGTCAGAGTAATACCATTTAGACATTAAAAACAGACTTAAATGTTTGTTTATAAAATTGGTTTCCACAAATCGATTTTATAGTACCGTTATTAATTTGGTTAGTAA
>JAYWII010000085.1:0-39743 GCA_043788995.1 Chitinophagaceae bacterium | reverse complement strand
CATAATTGGCTATTTAATTTAGCAAAATTAACGTATTTACTAATATTATTAGCTATAATTATGGAGTGACTAGATGCCTACTTCTATAAAATTATATTTGTCATTGGCTTATGTTACGGTAATATTATAATTAGCCCTTCTTCTGTAACTGGTCTTCCATCCACAAAATTAACAGACGAGATTCTTAAATGGATTTGTATATTTGACAACTTGACTCATAAACAATGAAGCAGTATTTTCCTCAGGCTCCTACTGAAGTTACATAATTCCGATTCATATCAAGAATTTGCTCTGAAATAAAAAGACATTCATAAGATGAGTTATGAATGCCTTGACAGTATCCTATTGCGGTCTGACCTGCAGTGCCGACCGCTTTGTTACACTTTAAAAGTTTCCCTCCAGTTCAGCATACCACCAACCAAGTTTTTTGTATTTTTAAAACCCATTGTTTCTAAAATCAGGCAGGCTTGTCCGCTGCGGTTGCCACTGCGGCAATAAATAATTACTTCTTCATCCTTCAGGTCATCAATATCATCCACCTGCATGGTTTGCACTTTGCCCAATGGTAATAATAAACCTCCAATATTAAACTCCGTATTTTCATACGGTTCCCTTACATCTACAATATTCAATTTTTCTCCGGCATCTAATCTTGCCTTTACTTCTTCGGCAGTAATTGTGTTCATGTGTTGTTATTTATTTTGTTCAGTTGTATCAGATAAGTTGATCATTACGGGAGATAACCAAATGTCCATTACCATTCCCTGGCGTATGAACACATAGCGGTTTTCATCGTCTATATGAGATGGGTTTTGTTTATAGATAAACGCATTCATCGTATCTCTTACAGATGGATCAGGCACCAGTGTTACGATAACTCCCAAACTATCAAGCGTAGCTTTTGCCTGTCCATAAGTCATACCTAACAGATCAGGCACCCGGATATTGTCTTCTTTCAATCCACCACTCACTATCAGGTTGATGCTGCTGCCCCATTGCACTTTAGCACCGGGTAAAATTTTATTGCCTTTGTATTGCTGTTCTATCACAGAACCTTTCATAAAATCGGGTCTGAAAATAGTATCCCCCAACTTTAAGTGACTGCGTTCTAATACAGCCAATGCGTAATTCAATGACTTACCTTCCAGCGAAGGCATATTGATCATGGGAGGAGTAAAGCGGTTAACAGTGATAAAAACGGTACGGTTTATTTTTACTGTGGAGTTTGGGTCAGGTAATTGTTTAATCACCGTTCCACGCTTTACAGTATCTGTATAAATGGAATCCTGTATCACCACGTCAAAGCCTTTATCTTCTAACAGTTTGATAGCTTCTTCGGTAGGCTTACCATTTACAGCTGGTACGGTGAGGTATTCACCATGCTTGGTGATCCATCCCAGCAGTTGCAGCACCATAAATATCAGCAAAAAAGCCAGTACCATGGCGGCCAGCACGTTTACCCAAAAAGGCTTGTTTGTTATAAACTTGAACATTCAGGTTAATTAATAATTGATAATTGATAATTGAAAGCTGGCATCGTTTATAATTGGGTATTTCGCCTTATTCAATTAATCATTTTATTTTTGAAAACATTCTTCAATTAATGCACTGTAAAATTCCTTTAAACTCCATCCCATTGCTTTTACCTGCTGTGGTACCAGGCTTGCTTCGCTCTGGCCAGGTACTGTATTGATCTCAAGCATGTAAGGCTGACCGTTATTTTCATTGTAAATAAAATCAATTCTTACCACTCCTCTGCAATTAAATATGGCATAAGCTTTTTTTGCAGCAGCCCTTACTTTATCCGCAATCGCTTCATCCACATCAGCAGGTGTAATTTCCTGGCTGGCACCTTCGTATTTTGCTTCGTAATCAAAAAAGTCTTTTTTGGTAATGATCTCCGTCATTGGCAGTGTGATGATATTGCCTTTTGTTTTAAAAACACCAATGGTCAGTTCTCTTCCTTTGATGAATTCTTCCACCAGCACCTGTGTGTCTTCATTAAAAGCTTTATCCAAAGCTTGTTGCAAATCGGCAGCATCATTTACTTTGCTCATACCAATGCTGCTGCCACCATTATTTGGCTTTACAAAAACAGGCAACCGCAATTCTTTCAGTATGTCTTCAGGTTTTACCAAAATATCTTTAAACAAATGCAAAGACTTTGCCACATGCAACCCGGCAAAGGCAGCCACCGCTACTGTATATCTTTTATTGAAGGTTAATGCAGATGTAGCTGCATCGCAGGAGGTATATGGAATATTGAGACAGTCAAAATACCCCTGCAACTTTCCATCTTCTCCGGGAGTTCCATGCAATGCAATAAGTACCGCATCAAACGAAATTTTACTACTGTCGACTGTTAAGGAAAAATCGTTTTTATCTACATTGATTTTTTCACCTGCAAGTGAGGTATAAAACCACCCTTTAGGATTGATATCTATTGTGTAAACATTCCATTTTGCAGCATCAATATTTTGTTCAATAGTAGCGGCAGTTTTATATGAGATTACGGATTCTCCAGAATATCCACCCGTAACCAGCGCAATAGTTTTCTTCATTGGTTGTAAAAAATATGTTTAGCAAAGAAACAAAAATACTTTTATGTTAGTTTGATTTTAGTTTTTAGTTAAGAGGAACAAAAGAAGCTGCAGTTTTTAGCTGTGAGCAATGAGCAGGCATAAAACTTCGAACATCAAACCTCAAATTTCAAACGGCTCACTCTACTCCTTCATTTCCTGATTGCAGTACAAATTTCCATTTACCTCCTGGCTGCATTTTCCATATGGTAACATAAGTGCCGTAGTAAATAGTATCTTCATTTCCCGGTTTACGGGAATAAATACCGTAAGTATACCCAAGGTCGCCGGACTTAGCAATTGTTGCTTCTTTAGGTTCCCAGGTTAATACAGAAAGGGAATCATCACTTCTTATAATAAGATCCATCGCTTCCCCACCAACTAATGGCAGGCTGTTTGGCCTGAGCAGTACCGCATCATTATCAATAAAAGCCATAAAAGCATTTCGCATTCCTTTCTCCTGGCTCAAGGCAGAAAAAGCTCTGTCAGTTTCCAGCATTTCCACCTTTAATTCAATATTAGGATCATCCGGTTTCTTTTTACTCTTACAGGAAAAAAGAAAAAATCCGGCAATACAGATAAATAATATTCCCTTCATTATGCCACTTTAAGTCATTAAAATAAACCAACTGCATGATACATAAAAAAGGCGAAAGTATTATGCAATACCCTCGCCGATGCAGGAAATATCACCTGCCAGATTAAGCCCTACGGGCCACTATAAAAACCTTATAACGTGCAATTATATATGCAACTTTTCTTTCTTTGCCAACAGCTGTTCTACTGTTTCTTCATACATCTCATCCGGAACACAGCAGTCAACAGGGCATACTGCAGCACATTGTGGCTCTTCATGAAAGCCCTGGCATTCTGTGCACTTGTTTGGAGTAATGTAATAAGTATCTGAACTTACCGGTGCATTTCTTGCATCGCTTTCTACTACTGAACCGTCCAACAGGGTAAAAGATCCTTTTACTGTGGTACCATCGGAAATTGCCCATTCTACGCCGCCTTCATAAATTGCATTATTTGGGCATTCTGGTTCACATGCCCCGCAGTTAATACATTCGTCTGTAATCTTAATAGCCATTATTGTTTTGATTTAGAATTTTGGAAACACGAATTTTGTCCTCACAAAATTAAGTTTATCAGGATGAAATTACAAAATCGAATTGAATTATTATTGAGGCTTCGGGAGTATTTAAAAGAAAACAATCCTGAGTTGCAGGATATTACAACAAAGGCATCTGTAACTAACGGTTGGTTTGTTCCTGAATTTATTGAGCTGGCAATAAGTAATATTGCTGATCATTATTTAGAAGAAAGTAAGTTAAATGTATGGGTGAGTCACTATGATATTGACGACAATATTGTACCAAAAAATGTTGGTGTTGTAATGGCTGGTAACATTCCACTGGTGGGCTTTCATGACTTTTTATGTGTTTTTATTTCGGGACATATTCAAACCATTAAGCTGTCCTCTAAAGATGATATTTTGCTCAAGCACCTGGTGCAGAAAATGTATAGCTGGGAGGTAACCATGCAAAACTATGTGTCGTTTGCAAACATGCTGAAAGGATGTGATGCCTATATAGCAACCGGGAGCAACAACAGTGCGGTTTATTTTGATTACTATTTCTCCAAATATCCCAGTATAATAAGGCGCAACCGTACTTCAGTAGCGATTTTAAGAGGTAATGAAACAAAAGAAGCGCTTGAAAAATTGTCAGATGATATTCATATTTATTTTGGGTTGGGTTGCAGAAATGTCACGAAGATCTTTGTGCCCCGGGAATATGATTTTGTGCCTTTACTGCAATCATTCTATGCCTATAAATATTTTGCAGACCATCATAAATACAAAAACAATTACGATTATAATTTGTCAATTATGATAATGAATAACCGTTTTTACATGACCAATGAAAGCACATTGCTGATTGAGAATGATTCCTTTTTTTCTCCCATCAGTCAGCTTAATTACAGTTTTTATGATGATTTGGAAACCCTTGAAACTTCCTTAAAAGACAACCAGGATATACAATGTGTGGTGGGTAAGGATATAGCTTTCGGTCAGGCCCAGGTACCTGAACTGATGGATTATGCAGACGGTGTGGATACAATGCAATTTTTACTAACTTTATAGAAGAGTTTGGCACGCTGAGGCGCTGAGAACGCAGTGTTTTTTTGACTTGTAATTTTTAAAAACCGCAACAATCTTTTCTCTGCGCCCTCTGCCTTTCTGCGTGGGTTTGTTTTTGAATAAGTAAAACGCATCTACGAAGCTCTTACTAATTAATTGTTAAAGGTGGGTATTGGTAAATTACATTTTGTCAGTGCAGCGTTACTTTGTATCGTCAGGCATAAAAATTGACAATTGATAAAACTGATAATTTTTGGAAACTAAAAATTTACACAGATGAAATTGAAACAAGTATTTTTTACAGTAGTGATCAGTGCCCTAACCGCATTCGGTGTAATGTGGGGATATGGCAAATTTGTAAACAACAATACTTATGCAGGTCAAACGGGCACCGTGCCACCTAATTACAAATTTGCAAAGCTGAATGACGATAACCTGCCACCCGGTGCTATCGATTTTACGCAACCTGCAGCGGCAGCTTTGCCTGCGGTGGTACACATTAAAACAAAAACCAACGCAAAACAGGTTAGCAATAATCTGCCAAAGTCACAAAAACCTGCCAACCCTTTCAGCGATTTTTTTGATGATGATCTTTTTAACCAGTTCTTTGGTAACGGTAGGGGAAATTACGTACCAGAGCAAAGGGCTTCAGGTTCAGGTGTTATTATTAGCAATGATGGATACATTGTTACCAATAACCATGTAGTGGAAAATGCGGATGAGTTAACGGTAACCATGAGCAACAAAAAAAGCTACAAGGCAAAAGTGATTGGTACCGATCCGGCTTATGATCTTGCAGTAATAAAAATTGATGCTGCTGACCTTCCATTTTTATTGTATGGAAATTCTGACGATGTAAAAATTGGTCAATGGGTATTGGCGCTGGGTTATCCTTTAAATTTAGAAACAACGGTAACTGCCGGTATTGTAAGTGCCAAGGCCAGGAGTTTAGGATTAAATAAAGGATCAAGAAACAACTCACCGGTTGAATCATTTATTCAAACAGATGCTGCAGTAAACCAGGGTAACAGTGGTGGTGCATTAATTAATACCAATGGTGTTTTGATCGGCATTAACTCAGCAATAGCCTCTCCTACTGGTTATTATTCAGGTTATTCTTATGCAATACCAGTGAACATCGTAAAAAAAGTGGTAGACGATCTTATTAAATATGGTAATGTTCAGAGAGGTTTCCTTGGTGTATCTACCGTTAACACTAATGATATTCCGGAAGAACAAAAAGAAAAAATTAATTTGATTTACAATGGTGATGGATTGGTGATAACAGATGTAGCTTCCAGCAGTGCTGCATTGGAAGCAGGATTAAAGAAAGGCGATATTATTAAAAGCGTAAACGGTACACCTGTTACTTTACCTTCTGAATTGCAGGAATTAGTTACCCGCTATAAACCCGGTGATAAAATTGCAGTGCTATATTCAAGGAATGGCAAAGATGGTACAGCCACTGCTACATTGAAAAATAAAATCGGCAATTTCGATATTGTAAAAACGGATAATGTTGCTTTGAAACTGGGCGCTGAATTTGTTACGCTTGATGCTAAAAAAGCAAAAGAATATGGCGTACCTGGAGGAATTATTGTTAAGAAGATAAATGAAGGTGCATTAAAGGATCAAACAAGAATGAGGGATGGATTTATTATTGTTAAAGCGAATGATACAGATATAAAAAGTATGGATGATCTGAATAAGGTGATTGGCACATCAAAATCTGTAACGATCAGTGGGTTTTATCCTGGCTATGATGCTTTGTATGATTATCCGATTTCATTGGAGAATGAATAAGTAAATTTATAATAAGGTTCAAATAAAAATAAGCTGGCAAAAAATGCCAGCTTATTTTTTATCGTAGTAGTATATGTTGCATACCAGTATTAATAAAAATTGATTTCATAATTCATTAACTGAAATGGGTATGGCACGAAGAAATAGTAGGTTGAATCTTTGAAGGTAAAATCATTAAAGAGCAGCTTTATAGAAAATGGATAATCAATCTTCCGGGGGGCATTCATAAACTTTAAAACAGGCTTTAAATAGAGACCCCCCATAGAAATGGGGGATCTTTACGATTGCTTGCCATATGAAAAATATAAATACGCTGAAAAAATTTCAAATTAAATCTTCTCAATCTTTTAGAATTAAGAATTCTTGCGTCAGTTAGTTTTGTTGTATTAATTTTTCCGTCGGCTAACAAAAATTAGAAACTATAAACAGCCGCCAGTATTGCTGAAAATGCTGATTTTGTTGGCTCGCCGCCTTTCTTATTAAAAATTTGGCCACTTCCATTATCAAGACGAAGCTCTGGGATTAAAATAAATCCCCCTACTTTATAATTACCAGAAAGTGTTGCGGCAAATACATTAGAGCCATTTCCATCTTCATCATACACTTTTATTCCATATTTTTTATCATTGAAATATTCAGCTCTTAGTGTTACTCCAAAAGCATCACTTGCTGTTGCATTTAAATAGATTGCTGAAGCCCACCATGATTTAGTCTTACTGATAGTTTCATCTTTTACCATTTGTATTGTTCCATCATACCCGATACTGAATTTATCACTGGCAGCGATAGAAGCTGTTACACCAAACTGGTTGAATGAAGATGCGTTAGGCATAGAATTTTTAGCACCAAAATAACCGGCATAATTAACATACAATGACAACTTACCAGCAACTTTGCTGAATTGAGCTAACAAAGTTTTAGGATCACTACCACTTGATGGTGCTGTAACATCTATTGGGTTAGCAATACCAAACATCAGTCCGGCACCTCCACCAAGAGTAAAATCTGCTTTGATACCTGTGTGAGAGAACGGCCCGTTAGTAAACATATACGACATGCTGTAATTCTTGTTTAATTGAGGATCCAGCAGTTCGTAACCCACATGCGTTCCCCATTTACCAAAAGTAAATTTTACTTTATCAGAAGGTGCAAAGTAAACGTAAGCCTGTTTTACTGACTGCAAAGTACCTTCATCAGCATAAGAAAATTCTTCTGCTCTTTTACCAAATCCCAGATCAGCTACCACACCAACCTTTCCGGTAGAATATTCAGCCTTTACCGATGCCATACCTAATTGAAAAGTATTAGCCAAATTGGTGAAACTTGTTCTATTGTTTAAGAAACTTGATCCATCCGCACCCGGACTAAAGCGATAATACGCATCGACTGAACCTGATATTTTTAAAGAAGGTGCAGGAACAGGAGCCGGAGCAGGTGCAGTGCTATCCTGTGCCAACAATCCATTCATAAAAGCCAATAAAATAATTGCCGTTGCTGAAATTTTTTTCGTCATTTGATTTAAATTTTAATTAAAAATTCGGGTTAAGTTATACAGAGGCAAAACACAGCTTTCTGTATCAAAGTATTATTGGCAGCAACGTTAATGATTGAATTAAAAAAGTATTCTGAAGGTTAAGATTTGTATTATGTAAATGCACTTAACATTTAGAAAAAAACACCAGGGCATAAGCCAATAAATTATAATGAAGGTATTTGCCCTGGCGTAAAAAAATTAGTTAGTGATTAATAGGCAGGTTTTTCTTCTACACCAGCACTATGCTTCACTAATAAAGTACCCTGAACATAATTTTCATTATGCTGAGATGCATCCAAGCCTTCTTCTTCTTCTTCAGCACTTACACGAATAGGAACTAAGAAGTTAATGAACTTAAATATGAGGAATGATACTGTAAAACTGTAAACAACCACTATCAGCATCGCTTTTAACTGAGTGAAAAAGAATGCCGGGTTACCGTAAGCCCAACCGTTGGGGCCATCTTTAATACCGTGTACAACCTGGCTTGCAAATATACCTGTCATCAACATACCTACCATACCGCCTAAACCGTGACAAGGAAATACGTCAAGGGTATCATCCAGTTTTGATTTTTGTTTGATCCCTACTGCGATATTAGATATCAGCGCACCAACTACACCGATGATGATACTTTGTGGAATACCTACATAACCAGCTGCCGGAGTAATTGCAACCAAGCCAACTACCGCACCAATACAAAATCCTAACACTGATGGCTTTTTACCTTTCAACACATCAAAGAACATCCATGCTAAACCTGCTGCTGCTGCTGCTGTGTTGGTTGTACCAAATGCATTTACTGCCAGCGGAGTAGCTCCCACAGCCGATCCTGCATTAAAGCCAAACCATCCGAACCAAAGTAAACCCGTACCAATTAATACATAAGGCACGTTAGCAGGCGGTATCTCAGCATTCTCTACGTGAGATTTACGACGTTTTAAAACCAATGCACCAGCCAATGCGGCACAACCTGCAGTAATATGTACAACAGTTCCTCCGGCAAAATCCCAGGCACCCATTTTGGCCAGGAATCCTTCAGGATGCCAGCTCCAGTGTGCAACAGGAGCATAAACAAGCAGACTAAACAAAACAATAAAGATTACGTAAGATGTAAAACGGATACGTTCAGCTACTGCACCTACTACAAGACCAGGCGTGATAATAGCAAACATTAATTGAAACAAAGAGAAAAGTGTTAATGGCATTGTGTTCGCCAGCGGCCATGCAGCATGAGATTTTACACCGCTAAAAAATAAAAAGGTTCTTGGATCACCAATAAAACCACCAATTGAATCTCCAAAACTCAGGCTGAAGCCAATTACAATCCATAACACACCAACAATACCAGCTGCTACTACGCTTTTGATCATTGTTGAGATTACATTTTTACGGTTAACCATACCACCATAAAAGAAAGCCAGACCAGGAGTCATCAAAAATACGAGTGCGGTAGAAATTAAAACCCAAGCCATATCCGAAGTGTTATACTGGGGATCGTTTGGACCTGGAACGTAATCTGCCTCCGGCTTAATAAATGCTGCAGCCAGAGCTAATGCAACCAGTACCACAAATGGGATCACTGATTTAGAAGTAAGTTTTCTCATGCTAATTTGTTTTAATTTACAAAAATGTTTAAACACATACAAAAAAAATAAAATTCGTATTTATTTTGCTAAATTACATATTTAATACATAAAATCGGATAATATAAACATATATTTATAAAATTAATGTTTATATTATATATAAATACTCTCAAAAAAAATAGAATTTTGGCTAAAAAAATGTTACAAGTGTTTGATAAACTGCAAAAAAAAGCTCTGTGGATAAGATTTTTATATAGATAGATACTAAAAACAAAAAAACCGTTATAAATAACGGGCTATTGAATTATCATCTGCAGTTTCGAGTAAAGATCGTCCGATCAGGAACTCATCTACCTTCTCGGCGCAGTCTCGTCCCTCCTTTATGGCCCATACTACAAGGGATTGTCCACGACGCATATCGCCGGCTGTAAATATTTTAGGAATATTTGTTTGATACGCTTTTTCAGTTGCCCTTACATTACCCCTGTCATCCAATTCTAATTCAAGTTCTGCTATCATCCCTTCATGTTGTGGATGAACAAACCCCATTGCAAGAAGTGCCAACTCACAAGGCATCTTTCTTTCGCTGCCTTTAATTTCTACAAATTGAGCAGGCTTGTTATCCACCACCTTCCATTCAAGGTCTACTGTAATTAATGCTTTCAGGTTGCCATTTTCATCCCCGATAAACTGCTTGGTAGCAATAGCCCATTTCCTGTCGCATCCCTCTTCATGAGAGGAAGTTGTTTTAAGCAACATTGGATAAGTAGGCCATGGCATGTGTGTTGTTCTGTCAGAAGGGGGTTGAGGTAATAATTCAAATTGGGTGACAGAAACAGCTTTGTGCCTGTTACTGGTACCCACACAGTCGCTTCCTGTATCGCCACCACCAATCACCACTACATTTTTACCTGTTGCTTTTATTTCTTTCTCCGCAACTGACTTATCTGCAACCCTCTTATTTTGTTGTTTTAAAAACTCCATTGCATAGTGTACCCCATTCAATTCTCTTCCCGGAATATTCAAATTTCTTGGAACGGTGGAGCCTCCGGTTAATACTATTGCATGATACTCCCTCAACAGATCACTTATACTGATATTAACACCCACATTAGCATTGTATTTAAAAATCACCCCTTCTTCTTCCATCAATTTAATCCGGCGGTCAATTACCCATTTCTCCAGTTTGAAGTCAGGAATACCATAACGCAATAATCCACCTGCAGCATCATCTCTTTCAAAAACGGTAACCAGGTGCCCTGCTAAGTTCAACTGAGCTGCTGCTGCCAATCCAGCCGGGCCACTTCCTATTACTGCTACCTTTTTACCGGTACGGGTAATGTTCTTCTGTGCCTGTACAAAACCTTTTTCGAAAGCAATTTCAATAATATGCTTTTCGATTTCCTCAATAGTAATAGCCGGCTGATTGATGCCTAAAACACAAGCCGTTTCACATGGTGCCGGGCATATCCTCCCGGTAAATTCAGGAAAATTATTGGTGGAAGAAAGAATATCATAAGCTTCCTTCCAGTTCTTACGGTACACAGCATCATTAAATTCCGGAATCACATTCCCAAGAGGGCAACCATTGTGACAAAATGGAATACCACAGTTCATACACCGGGCCGATTGCTGATTTAATTTTTCATCTGTATATTTTTGAATGAACTCCTTATAATCATTTACACGTTCCTGTGCAGGACGCTTGGAAGGAAGTTCTCTTGTAAATTCTAAAAAACCTGTTGGTTTGCCCATTTTAAAATCAATTAGTTTGTTATCAATTTATTTAAGGTTGCTGAACCCATCATTCGCACTTTATCCAGGCTATTCATCACCTTATTTTTCCACCACCACCACTTTATCTTTCTTTTTAGCCAATACCTTTTTATAATCCCTGGGAAATACTTTTACAAAATTTTTCAACTGATTTTCAAAATCATCAATTACAAATTTTGCCACAGAACTCTTTGTATAATTAAAGTGATTTTGAATCAATCCCAACAATTCAGCTTTATCATCGTCTCCCACCGGATCCAAATCAACCATCTCTTTATTACAAAGCGATTCAAAATTTCCTTTTACATCATATACATAAGCAATACCACCGCTCATGCCGGCTGCAAAATTTCTTCCGGTATTACCCAGTATCACCACCGTTCCACCAGTCATGTATTCACAACCATGATCTCCCACACCTTCTACTACCGCAATAGCACCGGAGTTACGAACTCCGAAACGTTCACCAGCCATACCTCTTATATATGCCTCCCCGGAAGTAGCACCATAAAAAGCCACATTGCCGATGATGATATTATCCTCAGGAACAAAGGTTGCTCTTGAAGAAGGATACACCACCAATCTTGCGCCACTCAATCCTTTACCAAAATAATCATTGGCATCACCTTCCAGTTCCAGTGTGACACCTTTTGTATTAAATGCACCAAAACTCTGACCTGCAGTACCCGTGAATTTAAAATGAATGGTATCATCGGGCAAGCCGGCAGACTTATATTTCTTGGAAATCTCATTGGATAATATTGTTCCGGTAGTTCTGTTGATATTAATGATATCAAATGAAGCAAAAACTTTTTTCTGTTCTTCCAATGCCGGTTTGGCAGCTTCCAGTAATTTCCAGTCCAGCACATTGGTCAGCTCATGATCCTGATCTTCCATATGATACAATCCTGTATAAACGGAAGCTGGTTCTTTGTATAGTACTGGAGACAAATCTAATTTTCCGTATTTCCAATGATTCACACCTTCTCTCATTTCAAGGCAATCTACCTGGCCAACCATTTCATTAATAGTCTTAAATCCAAGCTGCGCCATAATCTCTCTTAATTCTTCTGTTAAAAATTTAAAAAGATTAACCACGCTGTCTGCATTACCGGTAAAGCGACCACGCAATTCAGGGTCCTGTGTAGCAACGCCTACCGGGCATGTATTCAGATGACATTTACGCATCATGATACAACCTTCTGTAACCAATGCTGCTGTTGCAACGCCCCATTCTTCTGCACCTAATAAAGTTGCAATGGCAATGTCTTTACCGGTTTTTAATTGTCCGTCAGTTTGTAATACTACCCGGCTGCGTAATTTATTTTTTACCAATGTTTGATGTGCTTCTGCCAAACCTAATTCCCAAGGCAAGCCTGCATGTTTAATAGAGCTAATCGGTGAAGCCCCTGTACCTCCATCATTACCAGCAATTAATACCACATCGGCTTTTGCTTTGGCAACACCGGCAGCAATAGTACCTACGCCAGCTTTGGAAACTAACTTCACATTGATCCTTGCAGACCTGTTAGCATTCTTTAAATCAAAAATCAACTGAGCCAGATCTTCGATAGAATAAATATCATGATGTGGTGGCGGTGAGATCAAGCCCACACCAGGTGTAGCATGCCTCGTTCTGCCGATCCAGTCATCTACTTTATGCCCTGGCAACTGGCCACCCTCCCCAGGTTTTGCACCCTGTGCCATTTTGATCTGCAATTCATCAGCCTGGGTTAAGTAGTTACTGGTAACCCCAAATCTTGCAGACGCTACCTGTTTGATAGCACTCCGCATTGAATCGCCATTTGGCAACGGTTCAAAACGCATTTCATCTTCACCACCTTCACCGGTATTACTTTTACCACCCAGCCTGTTCATGGCGATAGCCAGTGTGCTGTGAGCCTCATGAGAAATAGAACCAAAGCTCATGGCACCGGTTGCAAAACGCTTCCAGATAGATTCTGCGGATTCCACTTCATCAATAGAAATGGGTGTACGGTGATAATTAAACTGGAACAAACTTCTTAATGTACAGGCTTTTTCACCCTGCTCATTTACCAGTTTAGAATATTTTTTAAATGTTGCGTAATCATTCAGCTTGGTTGAATATTGCAACAGGTGTATCGTCTGGGGATTAAATAAATGGAATTCCCCTTTGCGTTTCCATTGGTACACACCGCCGACAGAAAGCCGGTTTACAGGCTTTTCCTTTCTGCTGAAAGCAAATGAATGTTTAGCCAGGTTTTCTCTTGCTATTTCATCCAAACCTAAGCCCTCAATACGGGAGACAGCACCAGTAAAATATTTATCTACCACTGTATGATTTAATCCTACAATTTCAAATATCTGTGCCCCCTGGTATGATTGCAATGTGGAAATACCCATTTTGGAAAATACTTTCAGCAACCCATCATTTACTGCTTTGGTATAATTCTTTGTGAGGTAATCTGCATCCAGTTCTGTTTCCAGTTTACCATTCATTTTCATATCACGGATGGTGGACAATGCTAAGTATGGATTGATGGCAGTAGCTCCAAAACCGATCAGGCAGGCGAAATGATGCACTTCCCATACATCGCCGGCTTCCACCACGATACCTACTTTTCCACGGATACCTTTGCGGATCAAATGGTGATGTACAGCCGAAGTTGCCAATAAAGACGGGATTGGTGCATGATCAGAATCAATAGCCCTGTCCGTTAGTATCAATACCTCAAAGCCATCTTCCACAGCATCCACCGCATAACGGCATAACCTGTCCAGCGCTTTTTGTAATGAACCGGGTTTACCATCCGCCCTGTAATATGTTTGCAGGGTTTTTGCCTGGAAGATACCTGTATCAATACTCCTGATCTTTTCCAATTCATAATTAGACAGTACAGGATGTTTTAATGCAACCGTATGACAGCTTAATGGATCTTCCAATAACATATTGCCGTTGTTACCCACAAAAGTTGATAAAGACATTACCAATCTTTCCCTGATGGGATCTATTGGAGGATTGGTAACCTGTGCAAATAACTGTTTGAAATAGGCGCTTAAATGTTGTGGCTGATCGCTCAATACTGCAAGCGGTGTATCGGTGCCCATAGAACCAATTGGTTCTTTTCCATCCAATGCCATTGGAGCAATAATGGTATCCAGATCTTCTGTAGAATAACCAAATGTTTTTTGATATTTAAATACCTGCTCTGTTTCCAGGTGAGTGAACATTACTCTTGGTTCAGGCAATTCTTCCAAACGGATTTTATATTTATTCAGCCAATCACCATAAGGTTTTTGAGAGCAAATATTTTTCTTTAATTCGGTATCGCTGATGATCCTGCCCTGCTCCATATCCACCACAAACATCTTTCCGGGCTGCAGCCGACCGTTCTCTTTTATCAATGCCGGATCAATAGGCAGTGCTCCTGTTTCAGATGCCATGATAACCCTGTCATCTGTGGTTACACAATATCTTGAAGGGCGTAAACCATTTCTATCTAATGTAGCACCAATAATTTTTCCATCTGTAAAAGATATGGATGCAGGGCCATCCCATGGCTCCATAAGTGATGCATGAAATTCATAGAATGCTTTTTTAACAGGGTCCATTTTGTCGTCATCATCCCAGGCTTCCGGTATCAGCATCATCATTACATGTGGCAAAGATCTGCCGGTTAATGTAAGCAATTCAATCATATTATCCAGGCAGGCTGAATCTGATTGTGATCCTGTAATAATTGGCAATAACATTTCCATTTCTTCTTTAGGAAAGAAGGAGGATTCAAAACCTTTTTCATTTGCTTTTAACCAGTTCAGATTTCCCTGCAATGTATTGATCTCACCATTGTGAGCAATGTAACGGAATGGTTGTGCCAGCTTCCAGGAAGGAAATGTATTAGTGGCGAACCTTGAGTGAACAAGACCAAATGCAGACACCACTCTCTTGTTACTTAGGTCTGGAAAATAATGGCGTACCTGCATGCTTGTCAGTTGCCCTTTGTACACCACTGTTTTAAAAGAAAGCGATGCAATATAAAAACCAATCGCATCTTTTCTTACTGTATTATTAATGGTATGGCTGGCGTAATTACGCAGTACAAATAATTTTCTTTCGAAGTCGATTGGATTGGTGATGTGATCCGGGCAGGCGATAAAAACCTGCTCCATTACAGGTTCTACAGACAATGCTGTGGGGCCAATACGAGAAGTATTTACAGGAACGCTTCTGTAAGTAAGAATTTCCAAACCTAATTTTTCTGCAGAGCGGTTGAAGATATCCCTGCACTCTTCCCGGAGTTTTATTTCTTTGGGAAAGAAGATTACCCCCACCCCATATTTTCCGAATGCTGGTAAGTGTACTCCCAGCTTAACACATTCATCAAAGAAAAACTCGTGTGGTATCTGTATCAAAATACCTGCACCATCCCCGGTATTCACCTCACATCCGCAAGCACCCCGGTGCTCCATGTTTTCCAACACGGTCAATGCGTCACTGATATGCTGATGGGATTTATAGCCTTTGATATTTGCCACGAAACCAATACCGCATGCATCATGTTCAAATGCCGGGTCGTATAAACCTAAATTGCCTGCCATAGTAAACGCAAGTTTTAATGATAAAAATTAATGTTAAAAAAAAATTTTTTCTGTATAGCGAGCAAACGCTTAAAATTACAGAATAAATCCTTAAAAAATATTTTGAAAAGTCCAGTTTTTTAACAGACTACTCACAAACGCATGTTACATTATACCAAATACCCAAATAAGTTGTCATCTTTATTCAACTCAGTATAATTAATATTATAGTACTGCATCTTTTGCACCAGCACATCATAATCTTTTCTTGACTTTAATTCTACTCCTACTAATGCAGGTCCTGTTTCTTTGTTATGCTTCTGCATGTATTCAAAGCGAACAATATCATCATGCTCTCCCAGCACATCATTTACAAATTGTTTTAATGCACCTGGTCTTTGTGCAAAACGTACCAGGAAATAATGTTTCAAACCTTCATACTGCAGGCTGCGTTCTTTTATTTCCTGCATCCGGTCTATATCATTATTACTGCCGCTTACAATACAAACGATATTTTTTCCTTTGATGGCTGCTGCATAATCATCCAGTGCCGCAATGCTCAACGCTCCGGCAGGTTCAACTACAATAGCATCTTCGTTATACAGCTTTAAAATGAGGGAACATATTTTCCCTTCTGCCACCAGGTGCATATCATCCAGCACCTCCCGGCAAATTGGAAAGGTAATGTCACCAACTCTTTTTACTGCAGCACCATCTACAAAGCGATCTATATTTTCAAGCGTTACCGGATGGCCAGCTTTCAAAGCTTCATACATAGATGGAGCACCTTCGGGTTCCAAGCCAACGATTTTTGTTTTAGGTGAATAGGTTTTAAAATAAGACCCAACACCTGCACTTAAACCACCGCCACCAACAGGAATAAAAACATAATCAATATCACTCAGCTCTTCCAAAATTTCAACGCCAACTGTACCCTGCCCTTCTATGATCTTATAATCATCAAATGGAGGAATAAAAGTTAAGCCGTTTTCCTTTGTATATTTTTTCGCCGCAATTGCACAATCATCAAAAGTGTCGCCGGTTAATTTTATTTCTATCCAATCTTCACCAAACATTTTTGTCTGAGTAATTTTTTGATTGGGTGTTACAACCGGCATAAATACTACACCCTTCGTTTTTAGTTTTTTACAACTGTAAGCAAAGCCCTGTGCATGGTTACCGGCGCTTGCACAAACAACTCCGTTATGCAATTGAGCTGCAGTTAAGTTGCTCATCATATTGTATGCACCTCTTAATTTATAGCTGCGTACCAACTGCAGGTCTTCCCTTTTCAAATACACATTGCATTGGTACTTTTTTGAAAGATTCCTGTTTAACTGCAATGGTGTTTTAGTAACGATCTTTTTTAAGCGTAATGAAGCACTCGTAAAGTCAAGGCTGCCCCCATCCCCTAAAGGGGAGTCATTCAACGTCTCTATTTTTTCTTTAACCATCTACTTTACAATTCGCTTTATCATAAATTCCAAATCATTTATGCCCATCAAATCATTTCCCTTTAGGAATGAGATTTATGCAAATTCCATTTTTGGAGCTTTTATTTTTTCCGCAGAAACTGTTTGAATTACTTTCATATCAGTCATTGCCTGCCTTAATGTTGCTCCTATTTTTTCAACCGGATGTGAACGTAAAATTTTATTCACTTCAATGATCGCCCTGTTATCAACACCATTATCTTTTCCTGCGTTGTAATTAGTTCCAATCACATCTTTATCAATCGTAGTCATAAATTCTTTCAACAATGGTTTAGCTGCATGATCAAACAAATAGCAACCATACTCTGCTGTATCAGAAATCACCCGGTTCATTTCAAATAATTTCTTACGGGCAATGGTATTGGCTATCAGCGGTGTTTCATGCAATGATTCGTAGTAAGCCGACTCTTCTTTAATACCAGCTTCCACCATTGTTTCAAATGCCAGTTCCACACCAGCTCTTACAAAAGCAACCATCAATAAACCATTATCAAAAAATTCCTGTTCCCCAATCTTTGCATCAGTTGGTGCAGTTTTTTCAAAAGCAGTTTCACCGGTTGCAGCTCTCCAGGTTAATAAGTTTTTATCATCGTTTGCCCAGTCTTCCATCATGGTTTTAGAAAAATGGCCACTCATAATATCATCCTGGTGTTTTTGAAACAGTGGACGTAAAATATTTTTCAACTCGGTTGATAATTCATACGCTTTCAATTTTGCAGGGTTGGTCAGGCGATCCATCATTGCAGTTACACCACCATGTTTCAACGCTTCGGTAACTACTTCCCATCCATACTGGATCAGCTTTGCAGCATAAGCAGGCTCAATACCTTTCTCAATCATTTTATCAAAAGATAAAATTGAACCTGTTTGCAATACACCACACAAAATGGTTTGCTCACCCATTAAATCAGATTTTACTTCCGCAACAAATGAGGAACGCAATACACCTGCCCTGTGTCCACCGGTTGCAGCTGCATAAGCTTTTGCCTGTGCCAAACCCTTTCCTTCCTGATCATTTTCTGGATGCACTGCAATTAAAGTAGGTACTCCAAAACCTCTTTTGTATTCTTCCCTTACTTCAGTACCCGGGCATTTGGGCGCCACCATAATTACGGTAATATCTTTCCTGATCTGTGTTCCTTCTTCCACAATATTAAAACCATGAGAATAAGAAAGTGTAGCACCATGCTTCATCAAAGGCATGATTGCTTTTATAACAGATGTATGTTGCTTATCCGGTGTTAAATTCAATACTAAATCAGCAGTTGGAATTAACTCTTCATAGGTACCTACTTCAAAACCATTCTCTGTAGCATTTTTCCAGGAGGCTCTTTTAGATTCAATCGCTTCCTTACGCAAGGTGTATGAAATATCCAAACCTGAATCTCTCATGTTTAATCCCTGGTTTAAACCCTGGGCACCGCAACCAACAATTACGATCTTTTTTCCTTTTAATACATTCACGCCATCAGCAAATTCGCTGCGGTTCATAAATTCACAAGTACCTAATTGTCTTAGTTGCTCTCTTAATGATAAAGAGTTAAAATAATTTGCCATTGTTTTTTGTTTTTGCCCCCCATCCCCTAAAAGGGTGTTACGGAGATTTTTTAATTAAATTTTATTTTACCGGCGACAACAACTTTGTTCATCATCGTTGTGTCACTCACTTGTACTATTTATTTCTATTCATCCATTGCGATGGGTTTCACCCAATCGCTAATGTTATCCCGCCCTTTCAGGGCTATTTATAATAAACATTTTATCTTAAAACTTTACTATACAGAAAGCACTTTCACTTTTGAACTCCTACCTTAATTCCCCCTTCAGGGGGGAGTGTTTTACATACTAAACACTTCGTCTCCTTTATCCAAAAACTCATTCTCAAGTACATCTTCCCCCGGTTCCCTGTATTCGAATTCCTTAAGCTTTTTATGGAATCCATCACTGTCTTTTATAATTGCAACCCTTGCACTTCTCACAAATTCTATCAGTCCGTATGGTTCCAATATTTTAATAAAGTTATCCGTCTCGGCACGCTGACCACTTACTTCAAACACCGTATAATCTTTCCGGATCACTACAGCTTTTGCACCATGCTGACTTAGCAAACGTTCTACTTTTACTTCTTCTGCAATTACTTCAGTTGGTACTTTGTATAATGCCAGTTCTTGCCAGATAATTTCATCATTGGTGTTGTAATATGCTTTCAATACTTCCACCTGTTTCTCAATCTGGCGGCACAATTTTTTTACCACATCTTCAGTTTCATTGATCACAATAGTAAAGCGGTGTACACTGTCCACTTCAGAAGGCGAAGTATTTAAACTCTCCACATTGATCTTTCTTCTTGAAAAGATAATGGCGATACGATTCAGTAAACCGATCTGGTTTTCTGTGTAAACTGTTATAGTATATTCCTGCTTTGTCATGTTAACCATTTTAAAATGCTTTAATCGTATTACTTTTTAGTAGCAATAATAATTCCTGTTGACCAACTCATTTTGGTGATCAAAAGATCTTTTCTGTTTTCCAGGTAACTGATAAACAGTTCTACTTTGTTATCATGTCCCATCGGCCAGTTTGGTTGAGGAAGCATATCATCAATGATGTATAAACCTCCGCTGTTAAGCATTGCAATTGTTTCATCAAACAAATCATACTTGCCAGGCATTGCATCCGCAAAAATGAAATCAAATTTTTGGCCTTTGTAATTATTAATCCATTCGTATGCATCTGCCAGCAGAAATTCAACCCTGCGATCAATAATATATTTGTTTGCAACATCAATCAATATTTCATTGTTCTCAATTGCAATCAAAGAACTCTTTTCATCCATTCCGGAAACGATCCACGCCGTTGCCAATCCTGTACCTGCGCCTAATTCAAGAAGCCTTGCTGATGGTTTAGAAGCTGCTAGAGTTTTTAATAAACTTCCGGTATATAAATCAGAAGCCATTGTAAATTCTAATACTGCAGTTGCTTCTTTAATAGCTTCGTATCCTTCAGGAAAACCAATAATTATTTTGTCATTCATCATCTGCTTACTTCTTTGCTTTACAAAACTTATATTTCTTCTTTACTCAGCACAATTTCTGAAACACCTCTTCCCTGCGGCACCATTGGAAATACATTATTTTCTTTGCCAACCATTACTTCTAATAAATAACTACCCTCATGATTCAGCATCGTTTGCAAAGCTTCTTTTAGTTTTGCTCTTTCATCAACTCTTTGTCCATCGATATAATATCCTTTCGCCACCTGTACAAAATCAGGACTGGTGATATCAACAAACGAATAACGTTTTTCATGAAACAGTTGCTGCCACTGGCGTACCATTCCAAGGAACTGGTTATTGAGAATTAATATCTTCACTTTTGGCTTAAACTGCATGATGGTACCCAGCTCCTGCAAGGTCATTTGAAAACCCCCATCACCAATTATTGCTACCGTTATTCTTGATGGATCACCATAAGCTGCACCAATGGCTGCCGGTAACGCATACCCCATTGTTCCCAAACCACCGCTGGTAATATTACTTTTTGTCTGGTTCATTGTTGCATAACGGCAGGCCACCATCTGGTGCTGACCAACATCTGTTACAATGATGGCATTACCTTCCGTTAATTCATTCAGTGCTTTGATTACTTCACCCATTGACAAAACCTCATCGGATGGATTCATTTCCGGTTCTATGCACAATGATTTTTCTTTCTCCATGCAGTCCGTAAATTTCTGCATCCAGGCTGGATATTTTTTGGGGCTAACCAACGCTGTTAGCATCGGCAATGTTTCTTTACAATCTCCCCAAACAGGTACGGTTGTCTTTACATTTTTATCAATTTCAGATGGATCAATATCCAGGTGGATTACTTTTGCCTGCTTGGCATATTTGTCTAATCTGCCAGTAACACGGTCATCAAAACGCATACCTACTGCAATCAATACATCACATTCATTGGTTAATAAATTAGGACCGTAGTTGCCATGCATACCCAGCATTCCCACGGCCATTGGATGATCTGTTGGGATGGCACTCATACCCATGATGGTCCATGCGGAAGGAATACCAGCTTTTTCGATAAATGCTTTGAACTCATTTTCTGCTTTGCCTAAAATAACACCCTGTCCAAAAATTACAAATGGCCTTTCTGCTTCATTGATCAGCCTGGCAGCTTCTTCAATATATTCTTTACGCACAATTGGTTTAGGGCGATAGCTCCTGATATGATCACACTTCTTATATCCTTCGTAATCGAATTTTTGTAACTGTGCATTCTTGGTAATATCAATCAACACAGGACCGGGACGACCACTGCCTGCGATATAGAATGCTTTGGCTAATACAGCAGGAATTTCTGTTGCATCTGTCACCTGGTAATTCCATTTTGTTACTGGTGTGGTAATGTTGATCACATCGGTTTCCTGAAAAGCATCAGTACCTAACAAATGAGCAAACACCTGGCCGGTGATACAAACCACCGGGGTTGAATCGATCATCGCATCGGCCAAACCTGTAACTAAGTTAGTAGCGCCGGGTCCGCTGGTTGCAAACACCACACCTGTTTTACCACTGGCTCTTGCAAACCCCTGTGCCGCATGAATAGCACCCTGTTCATGACGGACCAGTATATGTTGTAAGCGGTCATTATAATCATAGAGTGCATCATAGATCGGCATGATGGCACCACCGGGATAACCAAAAATGGTATGCACATTTTCGCAAAGCAAAGCATCTAATACTGCTTCACTGCCGCTGATGCTGGTGATTTTCTTTTCAGCTACTTTCTTTTCTTTTAATTCAAGAAGTGTTTCCATTGCTTTTTTATTTACTAAAAAATCCTGATAAATCTGTTGAGCTTACACCGGTAAATTCAACTTGTCTTAATAATGTAACCAGTTGTCCCCGGTGATAAGAGGAATGATTAAATACATGCGCCAAAACCTGGTAGTGCGGCATTTCATACGTTATTCCATTGAGCCTTGTAAACCTTAAAATGCTTTCCATTTTTGTTTCGTCCAGGTTTTCAATAAAAACTTTTAGATCTGCCGACGCTTTTTTCCATAGGTTGATGATCTCATTTTTATTTCCTTTAAAAACTGCAGGTAACCATATCGGCGAATCCACTTTATTCAATCTGTCCAACCATATTGATTCTGATCCGGCCACATGCAAAGCGGTGGCTCCTATCGATTCAAAACTGCTCACTAAATACTGATTCCATTGTTCATCACTGATCTTATCAAACCATGAGAAAACAATATCATTTGCCCAAACATTGTACTCCGCCAGTTGTAAAAAATATTTTTGTGTCATACCTCTCCCTCCTTCTCCCTCTCCTTCAGACAGGGAGAAGTGCTTTAAATCATTAATAAACATTTTATCTTCCACATCCTTATTTATTCTTTATTGAACAATAACCACCGCACTTCAAACATATCAAAAGCATCTCAAATTTTCATACTCTTCCCGGTTCCCCCTTCAGGGGGCGGAGGGGGTTATTCGTCTGTAACACAACCTTCGCTTGCATCCTTTACACAGTTGGCATATTTATATAACACACCTTTGGTCACTTTCAAGGCAGGTTTCTTCCAGTTCGCTTTCCGCTCTGCAATAATATCGTCGCTTACTTTTAATGTCATCTTTTTAGTGGCTACATCCAGTTCAATGATATCATCATCTTTCACCATCGCAATCAATCCACCCTCAAAAGCCTCTGGTGTGATGTGACCGACGACGAAGCCGTGAGAACCACCACTGAATCTTCCGTCTGTTATCAACGCCACATCTTTACCCAAACCTGCACCCATGATAGCAGATGTTGGTTTCAACATCTCCGGCATACCAGGTGCACCTTTTGGGCCTTCATATCTAATTACTACCACATCACCTTTTTTTACTCTGCCGTTTGCAATGCCTGCCACCAGATCTTTCTCGCCATCAAACACTCTTGCAGGTCCTACAAAACGTTCACCTTCTTTACCGGAAATTTTTGCCACACTTCCTTTCTCAGCCAGGTTGCCATACAGGATTTGCAGGTGTCCTGTTTTTTTCAATGGTTGCTCCAAAGGATAAATAATCTTTTGGGTCTCAAAGTTCAGACCAGGAACACCTGCTAAATTCTCTGCAACTGTTTTACTAGTTACTGTCAAGCAATCACCGTTTAATAATCCTTTTTCTAAGAGGTACTTCATCACCGCAGGCATGCCACCATGAGCATGTAGTTCCTGCATCAAATATTTTCCGCTTGGCTTAAAATCAGCCAGTACGGGTGTCTTATCACTAATGCGTTGAAAATCTTCCTGTGTCAATGGTACATCCACACTCTTTGCCATGGCAATTAAATGCAATACTGCGTTGGTACTTCCACCAAAGATCATCACGGTAACAATTGCATTTTCAAATGCCGCTTTTGTCATGATATCTTTTGGTTTGATATCTTTTTCCAACAATACTTTTATTGCCCTGCCTGCATCCAGGCATTCATTCTTTTTATCGTCGCTGATAGCAGGATTAGAAGAGGAATATGGCAAACTCATTCCCAGCGCTTCAATAGCCGCAGCCATCGTGTTAGCGGTGTACATACCGCCGCATGCGCCTGCGCCGGGACAACTGTGTTTCACCACTTCTTTAAAATCTTCCGGGGTAATAGTACCTGCTAATTTTTTCCCCAATGCTTCAAAGGAAGAAATGATATTCAGTTCTTCCCCTTTGTGATGACCAGGTGCAATCGTACCACCATACACCATAATAGACGGACGGTTTAAACGCCCCATTGCCATGATTGCACCGGGCATATTTTTATCACAACCCGGTAATGCGATCAAGCCGTCATAATAAAACCCACCACATACACTTTCGATACTGTCAGCAATCAGGTCACGGCTTACTAATGAGTAACGCATACCGTCTGTTCCATTACTGATACCATCACTGATACCAATGGTATTAAATATCAACCCTACTAAATCATTATTCCACACTCCTTCTTTTACAATCTTTGCCAGGTCATTCAAATGCATATTGCAGGTATTGCCATCATAGCCCATACTGCAAACGCCGATCTGTGGTTTCTTCAAATCTTCTTCTGTTAAACCAATACCATACAACATAGCTTGTGCAGCCGGTTGCGTTTCATCCTGTGTTAATGTCTTTGAATATTTGTTTAGTTCGATCATGATCCTTTATGTACTTAGCTTTTGTATTTTAATTTAACATCCTCGTGTCATCCTAATCCCGATTTTTATCGGGACTCACTTGAACTGTAGTTTCTTTTTTGCGATGGGTTCTACCCATCGTTTAAATATTCCGCCCCTTTGGGGCTTAGATTAAACCAGCACTTCGTTTTGTTTTAATTCTTTTTCAATGACCAATTCCTTATATGCCAACTGTACTTTTCTTGAGATGGAATCATTCCAGTTCAATGGGAACTTCGCCTCATCCAAACTTTCAAAGCCTACAATTTCTGCTGCTGTTCCGCAAAAGAATGCCGCATCTGCCTGCTTCAATTCATCCGTGGTAAAAAACTTTTCTTCCACTTCAATATTTAATTCATCACAGATTTCTAAAACAGTTGCTCTTGTAATACCTGGCAAAATATTTCCTAAAGCTGTGGTAAATAATTTACCATCTTTTTCAAAAAACAAATTAGCTCCGGGACCTTCAGCCACATTACCATTCATATCATTTAGCAATGCTTCATCATAACCATTTGCTTTTGCTTCCTGGCTGGCCATGATAGAATTTACGTAATGGCCTGCAGCCTTTGCATGAATTTTAAATCCTTTCGGATTCGGCCTTTCAAAAGAACTGGTCATCACCCTGATTAATTTATCACCCAAAAATAATCCCATCTCCCACGCTTCAATCACTATAAAAGATTGTTCATTTTTTACAAAGCTCATATTGGCCGGAGCATATACTACCGGGCGGATATAAGCATCCTGCAGGTTATTTTGTTTCAGCACATCATAAGTTGCTTCAATCAGTTCTTCAGCAGTCCAGTGATAAGGCATATTCAGTGCTTCAGCAGAATTTTTCAAACGCTCAAAATGCTCCTCTGCTTTAAATATCCTGGTTTCGCCATTTACTGTTTTGTAAGAACGTATACCTTCAAATACACTGTAGCCATAGTGCAAGCTCTGGCTGTAAAAATCCATTCTTGCTTCGGAAGCTTTTACAAAGCTTCCGTTCAAGTAGATGATTGTTTCGTTGTTGTAATAGTTTGCCATTGCCCCCATCCCCTAAAGGGGAGTTATTTAAAGTGTTTAATAATTAATGTCAACTTAATAATCAGTCGTTTGCTTGCCTTACTCCCCTTTAGGGGATGGGGGCAAATAAAAAACCGCCTCTTTTGGAGGCGGTTGCTGTTATGTTTAGTTCTTTTTTTCGTTACATACAACTTGCACCTCCATTGACTGCTGGAATAATAATGACGCTCACTATCAAAATAGCGATAAGAGAAACGACATTGTATAACCTGCTTTTCAACATAGATGTTTGTTGTAATGCGAATATACCGCCTTAATTATTTTTAAACAAAGAACTAATTGGTTTTTCCTAAAATATTTTTTTTGATAGTGTACTATATAATAGTAGACTTTCGCAATTCAATATTTTCTTTATGTATGGACCCTACAATTTTCCCATTGATATAATCACCCAGCAGATCTCCAATGGTGCTGGTGAAATAAAAATTGATGGGGTCGATATCTTTTGTAACAAAATTGTTGTGCAGTGCCCAGTCAACTGCATCCCGGATCACTTTTGATTCTTTATATAAACCAAAATGATCCATCATCATGGCAGCAGATAAAACAGAACCTGTTGGGTTTGCAATATCCTTCCCTGCAGCTGCCGGAAAGGATCCGTGAATGGGCTCAAATAATGCGGTGCCATTACCAACGGAAGCAGATGGCAGCATTCCCATGGAACCGCTGAGTACACTTGCTTCATCACTCAAAATATCGCCAAACAAATTCTCTGTTAAGATCACATCAAATTGCTTGGGATTTAAAACGATCTGCAGCGCTGCATTGTCTGCGTACATATACTGAACGGTTACATCACTGTACTGAACTGCGATTTCTTTTACCACTTTTCTCCAGAGTCTTGATGTATCCAACACGTTGGCTTTATCCACCATCGTTAATTTCTTCTTTCTTTTTTGTGCTGATTGGAATGCAAGGTGTGCAATGCGTTCAATCTCTTCCCGGCTGTAACTGCATTCATCACTGGCATAATTACCATCTTCGCTGGTATATCTTTTACCAAAATAAATACCGCCGGTGAGTTCACGGAAAATTACGCAATCAACACCTTCCAAATGCTTTGGTTTGAATGGCGACAGGTGTTGCAATAAAGGGTAAGTAGTAATGGGGCGAATGTTAGCAAACAACTGCAATACTTTTCTTATTCCCAGCAAGCCCTGTTCCGGACGAACTGTTGCAGACGGATCATTATCATATTTAGGATCTCCCACCGCACCAAACAATACCGCATCACTTTCTAAACAGATATCAATTGTTTCTCCCGGCAAAGCAGTACCTGTTTGCTCAATGGCGGCAGCACCAACCAGGGCTTCCCTGAACTCAAACTGGTGACCAAATTCCTGTGCAATGGCATTTAATACTTTTACAGACTGGGCCGTAACTTCCGGACCAATTCCGTCTCCGTTTAATATGGCAATTTTCTTTTTCATAGGATTGAGGATATGGTGTGTTGGGTAGAGGAAAATAACCTTGTGATAGTTGGCAGGCAAACGAAATACTGGCAAGCAATCGTTTTTAAAAACTGATCTTTTCTTATTTTATTAAATGATATGTTTATGATGTTATTCACTTATGCTGTTGCTGTTGCTGTTGCTGTTGCAGATTGATATTGTTTTGAAATAGCATTCAGATCCTCATCATCTACTTCTTTTTTGGTATCTGCCACTTTTAAAAACATTCCATATAACGTATCAACATCATCCCTGTTAAATTCATACCCCAGCTTACGTAAGCGGTGAGCCAGTGCACTGCGACCACTCCTCGCTGTCAGTACTATTTTAGAACCATCGGCGCCTACTTCTGCAGGATCGATGATCTCGTAGGTCTGTGCATTTTTAAGAAACCCATCCTGGTGAATACCTGATGAATGTGAAAAGGCATTGCTGCCCACTATCGCTTTGTTACACTGAACCGGCATACGCATGGTATCAGCTACCAACTGGCTCATTGGGTTCAGTAAGGTGGTATTGATGCCGGTATAAAAATTTAATTCTTTGTGCTGCTTGATGATCATCACCACTTCTTCCAGCGAAGTATTACCAGCTCTTTCACCCAGTCCGTTGATAGTACATTCTATCTGCCTTGCACCGCTTACAATACCAGCGATGGAGTTGGCAGTTGCCAAACCAAGGTCATTGTGGCAATGGCAGGATAAAATGGCTTTATCAATATTGGGAACGTTGTTCATCAGGTAAGCAATCTTTTCGCCATACTGGTGTGGCAGGCAATAGCCGGTGGTATCAGGAATATTTACAACGGTTGCGCCAGCTTTAATAACTGCCTCTACCACCCTTGCCAAATATTCATTGTCTGTTCGGCCTGCATCTTCTGCGTAGAATTCCACGTCTTCCACATAACTCTTCGCCCATTTTACCGCCTGTGTTGCCCTTTCAAGTATTTCTTCCTGGGTAGCATTAAATTTAGACTTGATGTGAAGATCGGATGTTCCGATGCCGGTATGAATACGTGGCCTTACCGCATGCCTTAATGCTGCTGCGGCTGATTCTATATCTTTTTGTACTGCACGGGTCAATCCACACACCGTTGCATTTTTAATGATTTTGGAAATTTCATTTACGGAATTAAAATCTCCCGGAGATGAAATGGGAAAACCGGCTTCAATGATGTCTACGCCTAATTCTTCCAGCTTAAGGGCCAGTTCTATCTTTTCTTTAGTGTTCAGTTTACAGCCTGGAACCTGCTCACCATCCCTTAAGGTGGTATCGAATATTTGTATTTTATTTGCCGACATAGAATTTAAAATTTATTATGGCTGGGGTAATTAACTTTGTTATTATCCTGTTTTAGGCAATCAGTTCAAATCCGTTTAGGTACGAATGTAACATGATAAAGCTTTTCCGGGATATCATAATCAGCTTCCTTTTACGGCTTATAAGGGGGTAATTTTTAACTAAAATTCAATACCAGTAAGGGTTTTAAAGAATTGAAATTACGATGCCTAACCGCAGTACCGATACACTTTTCCAGCTTATAAAATCACTTGAAAAGGGCGAAAAACGCAATTTTAAGCTGTACGCCAACCGCCATTCCTCCACTGAGGAACTGAAAGTGGTACAACTATTTGATGCACTATACAAAATGGACATCTACGATGAAGCTGTATTGTTAAAGAAAAATGAGGGTATAAAAAAGCAGCAACTCAGTAACCTTAAAGCACATCTCTACAAACAAATACTTAGCAGCCTGCGCCTGGTAACGGATACCAGCAATATAGACATGCAGTTGAATGAGCAAATGGATCATGCAAGAATTTTGTATAATAAAGGGCTCTATCTCCAGAGTCTGAAAGTACTGGATAAAATGAAGGATTTGGCCCGTAGTCATAACCAGCTTACCTACCTGCAGCAGGTATTATTTTTTGAAAAAAATATCGAAGCACTTTACATTACCCGGAGTATGCAGGACAGGGCTGAGCAGCTTAGTAAAGAAGCCGACGGGGTAAATAACCAGGTATCGCTGGCATCTGAGCTGAGTAACTTGGCGCTGCAATTATACAGTTGGTATATCAAGAACGGCCATAGCCGGAATGGTGAGGAGGATATAGCGGTACAGGAATTTTTCATTAAACGTTTGGGGGACAAAGCTGGTAAATGCAAGGGGTTTTATGAACGCCTTTACCTGTACCAGAGTTATTGCTGGAATGCTTTTATTAAACAGGATTTTTTGCAATACTACCGCTATACACAAAAATGGGTGAACTTGTTTGAAGAAGAACCTTACATGCTGGAAATTGAAACAGGCAATTATATAAAGGGGATGCACAACCTGATGGGTGCACACTTTAATTTAATGAACCACACCAGGCTGAAAGAGACGCTGGAAAAGTTTGAACAATTCTGTGACTCTTCCATTGTACAAAATAATATTAATAACAGGGTGCAATGTTTTATTTACAAAACCATTTCCCATTTCAACAAGCATTTCCTTGAAGGAAGTTTTACAGAAGGGCTGGAGATAATCCCTGCAATAGAAAAAAATCTTAAAGAATACGAACTGTATATTGACCGGCACCGGGTATTGGTTTTTTATTATAAAATTGCCTGCCTGTATTTTGGCAGTGGTGATTATGAGAGAACAATTGATTACCTCAACAAGATCATCAACTGGAAAGTGAATCTTCGGACCGACCTGCAATGCTACTCCCGCTTGCTGCACCTGATAGCGCATTACGAATTGGGTAATGAAGAGATACTGGATCACCTGATCAAATCGGTGTACCGTTTTATGGCCAAGATGCACAATCTGAGTGTGGTGGAGGAAGAGATATTCAGGTTCATCCGAAAATCTTTTCATTTATCCGTAAGAAATGTAAAACCTGAGTTGGAAAAATTACTGATCAAATTGAAAGCCCTGCAGGAAAACCGTTTTGAAACAAGGGCTTTTATCTATCTTGACATTATTTCCTGGATAGAAAGTAAACTGGCCAACATTCCGGTGCAGGAAATACTGAAGAAAAAATTTACAGGAAAAAGAATATTACACAACGATTAAAAACAACCTAAAAATTCTACAATGAAATTGTCCTTACAGTTATTTTTCCTTTTGCTTTGCTCCGTTGCCTTTGCACAAAAAAAGCCTTATTTAATTGTGGGTACTTATACCAGTGGTAAAAGCGAGGGTGTATATGTATACCAGTTCAATACTAAAAAAGGAGACAGCAAATTGATGGACTCTGCTAAATCTTCCAATCCTTCTTTCATCGCCATTTCACCGGATAAAAAATTTGTATATGCAGTAAATGAAAATGCTGATGCCACCATGAAAAATGGCGGTGGTGTTTCTTCTTTTTCATTCGATAAAAAATCAGGAAAGCTTACATTCATTAATAACCAATCATCTGGCGGCAGCCACCCATGCTATGTTACAGTTGACAACACCGGTAAATGGTTATTCGCAGGTAACTACAGCAGCGGAAATTTTTCTTTGTTTCCTCTAAATGAAAATGGCAATATTGGTATTGCAAAAAACAATGTACAGCATTTTGGCAAAGGCCCCAATACAGACAGGCAGGAAGGTCCGCATGTACATGGTACTTTTTTAACCAATGATAATAAATATTTACTGGTGCCCGATCTTGGAATAGATAAAGTGATGACTTACCAGTTTGATGGGGCCACCGGAAACCTTACAGAAGCAAAAGAACCTTTTATACAGGTGCCCGGCGGCAATGGCCCCCGCCATTTAGCTTTTGATCCTTCAGAAAAACATTTATACCTGGTACAGGAACTAACGGGCACTATTGGTGCTTTTACTTTTGCCGATGGCAAAGCAACTTTGTTTCAAACCATCAGCACCTTGCCAGAAGATTATAAAGGAAGTTTGGGCAGTGCAGATATTCATGTATCGCCTGATGGAAAATTTCTATATGCATCCAACCGTGGTGATGCCGACAATCTTGCGATCTATTCCATTGATGCTGCAACAGGGATACTGAAGCTGGTGGGCCATCAATCCACACTGGGTAAAACGCCACGCAATTTTAATTTTGATCCTACAGGAAATTTTTTGTTGGTAGCTAACCAGAACAGCGACAATATTGTGATCTTTAAAATTGATCACAACACCGGTTTACTAGCGGATACCGGCAAACGTATAAACGTACCGAACCCAGTTTGTATTAAATGGATCGTGGAGTAAGTGAATTTATTTTCAATAGTACATTTGAAAAATCTGGATTACACCAGCTAATCTCAGTATCTTTTTTAAACCAGGTCATTTGCCGTTTTGCATATTGACGGGTATTTATTTTTATGGAAGTAACTGCATCCTGCAGCGAAACAGCCCCATTTAAATAAGCAAAAAGTTCCCGGTACCCTACTGTTTGTAATGCATTCAGGTATTGGTATGGTAATAAAGTTTTTACTTCTTCTAAAAGACCATCCTGCATCATGATGTCTACTCTCCTGTTGATCCTTTCGGTGAGTTCAGGTCTCGGTAATTCCAACCCAATTTTGATAATATTAAAATTTCTTTTCTTTTTTTGTTTTGTTTGAAATTCGATGATCGATTTACCGGTGGATAATTTTACTTCAAGGGCACGTAGTAACCGGTGTGGGTTTTGTATTTCTCCTTTACTAAAAAACAAAGGATCATTTTCTTTTACCTGTTCCTGCAACCATATAAGTCCCTGTTGTTGGTAATCTTCATTTATACTTTTATGGATGCTTTCATCAATCTCCGGCATATCATCCATTCCATCGCAAAATGCTTTTACATACAAACCGGTGCCACCCACCATTACTGCAATATTATGCTGATGAAATATTTGATTGATTTTTTCCAGTGAATAGGTTTCAAACACAGCAGCATTTACAGTGTCATGTATAGAATGAGAATTGATGAAATAGTGTTTTACTAAACTTAATTCCTTTTCGGATGGTTTTGCCACACCAATATTCAATTCTTTAAAGCACTGGCGGCTGTCGCAGGAAATGATGTCTGTCGAAAAATATTGAGCCAACTGAATAGCCACTGCAGTTTTACCTGCAGCGGTAGGGCCCACAATAATGATGCATGTTTTTTTTTCTGCTGTGGCAGGAATATGTTGAGAAGGATTGATCATTGAGTTTGTAAAGAACTCTTTTGATTATCGTTATTTAGCAGCACAAACTATGAGAAATTAAAACTCTTCGCCAGCTTCAGCTTCTTCAGTACCAGCTTCTTCTTCCTCACTAGTTGTTGCGTTGCCGTCCTCATCTTCCTGGCTGAAGCCATCTAATAAAGCTGTTGGAGCAAGATCATATTTTTCTTCCATTTCTGCGAGGCGGCTGTCTACAAGACCTTTGGTACCGTATTGAGAAGGAGCAATACCTTCTGTACGTATGCAAGAAGGATAAGTGATTTTTTTATTTTCTTCTTTATCTACGTTGATCAGTTCCACCCGGAAGGTCCAAAATTTATTAAAATCGTAAACGTAAATAAATTTCTGATTGGGATCTTTGACCTCCGTTCCAAGCGCAGTTTCACCCATGATGAGCGGATCAGCTTTGTAAGTTTTATCAGCATACTTTTCTAAGGAAATCTCTCTCCCTCTTAACCAGTTATCATTGCTGCGATAAAAAGTAGCTTTATGTTTATTGTCAAACTCATAAGCTTTTAAAACGGCATGGTGCAGTTCTTCAAATGTTGATGTGTGACGTATCACAACATCCCTGTACACACTGTCATCATCTTCCCAGTAAATTCTGAATTTTAAAATTGCCATATAACGAAATTAGTAATTAGTAATAAGAAATAAGACATGATGTGTAAGAAAGTTTTGTCAATGCTTAATTGTGTACGCCCAGTTCCTTTGCCTTATCCAGCATATATGCATAAGCTGCATCATATTCATTGGGTATAATACCATCCAGTATTGCTTCCCTGATGGCGTTTTTCAAATCTCCTACAATCCGGCTGGGTTGGAGGTTAAAAGTTTCCATGATAAATTCACCGGTGATGGGTGGTTGCCAGTTTCTCAACCTGTCTTTTTCTTCTACTTCTGCACAGCGTTGTTGTAACAGTTCAAAGTTTTCTAAAAAAAGTTTTACTTTCTGTTTGTTTTTGGAAGTAATGTCTGCTTTGCACAAGGTCATCAGTGCATCAAAATCGTCTCCGGCATCAAACAGTAACCTGCGTATAGCCGAATCCGTAATGTTTTCTTTTGTAAGGCTGATAGGCCGCAGATGCAGCTCCACCATCTTTCTTACAAATTTCATTTTTTCATTCTGTGGCAGTTTGAGCTTTGCAAATATTTTGGGTACCATCCTTCCTCCTAAAATTTCATGGCCATGAAATGTCCATCCATGACCCGGTTCAAATTTTTTGGTGGCAGGTTTTGCAATATCATGCAGCACTGCAGCCCACCGGAGCCATAGATCATCTGTATGCATGCAAATATTATCAACCACCTGCAAGGTGTGATAAAAATTATCTTTGTGCCCTTTGCCATCAATATATTCAGCGCCTGCCAGCTCCACCATTTGTGGAAAGATGATCTTTAGTAAACCACTTTTATATAACAAATCAAAACCAATGGATGGTTTTGGGCAGATCAATATCTTATTCAATTCATCTGCAATTCTTTCGCCGCTTACAATGCTGATGCGGTGTGCATTTTCACAAATGGCAGTGAAAGTTTTTTCTTCAATTGTATAATTTAATTGTGTTGAAAACCGGATGCCTCTCATCATTCGCAACGGATCATCACTAAACGTTGCGGCAGGTTCCGTAGGTGTTTTTAAAATACGATTTTCTATATCTTTTAATCCACTAAAAGGATCAATCAGTTTTCCAAAGTCCTCTTTATTCAGGCTGATCGCTAATGCATTAATGGTAAAGTCTCTCCTGTTCTGATCATCTTCCAGTGTTCCGGGTTCCACCTCTGGTTTTCTGCTGTGATGGCGGTAACTTTCCTTTCTGGCACCAACAAACTCAATTTCTATTTCGGCAGTTTTTATCTGGGCCGTACCAAAATTTTTAAAAAAACTCACTTCAGGTCTTGGAGAGTATTTTTTTGCAACCGCATCTGCCAATTCAATACCATCACCCAAACAAACAATATCAATATCTTTTGTTGGCCTGCCAATGATCTTATCTCTTACAAAACCACCAATGAGATAACACGGCAACTGCAAATTTGCTGCTGCCGCTGAAATTTTTTCCAGTATTTCCAATTCCTCATTTGTGCACTGAATATCCATGGCGGCAAAAATACCCTGCAATTTTTTATAAGCAATCAGCAAATCAAATGTTTGTGCAATAAATTTCTTTCGGCACTATACTTGCCAATATAGGTATCCAGCAAAAAAACAGTCAAATGATAGCAGTTTTGACAATTTGACCTTATTTTGAATTCTAATTATGAGTAAACATTTTTTTATGCAACGATCCGAAGAGGAAATGGAGTTTTTGCCGATCATTCCACTTAATGAAGATGAATCCGGAGATAATGACCTGCAAAGCATTCCAGACGAATTACCCTTATTGCCATTAAGAAATACGGTGCTTTTTCCCGGAGTGGTATTACCAATAACGGTAGGCCGGGATAAGAGTATTAAAGCCGTAACCGACGCATATAAGGCTGACAAATTGATCGGCGTAATAGCACAAAAAGACAGTACGATAGAAGAACCCACCGTAAGTGACCTGGAAGAAATTGGTACAATTGCAAAAATTGCCAAACTCATCAAGATGCCTGATGGCGGTACCACTATTATCATACAGGGAAAAAAACGTTTTAAAATAGAAGAGATCACTACAGATGATCCATATTTTAAAGCAAAAATTTCCACTATTGATGAAGAAGTACTGAAGAATGACAAAGACTTTGATGCATTGGTTGGCAGTATCAAGGACCTGGCGGCTCAAATTGTAGGCATGTCGCCCAACCTGCCCAGTGAAGCAGCGATCATTTTAAAAAATATTGAGAATCCTGCATTCCTGATACATTTTGTAAGCAGTAACCTCAATAGTGATATTAAAGACAAGCAACGCCTGCTGGTGATCAACAATATTAAGGCAAGGGCTGAGTTACTGATGAATTTAATGCACACAGAACTGCAGTACACCGAACTAAAAAATAAAGTAACGAATAAGACCCGTGCTGAACTGGATAAACAACAAAGAGAATATTTTCTGCAGCAGCAGATGAAAGCCATCAAGGAAGAATTGGGTGGTGATAATGTGGCTGAGGTAAAGGAAATGCAAAAGAAGGCAGAAGGCAAAAAATGGCCTGTTGCTGCTAAAGAAATGTTTGCCAAAGGCATTGAAAAATTAGAGCGGATGCACCCAACCACACCAGATTATTCCGTGGTATATAATCACCTGGACCTAATGCTGGACCTGCCCTGGCAGGATTATACAGAGGATTCTTACGACCTGAAAAAAGCAAGAAAGATACTGGACAACGATCATTACGGCATGCACAAGATAAAGGAGCGGATACTGGAATACCTTGCTGTATTGAAATTAAAAGGCGATATGAAAAGCCCGATACTTTGTTTTGTGGGCCCTCCCGGTATTGGTAAAACCAGCCTTGGAAAAAGTATTGCCCATGCTGTTGCCCGTAAATATGTAAGAGTAAGCCTTGGAGGATTGCATGATGAAAGTGAAATAAGAGGACATCGCAAAACTTATATAGGTGCTATGCCCGGTCGGATCATCCAATCTATCCGAAAAATAAAAAGCAGCAACCCTGTAATGATCCTGGATGAAATAGATAAAGTAGGAAGTGATCACCGGGGCGACCCCTCTTCTGCTTTGCTGGAAGTGCTGGACCCTGAACAAAATAACAACTTCTACGATAATTACCTGGAATTGGAATATGACTTGAGCAAAGTGCTTTTTATTGCCACAGCCAATAACATCAATGATATACAACCAGCATTAAGGGACAGGCTGGAGATCATTGACCTGAGCGGATATGCCGTGGAAGAAAAAATTGAGATTGCAAAACGCCACTTGTTACCTAAGCAAAAAGATGCTCATGGGTTGAAGGATCGGAAATTGATAGTGAGTGACAAAGTGCTGGAAAAAGTAATAGAAGATTATACAAGGGAAAGTGGAGTAAGAGACTTAGACAGGCAACTGGCTGGCATTATGCGTAACCTCGCCCTGCAGTATGCAACCAAAGGCAAGTTGAAATCTATCCTTTCGCAAAATGACCTGGAGAAGATTTTAGGGAAACCAAGGTACAGTAACGATATGTACAAGGTGGCCAACATGGCCGGTGTAGCTGTTGGATTGGCCTGGACCTATGTGGGCGGGGATATTTTATTTATTGAAACCAGCCTGAGCGATGGAAAGGGCGAACTGAAACTAACAGGTAACCTGGGCAATGTGATGAAAGAAAGCGCTTCCACCGCTTACACCTGGCTGCAGGTAAATGCAAGGAAGCTGGATATTGATCCTGAAATGTTCAATAAAAAGAATGTACACATCCATATTCCGGAAGGGGCGGTGCCAAAGGACGGCCCGAGTGCTGGAATTACCATGATGACCGCATTGGCAAGCGCTTTTACTAACAGGAGGATAAAACCTTACCTGGCAATGACTGGAGAAATTACCCTTCGTGGACAGGTATTGCCTGTAGGAGGCATTAAAGAAAAGGTGCTGGCTGCAAAACGGGCTGGTTTAAAAGAAATTATCATGTGCTGGCAAAATGAAAAAGATGTGGTGGAAATCAACCCCGCATTCATCAGCGGCATTAAATTTCACTATGTAAAAACCATGCAGCAAGTACTGGATATAGCATTAACATAAATTTATTTTATAAAAAGTAAACCATTTGCAACCTTATTACGTATTTTACGTTGTATAGATATCAACATCATTCATGTTGGTTGTTTTAAGGGTTAAAAGAAATTCCCCCTGATTCTTCAGGGGGAATTTTTATGGCTATACTTCAAGTGTTTTTGCACGCTGGGTGCAGAGGCCGCTGAGAAAAAAATGTAATTGACTTTCTCTGCGTTCTCCGCCCCTCTGCGTGAGATTAACTTGTTTTACGTTTTTTGTTTTTAGTTTTTTCCTCATCCATATCTTCCTGACTTGCGTCTCCCAAAATGATCTTTCCAAAGCTGTCATTTATTTTAATTGGTACAGATCCGTTGCCTGATTTACCCTCGTACCTGAAATCAAATTTTGGCCCGTCTTCATCATCCTTGTCGCTATCGAATTTAATTCCTGACCTATTTTTAAAACTTCCAAAGCTGGTGTTCACTACATAATTGGCACTCAAATTAGCAGAAGGTCGAAGATTAATGGTGGAATAAGAACTGTTCAATTCCAAGCCGGTAAGACTATTATCCAAATTTACTTTTACGCCACCGCAAAAATCAAAGTTGAGTTTAACATTGCCAGACACCTTTTGTAAAGTTGCTTTGGAATAGCTCACATGTACATCTCCATTATTGATACTTTCAATGGTAGTAGATCCAAACTCCACGTTGATCCTTTTTACATCCGACAATACACCCGTAATTAATGAACCAAATTTACTGGTAAGTTCCACCGTTCCTTTCATATCCGGCACTATAGTAGCACCGAATTCATTAGATAATTTTAATGGATTAGATTCCGGCATATAAACACTGTAGTCAACACTCATACTGCTCTTCTCTCCTTTTGAATTGTTGTTGCCCTCCATCTTTGTCTTAAAAGTGATTTCATTTCCACCCTGGCTATTGGATACGGTAATGCCATCAATAATTTTTTGTGCAAATGCCTCTTTATTGGAAGAGACTTCTATTGACACATCCACTTTTATTTCATTCTTATTCCAGGTATGCACTTCTACTGTACCAAATGAATTTGTAATGTTTAGTTTATCTGTTGCTGAAACTGTGTAGGTTTTATTAACTGATTTGGTCTTTACAAATTCATATTTCGTTTTTTTTTCTTTTTCGCTTTGTGCCAAAGCGGTAGTTGCAACGGCAATCAGCGCAAGGCTACATAAAAATTTCATTTTTGTCATGACTATCATTTTTTGAATTTTTAATTTGATTGATGATGTGGAGTTGCTGATTCAGCACCTGTAGCTGCAGTTGCAGGTTCTGAATCATCGCCTCTATCAGCAGCTCTTTATTAGGAGCAATGCTGAGTTGTTTTTTAAGGGTGATGTATGTACTGTCCAATTGGTTAATATCCTTTGTAAATTTCTGATACAGTTCGGGCTGCTCTTTGGATAACTTTTTTAATTCATCCTGTTTCAGGGCAATTAGTTTAGCGAACTCGTTCATCTCCGGCAATGCTTCGGGTACCACTGCTGCAAGTTCTGTTGATGAAGTGCTGTCCGAGGTTTTTACAAGACCCGGTTGCGGTGTCGTATTTTGCTGCAACTTGAAAAAAATACCAATGCCTGTCAAAATAATAACCGCCGCAGCTATCCCCCATTTAAGTTTTGATGAAATACTTACCAGCTTAGCTTTTTTATTTTGAGTGACAGCAGTTTCAACTCCCTGCCATACTTTATCAGAGGGAATGTCATCATCAAATGCATCCCTGTTCTCGTTAATAAATTTTTCCAGCCTGCTCATATTCTTTGTTTAATAGTTGAAGTAATTTTTGTTTGGCCCGGATGTACTGCGTTCGTACGGTGGACTCTGCTACCTGTAAAATCCCGGCGATCTCTTCATGGTCGTAACCTTCCAGCAGGTATAAACTCAGCACCGTTCTGTATCCGTCCGGCAGCTTCATCATGCTGCTTTTAACTGCTGCCACTTTCATGCTGATGTCTGATTCGTCCTGTGCCTGTGCGGCAGCTATTTCCTGTATGCCTGCCTGCTCTGCATCCACAAAACTCACCCGGCGTTTCTTTAACTGGTTAATGGATCGGTTGATGCAGATTTGTTTCAACCATCCGCCAAAGCTTGTCCGCTCCTCAAATCTTTGAAGATTTTTAAATGCCTCCGTAAAACTTTCCTGCAACACATCTTCTGCTTCAGGTACATTGTTTAAAATGCGTAAGCAGGTGTTATACATGGCCTGGGCATAGCGCTGATACAATTGTTTGTACCCGAGCATATCGCCGGCTTTACAGCGCTTTACCAGTTCATGAATCTCATCCGCTATACCGTTATTCAAAATGCAGTGTTATTTTATATTGTTAGTGACAAGCTGTTTTTTGCAATGTTGCATAAAGGACAAAAAAAGTATTTTTTCAGAGAGATTTTTCAGAAATTATTTTTAGTGGTAAGTGCAGCAATTACAAATCTCTTTTTGGTAGTTGTTGATATTTAGGCTTAGTAGAAGGCCTTTTTGGCTATTCCTGATTTTGGGATATGTCTCCCGGACAAACTTTAGCCTATTCCCGGTTTCAGGATATGGCCTCCGGACAGACTTTAGCCTATGCTCAGTTTTGACACATTAAATAGCAGGGTTTTCAACATTTCAAAGGTCGATTGGAAAATCCACGCAAATTGACCCCCTCCCGCCAAAACAAACTAACCCCCCTCGGCCATTTCAAATTGACCCCCTGATACCGGCTTAAACTGACCCCCT
>JAYWII010000084.1:0-40031 GCA_043788995.1 Chitinophagaceae bacterium | reverse complement strand
GGCCAAATAGAAAATTTCCCAGAAATCATAAACAACAAAAACCAAAATCGATGAATTATAAGCCACTGTAGCCGATTCTTATTTAAACGACATTGATAAAGGAACCCAATAATTTTTTGCGGATGTTTTGTTCTTTAAAAATTTGGTGCCCCAGCAGCACAGTTACAACAATGGAAAGCTGGAACAGCGATAACGCATATCCCACCGGCAGGTGATCAAAAGTATAGGTAGTGGTAAACTGCATGGTGCCAATGCAGATAATCAGCATCAGGTATTTGCTAAAGTCTGTTGATTTCAGTTTGCTGATCTCCATTTTAATATTCAGTTGATAAACCAGCAACAATAAAAAAGAGAACAAAGCGCCAAACCAGCACCAGCTGATAAATGCAGCAATAGAGGAAGATGCCAGAATGATCCTTTTAATAAAAACTGCTTCAATGGCAGTTAATATCATTGCCCAGATACGGAACTGTATTTCGGGCTTTTTCAACAATGCCCAGGAAAATCTTTCTGCTGTAGTATCTAAAACAAAATAGCTTCCATACACGATTAATATTACACCCAGCAGGCCCCATACATTCGGTATCTCTGCCAATAAAAAAATACCCACAATCATTCCCACCACTGATTTGTAAGCGTTCACCGGGCCTAATACAGACAGATCGCCTTTATGTAAAGCTCTTACCAAAAAACCATTCCCCAGGGCACCGGCTATTCCTCCCAAAACAGAAAATAACCAAAACTGAAAAGGCAACTGTTGCCAATTAACAGTAAAGGCAATAAAAAAACAAAAGATGGCTAACAGCAGGTAGGTTAAAAAATTGATGAGTAAGGGATGATGATGTTTGTGAGTGAGTTGCTTTTGAAAAACATTGGCCAATGGGTTAGAAAAAATTCTTAATGTCACCGCAGTAATTATAAAGACAGTTTGAAGCACTGAGATTTATTTTGTTGAATAGTTGAAATGTGATTACACCATATACAATTGCTAAGCTAAAAAGAAAATGATACAGCTGGTATTTTTTATTGCCGGTAGTCCATCTGTTCTCATTAATTTTACCCTATGCGTAACGTAGCCATTTTTATTTTTGATGATGTGGAAGTACTGGACTTTGCCGGTCCCTTTGAAATATTTTCTGTTTGTGGATTGAGGAGTGGAGGTGAGAAGCCATTCAATGTTTATACGGTTGCTGAAAAAGAAAACATCAGCGCCAGGAATAACTTACTCATTCAATCCAATTATTTATTACACAATTGCCCAAAGCCAGATATTGTTTTGATTCCCGGCGGTGGTGGTATGCATGCAGATGGTACAGCTTTTGGCAGCCGCAAAGAAATGCACAACGAAGTGTTGTTGAATTGGGTGAAGGAACAAAATAAAACAGCAGAGCTAATGCTGTCTGTTTGTACCGGTTCTTTGATACTTGCCAAAGCAGGTTTACTCGAGGGCTTGGAAGCAACCACTCACTGGAAAACAGTAGAAGCTATGCAGGCTGCCGCACCGAACACTACTTTATTTCCTGAAAAAAGATGGGTGGATAATGGCCGCATTATTTTATCTGCAGGTGTTTCAGCAGGTATTGATATGTCGCTGTATGTGATCAGTAAATTATTGGGTAAAGCCGTGGCAGATGAAAATGCACAGTACATTCAATATGATTACTGGAAATGATAGTTGTATTAAATGCACTTATTTTTTTAGAGTATCTTTTTTGTTATCACTGCTTACCTGTTAAATATTATCCCTTCTCTTTATTTTTTGTTCAGTCAATTCAAACACCTGCCGATATTGATTTTCATTGAAATGAGTTTTTAAAATTCATAAAGAAGTGTTAAGGCGGGCCCCCTGATTTTATTTGGTCGATACAGCCTTTGCTTTCATCGATACTTAACGTATTGACAACATGCCTGGCAATATTTTTATTGCATAGTTTATGATCGCATCATCATTCATCAACCAATCAACTATTTTATTCAACATCAAAAACTAATAACTATGGAACGCAAAGATTTTTTAAGAAATGGTTTAAGTGCACTGGGTTTGGTAACGGTGTTACCACTGATATCATCCTGTAAAAAAGAAGATGTGAGTGCAACCGGCACAACAACAGGCAGCACTAATGGAACAAATGGAGGCACCTGTACAGAAGCACCGACAGAAACAGCTGGTCCGTTTCCAACCAAGGTTCCTTCCTCTTATATCCGCAGTAATATTGTGGATGACAGAACCGGCGTTCCAATTACAGTCAACATCAGCATCGTTAATAAGAACAGTAGTTGTGCTGCAATAGCGGATGCGATAGTAGATATCTGGCATTGTGATAAAGATGGTTATTATTCCGAGTACGGTGGTACAGGCATGCAGAGTATAAATTATACAGCGGTACATTTTTTACGTGGCCGCCAGGTAACAGATGCCAATGGCCTGGTAACTTTCACCAGTATATTCCCCGGTTGGTATTCCGGAAGGGCCACTCATATTCATGTGCATGTATACAATGCATCTGGCACTTCTTTAAAAATAACACAGATCGCTTTTCCTGAAAGCAGCAGTAGTGCGGTGGTTACGGTAAATACTACTGCAACCGGTTATTCAAAAGGTATGAGTGGCTACACGTATAATGCAAACGACAATATATTTAGTGATGATACAGCAGGCATTGAAATAGCCACTGTATCCGGCAGTGTTTCGGCAGGCTACACTTTAACCCACACTATACCGGTAGCAGCATAAAGCAGTTTTTAATTTTAAACCAGCAATGAACAGATCCATTCGTTTTTGTTACCGGAAAATCATTGACAGCAATTCAACCAAAGCTTGGGAGCGGTTGGTTTTTGAAGATAGCTATACTGAATTCAATATGCAGGGCCAGCGGTTTAATATTGCAGGCGTCAACAGCTTTAGTGAGATGTTGCAAAAAAATGCAGCTGCAGAACAATTGCATTTTTTAGTAAGTGGTGCAGCGCTGGGTTATGTGCAGCAACTCAACGGAAAAATTCCGGATGTGGTTAACTTACTGGGCAGGCAATTTCTTCCTTTCATTAACTTTCGTTTTGAGATCATCAACTCAGATATTAAAGATGTATCAAAACATACAGTGGCCATCAATTTTTTTTCTGAACCGGTTAACTGGATTGATACCATCGGCAGTATGATGTTGGTGAACATTAACAATGAAAAAGAAAATAATGAATTGCTCACCCATATGCTTACCCTGCAGCCTTATTTAAGTATTTGCTCAATACAACAATTTTAAAAAGATGGAACAAGCGGCAAAGATTTTTTTATCTGATGAAAGAGGTGTTACCCAACTGGAATGGTTCAGGAGTTTTACCACATTCAATTTTGGTAATTATCAAACTAAATACAAAACTCCTGTTAGCAGGTTGTATGTGCTGAATGATGATATACTGGCCGGGGGGAAAAGTATGAACCTGGGAGTGGAGGAAAATTCAATACTGATATTGCTGCCAGTGGTAGGCGCTTTTGAATACAGGGACAGTACCGGCAATACCAGTATTACGGATGCCGGTTGCCTGCAGTCGGTACTGTTAGCTGCAGGCAGCAGCTACACCATTACCAATCCTTATGCAAATGACCTGGTGAATTTTTTGCAGTTATGGATCAAAGTAGAAAATGCTTTTTCCGGAAACGCATTTCAAAAATTTTCATTTAACCTGGATGAACATAAAAATCATTTTATTTCTTCAGCGCTTGAAGCAGGAGTGGTGTTTCATATTGCCAAATTAAGCGGAAGGCAACAATCAACGGTACCATTTTCAAACAATACCACAGCTGCTTTTGCTTTTGTAATTGAAGGTGCATTTGAACTGGAAGAACGTTTGTTGCATGCAAGAGATGGCCTTGCACTCTGGAATTGTCAGCAGGCTGAGATGGAAGCATTATCTAATGACGCCATTATATTGATACTGGAGATGATAAATCAGGAAGTGAGTGCATAGCCAATGGTGAGCCGGTTATGTTGTCGCCACCTGATCCATCCTGATTTTACAGGTTTCTTACTTTCGCTGCATTCCAGTTCTGTATTTGTTTTGATCTTTATCCAGTCTCCTTTTACTTCCAGTACTTTAAAGCAATCAGTGCTCTCCATCTTTTTAATGGTGGTTCCTTTGTCGGATGGTAATGTTTTTATGTCAAGATTAAAATCATTTTTATTTATAGAACTTATAGATGTGAGCAGGAAGGTTTGCCATTTGATAAATTGCTTTACGGTGTCAGCTTTTGTCCAGAGCATTTCTCCTGTTTCAGAACTGACCACTATTTTAAACCAGCTACCAATTATAGTATCCACCCTTATTAAAAAAATGTCGTACTCAAAAAATAGTTGTTCCGGTTTAAACCATGCATTGGCTTCAGTTTGATGTTGAATGATGTATTCTTCAGACTGATTTTTTATAATGCTGATTGTTTTAGATGGAGCCGCCAGGGTGGTATCTGAATAAAACTGCAATGTTGGTAATTTTGCAAAATCAATTTTTAGTACGCCCTGCCCAACGGGAATATTTTTTTGCCCAAAACTGAACAATGGAAATAATGTAAAAAATAAAAAGAAGTATTTTTTCATGGCGAATGGGAAAGCGTTGCTGCTGATTTTCAAATATAGCATATTAAGAAATTCTTAAGAGCGGAACGGCGTCAAATAGTAAATGCCTGTTGTATATTATCGTATCTTTTCACTTATAAAAAATGTAATTATACTACTGAAAGTCTGCTGTATGCCATTGTATAAAAGCTGCCTCTTTATTTCTTTTTTGCTGTTGTCAGATTTTTTAATGGCACAAAATTACCAGGCCCTTCATGGTTCTTCGTATGCAGGCAGTTTGAGCCCGGGCAATAATCCGGCTTCCATTGTGCATGTGCCTTATGCATGGGATATTACACCGTTTTCTGTTCAGCTAAAACAAAGTACCAATGCTTTTACCATTAAAAATTATTCCCTTTTATCTTCTCCCAATAACGTAACCATCAGTGCAGCAAACGGAATAAAAAAAAGGTTTGTATTTACTAACCAGGATATTCATTTACTAAATGCAAGGTTCAGCCTGAATACAAAATCAGCGATTGCTTTTGGCGCCAATCTCCGCAGTTATATGTATGGCACCAGCAGTGAATCTAACTACCAGGATACCGCTTACAGCCTTGCTGATTATCTAAGCATCAATTTGCAACATATACCCCTTTCTGCTCAATCTGCCGGTAGTGCCTGGGCAGAATTGTATGGCAGTTATGCCCGTACCATTATTGATGATGGTTACCGGTTGCTGAATGCCGGTGTAACCATAAAAGTAAATAAATCGCTGGCGGGAGGGTATGGAAGAACGCAAGGTGTACAGTATGTGCAAGATCCCGGGGCAGATGGAGTGATGGGTTATTTACTTACACAGGGCACGCTGCAATATGGTTATTCTTCCAATGTTGATCTGGTAGACAGTAATCAAACAAGCGCTGTTAACAGGAAAGCTTTTCTTAAGAGTACCTACACCGGCGTTAGTGCAGATGTTGGGATTGAATATATCCTGTTGTCAAATGATGATGAGGAGGACAATGATTATGCTTACAACACCAAGATCGGTGTTTCATTAATGGATGTTGGCAGCAACAAATACCAACACAGCAGCAAGAGTCGCTATGCCACTGCAGGTAAAGAAGGCATCACCGATACTTTACTGGAGAATAAATTCAACAGCGTAAGAAACCTGGATGATTTTAATGATAGCCTTGCCACCATAGCTGGTTATATCACCGGCCTGGCTGGAGATTTTGTTATTTACAAGCCAACCCGTTTAGTAATTAATGTGGATCAGCGCCTGGCCAATAATTTTTTTATCAATGCAGAAATTACCGTACCGCTGATATCGCTGGCAGCAAAAAATTCTTTGTACATAAAGGATATGAATTTGCTGGCACTTACTCCCCGGTGGGAAACAAAAAAGTTCGGTGCTTATCTTCCGGTACTGATGAATACCCGGCAGCAGGTGTGGGTGGGAGGTGCCTTCAGGGCCGGGCCTGTTTTACTCGGTACGCATAACCTCGCCAATTTATTTTCAAAAAACAGTATGCAGAATGGTGGACTCTATCTTGCACTCACTATCCGCCCCGGAAAAAATCACGACCGGCAACGGGAAGCATCCAATGGTAAACTCAATAAGCAACAGGAAAGAAATTTGAACTGCCCGAGGTTTTGAGTAACTGGTGGTTGTAACATTTGTAAATGCAGGTTGAAGATTTTAAGAAGCCCGTTCAAACCATCGTACAATGACGCTACCTACGAAACAGTTTTCCGGATAATGAATGAAAAGATGGAAGATAAGGCCATTTAAATGGATGGGAAACACATCCTTATTTTACCTGAAAACAAATTGCTGGAATATATAAGAGATTAAAATCTGCTTTCTTATTATCTGAATTTACCGGTAAGAGAGGTTCTCCAAATCATCCTGGATAAATTATTTACTGTTCATCACCTTTTATTATTTTCCCTGGCAAATATTTTTACCTCAGTCTATCTTGCCCTTAACGTGAAAATTTATATCCATCACCGGGAACAAATTCTACAAGCATTTTTGGATGTTATTGACAACCAGTATTTAAAAATACTGGCCTGCTAGTTGACACTTACTGAATGAGTTTAACAAACAAGTAATTTAATAATCACCAAAATGAAAACATCATGAAAGCAAATGAAAAATTAACAGAAGTATTGAATGATCTTATTCAGATCAATAATGACCGAATTGCCGGTTATGAAAAAGCCATTGTAAGTGTAGATGCTACTGACATTGGTCTGAAAGCGACATTTAGAAAAATGGCAGATAGAAGTGAGGGATACAAGAGTGCACTGTCCGCCTTGGTTGCAAATTTAGGAGGTGAAATTGCAACAGGCACTACTAACCTTGGTAAAATTTACCGGGCATGGATGAGTGTAAAAGATACTTTTACAGGCGATGACCGTCAAAGTGTGCTGGATTCTTGTGAAGGTGGTGAAGATGCAGCATTAAAGGCATATAAAGATGCCCTGGGTTCAGATGCTGAAATGTCATCTGATGTTAGGCAATTGCTGAATACACAATTTGCTGAGCTTAGAATAGCTCACGACACTATTAAGCAATTCAGGGATCAGCATGCACAAGTGCATTCTTAATTATCACTTTTCTTAAATAATAAAACCCACCATCCGGAGTGGGTTTTATTATTTAAATGATTTATTAACATTTACTATAATTCAATAATTACAGAGAGCAGCAAAAAATCAGCCTGGTGACCTGATGATACCAGTTAAACTGTACAAGAAATCGACGCACCTGAAGTCTAATAGAAATTCTTGCGCTTGAAACAAAAAAATAAACATCATTTCTCCACATCTGAAATTACCCCAACACAAAACCCCATTTTTCTTTACCTTTGGCCGCTTCGGAAAAAAACCGTGCACTTTTTTAATCATCGTTTGATTTAATATGCCAAAAGACAACTCCATTACCTCAGTACTGATCATCGGCTCCGGCCCCATTATCATAGGACAAGCTTGTGAATTTGATTACTCCGGCACCCAGGCTGCAAGAAGCCTGAAGGAAGAAGGCGTAAAAGTGATCCTCATTAACAGCAATCCCGCCACCATCATGACGGACCCGATGATGGCCGACCGGGTGTACCTGCTGCCACTTACCGTGGAAAGTATTGAACAAATTTTAGAAGAAAATAACATAGATGCTGTGCTGCCTACCATGGGCGGACAAACAGCACTGAACCTGTGTAAAGAAGCGGATGAACTGGGAGTTTGGGAAAAATATGGTGTCAGGCTGATTGGCGTGGATATTAAAGCCATTGACAAAGCAGAGGACCGTGAAAAGTTCAGGCTGTGGATGATTGAGATGGGCATCAAAGTGTGCCCGGCACATATTGCCAACTCCTTTTTAGAAGGTAAAGAATTTGCACAGGATATTGGTTTTCCACTGGTACTGCGTCCTTCCTTTACACTGGGCGGAACCGGCGGTGGTATTGTTTTTAAAAAAGAAGAACTGGATGAAGCCCTGAACAGGGCACTAACTGCAAGCCCCACACACGAAGTACTGGTAGAAAAAGCCGTACTGGGATGGAAAGAATATGAGTTGGAACTGTTGAGAGACAGTGCTGATAACGTAGCCATTATTTGTACGGTGGAAAATTTTGATCCGATGGGTGTGCATACCGGCGACAGTATTACAGTTGCTCCGGCCATGACACTGAGTGATACGGCTTTTCAAAATATGCGGAACACCGCCATTCGGATAATGCGTAATTTGGGCAATTTTGCCGGTGGTTGTAATGTGCAGTTTGCTTTAGAGCCAACCACCGAAGAACTAATAGTAGTGGAAATTAATCCAAGGGTGAGCCGCTCCTCCGCTTTGGCAAGTAAGGCTACCGGTTACCCTATTGCAAAGATCGCTGCCAAGCTGTCGATCGGTTACAATTTGGATGAATTAAAAAACCAGATCACCCAAAGCACTTCAGCTTATTTTGAACCGGCACTGGATTATGTGATCGTTAAAATACCAAGGTGGAACTTTGATAAATTCAAAGGCGCCAACGATACGCTGGGTTTCCAGATGAAGAGTGTGGGGGAGGTGATGGCGATCGGCAGAAGTTTTGCGGAAGCAGTTCAGAAAGCCTGTCAGAGCCTGGAGAACGATGCATTGGGGCTTGGTTATTATGGCCAAAGCCTGATGAAAGCGGATGACCTGATTGAATACATCAAGATACCTAAGTGGGACAGGATATTCCGTATCAAAGATGCCCTGATGGCGGGTGCCAGCGTAAAACGTATTTGCGAAAGCACTGGTATCGACCGCTGGTTTATTTACCAGATACAAAAAATCTGCAACTGCGAAAAAGAGATTGCTAAATATCACCTGAAAACATTGCCCGATGATTTACTTACGGAAGCAAAACATTTAGGATTTAGCGATGAGCAGATTGTACGGATAATGAAAGAAGAAGATGCGGAAACTATTTATGAAAGGAGAAAGGCGATGGGGTTGACCAGGGTTTTTAAAATGGTGGATACCTGTGCGGCTGAGTTTGAGGCGAAGACTCCTTATTTTTATTCAACTTTTGAAGCCAAACCGACCCACTCTAACTCCCCTCAAGGGGGAGAACAAGCAAAACTCGTATCGAACGAGAGTCTTGTATCAAATAAAAAGAAAATTATCGTTTTAGGTTCCGGCCCAAACAGGATTGGCCAGGGAATTGAATTTGACTACTGCTGTGTGCATGGTTTGCTGGCGATAAAGGAAGCAGGCTATGAAGCCATCATGGTGAACTGTAATCCTGAAACCGTTTCTACTGATTTTGATATTGCTGATAAATTATATTTTGAACCGGTGTTCTGGGAACATCTTTGGGAAATAGTGGAGCATGAAAAACCAGAAGGTGTGATTGTGCAGCTGGGTGGACAAACAGCTTTGAAGTTAGCCAAGCGCCTGCATGAAAAAGGCATAAAAATAATCGGAACTTCCTTTGACAGTATGGATATTGCAGAAGACCGTGGCCGCTTTAGCGATATGCTGAAAGAGCTGGGTATTCCTTATCCAAATTATGGTACTGCTTACAATACAGATGAAGCAATTGAAGTGGCAAGGCAGGTGGGTTACCCGGTTTTGATCAGACCAAGTTATGTGCTGGGCGGACAAAGAATGCGTATTGTTATCAATGACGAGGATCTTGAAAAAGGTGTACTGAGCCTGATCAAACATTTACCCGGTAATAAAATATTAATTGATCATTTCCTTGACCGCTGCCAGGAAGCTGAGATCGATGCTATTTTTGATGGTGATGATTTTCATGTGATGGGTGTGATGGAACATATTGAACCGGCAGGTATCCATAGTGGTGACAGTAACGCCGTATTACCACAATTTAATTTATCTCCACTGATAGTCCATACCATGGAAGAGTATGCTGAAAAAATTGGAAGGGCTTTAAATATCAAAGGACTGATCAATATCCAGTTTGCAATAAAAGATGGTAACGTATTTGTAATTGAAGCCAACCCAAGGGCCAGCCGTACCACACCGTTTATTGCCAAGGCTTATCAAATACCTTATTTGAATGTGGCCACCAAGATCATGATCGGTGTAAACAAATTGAAAGATTTTACTTTTGAAAAGAAACTTACTGGGTTTGCTATAAAAGAACCTGTTTTCTCTTTTAATAAATTCCCTGGCGTAAACAAAGAATTAGGACCAGAGATGAAGAGTACTGGTGAAGCAATTCGTTTCATTAAAGACTTGAGAGATCCTTATTTCAGGCAGTTGTATAAGGAGCGGAGTATGCATTTGAGTAAATAATTCCCTTAAATAATAAGGCCACGAATTACATGAAAATCATTAGTGAAAATTCGTGTAATTCGTGGCAAAAATTTTGGCTGTTAAAAATGACTTATAACTTATTAAGATTTTTTCTTAATTTGATTTCATGTCAAAACCACCTGATATACCCATCTGGAAAACAGCTCCCTTTCTTCGGATACTGCCGCCACTGATTGCTGGTATATTGCTACAGTGGTATTTGCAAATTCCATTGTTCCCAATTCTTATTGGCATTGCTTGTTTTACCATTTCTTTCCTGCTGTTTTCATTTCTACCCGATGCTGTAAAATTCAAGGTATTCCCAATACGGGGAGTTGCTATCAATTTATTATGGCTGGCTGCCGGTGCCTTGTTAAGTTGGCAAAAAGATGTCCGTCATAACGAAAACTGGTATGGAAATTTTTATACAGACAGCAGTTACATCATCGCCACCATCAATGAGCCGGTGGTGGGAAAAACAAAGTCTTACAAGGCAGATGCAATAGTGGAAGCAGTGCTGACAAATGATTCTATTATCACATGCAAAGGAAAATTGCTGCTTTACTTTTCAAAAGACAGTTCCGTCAATCAACTGCATTATGGAGATCAGATCCTTATCAATAAAAAGTTACAGCTAATTAAAAACAGCGGTAACCCCGGTGCTTTTAATTACCAGCGTTATGCTGCCTTTCAGCAAACCTTTCACAATGCATTTTTAAAAGAAAAGGACTGGGTAAAACTGGATGATAAAAATATCAACGGTTTCAAACAATTCATCTTTACAGCAAGAGAAAACATACTGTCCATATTGCAAAAAAATATCAGCAGTGGTAAGGATGAACTGGGTATTGCAGAAGCATTACTGATTGGCTACACCAATGATCTGGATAAAGACTTAGTGCAGGCGTACAGCAATACCGGCGTGGTACATATTATTGCTATCTCAGGTATGCACCTGGGACTGATCTATGTGATGCTGGTATTTTTATTTTCAAAGATTCCCGGCATCAACAAATCCAAATGGCTGCAGGTGGTATTGATACTTTCCTGCCTTTGGTTGTTCTCTTTGCTTACAGGTGGTTCGGCATCTGTGCTGCGTTCTGCAGTAATGTTTTCTTTCATTACCGTTGGCAGAACATTTTTCAAAGAGTCTTCCATTTTCAATTCGCTGGCTGCATCTGCTTTTGTTATGCTTTGCTACAATCCTTATTATTTGTGGGATGTGGGATTTCAGCTAAGCTATCTTGCTGTGGTAGGCATTGTGATTTTTCAAAAGCCCATTTATAACCTTGTTTACATTAAAAATAAATACGTTGATTATGTTTGGAAAATGATAGCGGTTACTACAGCTGCACAGGTACTCACCTTCCCGGTTTGTATTTATTATTTCCACCAGTTCCCTTTATTGTTTTTAATTACCAACCTGGTTGCGGTACCACTATCCACTATCATTTTGTATGCAGAAATATTCCTGGTGGCATTTTCATGGATACCTTTCGTGGGGCCATATCTTGGTAAGATCACAGGAGCATTGGTTTGGCTGATGAATAAAATTATTATCAACATCAATGAATTGCCTTTTGCAGTGTGGGATAAAATTCCTGCCAATGTGCCCAGCACATGGCTGCTATATGCGGTGGTGGTTTTAATGACAGCATGGCTATTAAATAAAAACAAACAGTTGCTGCGGTATTCACTGATCTGTTTGGCAGGTTTTGTTTTAACGCATAGTATCATTAGCTGGCAGGTTCAGAGCCAGCAAAAGATCATTGTATATAATGTGCCACAACACAGGGCCATCGATCTTGTCAGTGGCAATAATTACCAGTTTATTGGGGACAGTGTATTACTGGAGGATGGCCTGTTGCAGAATTTCCATCTGAAACCCGGCAGGATAGCCCTGCAATTGAATATAAGGACCGATTCAGTTCAGGGAGTTTTCCGTTTTGGAAAGTTTGTGCAGTTTGGTAAGATAAAGGCATTGCTGATTGATGAACCCATTTCAATAGAACCACCGGCTTCAAAAATTGATATTGATCTCATTGTAATTTCTAAAAGCCCCAAACTCTATATTCCCGACCTGGCAAAGATTTTTAATTGTAAAACAGTTGTTTTTGATGCGTCTAATAGTTTGTGGAAAATTGGCAAATGGAAAGAAGATTGCGATAAACTAAATTTGCGCCACCATTCAATACCCGAACAGGGCGCTTTTGTTCTGGACGTTGAATAGCCCTTATTTTATTAATAACTTTTAAATACTGCCACCCGGCAGCACCAGTACATGAACAAAAAAATCAAATCAGCACTCATCTCTGTTTTTTATAAAGATGGATTGGAAAATATCATTCAGCAGTTGCACCAGTTAGGCGTTACCATATATTCTACAGGTGGCACACAAAAATTTATTGAAGAATTATATGTTCCCTGCGTTCCGGTGGAATCTTTAACCACTTATCCTTCCATTTTAGGAGGCAGGGTTAAAACATTGCATCCATCTGTTTTTGGCGGCATTTTAGGAAAAAGGGATGATGCCCAGCATGTAGCTGAAATGAAACAATATAACATTCCTGAAATTGACCTGGTGATTGTTGACCTCTATCCATTTGAAGAAACAGTAGCAGATCAAATGCTTAAAGTCTCCTCCACCGGAGGAGATTTAGAGGAGGCCTTAATCATCGAAAAGATTGACATCGGCGGACCAAGTATGATCCGTGGCGCTGCAAAAAATCACAAGGATGTAGTGGTGGTGGCTGCAAAAAAAGATTATGCATTACTGGAGCAAATTTTAAAGGACCAGCAGGGAGAAACATCTTTGGAACAAAGAAGAACATTTGCCATCAAAGCATTTGATGTGTGCACCGGTTATGACTTGGCGATCTCTAATTATTTTAATCAAACTGCTTTTGTTAATCCATTTAATAAAGAAAAGAGTGTACTGAGATATGGAGAGAACCCTCACCAGCAAGGTATCTTTTACGGCAACCAGGAAGAAGTATTTGATAAACTGCATGGCAAAGAATTATCGTATAATAATTTGGTTGACGTAGATGCAGTCATACAAATCATTACGGAATTTAAGGAAGAAGCCAATGCGGTTTTTGCCATCATCAAACATACCAATGTATGCGGCACCGCAGTAAGATCTACCGTAAAAGAAGCCTGGGATACGGCACTGGCTGGTGATCCTGAAAGTGCTTTTGGTGGTGTGCTGGTTACCAACAAAACAATAGACAAGGCAACAGCCGATGCTATCAGTGAAATATTTTTTGAAGTATTGATCGCTCCATCTTTTGATGAAGATGCACTGGTGGTACTAAAATCAAAAAAGAACAGGATACTGCTGCAAATGAAAGCTACTTATTTGGCTCCTGCTTCCCAATATAAAAGTGTGCTGAACGGATTACTTACCCAACAAAATGATGTGGGTAATTACACAGAATGGAAAGAAACCGGCGGCAGGGAAACTACTGCAGCAGAAAAAGAAGACTTGGCTTTTGCAAATATTTTGTGCAAACATTTAAAAAGCAATTCCATTGCATTGGTAAAAAATAAACAGCTCATTGGTAAAGGCTGCGGACAAACATCAAGGGTGGATTCACTGCGTCATTCAATAGAAAAAGCAAAGCAGTTTAATTTTGATTTGACCGGGGCGGTACTGGCAAGCGATGCATTTTTCCCTTTTGACGATTGTGTTAAGATTGCACATGCAGCAGGAATCACATCCTTTATTCAACCGGGAGGTTCCATTCGTGATAATGATTCCATTCAATATTGCAAGGATAATAACCTGGCAATGGTGATCACGGGTTTGCGCCACTTTAAACACTAACAGCAATTTTCCTGGTGAGCCACTCCTTGGAGTGACTCATCATAATCTAACATTCATCATAGCCATTGAGCAATCAAAACAACAGATCAGGCGGTTATCTTGCCCTGGCCACCACCAGTATTCTTTGGGGTACCACGTGGGTGGCAAGTAAGGTTGGCGTGTCGCAAATGCCGGCATTCCAAATGGCTTCCATACGCCAGTTCCTGGGCGGCATCTGTTTTATATTGTTCTTTATGCTCTACAAAAAATTACCCTTACCCAATGCAAAACAATTTGCATTACTGGTGGTGATGGGGATACTGATGTTTGTGGGTGCAAATGGATTAAGCACCTGGAGCCTTAAATATATTCCTACTGGCTTAAGCTCTTTGATTGGTGCACTTTACCCGTTGAGTGTGGTAATTATTGAAATGGTATTTTTTAACAATAAGGATGTTTCTGTTCTTACGTTCATTGGCTTATTACTGGGTATTGGCGGCACCGGTATTGTATTTTATGAAAATGCTTTTCATGGCAGCAGGCCAGATGGCTTTTATTTTGGTTTGGTGCTTTCAGCAGGTGCCATGTTATCCTGGAGTGCCGGCACCATTATCATTGCCCGTAACAAATTAAAGGTGGATCCCTATTATGCTATTGGCTGGCAGATGCTGATCAGCTCGGGTATATTGTATTTAATATCGCTGGCATCCAAAACCAACATACCTGTTCAGGATATTCCTTTTAAAGCATGGATGGCGATTGCCTATTTGGTGATAGCCGGTTCACTAATAAGTTTTGCTGCCTTTGTTTATTCAATGAAAAAACTGCCTGCCGCACTTTTTTCTTTGTACGCATATTTTAATCCGCTGGTAGCTATGTTAGTGGCAGGTTTTTTACTGAATGAAAAATTAAACATCAATATCCTGTGGGGAGCAATTGTAACGTTGCTTGGAGTTTTCCTGGTAAACTACAGTATGAAAAAACCTAAAGAAGAGATCATTGCTGAACCTGAGCAATAAATTGTTCATACACTTCTTTCCAGCCTGAAAATTGTTTGTCTGTTCCAAAAAAATTATTGTGCCAGATAGTGATGAGTGTGCCGTTAACTTCTTTACATAGTTTGTAATAATGCATCAATTCATCATAAGCTTGCTGCGGAGTAAAATGCTGTTCGTAAAAAGAATTGGCTTCCATAAAACAAATTGGATGGATACGAAGACTGGTCTGCTTTTCACTTTCAAGATCGTACCAGTAAAATGATGTAGCTACCGATGCCCTGAATCCATTGATGCTGCCGTATCCCATGGAATAATCATCTGTGATGCCTGCTTCCATCAACCTGCGGTAACCATGCGGTAAACTAAAGCGGATATAATGTTGCCTTGATTGGGTGACAGGTTTATCAATGATCTCCTGTAACAATTTTTTCTCCTGCTTCATCAATAAAAAATTATCGCCACTCTGCCAACTGGGGTGAATACCCGTGGGATATTTATCCGCATGTTTTTTTATCAGCAGTTGCAGTGCATGTTTATGCGGCAAAATATTTTTATCATACAAACCATTTTTTTGCGCTAGCAGAAAAAAATAAATGGGCTGCAGTTTGTATTGTTGGTGCAATGCATTCAGCCACTCATAAGAATCAAAAGGATCTTGCTGCAGACCTGCTAACACTTTTATCCTTTCAAATGATGGCGATTTTAAAAAGCCGCCAAGGTTTCTCAGCAGTCCTTTTTGTTTAAATGAATAAGCGATGTCGATATCGTAGGTAGGGATGAAATTGAAAATTGAAAATTGAAAATTGATAATGGGGAACTTCAGTTTTAATGACTTTGCAAAATCATTTACCCAAATATTAATCAGGGGAAATTGCAAAAAACCTTCCTTAAAAGCCAGTGAATTTTCATGGGCATATCTGCCATACATGTCTTTTGTATGCGGTAAATATTCTTCGTAGCGGCTGAGTAAATAAAAAGTAGCAGAAAAAATATCAAAGGGAAAATCCTCTCCTGCGCCCTTAAAAAATGCTTTGTATCCGTTGTATTCAAAACAATGTATGTTCTGTGAGTGAATATCATTTTCAAATAACAATCCGCAGTTGGGTATCGAAAATTCAGTATCAGTTATTTTATCCGCACTGTAATTTATCTTAATCCCATCAAAACTTTTGAATTCATCTTCATTACCGGTAATGCTGAATTCCTCACCTATCAATTCTTTAAAAATAAAAGAACAGGTATACTGCAAACGGGGAGAATCGGTATCGCTGAAAACTAAGATCATTGCAGCACAAAATATAAAAGATAAATCGAAAACTGATATATGGATTTGCTCTGCTACTTTTTTTGAATCCTGCCGGGATTTTTATTGATGAAATCTTCCCAGCCTTTTGCTTTGGGGCCTGAGGTTTTTAATACAGAGTTAGATTGCAAATGGTGACATACGGCCACCGCCAAAGCATCGGATGCATCAAAATATTTAGGGTCTTCCTTAAAGTTGAGCATAGTTTGCAGCATTTTCAGTACCTGCTCTTTGCTGGCGTTGCCATTACCTGTTACAGATTGCTTTACTTTTTTTGGAGAGTACTCCGTTACATCCAGTCCATGCCGCATAGCGGCTGCAATGGCTACACCCTGAGCCCTGCCCAGTTTAAGCATACTCTGCACATTTTTTCCAAAGAATGGCGCTTCAATGGCAAAGACGTTGGGCTTGTATTTAATGATCAGTCCGCTTACGGTATTGTAAATAAGCTGCAGCTTTTTGTAGGGGTCATCCACTTTGCCAGGTTTTAAAACGTCCAGTTCCAGTAGTTTTAATTTGCTGCCGGTTACCTCTATCAATCCATATCCCATTACCACGGTGCCGGGATCGATGCCTAAAATGATGGTTGATTCTGTATGCAAAATTATTCTGTGCTTTGTGGATGAAGGTATTTAAAGTATCATTGTAAAAGTAAGCTGTATTTAAAATTCCTGCAATCGTATGACTAAACTTCCGCAGCCCTGCTGTATACAGCTGTGAAAGTAAAAGTGAGTGACACAACGATGTTGATAAAAGTATAAATGCCGGTACCAAAAATTACCACCTGTTTGAACAAAAATATTAAAATATTACTCAACTATTTTTTAGGCCCGGCATTATTCATCTTGCTTTCGTGGAGCCTGTACAGCCAGGTAAAAAACCAGCCCGATCTAACACAGCGCTGGCACCAGATCAGCAGCAGCTGGCAGCAACCTGCATTTTGGCTGGTAGTTTTGCTGTTGCCGGTAAACTGGGGGATTGAATCAAGAAAATGGCAGGTGTTAGTGCAACATTTGCAGCGGTTCTCCTTTTTAAGTGCATTTAAATCCGTGTTATCCGGCTGCAGTATTACCATGCTTACGCCTAACAGGGTGGGTGAATATGCTGGCAGGGTATTAAATTTAGAAGAAGGTAACCGTATAAAAGCCATTTCTCTAACCATAGCAGGAAGTATTAGCCAATTACTGGTCACAATGCTGATTGGCAGTGCAGGATTGGTTTTTTTAAGATATATTTCACACAATCAGGCGGGAGGTTTGTCCGTTTTACCGGAGTTTTGGGGTGACGTATTGATTTACATGAGTGTAACCATTACGATTGTTTTGCTGTTATTTTATATAAGGCTTGGCTGGTTGGTGAGAATGCTGGAAAAAGTTCCGGCATTTAACAGGGTGGTAAAACATATCAGGGTACTGGATGAGTTTGATTACAAACAACTGTTGCGTATTTTATCATTGTCGTTTTTCCGCTACCTGGTGTTTATCATTCAGTATATTTTGCTGCTGCAGGTAATGCAGGTGCAAATAAATGTGATCACCTGCTTTTGGCTCATCAGTGTTTTTTACCTGGTGATGGCACTGGCACCAACGATTGGATTTATTGAATTGCCGGTAAGAGTAACGGCCAGCTGGGCAATATTAAAATATTATACCGTTAACGAATTGGGGGTTGGTGCAGCGGCACTTGGCATCTGGCTGATCAACCTGGTAGTGCCGGCTATTATAGGCAGCCTGCTGATACTGGGAACAAAAATTATAAAAGAAAAGAATGAATAAGATCATTACTTTATCAATACTCATATTTATTTTGTCATCGTTTGAAACCCATCAAACGGATGACCTGTTTTGTGGTATCAGGAATACAGCCTTTAATGAGGGTGAAATTGTTACCATGAAAGTTTTCTACAACACCGTGGGGATGTACATCGGCGCAGGGGAAGCTACTTTTACCACCAGCCTGGAAAGATTTAACGGTAAACCCACTTATCATTGTGTGGGTGAGGGAAAGACCTATCCTTTCTTTGATAACTTTTTTAAAGTAAGAGACCGGTATGAAACGTACATAGATACTTCCAGTATGCAACCCGTCAAATTTATCCGCAATGTGGATGAAGGCGGCTACAAGATATACAACAACGTTACTTTTAATCATACTGCCGGAACAGCGGTTAGCACCAATGGTGTTTTTAAAACGCCTAACTGCATACAGGATGTAATGAGTTCTATGTACTATGCCCGTAATATCAATTTTGATAAATACAAAGCTGGTGATAAAATTCCTTTTGATATGTTTTTAGATGATGAAGTGTATCACCTGTATATCCGCTACCTCGGTAAAGAAACCGTAAAGACCCGGTATGGGAAATTCAGGGCTATCAAGTTCAGCCCCTTGTTAATAAAAGGAACCATTTTTGAAGGTGGTGAAAAAATGACTGCCTGGGTAAGTGATGACCCCAATCACCTGATCTTACGGGTGGAAAGCCCCATTGCAGTGGGAAGCATTAAAGTGGATATGTATGGGTATAAGAACCTGCGTTATCCGTTAACCTCCCTGATGGGGCTGAGATAATTTACACCTCACTTAATTTAAAAAAATCTTTAGGGCGAATACCTTTAATGGTCATCTCCAGGTTGCAGCATTCATTTGCCGGATCATGCTCAAAAAACAGGATGTAATTTTTTTCCAGTGCAGCTGTAAGAAATGCTTTCTTTTCGTTCAAGGTGGTAAGCGGAAACATATCATAACCCATTACATAAGGCAATGGAATATGTGAAGCCGAAGGCAACAGATCTGCCATGTACACAATTGTTTTGCCATTGTAATTAATTACCGGCAGCATCATTGCATCGGTATGGCCGTTGACAGTAAAAAAAGAAAGGTGAGTAGTGAGTGGTGAGTGGTGAACAGGAAGTACATTAATATTTGGAGAGCCCAAACTCACAACTGACAACTCACCACTCACATCCAAAAATTTCAATTGACCACTTTCCTGTATCGGTAAAATATTTTCTCTTAAAAAACTTGCCTTTTCCCGGTCGTTTGGTTGAGTGGCCCATTGCCAGTGTTTTTCGTTACTCCAGTAAGTGGCATTCTTAAATGCAGGAACCAGTTTGTCTCCTTCTTTTACAATGCTGCCGCCACAATGATCAAAATGAAGGTGTGTTAAAAATACATCGGTAATATCATCTTTAGTAAAGCCATGCTGAGCTAAAGATCTACCCAGTGTATCATCTCCATGTAAAAAATAATGTCCGAAAAATTTGGCATCCTGTTTATCTCCCATGCCGGTATCAATCAAAATCAGTCTGCCTTCATCTTCTATCAATAAACAACGCAAGGCCCAGCTGCATAAATTATTTTCATCTGCAGTATTCAGTTTGTTCCAGATGCTTTTGGGCACCACGCCAAACATGGCGCCGCCATCTAATTTAAAATAACCGGTATTGATAGAATATAATTTCATGATCCAAAATTAATCATAAACAGCCTTATTTTTTTGTGCCACCGCTGTCGCCAGCAGCATCAATAAGCCAAGAATAAAAAACACAATCAGTGCCAACAAAGAATTACGCATGCTATGCGTAATGCCTTCAATCAAACCAAAACTAAACAAGCCAATTACGATAGCCAGTTTTTCTGTTACATCATAAAAACTAAAAAATGAGGCCGTGTCTTTTGTTTCCGGCATCAACTTGGAATAAGTGGAACGGCTGAGGGATTGTATGCCTCCCATTACCAGTCCTACCAGCGAAGCGATGATATAAAAGTGCATTTCTGTAGTAGTAAAATACCCGGCAATACAAACACCTATCCACAGCAACACGGTAAATATCAATACCCTGATGTTACCATATTTTGCAGACAACCTGGACATGGCCAATGCTCCTGCAATCGCCACCAGTTGAATGATTACAGCAGTAATGATCAGTTTTTGATCTTCCAATTTTAATTCTTTGATACCAAAATCAATTGCCACCAACATTACCGTTTGCACCCCCATGCTGTAAAAAAAGAAGGCCGATAAAAAACGTTTCAGCACTGGCATTTTTATTACCTGGTGCCAAACCAATTGCAACTCATGAAACCCATTTACCAGCACATGCTTTTTAGCTTTCCGTTCGCTCTTTGGGCTAATGGGCAGCCTGTTAAAAGTGATCTGTGCAAAGCTTACCCACCAGATGCCCACCAGTAAAAAAGTGATGGTGAGTGCAAGCCCCTTATCTTCCATCAGCATTACTAAAGCAAAACCCACCAACTGCATCAATACGCTGCCGATATATCCCATGGTGTATCCTTTGGCACTGATCCTGTCCATATCTTTTTCTGATGCTATCTCGGGTAAATAGGAATTATAAAAAACCTGGCTGCCATAAAAACCAATGCCGGCAAACATAAAACACAGCAGCCCCAGCGTTACATGATCTTTATCAAAGAAAAAAAGCAGTGTGCAGCTTACTGCCCCCATGTAGCAAAAGAACCGCATGAAATTTTTCTTATTCCCCTTGTAATCTGCAATAGAAGACAGGATGGGAGAGAGACAGGCTATTACCAAAAATCCAAATGCCAGCACATAATCTTTCAGTTCTGTATTTACAAAGTGGCGCCCTAAAAAGGTGAGTCCGTCAGGAAAATTTTTGAGCCCGGTAACAGCTGCATAATACGCCGGGAAAAAAGTAGTGGTGATAACCAAATTATAAACCGAATTGGCCCAATCGTACATGGCCCAGCCGTTGATGACTTTTTTGGAAGCAGTCTGCATTACAAGAAATAATTTTTTGGTTGCTAAATCTGGTTGATTAAGGTTGCTGAAATTAATGAAAATTATTTAACAGCCCTATCAAGGGTTGCCAACCTTTTGCCGGAATCCCTTGAAACAATTTCAGCAGGCAGAAGGTTGGCAACCCTGTGCGGTATTGAAACGCATATATTATTGGTGGATAATCCCAAACCAGATAAGCAGTAACATGATGATGCCGGCAACAATGCGGTAAATACCCCAAACCCTGAATCCATGTTTTTTTAAGAAGTCAATAAAGAATTTGATGGCCAGGATGGAAACGATGAAGGCGACCCCGCTGCCAATGAGCAAAGTGAGCAGGTTGGATTTATCCAGCACTTCCGGATGCTCCGTATAAGTATCAAAAAAACTTTTGGCAGAGGCCGCAAACATAGTAGGCACTGCCAGGAAAAAAGAAAATTCTGCAGCCTCATGCCTGCTAAGCTTTTGGCTCATACCGGTAATGATAGTGGCTGCACTCCGGCTTAAGCCAGGAAAAATAATGGCCAGCACCTGCCCACAGCCAATGGCAAAAGCAGTTTTGTTGCTTACTGCATCTTCCGATTCAATTACCGGGTGATTGAATATATTATCAATAAATAGCAACACCACACCACCGGCAACCATTACCCATGCAATAAAACTCAGGCTGCCTAATGCTTCATCAATATATTTTTTCAAAAACAACCCTGCAATTAATGATGGTATTACAGCAATAAGCAACTTGATGTAAAAATTGAATTTTTTAAAGTCGAAGAACTTTTTCCAGTAAATAAATACCACCGCTAAAATGGCGGCCAGCTGTATCACCACTTCAAACATATCATTAAAAGGAGATGCCGTAATGCCCAGCAACGGGTGAGCATACTTCATGTGGGCAGTGGAAGAAATGGGAAGGAATTCTGTGAGCCCTTCTATAATGGCGATGATGATGGCTTGAAAAATGCTCATATTGAGTACTAAGAAAAAGAAAAATGCGACGTGAATTACATCGCATCCATAACATAATAATTATTTAAAACGATTACTTAGTCTTTGGCTTTTTCATAATTGCAAAAATCTCTATTATGAAACCTGCCATAATTAAAATGGGAGCAATGGTAATACGGGTGGTGCTGTACACTTCATTATCATTGAACTTTGTTGGATCGGCACTTTTACCGCCAGCCATTAAAAAGAAACCCAACGCCATTACCACCAGGCCCGCCAGCATCCACATATAGTTTTCTTTGTTGAACAAAGGATTTACTGATGGCTGCTGTTTTTTATCGATACTCATTGTTTCAAATTTTTGTGCAAATAAACTAAATATTTTTAAACTGTTGGCTAAGTCGCTGTTAATAGAGGTCGTCCAGCTTCATCTGGAGGTATTTTATTACGGAACGGTGTGTGCTGAGTAAAGAAATGATAACACCCAGCACCAGTATGCCCCCGATGATCATCGCCATATTATAGCCATCCCTCAGCAGGCGGAGCCACGGTACAAATTTTTCCACCGCCAGTATAAATATAAATACTGCTACAATTGCCAGCACAGCAGAGATGAGCCCGTTAATAACAGCCCTGATATCCAGCGGACGGGTGATGAAATTCCGGGTGGCACCAACCATCTGCATGGTTTTTATTAAAAAACGGTTGCTGTACATCGCTAAACGAATGGTGTTATCGATGGAAATAATCACAATAATTGAAAGGATAATGGCAAATGCTAAAATGCCTGCAGCAATGTATTTAGTATAAGAGCTTACATATCCCACTGTTTCCCTTGGATACTGAAACTCAGACATAATATCTGCATAATTAGAGTCGAGGAAATTGCTCAATAATAACAGGCTGTCTTTGTTCATGTAATCCGCCTTTACATAAAAGTCAATACTTTCCGGCAGGGGATTATTGGTAATAAATTTTTTCCAGGAGCTGTCATTTTCTGCATTCCATTTCTCTACTGCTTTTTCCCGGGTAACATATTCTGCCGTTCTTACGTAAGGCAGGCTGGTGATATAGCGTTGTAAAGAATCGATCTGTGGTTTCTTGGCGGTAGGCGCTATCCAGGCATGCACCTGGATATTTTCCCTGAACATCTCACCGGACTTTTTCAGGTTTAAAAACAACCAGCCTACGATGCCAAAAAGAAACAATACCAATGCCACACCAATGATGGCATATCCATAAGAAGGTTTACTACGCTTTGCAGATGATTTTCCGAATTGGGACATACTGGGTTTGGTTTACTGTAATGATTGTTTGTCTGAACAATGATTTTGGTGGATTAAAAAGATTAGGAAGATTGAGAAGCACTCAAACTGAGCAAATCCTTTTAATCAAACAAATCTTTTTAAATCCCCGTTCAGACTATTTCATTTGCCGCAAAAGTAAAGGTTTTTAGCTGCTTTGCATTACTTTTGCCCCTCACAAAAAGTATGTTGCAAATATATTTTTACTACGATAAAAACAATCTTTGCAGCGTTTAAATAACTTTTCTTTCACAGCAAAATCAGGAGGGCCTGGTGATAAAAGCTTCAGAGAACGTTGCCCAACAACATTACCACAGTTGAAGAGTGCGACGCCAATGAAGCCAAATAGTAGCAATACGGCCTGGCCCAAAAATCAGAACAATGGAATACCAATTTAACGAGATTGAAAAAAAATGGCAGGACAACTGGAAGGATAACAACAGGTACAAGGTTTCCAATAACAGCGACAAGCCTAAATATTATGTGTTGGATATGTTCCCTTACCCCAGTGGTGCAGGGCTGCATGTGGGCCACCCGTTGGGATACATCGCTTCGGATATTTACAGCCGTTACAAAAGATTAAAAGGTTTTAACGTACTGCACCCGATGGGGTTTGACAGTTTTGGTTTACCTGCTGAACAGTATGCAATTGAAACCGGTCAGCACCCGGCAGAAACAACGAAGAAAAATATTGCCACTTTTAAAGCACAGTTAGATAAGATTGGTTTTTGTTACGATTGGGATAGAGAAGTTCGGACCAGTGATCCTTCTTATTATAAATGGACACAGTGGATCTTCTTACAACTCTACAACAGTTATTTCTGCAATACCCAAAAAAAGGCAAGGCCCATTAGTGAACTGGTAAAAAAATATGAAACAAAAGGTTATAACAAATTCACAGCCGAACAATGGAACAGCTACAGCAAAAAAGAACAGGAAGATATCTTAATGAACCGCCGTCTTGCATTCAGCAAGTTTGGAGAGGTAAACTGGTGTGAAGCGTTGGGCACTGTACTGGCGAATGATGAAGTGGTAAATGGTGTGAGCGAACGTGGTGGCTTTCCCGTGGTAAAAAAGAAAATGCGTCAATGGTATTTGCGGATCACTGCCTATGCAGACCGCCTGCTGGAAGGCCTGGAAACAGTGGACTTCAGCGACAGCATGAAAGAAATGCAGCGCAACTGGATTGGAAGAAGCGAAGGTGCTGAGATGGACTTTGCAATAAAGACCACGGACAACGGACTACCGACAACAGAAAATAACGGTGGTCAGTCGTCTGTAGCCGGTGGTCAAAAATTACTGAGAGTTTATACCACCAGGCCTGATACTATTTTTGGTGTGGACTTTATGGTGGTAGCGCCTGAACATGAACTGGTAAATGAAATAAAATCTGCAGAGCAGGCTGTAGCAGTGGACGAATATATAGCCTATGTAAAAAGCCGCAGTGATGTGGACCGCATGGCGGAGAAAAAAATTACTGGTTGCTTTACTGGTGCGTATGCAGTAAATCCTTTTGATGGAAAAGAAATTCCAATTTGGATCAGTGAATACGTGCTGGCAGGTTATGGTACTGGTGCTATTATGGCGGTACCCTGCGGCGATGAGAGAGATTTTAAATTCGCCAAACATTTTAATATCCCCATCACCAATATTATTGGCAGTTACTTTAATGGTGAAGAAGCCAATCCAACCAAGGAAGCCATTTTAGAGAACAGCGGCTTTTTAAACGGCATGCTGATGAAAGATGGCATTGGTGCAGCAGTAAAAGCGATTGAAGAAAAGGGCATCGGCATAAAAAAAGTGAATTATAAAATGAGGGATGCCGGCTTTAGCCGCCAGCGTTACTGGGGTGAGCCCTTCCCAATCATCTGGAGCGATGGTATTGCCATTCCGTTGGATGCAGCAGAGCTTCCATTGGAATTACCGCATGTAGATAAATATGGTCCGGGACCGGAAGGAGAAGGGCCGCTGGCGAATTTAAAGGAATGGACCTCACCCCCTGCCCCTCTCCAAAGGAGAGGGGAGAAAGACGAAAAACCTTATGGATATGTAAACAGTACCGCTGAAGAATGGAGAAAAACACTGGAATTTGCAAGACAAAACAGGACGGCGCCAACTGCAGAAGAAGATAAAATATGGCAGGCAATAAGGGATAGAAAAATTGCGGGGCATAAGTTCAGGCGGCAGCACCCCATTGCTGGTTACATACCAGATTTTGTTTGTCTTGAAAAAAAATTGATTGTTGAAATCGATGGTGGTTATCATACAGCAGCAGAACAACAACTGTTTGACAAAGCAAGAGAAAACTGGCTGGCAGAACAAGGATTTACAATGATCCGGTTTACCAACTTTACAGTAAACAATGCATTAGATGCTGTTCTCGAAGATATCGAACAGGCTCTGTTAGACAAAGAAACGATTACAGAATTAGAAGGCGCTAACTACGCTAACTCCCCTCTCTCTTGGAGAGGGGCAGGGGGTGAGGTAAAAAGAGAAACCTCCACCATGCCAGGTTATGCAGGTTCCTCCTGGTATTTTTTAAGATACATGGATCCACACAACGATGATACTTTCTGTGACCGCAAAGCCAGCGATTACTGGAACCAGGTGGATCTGTACATTGGCGGCACCGAACATGCAGTTGGGCATTTATTATACAGCCGTTTATGGACAAAAGTGTTGTATGATTTAGGGCATATTGGTTTTGATGAACCGTTTAAGAAATTGGTGAATCAGGGCATGATTACGGGGAGTTCGAGAATTATTTTCGTAATGGATTTTATAGGTTATAAAGGAGACATATGGGGCTATGAGGCTAAAAATGAAGATCGCCTTCAGACATTGCCAGTAGCTGTTTCATATGACTTGGTTGAAGATTATATTGGTGGAGGTGATGTATCTGTGGCTGACCTTTTTAAAAGAGTAAGTATATATAGTTCTACTCTAAAGGGGTTAGATTCTGAATATCATTTCACAACTGCATCAGCGGTAGGTCGTCATGTGAATATCAATCTTGTTGATGGAAATATTTTGAATATTGATGAATTTAAAAATGAAAGAGTAGAGTTTATTGATATTGAGTTCTTATATGACAATATTAAAGGCTTCACTTGTAAGTCTGAAATAGAGAAAATGTCCAAATCGAAACTCAATGTTGAAAATCCAGATACCCTGTGTAATAAATACGGTGCCGACACTTTCCGCATGTATGAAATGTTCCTCGGCCCGGTAGAGCAAAGCAAACCCTGGGATACCAAAGGCATTGAAGGGGTTCACCGTTTCTTGCGCAAGCTATGGCGGTTGTTCTTTGATGAATTTAAAGGCAAAGTATGGACAACAGAAAAAGCAACTGATGCAGAATTAAAAGTACTGCACCGCACCATTAAAAAAATTGAAGAAGATACAGAACGTTTCAGTTTCAATACGGCTGTAAGTACGTTCATGATTTGTGTAAATGAATTGGCAGATATCAAGTGCCATAAAAAAGAAATTTTAGAACCATTATTAATTTTATTAACTCCTTATGCGCCACATATAGCAGAAGAGCTCTATCATCAAATAGGTTCTTCACAAGTCTCCCCTGCCGGGGGAGATTTAGAGGGGGCTTCTATACTGGATGCAACGTATCCTACATTCAATCCTGCGTTATTGGTAGAAACCACTAAAGAATACCCGATATCCATCAACGGAAAAGTAAGAACCAATATTAACCTTGCCCTGGATCTGCAGCAGGCAGAGGTAGAAAAAATGGTACTGCAAAACGAGGTGGTACAAAAATGGCTGGAAGGCAAAGCGCCAAAGAAGATCATTTATGTAAAGAATAAGATGGTGAATGTGGTAATTTGACAGAACACGGATGACACAGATTGAGCAGATCAAAACAGATTTATTCGTGTTCATTCGTGTAATTCGTGGCAGGATTAAACAAAATAAGAGCCTCCGCTGTTTTTAAAATAAATTAGCACCATGGCAAATCCTACAATCGAACTGATCAGTGCATTAAGAGAAACGGCTGCCCGTTTGCGTAAGGGCGCTCATTATGCATGGGGCCATCACGGCGCCTGCAATTGTGGCAATTTGCTGCAGGTAGTTACCAATCTTTCCGAAGGAGAAATACTCCGCTATGCCCACACCGGTATTGGCGAGTGGACAGAACTGGCAGAAGAATTTTGCCCGGTTACCAATGCGCCACTTGCTTTAGTAATTACCAAGCTGGAAGGCATCGGTCTTACGCCAACAGACATCCACAACATTGAATATTTGGCAGACAAAGAGGTACTACAAAATCTACCAGGTGGATTTCGCTGGCTGAAGCGGAACAAAAAAGAAGATGCTATTGATTACATTGAAGCCTTTGCGAATTTGCTGGAAGAAAAAATATTACAGCATATCAAAGTGGATATTGACAGCATCCCTTCTGCTGAAATAATAAACGAACGCAAAGCAGCAGGTGCTTTTACCTAAATGTTATTCATAAATATTATTATAAGCCGGTAACCATTTCACCGGCTTTATTTATTTTACATCACTATGCATTTTGAATTTGGTTTTTACAGTTCGCTGCTGCTGATATTTTTTGTACATGGCCTGGTATATGCAGCACTTCTTTTAAGAAAAGGCATCCGCAATGAAAGCCGCTCTGATAAATGGCTGTCGCTCTTTCTGCTGCTTTGTGTTTTATTTATAGCGCCATGGATGCTTGGCTTTGCAGGCTGGTATGACAACCAGCCTTACCGTGATTTCCTGTTTTATATACCCATGCAGCATTTGTATTTTATGGGGCCGGTTATTTTCTTCTATGTGCAAAGCCTGCTCAATCCTTCTTTCAGGTTTGGCAAAAAAGAATGGCTGCATTTGTTGCCAGGCATTTTGTATTTGCTGTATAGCCTCACCATGTTTGTTACTGACAAACTTATTTTGAAACACTATTATTTTTTAGCTGATGAAATGGACAGGGATTTTGATTACTGGTACCAGGCTTCCGGCTTGCTCTCCATGCTTATTTATTTTTTTATCAGCCTGCGGTATTACAGCCTGTATAAAAAACTAATGGTGCAGGTAGTGAGTTATGCAGATACGGTATTGTTTCGCTGGGTAAATAATTTTTTGCTGGCTTTTTTACTGATGCAGTTACTGCACATCGGCTTTGAAATCTTTTCAGTTATATTCCCGGCGCTCAACAGTTATGTGGGAGGCTGGTGGTTTTTCTTTTGCTTCGCTGTTATTTTCTATTATATCGCCATTACTGGCTATTCCAATTCTATCGAAACAATAGTACCTTTTAAACTAAACCTGCTTAGCTACAAACCTTCATTATTGCTGCAATATTCACAAGCAGAAGCAGATAAAAATAATTTTATAGAAGAAGCAGAAGTGATTGACATAAGTGATGTGCAAGCAGAAAAAAAAGAAGACAGTGTATTGCTTGCAGAATGGAAACCCAAAATAGAAGCGCTGCTGAAAAATGAAAAGGCCTATGAAGATGCAGAGCTTTCGCTTACGCAGGTAGCCAAACAATTAAACACAAATCCGTCTATTATTTCCAAAGTAATCAACCAGGGTTTCCAGCTTAATTTTAATGACTTTGTAAACAATTACCGCATTGAAGCAGTAAAAGAAAAACTAAAAGCAGGTGAACAAAAAACACAAACGCTGCTAGGCATTGCGTATGATTGCGGCTTTAACAGCAAGGCTACTTTTAACAGGGCATTTAAAAAAGCCACAGGAGTAAGCCCAAAAGAATGGATGGAGCAATTATGAAATTTATCATTCAAAAAATCACCGGCTACATGCACTGCATTCAACTGGATACTAAAACAGCTACCAAACTTACTGCAGGTAGTAATAAAAGAGTAGTATGCACCATCAATAAAACCATTACGCTGCATGCTGCTATTATGCGTACAAAGCAAGGTATGTGCTATATTATGATTGCTGCAAAGTACCTGAAGCAATTAAAAATAAAAGCAGGAAGCATTGCAGAAGTGGTGGTAAAAAAAGATAAAAGTGAATTGCAGTTTCACATTCCCGAAGAATTTACGGAAGTATTTGCAACAGATACAGAAGCGGAAAAATTTTTTAATTCATTAACCGATGGTAACAAGCGTGGGCTAATCGCTTTGGTAAACATGGTAAAATCTTCTGACAAAAAAATAGCAAGGGCATTAAAAATAGCGGAGCGGTTAAAGACAGGTATTACCGCTCCGCAAAGAATGATGAAGTAAACAAAAAACTTATTTACCTTTCTTACAATTCATACAATGAAACAACAACGTCCGCTTGTATTTATAGCCATTATATTAATGCTTTCTGTAGGCAATTATATGAGGCTTCAGGGAAATGAAAATATCAGGCCCATTCAGTTTGTATCCATTTTTACTATTGGTTTGCTGTCAGGTTTATTATTACGGAAGTTGTTTGCAAAGTTCAGAAAGTAAGCATTACTGCTTTTTATCTGCAACTAACTTTTTTGCAAATTCAAGCTCTGCATCCACGCCGTTTAATTTATCTGCAATAGTTGGCACCACTTTATAATCTAAAAAATGCACCGGTGGTATAGTGTAAGCTTTTTCGCCGCCGCCTGTAACTGGTATGTTTAGTTTTATTTTGCTGTTAGGCAATAACACTTCCACACTCCATCCACCGCTGCCAACGCCTGCATCCATATCATCGCCATTGTCTTCGCCAATTACTTTTATAAATCCATTGCTTGCTTTAATCTTTTCTTTCAGCCTGCCTGCAAATGCAAAGCCTGCAGAAAAAGTCAACCCATTTTGCAATAGATACACGTCGCCTTTAAAAGCATTGGGCATTAGCGGTTTTGCTTTGGTGTCATGCTCTGTGTATTCAGGCTTTAGTTTAAAGCGGCCTTCTGGTGTTTTATCTATCAATGCATAAGGGTTGTATTGAAATGCCTGCAGCAATTGCCTGTTCTCATCGTTCTGAATGATGTATTGTATTTGTGTAAAATTGTCGCTTTGCAAATATGCAAGCCCTCCCTCTTTATTTTCTTCAATAGCCCTGAAATAACTGATGGCAGTTTGCCAGGCATCATCACCACCTTCATTATTGCGTACATCTACCACCAGGCTTTTAATATTGTCTGCTTTTATTTGGGCAAACATTTTTTCCTGCACATTCAGCAGTTTAATACTGTCCGTATCAAAGCGCTGGGTGGAAAAAGTTTCCATCTTACAGTAACCAATGCCCTTTTCTTTATCCAGCACTTTATAGGTGAGCAATGAATCCCAAAAGTTGATGGATTTGCCTGTTTGCTCCTGATACCTGTCGGCAATAGTTTGTGGCAGTTCTGCATTTGCCAATACTTCTATTTTCTTTTTTGATTTATAGGGGATGATGCCCAGCTTGTAGGAAGTTTCTGCCGGGTACAGCATTTGGTACAGGTAATGAAGCTGGAAATAAAACCCCAGCATTTTATATTTGTATGTAGTATTGCGTCCATTGGCAAAAATGTATTGCAGCATTTGTTTGTTGAGGCTGCCAATTGTTTTCCCGTTGATGCTTACAACTTCACCGCCATTGGTAATTTTTTTATTGCTGCTGCAGTTATTCAATATGTATAACCTGTCGCCCAAATACTCCATTACAAAAGGCAAATGTTTCCTGCTGGCAGGCATGGCATTCATTTTATAATTAATACCCGTCTCTCTTGTAGTTAATTCAGCGCCATCATGCCCATGGTGCAGTGCAGCCATGCAAAACCGCACCTTCAAATAAAACTGCTCTGCATCTTCATTGTCTTTTAATGTTGCATACACAGAATCATACAAGGCAGTAAACCTTTCCGGCGCAATAAACCAATAAACACCAGCATGCATTTCCTGCATACTGGTTTTAAAAATTTTAAAGTCTTCCTGCTGTTGGGCCAGCGTTAATTTTTGCTGGGCTGCCGCATTACCCAGTATAAAAAATACAATGGCAATGATTATAAGAATACGTTTCATTATTCTGCAATTTCATAAGTGATGGTAAATATATTGCCATTAAAATTCTTAACAAACAAATGCCCGTCTGCAGGTATCGTTACTTTCTGGCTACTGTTGGCAAGCAGCGATGGGCTTATCCATTTTTCATTGCCATCGCTTTTTACTTTGTACAATTCCACTGATTGGTTAGGAGAAGAATTGGTAAGCGTTACTGTAAAACTGCCATGCTTCACATCTCTCCACATACGGAACTCTCCCTTCGCAGGAATTTCAATGGTACCGCTTTTGGGCTGGATGTTAGTGATGCCTTGTGAAGAAGAACAACTGCTTAAAATTGTGCTGCTGATAAGTAGCATTGCAAATAACTGTTTCATGTTTTTTAATTTTATTGGTTAGTAAATAATTTATTTGTTTGTGTTAAATACTGCATTGTAATAAGTAGTGTCTTTATCGCTGAATACAACCCTGCGGTTAGGTTGCTCTTTTAATTCAAATTCGCCGTTCACCGTAAATTTTATTTCAGCGAATTTGTAACCTGTTACTGTTGTGATAGTGGCAGTGTACAACGAATCTTTTACTATGGGTTTCATTTCAACATCATAATCCCAGCTAAGAGGCTTGCCATTGCCACGGATGCCAACAGATTTAATATCTTTTATGTTGGCAACAGTTAATGTAACCACTGCTGTTTTTGTATATGCTTTTTGTACACAGCCATTTATTATACATAAAAACATAATGGCAAATGGGAAAAAAGTGTATTTCATGGTTTTAATTTTTTAGGGATGAGATAATCAATACCAAACCTGCCGCTGCCAAGCACCATTGTAAACAAAGCCACCCATGCAAAGCCTGCAGCAGGCAGCATGTTCCAGGCGCCATGGCCCATCTGCTGCATAAAAATGGCCACGAGCATGGTGCAAAAAATTAAAAAGGAAAAAATTCTTGTCTGTAAACCCAACATTAAAAAAATACCGCCGACTGCTTCACTAAAAGCACCCATCCATGCAAAAAAAACAGGGAACATTTTAAAGACGCCGCCATATTCCGCCACATCATTAGGGAACCAGAAAGCCACTTCAAAAAAGCCAAGGTTGTTATCTGCCGGGCTCCAGGGCAGGCCAAATTTGGCAGCGCCAAAGCTTGCCGTTAACAGGTAGCCGCAAATCAATCTTGGCAGCAGCAGCAATAAATCCTGCCACCAGGCCGGCATCAGGATGGGTGCAGTGAGCCGATGTAAAATTTTCATTGTTGTAATTTTTTATGAATGATATGCAAGGTTACTGACTCAAAAAACCGTTGCCGCCTCAAATCATGTTGTGATACCTTGTTAGCCGGTCTCAAATCATTATTTGATATGTAACTGATCAGAATAATCAGTCATTGTAAATGATTACTGTATTAAATAAACCTAAGTAAGCCCGGTATCACTACCTTCACACAATGATAAGCAGGTTAGAAAATGTTCTGGGAAAAAACCGTCAGCAATTTCATTCGGTAGTTGATTTTAATAAGGCAACAGATAAATTACTTCATTTTGATTTTACAGCAGCAAACAAAGAATTGACAGCTGAATTGATTGAAGACACTCCTGTATTCGCTCAGTATGTAAATAATAAATTAGCAGCTGCAAATGCAAAATATGGTATCGGCGGATACAATGAGGACAGGGTACTTTACAAACGCAGCAAGCACTTTGAAACATCATGGTCTATAAAAGCTGCTCCGCTCAATAGCGGAAGTGATTTGGAAGAGGCTGAATCCCGTTCTATTCATCTTGGTATAGACATCTGGGCTGCAGCCGGCACCAAAGTATATGTTCCTATTGGAGGCACTGTTCACAGTTTTGCATTCAATAATAATTTAGGTGACTACGGTGCAACGATTATTTTACAGCATCAGTTAGACACCATCGAATTTCATACATTGTACGGGCACTTAAGCCTGCAAGATCTGGTTCCACTACAGGAAGGAAAATACATCAGCCGTGGAGAACTGCTGGGCCATTTTGGTGAACGATCTGAAAATGGCGACTGGCCACCACACCTGCATTTTCAAATTATAGAAGACATGCGGATCAACAAAGGTGATTACCCGGGTGTATGTACCATCAGTGAAAGAGAAAAGTATTTAAGCAACTGCCCGGATGCAGATTTTATATTGAATATGATGAAATATGCTTAATGCATATTCATTGTAAAATTAGCGGTGCAGGTAGTAAAACCCACGAGGATCAGTATACCAGCACTCATTAAAAATCCCTGAGCATAACGCTTGTCTGTCTTTACCAATAAAAATAATCCAACTACCAGTTGAAGCAATCCTGCAAAAAAACCCACCATTCCCATCACCATCAAAAAATCACTGGCCTTGTAGGAGCCATCTGCGGTACCTGCCAAAGCGCCCAACAACAATACAATTCCGAAGCTTATCAAAATGATCTTTAGTTGAATTTTCATGCTGACTGTTTAATTTAATATTGAGGGAAAAATTTAAAAAGTAGGAACCCCACCATTGCTAAAATAACAGCACCTGTCAATAACCCCTTTGCATAGCTTTTATCTTTTAATAAAAGAGCTGGTAAACCAAGGCCCATATAACCGGCAGCACCAAACATTCCTGTGAGTCCGGCCATTAAGCAAAACCCATTGCCCAGCCAGGAGTCTGTGGCAAAAGCAATTACTAATATGATCAGGACTGCGATACCTAAACTAATCAGCAATACTTTATTTTGAAGTTTCAACAGTAAATTTTTTTTATAAGCTTAATGGATAAAAGTAGAGCATTTATAATTTAAACTCACCATCACATTTTCGCCGTTAATGAAAATTTAGATTGGAGCAGATGGAATACCCAATCAATATTTCCACCAGCAATGCCAATACACCAGTAAGCAAAAGATATTTTCCCCTTTTTCTTTTTACTTCATCTTTATTAAATAAAAATATCACCCCCAACAATAACAACAGCAGCGGTGAAAGTATTGCGGCAATTAATAAAAGAATATACACAGACCCTGATTATTTTATACAGTAAATGATGCTCTTTCCTTTTGCAGTTCCTTCAGATAAGTTTCCTTTTCGTCCCGGTAAAATAAGTTCATCGTTTCAAAAGGAATGATGCGGCCGTCTTTATGTACAATGTGCACACAACTTTTCTTAATGGCCCTCACATCAAAATCATACGCATCAATAAACCGCATGATAATGATACGAAATAAATTGTCGTAACCCAAACCGGGTGCTTCTATTTGCGGCAGGCAACAAAGCAGTTGCTTCATATTTTCTTCCACCTTTTCTACAGAAATACCCGTGCTGAAAATATTGATCATCTGTTCTTTCAATGCGTCATCCTGCTCATAGATAATAGTGTTGCGGCTGTTATCTAACAGTTGTGCAGGATCAATATACCTCGTTAAAGGAAAAGTTTGCCCGGCTAACTTTAAAGCATACCCCATTACCAGTGCATCTGGATTGCAGGGCACGGGTATTAAATCGTTGGGCTGAAAAATATTGGTTTGGTCGAGTATCTTTTGGCGTACATCCGTTAATGTAATGCGGTCAGTAGCCGGATCAAAATTTTCTGTTCTGCCTGCTACCTGCGTGGGCTGGAAGGTAACTCCACGAACACAGCGTTGTTTCAATGCAAACTCTATGATCTTGCCGATCTCATCATCATTCACACCTTGCTGCAATGTTACTACCAGCGTAGTGGAAAGATTGAGTGTATTCAAATGCTCCAGTGCCTTCATCCTTGTTTCGGTGAGGTCTTTTCCTCTCAATAGCTTCAGGGCATTGGGTTTAAAAGAATCAAACTGTAAATAAATTTCAAAGTCCGGTGCGTAGGTTGCCAGCTGTTTAGTGAATTCAAAATCTTTGGCGATCCGGATGCCATTTGTATTCAGCATTAAATGTTTGATCGGTTTCTTTTTGGCAATGTCCATGATAGTGAAAAAATCAGGATGTATGGTGGGCTCACCACCACTGATCTGTACTACATCCGGCGTGCCTTCGTTGGCAACAATAATATCCAGCATCTGCTCCACTTCTTCCACCGTTCTATGCCGGCCATAATGCGGACTGCTCATCGCATAACAGGTGGGGCATTGCAAATTGCAGCGGTCCGTAATTTCAATCACCGTTAAACAACTATGCTGTTCATGATCCTGGCAAAGGCCGCAATCATACGGGCAACCATAATGTGTTTTAGTATTAAATTTTAATGGTGTTTCAGAAGGCTTATTATAATTGCGGATGTTTTTATAATACTCAATATCAGTAGCGATCAATACTTTTTCAAAACCATGATGAGGACAGTTCTTCAACATGTACACATTGCTGTTCTCAAACACAATCTTCGCATCCACCCGGCGAAGGCAGGTACTGCAAATGCTCAATGTAAAGTCGTAGTAGATGTAAGGACGTTCGGGCATGGGGTTAAGTGGTTAATGGGTTGAAAATCGTTTAAGACGTTTAAAGTTTAATGGTTTAAGCTTCATACATTTCATGCTGCCTGCCTCGATGCCTTTATGCCTCATTGCCTTTCTTCATCACTAAAAATAATTCTTTATGCTGTAACCAAACTACCAAATAATAAAGCAAACCAACCGCACAGGTAATCTGTATTGTTGACAAGCCAAAACTGAAAGTATAATGAGGTTTTACAAAATCAAGAAAAAAACGAAAAGAAATATAAGCGATCATAAAAAATTTAAATCCTAGCCCTTCTGCCAGTTGGTATTTCTTTTCCACCTGTACCAAGCAGATCCATACCATCATAAGGAAAACAATTTCATATAAGGTAACCGGGTGCCGCAATTGTCCATCCCCTAAATTCATACCTGTAAAAAAATTGGTAACGGTGCCATAGGTTTCTTCATACACACCCATGCTGAAGCAACCAATGCGGCCAATGATCAGCGCCAGTATCATCGGGTAGGTAAAAAGGTCGCCGCTGCTGTGTTTTTCTTTGATGATTTTTTTAATAATTTCTACGCCCCACAGGCCACCCAAAAAACCACCCAGCACCGTTTTATTTTGGTAAAAATATAAGAGCACATTGTCGGCGATCTTTATTTGTGCAGGGTCTTCCAGCCCGCCAACGATTCTGCTGCCAACAATGGAACCAAAGATAGCGCCGATCAGTATCCAGATGCGGTTGCTGGTATCGATTGCATCCTGCTGTTTTTTCCTCAAGTATAAAAAATACCGGAAGCTGATGAAGTAAGCAGCAAACTCCAGCACCCCATGCAGGGGGAATTTTGTATCACCAAAAGAAAGCATTATCGGGAAACTCATGTGCGGTTTACTGGATCACCCATTTTTGTTTTGAAGGAAACATTTCACAACCAATAATACCGATATTTTTTGCAATAAAAAGTTTGTAGGCCCTGTCAGTTTTATTAAAGCTGGTATCATTGGTAAGGATCACCACCCGCTGGTAGGTGATGCCATTATCAAATAACATATTTTGTGCGGAATCAATTTTAGCTACCCCTCCTCCATAGTCCAGCGATACGCCAAAACTATTTTCAAAAACTTCACCCGCCACCCAGTCTGCATTATTAAAATGCAGATTCAGGCTTTTTATTGACTGCTGGTTGTTGATATTATAGGTAATACTGAAAGCTCCGGACGGACTGTTATTGTAATTACTGCTGGCAAAATAGGCCGAAGCATTGCAGGTGTTATTGGCGTTTTCCATTCCCCCGATGCTGGTCTCATAGGTTCCTGAAATGTTTTTCATAGATACCGCATAGCTAAAAGTATCTGCGGTATTCATATTTTTATAAAGCATCCGGCTGCTGTCATTGTAGGGAAACCATTTGGCAAATGCCGGTTCATCAAATGCCGGGCAGCTGATCTTTTTGGTGGAGCAGGTGGTGCAGCCGCTGAGGTAAGCCAGGCAAATAATAAACACAAGAGCGGCAATAAATTTCATAAACAGCGTTTATTAATAGAATCCTTTTAAGGCAGTATCGTTGCTTGGTAATAAAATTGTTTTAAAGATAACCAAAGATAGCTTCAACTATTTGAAAGGAATGTTGTTACTTATTGCCGGGAAGACGGAGAGATAAACCTATAAGGTCTTGCGGCGCTGCCAGGCCGGGCGGCAGACCTTATAGGTTTTGAATCACAACAATTCGAATCGCATTTAAGTCTTCCCGGCAACACCCAGGTTATGGTTCAGGTCCCCGCAATAGGCGGGGCCCCGACCCGGTAAAAAAACCTACCTTTACAGCGCAAAAAAACAAGCATGGAAATAAAAGCAGGACCCCTTTTATCCAATATCAACAGCCCCAGCGATTTAAAGAAACTCTCCAAAGAGCAGATGCACCAAGTGTGTGACGAACTCCGCCAGTATATTATTGATGTGGTAAGTGTACACGGCGGACATTTTGCAGCCAGCCTCGGTGTGGTGGAACTGAGTGTTGCGTTGCATTATGTATACAATACGCCGTACGACCAGTTGGTATGGGATGTGGGCCACCAGGCTTACGGGCACAAAATATTAACCGGCCGCAGGGACCAGTTTGCTACCAACCGCAAATACAACGGCCTCAGTGGCTTTCCCAAACGCAGTGAAAGTGAGTACGATACATTTGGTGTAGGTCATTCTTCCACTTCCATCAGTGCGGCATTGGGTATGGCCATGGCTGCGAAATACAAAGGTGAAAAAGACCGGAAATCTATCGCTGTAATTGGTGACGGTGCCATGACAGCAGGTATTGCTTTTGAAGCCATGAATCATGCAGGTGTTGCCGAGAGCGACATGGTGATTATTTTAAATGATAACTGTATGAGCATCGACCCTAACGTAGGTGCACTCAAAGAATATTTAACTGACATTACCACTTCCCCCACTTACAATAAATTAAAAGACGAAGTATGGAATGTGCTGGGTAAATTACCCGCCGGTAAAAACCTCAGCCGCAAGGTGGCGCATAAAATTGCAGAAGGCATTAAAGGTGCAGTTGCCAGTAAGTCCAATTTATTTGAAGCCTTTGGTATCCGCTACTTTGGTCCCATTGACGGGCACAACATCGCCAAACTGGTTGACACTTTACAAGACTTAAGAAATATCCCCGGCCCCAAGATCTTACACATTATGACGGTGAAGGGAAAGGGTTATGAACTGGCTGAAAAAGATCAAACCAAGTGGCATGCACCCGGCCTGTTTGATAAAGTAACCGGCGAGATACAAAAGAAAAAATTTGAACTGCCGCAACCACCCAAGTACCAGGATGTATTTGGACATACCATTATTGAACTGGCAGAAAAGAATGATAAGATCATGGGGATTACACCTGCAATGCCCAGCGGTTCTTCTTTAAAATACATGATGGAGAAAATGCCCAACCGTGCTTTTGATGTGGGTATCTGTGAGCAACATGCTGTAACGGTTAGTGCAGGCCTTGCCACACAGGGCATGAAAGTGTTCTGTAATATTTACTCCTCCTTTATGCAACGGGCCTACGATATGGTGGTGCATGATGTGGCCATACAAAAACTACCGGTGATCTTCTGCCTTGACAGGGCCGGCCTGGTGGGTGAAGATGGACCAACGCACCATGGCTGTTATGATATTGCCTACATGCGCTGCATCCCCAACATGATCATCAGTGCACCGATGAATGAAAAGGAACTCCGCAACCTGATGTACACGGCACAGTTAGACAGCACTACCAATCCTTTTGTGATCCGCTATCCAAGAGGCGAAGGCATGATGCCCGACTGGAAAACACCGTTTGAAGCAATTGAAATTGGTAAAGGACGTAAACTGAAAGACGGACAGGATGTGGCCATATTATCATTTGGTCATCCCGGTAATTTTGCAAACAGCGCTATCCGTGATGTAAAAGCAGAAGGCATTAACCCTGCCCATTACGACATGCGTTTTGCAAAGCCATTAGATGAAGCATTGCTGCATGAAGTATTTAAGAAATTCAGCCGCATCATCACCATAGAAGATGGTACCGTACAGGGAGGTTTTGGTAGCGCCATTTTAGAATTTATGAATGAACATGGCTACAAAGCCGACGTAAAAATAATGGGTATCCCAGACCGTTTGGTAGAACATGGCACACCGAAACAACTGTATGCAGAGATTGGACTGGATGCCAATGGCATTGCTAATGCGTTGAGGGAAATGGTGAAGGATAAGGTAACAGTGAGTACAACGTTTCAATAAATATTTGTGGTTTATAATTTATAAATGTCCCGGTTAATGCCGGGATATTTTTTTATGGGGTCAGCTATATTTCTTTGGTGAACTTCATTGGCGTCACTCTTGTACTTGATTATTTCAATGGAGCAGAAAGTACTTTCATAAATGCAGCTTATTTTGGGGTGGAGTGGCAAAAGTTTTATATGTATTTTCTCCAATAAAAATGTTGTGCGTTGAACACCGACGCCTGGTCTTTGGCCAGCCGAAAACTGTATCTGGGCCTAAGAAAATAAATAGCTTTCGCATCATCCCCCCGTTGGTCAAAGACCAAGCGGGGTAGTAAAAGCGAAATTTAATTTATCGAAGTAGGCATCTAGTCACTCCATAATTATAGCTAATAATATTAGTAAATACGTTAATTTTGCTAAATTAAATAGCCAATTATGTTTGAAGGT
>JAYWII010000083.1:0-9619 GCA_043788995.1 Chitinophagaceae bacterium | reverse complement strand
TGTCACCCCTTCGGGGTTTAGGAATCTCAATTTACTGAGCTTCTATAATAATATCAACCCTTCGGGTTTAATCCAGCACTTCAAATTATTAATTAGCCTGTAAACTGTTACAATGTTGTGCAGGGATTTTTAGTAACCCGGTTTTTATTGGTAAAATATTTAAAATAAAAAAAGTGCCTCATTGCTGAGACACTTTTTTTCATACAGCAAAATGATATTATTGATTGTTGCTGTTATTCAGTGTTGGTTTTATATCTATCTTCTCTTTTAATAAAGCAGCCTGTACTTTTTCATGGTACTGTGTATTGATGGCTGCTTTCGCTTTTCTTGCATCGGCAAATTGCTCCTGCAGGCTTTGTATTCTTTCCATTTGCAGGTTGGATGGTTTTGTTTCCTGGTTGCTGATGGCAGAGTAGACATCTGTAATATCTTCCCTTAATTTTTTCTCATCCGCAAAGATGGATTTTTGTTTGGTGGCTAAACAACGGCTGCGTAAATCTTCCAGTTTAGTATTGTATTCTTCCACCAATTTTTTCACTTTAGGATTTTTTATTTTGTCCATATTATCCGTCAGTGTTTTTTGAGTGGCGCTCACACTGTCTACTAGTTTGGCAAGACTTTCGTGCAGGTTATACAACTCCATGGCTGCATCGTATTGTGCCTGCATATCTGCCTCACCCATCTCACTGGTCTTGTCCCGCTGCATCAGCAATTTGTTTTCATAAGCCTTATCACCCACTTTAATTTTAACCGTGTATTCACCGGGCAAAACAGTTGGTGCCACAAAGCCGCCGAAGTCTGGTTTGGTGCCACCAGTTGCCACTTTAGGTGGTGTGTACCGCATGTTCCAGCGAACCACATTCAATCCTTTTCTTTTGGTACCCGGCATACTTTGCACCAGTTTACCAGCCTTGTCATATATTTCCACCCGAACATTGCCGGTGTTCAGCCTGTCTTTAAAATAATATTGAATAGGTGCATCCTGTGAAGGGTTAGGCCCGATATAACCATCATAGTTTCCTGAACCAACATAATATTTCCCCATGGTAATATCAAAAGGTTTGGGATCAAATATCACCACTTCTTTTTCTGAAACAGCTTTGGTCATATTTCTCATGGGGGTGATATTATCCACGATGATGATCCCCCGTCCGTGTGTGGCCAGTACCAGGTCATTGGTTACCGGTTGTATTTGTATATCCCTTACCAATGCTTTCCATGGAATATTATTTTTCATCCTGAACCAGTTACTGCCACCATCCAATGATGCAAATAATCCCATCTCTGTACCAAGAAACAGCAGGTCTTTATTTACCAGGTCTTCTTTTATTTTATGTGCATAGCCGGTAAATTCTTTGCTGTCAAACTTTGTCCATGTTTTACCCATGTCTGTTGATTTGCCAACATAAGTTTTATGATCGCCATACATGTGATTATCAAATGTGGCGTACACTGTATTTTGATCAAAGGTGGATGGCTGGATACTGCTTACCCATGTTTGTGCAGGGATGCCGGCGGCAGCATAATTTTTTGCCACGTTGGTCCATGTTTTTCCACCATCTGTGGTGTATTGTATATTGCCATCATCCGTTCCTACCCAAATAATATTTTCATCAAAACTTGATTCTGCCAGGGTAAAGATGGTACAGTGATTTTCGGCAGAAGTATTATCTGCACTTAACCCGCCGGATGATTCCTGGTTTTGTTTTGCTTTGTTGTTGGTGGTGAGATCAGCAGAAATTTTTGTCCAGTTCTTACCCATATCTGTTGACTTGTACAGATACTGTGCGGCCATGTAAAGGTTCGCTTTATTCTTTGTGCCAATTACAATAGGAGAGTTCCAGTTAAACCGGAGCTTCTCTTCATTTTTGGATGCCTGTGGTTTGATGGTATACTGCTTACCCAATTTCAGATCACTACGGAAAGCTTCGCCACCTTGTGATTCTGCATACACCATATCCGGGTTAGTACCATCTACCTGCACCCAAAATCCATCACCACCACCCAGGTTTTTCCAGTCTGCGTTTTCAATACCACCTGCACTTTGAGAAGGGGCATACCAGCTTTGGTTATCCTGCAATCCACCATATACATTGTAAGGTTCTTTCATATCATACACCACATGATAAAATTGTGAAACGGGTAATGAACTCAGCATCACCCAGGAAGCTCCACGGTCAGTACTCATATACACACCACCATCTGTACCGAGGTACATTTGATTAGTATATTGAGGGTTGATCCAGAGTGCATGATGATCGGAATGTACATTACCACCGCCATCTGCAAATGATAAACCACCATCATCGCTGTAACTAAAAAGAAACCCCGGACGATATACTCTTTTTGCATCTTTAGGATCAACCACTAAACAGGAAAAATAAAATGGTCTTGATTCCACATTCAATGTAGCGGTTTGTTTCTTCCAGCTTTCGCCACCATCAGTAGAAAGATACAAACCAGTTTTCTCGGCTTCCACTATTGCCAGTATCCTGTTGGGCTCACTTGGTGCTATTGCTAATGCAGAACGTCCGATTGGTTTCTTTGGCAATCCATTGGTTAATTCTTTCCATGTTTTACCTCCATCAGAACTTTTAAAAATACCGCTGCTGGGTCCGCCGGAATTAAAAGAATAGGGGGTTCTTCTAAATTCCCAGGTACTTGCATAAATGGTGGATGGATTAGTTGGATCAACCGCTACATCCGCCACACCAGTTTTTTCATTGACGTATAAAATTTTCTCAAAAGTTTTTCCACCATCGGTTGATTTGTATAAACCCCGGTGCTTGCTGTCGCTCCATAATGGGCCGGGTGCAGCTACATAAACGGTGTTTGAATTTTTTGGGTCGATGATTATTTTACTGATGTGTTCGGTGCTGTCCAATCCGCCAATCTTTGTCCAGTTATCTCCTGCATCGGTGGTTTTATATAATCCTTCACCAATAGAAACCGTATTACGCATATTGCTTTCGCCGGTGCCCACATATACAACGTTTGGATTCTGCTGATCCACTGCTAATGCACCAATGCTCTGGCAGTATTTATCAAACACCGGTCTGAAGGAAGCGCCTGCATTGCTGGTCTTCCAGACACCGCCACCTGCAGATCCAATATAGATGGTACGGGGTTCATTGTTTACCCCTTCAATAGAAGTGATTCTTCCACCCATTGCAGCCGGCCCTATCTGCCTGGCTTCCATCATACCAAAAGTGGCAGAGGTAATTTGTGCAGTGATTGAATTGGGAATAGCTGCTGTGAAAAGACAACACAGCAGTTGTATTATTTTTCTCATAAAAATATTTTTGAAGTTTGTTTGATTTAAAGAGCAGTTATCTTGTTGGCTTAAACAGTTTATCGTCCAGCGGAACATTCACTTCTATTTTATCAAAAGTGATGTTATCCTGTGTGTGCGGAAAGATGATGCCATCTGCTGTCTTTTTAAAATCATAAAAGTCGTTGGAATATCTTTGCTGCTGACCATTGCTTACGGATACCGTCTTAATACGAATAACATAATAATTAGACGGGTCGATAAAATAATAAAGCGTTTTGTTTGGGGTAATTGTAATCTTCAATTGCAAAGCATCTACTCCATCTACGTCTTCATTTTCAAGTAAGCCAACAGTGTATCCTTTTTCTTTATAGTTCACCAGTATTCCCTGCTGGTCAAGATCATTTTTTGACAGCTTTATATCCTCAGCCGTCATGCTTTCCGGCGAGGTTTGCCCCTGGAAAGGACTGAAGTTAAAACCGGAATCTTTTGTGACAATCGAATACCCGGTGAGTCCGCTAAAAGTAAATTCAGTCCTGTAAGCTGTTTTATCAACAGCGTAAAGATTGAAAGGAATTTTTTGACCGGAGAATTCCATATTGCCAATCATCTTTATTGTTTTGATGCTAAGCAATTTCTCTTTACCACCCTGTGCATTGATGATCTTGCTGATCACATCATCAGCATTGGCCTGTGCAAAAATAGTGGCGGAAAATAAAAGTAACAGCCCGAAAAGGCATGGTCGTTTCATAAATGTAGTTTTAGGTTCATCTACAAGATATTGATTATCTCACTAACCCTGACATGATTTTTATTAGTGGTAATAAATGATCAAAATGGAAGAGCGGCGGAATAATGTAACGGGCAGGAGTATGCATATTACTGAAACTATTAAACTGCCATTTCTGGCTGCCGCAAGCAGAAACAACAAGGTTTTTTTAAATAATTTAGGACAGTTTTTTTACCCGATGCCGTAATGATAAACGGCAGGAAAGATGAAAAGTAATTGAGAGATCAGTTTGTAAACAACTCTGCAATTGGAACCTTCAGCGCCTGGCTTATTTTAAGTAAAGAACGCATGGTTAAATTGGTTTGGCCAGTTTCAATTCTTGATAAATTGCCTTTTTCAAAATTGCATTTATCTGCCAGGTCATCCTGGGTCATCTTTTTTGTTTTACGAATTTCCCTGATCCGGGATCCTAATTGGTTTAATAGTAATTGCGGCATAAGCAATGTTTTAAACGGGATAAAATCCCTGCTGTATAATACTGTAAATGTTACACTCTTTATGATAACAACTTTGGATTTTTTGTTATTTTTTTTGTACTAATAATACTCTCAACCCTATTATCCAAAGGAATTAAGCCCCTGATCATTGATCTTTAAATAATTCAATGATATCAACATCCAGCGCTTTGCATACTCTCTGTAAGGTTCGTACTGTAGGATTGCTGCGGCCCGATTCAAGCCTTGACATACTTGCCTTTTCAAATTGACAATCTATGGCCAGGTCATTCTGGGTCATCTTTTTTTTCATGCGGATATCTTTGATCCTTTCGCCCATTTTAATTAGTAAATCAGGTTCTTTCATATTGGCATATTTATGTTTGGAAATTACAAGTAAGTTAACCCGATAAGTAGTTGTCATGTAGAACAATCGTCAGTTGTTGTACTGACAGTGATCATTATACAGCTTCAGCGCCTGAAAATACTTTTTTGTTTCCAAAAGAAAATACTGGTTATTGATTTTTGCAGAATTTTTTAATACCGAGCTGCAACAATAAATTTGACTTTACAGAATTTATGCTATCACTAATTTCAGCATATTCATTTACCCCAAATCAAAATAATAAAGTTTCACAAACAGACTGCATTATACCAACATTTTAAGTAGATTTAAATCCCTAAATTTTATTGTTATGAAAAGAATGGAAAGCTGGACTGAAAATGAAGCAGCAAAAATGTTTGCGTACAAAAAACCTGCAAACGCTGCATCATAATAATGCAACCTTTACAGGTTTTTATTTTTGAATTTTGATTTTTTATTTCTGCTTTGCAGCCCACACATCCATCTTCTTCTCCAGCACATCCAGCGGCATACAGCCATCTTTCAACACTTCATCATGAAAGGCGGAGATACTAAATTTGTCACCTAATTGTTGCTGGTATTTATTTCTCAGCTCTCTTATTTTAAGGGCACCAATTTTATAAGACAATGCCTGCCCCGGTATGGCCATGTAGCGTTCTATCTCTGCGGTAGCGGCATGTTCTTCTATCTGTTCATTGGCCATCATGTATTCAATGGCCTTTTCCCGGCTCCATCCTTTGGTGTGTATCGCCACATCTACCACCAGCCTGATGGCACGGTGCATTTCGTCTCCCAGGTTACCCATCTTTTGATAAGGATCGGTGTACAGCCCCAGTTCCTCACCCAGTGATTCGGTGTACAAAGCCCAGCCTTCGCCGTAAGCACCATACCAGTTAAAGCGGCGGAATTTAGGCAGCAATTCATTTTCTTGTTGCAGGGATGTTTGGTAATGGTGCCCTGGAATAGCTTCATGTGCAAACAAGGTTTCCATGGCAGTATAATTAAACTTGGCAGCATCCGGAATAGGAGTATAAAAAACACCCGGACGGGAACCATCTGCACTGCCCTGGTTGTATTCTGCACTGGCACTGGCTTCTCGGAAAGCCTCTGTACGCCGGATCTCAAATTTTGTTTTTGGAAAACGGCAAAACAATTTTTTCAGGTGCGGTTCTTCTTTTGCCTGAATTGCATGAAAGCCTGCCAGCACTTCTTCCGGCGTTTTATAGATCATGAATTTTTTTTCATTGTTCATATATTTAAAGAAGGAATCTAATGTGCCAGTGAAACCAACTTTGGTTTTTATCTTTTCCATTTCAGTTTTTATCCTTGCCACTTCACTAAGGCCAAGCTGGTAAATTTCTTCCGGGGTTTTGCTGGTGGTCGTCCATTGCCTGATGAGGAACTGGTACTTCACACTACCATTCGTCACACTGTCAATACCACTGCTGTTGCGGCTTTTAGGAAGGTATTCTTTTTCTAAAAAATCAGTAAGTTTTTTAAATGAAGGTACCACCTCAGTATTGATAGCTGCTGTATATGCAGCAGTGATCCGCATAACTTCTGCACTTGGAAATTCCTTTGGCAGCCTGTTGACAGGGCCGTACAAAAGGTTTTGCCAGGCATCTGTTGTCACAAAAGATTTTACCTGTGGAATTAATTTCATGGTCAATGATTTGGGCAGCACATATCCTTCATTCATTCCTTTTCGCATGTTGGCAATAGCGGTATCTGTCCAGTTAGCAAAGCCTTTTATCCTTCCTAAAAAATCATTATAATCTTTCACCGTTTTAAAGGGTTGGTTACCTTCACCAGAGCCTAACTGTCCAAAAGTTAAATGCAGGCCGGTAAACTGGTTAAGGGGCATCAGCTCATCATGAAACTGGAAACTTTCCAACTGTATACCCATTTCTCTTTTAAAAATATCATAGCTGATCTTGTCATTCTCATTCAGCGTTTCCCTGTTGAATATTTTAATGCTGTCTGAATAACGGGAATAAAAACTTGTTGCCGCTGCAATAAAATGAGCGCTTACATCATTGGGTAGCGTATCATTGTAGCGGTTATCGCCAGTGTTAGTGGCTTCTAAAGGAGATAGTTTCATCCGGTCTTCCCAATAGTTATTAAACATGCGGTTGATGGCTGCAGAAGTATCTTCAGCAGTCTCTTTAGTTTTGCAGGATGCAAGGCAGAGGGCAAAAAGTAAAGCTGTGCCCAGGATTTTTTTCATCATCGGTTTTTTAGTTGAAGTAAAAATGAAAATATTAAATATTGGTTTCACAAATACAATAAAATGATAAATGGAAAGGATGTATATTAATTAATCAGCGTTTATCAGAAAAGAAAAACGCAGGAGATTCCTGCGTTTTCTGTTTAAAGTATTCTTTTAAATAGATCTGTTTACATCAAAATTCTCCAGTTCTTTGCTCACTGCATTTAAGAAGGTAGCACCCAGGCCTCCATCAATAATGCGGTGATCGTAACTCATGGAAATGTACATCATGTGGCGGATGGCGATGCTGTCGCCTTGTGGCGTTTCTATTACCATGGGCCTTTTTTTAATAGCACCCACCGCCATGATAGCTACCTGTGGTTGATTGATAATGGGTGTACCCATAATGCTACCGAAAGTTCCAACATTGGTTAATGTAAAAGTGCCGCCAGTAGTATCATCTGGTTTTAATTTACCAGTTCTTGCTGCATTCGCTAATCCATTTACCTGTTTGGTCAAACCTGCCAGGTTCAGCTGATCTGCATTTTTAATTACAGGAACAATCAGGTTGCCATTGGGCAGGGCTGTAGCCATACCAATATTCAGGTCTTTTTTAATAATGATGCGGTCACCATCCACAGAACTGCTCAGCATTGGGTAACGCTTAATGCATTTCACAATCGCTTCTATAAATATCGGCGTATAAGTAATTTTTTCACCTTCCCGGTTTTCAAAATCTTTTTTTATTTTTTCTCTCCACTGCACCAGGCCGGTTACATCACATTCCACAAAACTGGTTACATGCGGACTGTTATGTTTGCTATCCACCATATGTTTAGCAATCAGCTTTCGCATTCTGTCCATTTCGATGATCTCTACATTGCCAGAATAGGTTTTAGGGGCAAGCTCCTGGCTTTGAGTGGTGAGCTGTGAACTTTGGGCAACAGCAGGTTGTTGCTGCATCTCCTGTTTAACTGGCTGTGGTACTGCTACCGAAGCTGGCGCTTGTTCGTAACTCGTAGCTATCGGCTCATAGCCTCCTTTCTTTCCAGCTACATATCCCAGAATATCTTTTTTGCTTACCCTTCCATCCTGCCCGGTACCTGGAATTCTTTCCAGTTCTGCCATGCTGATACCTTCCTGCTGGGCAATGTTCAGCACCAGGGGAGAATAGAATCTTATACCATTAACGGCGGCAGGTTGCTGATGCACAAAATTGGCTGGCTGATAAGGAATGTGTTCCACCACATTTGCTTCTTCGTACACAGGTGCCGGTGAGGCAGTTGGTGCAGGGGTGGAGGTAACTGCTGCATCAGCGCCTAGTCTTATTTTGGCTATCACGGTGCCAATGGGTACTACATCATTTTCGTTAAATAAAATTGCTTCAATCACACCAGCTGCAGTAGAGGGTACTTCGCTGTCAACCTTATCCGTGGCGATATCCAACACCGTTTCATCTTCTTTAATACTGTCGCCGGGTTTTTTATGCCATTTCAAAATGGTGGCTTCCATAATACTTTCGCCCAGTTTAGGCATTACCAGATCAACTACAGGCATATTATAATACGTTTGAAATGAATAATCAGAGAAATCCTTCCAGCAGGTTTTCTCATTTGGCACAATCGGCGCCAAAGGTAATTATTTCCCTTTAATACTTGTGGTTATGAGAAAAGGGTATTAATATTTTTATAGACCGGCACGAAGTACAACTATTAAGCTTCATTGGCACGCTTATACCTTTAATATTTATCTGCATCGCAGTTGAAAGAAACCTTAACTGAATTACATTGCCCGCCGGGGCTTTTATAACCGATTTAAAATAACTTCGTAACAGGTTAGTTTAACCTGTTACTGTGGTAATGCACATATACACTTAGCAGCGGCCCACCTCTGGGAAATTAAGCCAGGCGGAACTTCGGCTGTTGGTGAGAACAACCAACAGCGGCGTCTGCGGGATGGCTTAGAGTATTATAGACATACCAACAATGGCATGGGCTCACCGGGGAACTTAAGGACATTTCGTTAATACATCCGCAAGCCCGCTGCTACATCCTAGAATGCGGCCGCCTGGTCTCCGACCTGCGGTATACAAGGATGTTGCATTTTTCTATAGATTAGTATCAGTGGGCTGGTGATACCCGCTGGTCGGAGACCAGGCGGGAGCATTCAGGTTAGAAAGATGTCTTAGATTTGAAAGGTAACACCTACGGTGGCGGAAAAGAATCAAATCAGACCCCTTAGAATTAGCACATGAATATTGGGAAAACATTGAAGAAATTAAGAGAGTGAATGCTTTGGATTTTACTCCGTTCAATAAAAAGGGATATAATGAAGTTGCTTTCACTAAAATGTTCCAGAAAATAGTTGATGGACTGAAAATAGAACCATGACAGTACTACGGCTAACATTGCATCCTATGTACCTTAAGTTGCAGAGAAAATTAATATGGTAGTTTCAATGTCGTTTAAATAAGAATCGGCTACAGTGGCTTATAATTCATCGATTTTGGTTTTTGTTGTTTATGATTTCTGGGAAATTTTCTATTTGGCCT
>JAYWII010000082.1:0-40184 GCA_043788995.1 Chitinophagaceae bacterium | reverse complement strand
TTTATTTTTGCACACTGTGTATTTTGCTTATTTCCGCATTTCCGAAGCAGCTGCAGGAAGTTTAATCCAAAAGTGTAATCAATATCTTTTATCCTGGTACCAGGATCCATTTTTGTAATGAAGTTTTTCAATACTTTGTAATGCTTTAAGCGTCCAAGGCTTAAATCCATGATGTTGCAATATTCATCAATTAGGTTAAAAACTGTTGGGTTTTCGGCCGTTTCCGGACTGCTAAAAACAAATTCCTCAAAAAACTTTCTGTTGAATACTTTATCAGATGTTTGATAATTACTAATACATTGCTCAGCCCGTGATTTGTACAGCTGGTAAATGGGGCTGATAGTATAATACTTTGGATGCTTTTTTAAAATAGATCCAGCTGTCTGATCCCAGTGATCAGGATGCACCTTGATAGTGGAAGAGATCCACTCGTCTGCTACAATAAAATAAATCATAGACTGGCCATGGCCGTCTTTGCGGTTAGTTCTCAGATAGATTCTTAGTGTGATCATGCTACTCAGGTTTTGGTGTTTAAAACATATGGCTCGGAAATGGCTCGGAAATAAGCCATAAAAGAACCTAACAAACAACAATAACACCGTAAAACCAGCGCCCTGAAACTCAGCAGAATCAGGTAATACACGACTAAAACCTAAAAGAACTTACTATTTAATGTGAACCGGATTGGATTCGAACCAATGACCCTCAGCTTAGAAGGCTGATGCTCTATCCAACTGAGCTACCGGTCCGTTCGTTTAAATTTTTGCAAATATAGGGCTTATCGGCTATTGTAAACAAGTGTAAAGATTGAAAATATTTTTTCTTACTGTAAGCCTTCAGAATGGGCAATTTAAGGAGCTAATTCTTTTAACTATGTAAATGCCTGGTTCAACTGCTTCTTGGTTCAATTTCAGGAAATAAGGAATATACCAGTAATAAAAAATGGTTATTCATTGCTGAACAACCATTTTGAGTATTGGATTTCAGGAGTTACTCTATTATTACTTTCAGCATGATCTTTTCTTTACCAACGCTGCTGATCTCAAGATTATATATTCCTTTTGCAAGCAGGTGATCCGGTGTAATATTTTTCATCAAACTGCCACCTGCATGTTCAAATTGTTTTGACAGTACCAGTTGACCTGCACTATTCATTAAACGGGCCATGTATTTTCCATGCTCCATATTATTGAACAATACTTTAATAACACCATCTGTAACCGGGTTAGCATATACCGTAACACCGGTATTTAATTTTGCCATATTTACTTTTACCACACGACTGTATTGCATATTTTCATTATTACCGATGCTTCTTATGCGATAGTAATTTAACCCTGCAGTTGCATTTTTATCAAGCCAGTCATAAGTTCTGTTGCCATTATAGTTGCCTGCTGATGCTGTTGTATTAACGGTTTCAAAATTCACCCCGTCCATTGATTTTTGAACTTCATAGTTTTTAATATTGAGTTCATTGGCCACGTTCCATTGCACAGCAATGTATTTATTTTGAGCTGCTGCTTTAATATCTGTAAATGTTACCGGCAACACAGTTCCCAATCCTGATTTTAATACTACGTTGAACCGGTCTGCTGCTTTAGATAAAGGATCAGCAGTAATATTAAAATCATAAGTGGAAGCACCTGATGTACTCAATGGTGTTTTCAGGTTGATATATTTATCTTCCAGGTATGCCTCTGCAGCAGGATTAAAATTGCTTGCAGTAAATCTAATCTGGTAAGGCAATTCATTCATTTTAGAAAGTGCAAAAAAGATCGTGTCATTATTAGTAAGATCATTTCTTTTTTCAATTGCCAGCTTTACTGAATCCCTGTAGATGCTGAAGCTTTCTTTTGTATTGAAAGTGATGATTTTTTTAGCATCAGCTGCATCTACCTTATTCTCAAAGGAAGCATCAAAAATATTGACTACAGCATCTGTCAAAGTATATTTAGTTCCACTTTTTACATACATATCAGAACGAAAAACACCAATCTTTGATACATCTGTTGGCCTTGCAGACATACCACTGGTGATACCAACCAGGCTGCTGTTAAGCGGTAATTTATCCGATTCATGAAACGTAACGCTGCCTGCACCTGCTGCATCAATTACAAATGCCTGCCCTGATTCTATCTTACCATCCGAAGCGTACGGGCTCTCACTGGTTGTTTGAATAAAGCCAGTGCCTACACCGGTAAATGTAACCCACTTGCCTGGTTGTGTATATGATGTATACATTTTAGGATCCCACATATAATAGGTACTGTTTTTTCCTGCAGTACCGGCAATATCTACCTCCATTAAACTAATTGCACTGGCATATGGATTACCCATTACTTGTTTACCTGCAGCCACCGGCTTAACCACATCTCCAACATTAATTTTCCCTTTTGGTTCCAGTATCGCATTCTGAGATGATACATATTGATTACCTATTACAAAGCTTCTATCGCCTCTCACAAATAACATCCACCCTGGTTGATCAGTTACTTTTACGCTTTTGGTTGAAGCCGGGGATAGCCAACTGCTAACACTACTACTTCCATATAAAATTGAGGCACTTCCTGTTCCATGATCAAACCCATTAGCGTCATTATATGTACCACCCGGTCCGGTAATATGTGTACCATATCCCGGCCATGGATTATAAATACCTCCACTTCCATTAGGATTACTTTTATCAGGATTTACCACCCCTTCCTGGAATGCTTCATTTAAAGATGGGGCAGATGCACTTTCTAACGGAGCTGTTAATAAGCGCCATGAACGAACAGCTGTAGGGTTATGAATAAAACGCTGTATCACAAATCTGCCTGTTCCTCCATACCGTACACTTGCATTTGCCGTATTAGTTACAGGAGCAACGTCAGCAGTACGGGTATCATTTGACACGATGGTTACATCACTATTACGGAGACTGAAAGTTCCTTTTGTAAAACCGATCTCCCGGTTAATGGTAATGTTACTCAACAATACAACAGAATCTGCAGCATTGGTTTTATTGATCCAAACATGAGCAAAATTTTCTCCCCCAAAACCACCTTCATTATTTTTTGCAGTGGATGCTGGTGCAGCAATGGTGGACATTGCAGTTCCGTTGCCACTAAAATTAGAAGTTCCTTCAAAAATCACCATACGGTCATTATGGTTAAATATAGCCCCACTGTTTCTTGTCCAGTTTCCACCAAGGTAAAGATCCCCGCCAGTGGTTCCGCCAAGAGAAAGCGTTCCATCAATCATTACATTTCTTCCCACCTTCAAACTTGCGCTTCCTCCGGAATAATCCTGGCGCAAAGAAGATCCATTTTCAATGTTCAGGTCATTACAGATATATCCCTGCCCTGCCACCGGAAAATTTATCAGGGTGTTATTCCTGATGGTAACATTAGAAGGGCAACCAGAACCTGACGAATTAGAAGTCCACTCAAGACCTCTTAAAAAAGTTCCACTGATATTGTACAATAACGTTGCAGAGGGACAGGTATAACCAGGTGAATTACCTGTTACACTGCCACCTGTTTGTATGGCAAATGTTCCACTAACGGTACTGGATGGGCCAAAATCTAATGCACCATAAGTGCCAATATTATTAAAAGTGGTGGTGCCACCGATAGTTCCATTTCCAGAAAACACAACAGAACCTGTGCTTGCGGATGCAGTGAATGTACCGCTATTAGTAAAGTTTCCACCTGATGATATAGTAAGATTATAAGCTCCAGTCATAACTAAACTTCCGTTGGCTGCAATGGTTACAGAATTTGCTACAGCATTCGCTGTTTGAATATTGATGGTTGAATTGGCAGGAATAATTACATCTGTTGCAGTCGTTGGTATACCGCCGCACCAGTTGCCGGCTGAATTCCAGTCTCCTGATGTGCCGCCAACCCATGTTCCTGCTAAATTTATTCCAACAGATACGGTACTACTCATCTGAACACTGCAAGATGTACTTGCATTTGTTGCCAGTACATTATAGATGATAGCTGATGTTATGGAACCTGTTGGTAAAGTAATAGTACCCCCGGTTCCCGTTACTGCACTGCCTATTAGTGCATTTGTAGTGTTGTTACGTAACTGGTAGTTTACACCAGATTGAGAAGTTGCTATCTGAATACTGGTGGACGTACCTGAACAAACTACAGAAGCCACGGCTGTTAATATTTTATCTGTTGGTAACGAATTGACATTCACAGTTACTGTATTTGTCATTCTTAGACTACATCCTGTAGTTGCATCGGTAGCCAGAATATTAAAATTAGTGGAGGAAGTTAATGTTCCGGTGGGGAAGTTAATAGTACCCCCGGTACCTGCTACAGCGCTGCCAATTGCTGCGTTTGTTGAATTGTTACGCAACTGGTAGTTAATTCCTGTTTGTGAACCAGTAATTTGAATATTAGTAGATGACCCAGAACAAACAGCCGATAGCACAGCTGCTATCGTTTTATCTAACGGCTTTGGATTCACTGTTACTGTTACTGTACTGCTCATTTGTACTGCACATCCAGTAGTGATGTTAGTTGCTAATACGTTATAAGTTGTCGTTGTTGTTAATGTACCAGTACTTAAATTAATTATACCCCCGGTACCAGCTACCGCACTGCCTACTAAAGCATTTGTAGCATTATTCCGCAATTCATAATTTATTCCAGACTGTGAACTGCCGATACGTATACTGGTGGAACCACCATCACAAATAGGGGATGTGGTTGCCACCAATGTTTTATCTGTTGGTGATGCGTTTACGGTTACTGTTGCTGTGATACTACAACCATTATTATTCGTATAAGTTATTACACTGGTACCTGCTGAAACTGCTGTTACCAATCCGGTATTACCCACTATGGCTACAACAGTGGAAGCAGATACCCACGGAGTGGAAGCTGCAGCGGTGCCGGAACCTGTTAACTGGGTTGTTGCCCCTATGCATACATTTAAAGTTCCTGTGATAGTGGGTAATGGATTAATCGTAAAATTAGTTGCAGTACGGCATCCTGCGACTGATGCACATTCTGCATAATAAATAGTAGTTCCTGCAGTATTAGTATTTGCCAAACCTGAACCTGCAACACCAACCGGGTTGAAAGGTGAACCTGAACCAATTGCCGAACCTCCCGATGAAACCGTATACCAATCCACAGATCCAGGCACCGTGTATGTTACTGTAACTTGGATATAATCAACATCCAGTTGCCTGGCGCTCCCTGAATTACTCCTTGCAGAAAGCACCACTCCAAAATTTGACGCATTTATATCCGAAGCAGTCCACGTGGTTCCCCACAAGATGCTTGCACTTCCGTAGGTTGCTGTTCCAAATGAATTTGGCCAGGCTGTGCCACTCGCCAGGTTACTTCCCGTTACTGCCCCAGCTTTAACTAAACTAACAACATTATCGAACATACTACTGGTAGTGGCTACCTGGCGGCGAATATTAACCGTAATACCATTGATAGTAGCACCAGCTGGAATCGCAAAGCCGTAATTACTGCCTTGAAGATAATGGGAGGTTGCGTTAGAAGCAAGATTTTGAGTTGCATAAGGTGATCCGGTTGCCGAAATATTGCCCGGGCTTGTCCAAATACCGGCACCAACAGCAGTGTTATCTACACCTGCACCGGCATTTAAAGGACCGCTTGTTGCCGATCCTCCACCAGAACAGGTAGTTGAAGAAGTTAACGAGCCAGAACCTCCCACACAAATGTATACTGCTGTGGTTACCGGAACTGCATTTACAGTTACAGTTGCTGTGGTACTGCAACCTCCATTATTTGTATAAGTTATTATACTTGTACCTGCCGCAATTCCTGTTACTAATCCTGAATTGCTTACAGTAGCTATACTGGTGGAAGCTGATGTCCACGGCGAAGCTGATGCTGCTGTGCCTGTACCCGTTAATTGCGTGGTTGATCCGGCACAAACAGTTAAAGTACCTGATATTACCGGCACTGTATTTACGGATACTAACGAAGTGGTATTACTACAGCCTGTAGAAGTTTGTGTATAGGTAAATGTTACTGATCCTGCTGATACGCCTGTTACCACTCCTGCATTAGTTACAGTTGCTACTGCTGAATTACTGCTTATCCATGTGCCGGCCGTGGTTGGTGTTAATGTAATAGTACTGCCAATACATACTGATGAACTTGCTGTTACTATTGGTAAGGCATTTACGATTACTGATGAGGTTGTTCCATTAGCTGTACAGCCATAACTATCTGTTACTGTCAAAGAATATGCTCCGGCATTGGCAGCCACAGTGCTGGCAATAGAAGGATTTTGTGAAGAAGAAGTATAAGAGTTGGGACCAGTCCAGCTATACGTAAACGGAGAATTTCCTGCCGTAATATTTGCGGTTAGGTTTAAGGTGCTTCCTGCACAAAGCGGCGAGTTGGTGGTTGGTGCAACACTCATAGTAACTGGGGAAAGTGTACTAAATGAAATGTCATCCAAACCAAAATCATTACCACCTAAGGCTGTTTGAAGATCTATAACATTAATAGTAGCTGAGGTGCTGCTTCCTGAGTTCCAGGTTCCATAAAACCGGTACCAGGTAAATGGCCCTGAAGTAGAATTGGCCCCTGCAGGAAGCGTAACAGTGGTACCTACCTGCACATTATTCACCGCAAATTGCAATTGGGCAAAAGGGGTACCATTGTTTAAACTGGTTGCCCATGCTGAAAAGTAGTAGGTTGTATTTGGAAGAACAGTTACTGTTTGTTCCCAGATTTCCTGCGTAGCGGGGCTGCCATTCACAATCATAAAATTTCCTGATCCGGTAGTGTGATCCTGGCTACAATAAAACCCACTGTGATAACTATTTGCATTTGTTGCAACTGCATAGGTTCCCTCAGTCCAGAGGGCATTGGCGGCAGGAGTTCCAACATAAGTATATAAAGTAGTAAACCCTGTATTTCCTGAAGAAAAATTTCCATTGGTCACAAGTTCCTGCGCAACACTGATAGTTGCATTTGCTGAACATCCTGATGCATTTGTTCCTGTAACCGAATAATTACCGGCAGTAGTAACGTCAATAGATTGGGTTGTTGCGCCGGTACTCCATAAATAAGAACTCTGTGCTGAACTGGTCAATCTTACTACACCACCACCTATACAATAATTGGGTGTAATGGTAACAGTTGGTAATGCATTTACATTAATTGTTCTTGTAGCTGATACGGCTGTACACGGAGCGCTGGGAGTATTTGTTGCAAGTGTTAAAACTACAGTTCCACTATAGTTTGCAGGAGCTGTATAGATTACAGTAGCAGGACTTCCTGTTTGGGCAGTACTGCTAAGTGTTCCTGAACCGGATGTGATAGACCATGCTCCTGTTGTAGCACCTCCTCCTACACTTGCACCAGATAACGTAATTGCAGCAGGTGAAACAGATGTGCAGGTATTAATAGTACTTCCTGGGGTTACAGTTGCAGCTGTATTTACTGTTACTGTAACTGTTGAAGACAATTGGATATTACAACCAGAACTACTATTGGTGGCAAGCACATTAAAAGTAATAGTAGAAGCTAATGATCCGGTTGGTAAATTTATTGTACCCCCTGTACCTGCTACCGGGCTGCCAACGCTTATATTTCCGGTATTGTTTCTTAACTGATAATTTACATCAGCTTCCGAATTGCCAATCCGTATGTTGGTGGCAGCACCACTACAAACGGGAGATGTAGCAGCTACAGGCGTTTTATTAACTGGATTTAAATTGATATTAATCGTTTTTGTTGCTGACGCAGCTGCACAAGGACCTGCCGGGTCATCAGTGGTGAGTGTTAAAACAACCGCTCCGGAAAAACCTGCGGCAGGTGTAAATGTTACTGTAGCCGGAGAGCCTGTTTGTGCAGTGCTGCTAAGTGTTCCTGAACCGGAAGTGATTGACCATGCTGCTGAAGAGGCACCTCCACCAAAACCTGTCCCGGTTAATGTTATAGCGCTTGGCGTGGTGGCATCCTGGCAAGAATTGACAGTACTACCGGAATTTACCGTTGCGGCAGTGTTAACTGTTACCCCTACCGTTGGTGACAATTGAATACTACAACCGGTAGAATTATTGGTGGCTAATACATTGAATGTAGTAGTAACAATTAAGATACCGGTATTCAGGTTGATAGTTCCTCCTGTACCAGCTACGGGGCTGCCTATATTAGTGTTACCACTGTTATTTCTTAATTGATAATTCACTCCAGTTTGAGAACCTGCAATCTGTATATCTGTAGCCGTATTGCTGCAAATTGCAGAAGCCACAGCAGAAGGGGCTATATTGTTTGGGGTTGCATTCACAGTAATATTAGCAGTACCTCCTGTGAAGCCTGAAGAACGTACACAACCATTATTATCAGTAATGCTTACCAATGAATAACTGGTGGTTACACCAGGATTAGTAAATGCATTAAAAGCTGTACCGGAAACAACGGCTGAGGCAGTTCTGTTAGCCGTGCCGTCATTATATACAATCGTATATGGGCCTGTTCCGCTTGTTGAGGTAAAAGTTAATTGTCCAGTGCCACTTCCACAAATTGTATTACCACTTATGCTTCCTTGCGGCAAAGGGTTTACTGTTATCACAGCACTACCAGTCATATTTGCAGTACATCCGGTAAGGGTTTTAGTAGCGACCACAGTATAAGTACCGGAACTGGTCTGATTACCAAAATTGATAGCTAAACCTGTGCCTGCTACAGCTCCGCCAACAGTTGATGCTCCATTATATAACTGGTATTGTGAACCTACTTGCGAATTGGATAAACCCACTGCAACACCCGTTCCTCCGGAACAATATGCCCCTCCGCCTGAAACACTATAAACAGTTGGTAAAGCATTAACTGTAAAAGAAGATGCACTGGTTGCTGTACCACTTGCAGTAGTTACAGCAACAGTACCTGTGGTACCGCTCCCAATTGTTGCTATAATTTGTGTGGCTGTATTGCTGGTTACCGATGAAACTGCAGTACCTCCAATGGTTACACTGGTAGCACTGGAAAGATTAGTTCCATTTATAGTGATACTACTGCCCACACAACCACTTGCAGAACCTAATGAACTGATAGTGGGTAATGCCGGAGCAGATGTCATTTGCACTGTAGTAGTTCTATTTTTGTTATCTGTACCACAGGATGAAGTTTTATTCCAATGAACATACAAGTCACTTGCTGAGGTAGCAGTTACACTTACTGGGGTTTGTCCAAAACCAAGTACTGTTCCTGTAGGGCTCCCAATTCTTACTGTGATATAGCTATTTGCCCTGCTAATAGTAAACTGGTAAGTAGCTCCGCTGGAAATTCCAGTAATTTGAGAATACTCACCTTCCCATGAATTATTAGCAATGGTAACTACTGCCCCAGATCCGGCATTTACAGCACCCGTAGGAAATTGAGTTCCATTGGTGCACTGGGCCTTTGCGTTTTGTACTGCTAAGCACTGCGTAAAAAATAATATAACCGCTAATATTAACCGTGCTAACGATTTCTTATTGTTGGACAAATTATAAATTGAAAGCACTTTGGAATTCTTTACAGAAATATGCAGACACCTTGAAGTTGGTGTAGAATCGTGTTCATTAAAACATGATTTCAAAACTGAGTTAAAAGAAATTTTCATTTTGTATGACATTGGATAAGGCATTAACGTATAAAATCAAACCTTATTACGTTCATAAACAAGAATTAACATACCCCTTCTGCTGCTCCCAAATAGTAGCCGGATTATTCCCTTCTCCACCAATTTCTTATATCATTTTCTTTGCATTTAATATCTCCAATAGTTTAAGAAACTGCTATTATATTAGGGCTTTTTTATTTTTATCATTCATCTTTGTAACATGGACGTAAAAATGGAAGCTTCCTGGAAAGAAGCACTGCTAAATGAGTTCACTAAATCTTATTTTTTAGAGGTAGCAACCCATTTAAAAATGGAAAAAGTTACAGGACAAATTATCTACCCTCCGGGGGCTCTTATTTTCAACACTTTTAATCAAACTCCCTTTAATAAATTAAAAGTTGTAATACTCGGCCAGGACCCTTATCACAATCCAGGCCAGGCACATGGACTTAGTTTTTCTGTGCCCAACGGCATTAAACCTCCGCCATCTTTAATGAATATTTATAAAGAAATACAACGGGATATTGGTATCCCAATGCCTGCAGAATATGGTAACCTTACCAAATGGGCCGAGCAGGGAGTTTTATTACTGAACGCCATACTTACCGTGAGAGCCAACGAACCTGCCAGCCACTCAAAAATTGGCTGGATGAACTTTACCGATGCAGTTATAAAAAAGATTTCTGATCAGAAAAAAGGAGTAGTTTTTTTATTGTGGGGCAAATTTGCACAGGAAAAACAGCTGTTAATTGATGAAACCAAACACTTTGTTTTAAAAGCGGCTCACCCCTCTCCTTTTAGTGCTGACAAAGGCTTTTTCGGATGCAAACATTTTTCAAAAACCAATAAATTATTAACTGACCAGGGAATAGAACCAATTGACTGGAAATTATTAACACCATAAAATTCACCTTTCTTTAAAAGGCAACATATTTAATTTTTATGCACCAAACATTTGAAAAAAGAAAAATGTCAAAAGCACCAGTAGCAGTGTTTTTTGAAAATATTTTTGGCAGGATTTGGGCACTTTGGGGAATCATCACTTTCATTATCACTTTCCTGATAATTTTTATTCCATCCATGCTTTCTTACCTGATGCCCGAAAAAAAAGGGCAGGACTATTTTATCACTGTGTCAAGATGGTGGATGAATGTGTGGCTTGTATTAATTGGCTGCCCGGCTAAAATATATGGAAGAGAAAATTTTAAAAAAAGAGAGAATTATGTAGTAGTATATAATCACAATGCATTACTGGATGTACCACTATCTGCACCGTACGTTCCCGGGCCCAATAAAACCATTGCTAAAGCATCCTTTGCAAAAGTTCCAATTTTTGGTCAGTTTTATACAAGAGGTTCTGTTTTAGTAGACAGAAAAAGTGAAGTAAGCCGAAGAAGAAGTATTGATCAAATGATGAAAGTATTAGCCTCCGGTATGCACATGTGCCTGTATCCTGAAGGCACCCGTAACCGTACCAATCAACCTTTGAAACCATTTTACGATGGCGCATTTAAATTAGCGGTGGATGCAAAAAAAGATGTTATCCCCTGCGTTATTTATGGAACAGACAAAGCAATGCCTGTTCACAAACCATTTTACCTTATGCCAACAAGACTGAAAATGAAATTTTTACCGGCAGTTTCATCGGCTGATATGACCGCTAAAGAGCTTAAAGAAAAAGTTTTTTCAATAATGCTGGAAGCCTTTGTGAATGGGGAAAAACAACCTTTGTAATCATATCATTTTAAATTGAATATTTAACATTTAACTATAAATATGTACATTTGGCACTTGCGATATTTAATATATCATCATTTATTTTGAAATTAACTTAAACAAGTATTAAATTTTAGTACATTTTGTTATTAGATATGAAAAAAAAGGTAACTAAGATTGGAGTTCTTACATCCGGGGGTGATTCACCAGGCATGAATGCATGTATAAGGGCAGTGGTGCGTTCTGGTATATATTATGGTTTAGAAGTGTATGGTATTATGCGTGGGTACACCGGAATGGTGGAAAATGATATTTTTAAAATGGAAAGCCGAAGTGTGGCTAATATTATACAAAGAGGCGGTACCATTTTAAAAACTTCCAGGTGCAAAGATTTTTTTACTCCTGAAGGCAGAAAAAAAGCATACAACAATTTAAAAAAACACGGTATTGATGGGTTGGTAATTATTGGAGGCGATGGTAGTTTTAGAGGTGCCCAGATATTCAGCAACGAATATGATATACCCTGCATCGGTTTGCCGGGTACTATTGACAAAGATATCGCCGGCACTGATTTTACTATTGGTTTTGATACGGCTGTTAATACAGCTGTAGAAGCAATTGATAAGATCAGGGATACGGCTGATGCACATGACCGCTTATTTGTAATTGAAGTAATGGGGCGTGACGCTGGCTACATAGCCTTACATAGCGGTATTGCCACTGGTGCTGAAAATATTTTGATCCCTGAACGTAAAACAGATATTGAAGAAATAATAAAGGGGCTGGCAGAAAAAGAAAGAAGGCATAAACTGGTAAACCTGATCGTGGTGGCAGAAGGTGATGAATTTGGCGGCGGCGACCATGTGGGCAAAATTGTTCAGGAAAGGCTGCAGGGATTAGAAGTAAGGGTATGTATTCTGGGGCACATACAAAGAGGCGGTTCTCCCAGTTGTTTTGACAGGTTGATTGCCAGCCGCATGGGCTATACCGCAGTGGAATGCTTGAAAGACGGAAAATTTAATGTATTTGTAGGTATTGTAAATAACCGCATGCATTATATACCACTGAATGAAGCTGTAAAAAAGAAACAACGCATCAGCGAAGAATGGATGAAGATTGTAAAGATATTGGCGAGCTGATTTCCACTATTTGCTAAAAGGCTACAATATATTCCCAAATTGAAGTACCTTAATTTTTTAATTAATCACAAAGGGGCAATACCACGTTCGCTCCTTTGATAGTACAAAATATTATAAAAACAAGAATGAAGGGATTATCGTGGCAGACACTCTTCAGGCATTCAGGTTATTATGAGTAAAAATATTGGTAAGTATCTTCATAAGGAGATGGACAATGAAGCTGGTTTTCAACACAGCATAAAAAGAACAAAAATAGTTGCCACAGTTGGGCCTGCATGCTCTACCTACGATCAATTACTGGACCTGGTAAAAGCAGGTGTAAATGTATTTCGTCTCAATTTTTCTCACGGATCTTTTGAAGACAAAGCAAAAATCATAGAACATATAAGGGAAATTAACAGGCGGGAGCCTTACACCCTGGCAATACTGGGCGATCTGCAGGGCCCCAAATTAAGAGTAGGAGATTTGGAGAATGGGCAATTGGAATTAAATTCTGGAGACGAAATCATTTTTACAACAGAAAAGGTTATTGGCAATAAGGAAAGAATTTATGTATCGTATCCCAATCTTGCCAAAGACCTGAAATTTGGAGAACGCATTTTTCTGGATGATGGAAAAATGGAAGTAAAAGTGGTTGAAATACTAAATGATAAGGAAGTAAAAATTTCTGTAACATTGGGAGGAACATTGCTTCCAAAGAAAGGTGTCAATCTTCCTGATTCTTCTCTCACCATGCCTTCTCTTACAGAAAAAGATATTGCTGATCTTGCTTTTATTATTGAACAAAATCTTGATTGGGTAGCACTTTCTTTTGTAAGACATGCTGATGATATCATCGGATTAAAAAAACGCATCAAAGAAAAAAACAGTAAAATAAAAACCATTGCTAAAATAGAAATGCCTGAAGCTTTAAAAAACATCAGGGATATTATTGTACAAAGCGATGGAATTATGATTGCCCGTGGCGACCTGGGTGTAGAGGTGCCGATTGAAAAAGTTCCCATCATTCAGAAAGAGATTATTTTGAAGTGTATGCACCGGGCAAAGCCTGTGATTGTGGCAACTCAGATGATGGAGAGTATGATGGAGCGTACCAAACCAAACAGAAGTGAGGTAACCGATGTAGCCAATGCAGTATTGGAAGGTGCTGATGCTGTAATGCTAAGCGGAGAAACTGCCATGGGTAAATATCCAACACTGGTAGTAGAAACCATGAGTAAAATCATCCTGGAAGCTGAAGGCAGCCTGTATAATTATGACAGGGATGATATTTTAACGCCACAGCCACATTCACCTTCTATTTTAAGCGATGCCATTTGCTATAGCGGCTGTAAATTAGCAAAGGATGTAAACGCAGATGCACTGCTGGGTATGACACAAAGTGGCTATACCGCTTTTATGCTCAGCAGCTACAGGCCAAAAGTTCCGCTGTTTATTTTTAGTAAAGAAAGAAGCCTGATTAACCAGTTGAGTTTAAGCTGGGGTGTAAGAGCTTTTTACTATGCAGAAGAAGAAAGCTTAGATGATATCTTTTTTGACCAAATAGATATTTTAAAAGAAAGAGGTTTTCTTCATACGGGTAATATCGTGGTGAATACGGGAAGTACACCTATTAATCTACATCTTCCTACCAATGTGTTGAAAGTTACTATCGTTGAATAACTTCTCAATCATCAAAATATATTTAAAGCCTCCTGTATTTGGGAGGTTTTTTTTATTGAATTCTGTTACATTAAGGATGAATAACGATTTCGATGAATAACGGCAATCGAAATAAGTACCTTCTTCTTATCTTGTAAAAAAATTAATCAATGCCGAATGATATAAAGTGTCCCAACTGTGGCCATGTATTTGACGTGGAAAATGTGATAGCTGCTGACCTGGAACAAAAATACCAGCAGCAATATCAACATAAATTGACCGAGTCTTTAAATAAAATAGAAGAAGATAAAAAGAAACTCCTGCTGGACCAGCAATCCTTTGAGGAAAAGAAGAAAAAAGAAAACGAAATATTTGCTCAAAAACTGCAGCAGGAAAAACTGAAGATAGAAACTGAGTTGCAGGAACAGCTAAGAAAATCCATTACTTCTGATTTTGAAAACAAAATGCGGATGCTGGAGAATAACAATAAAGACAATGAAGAAAAACTAAAGGAGGCAAGAAAGAAAGAGCTGGAATTTTTACAAAAAGAACAGGAGCTAAAAAACAAAGAAGCCGAAATGGAAATAACCCTGCAAAAAAAATTACAGCAGGAAAGAGCATCTTTGTCAGAGCAGATACGCAACCAGGAATCAGAAAAAAATCAGTTGAAAGAAAATGAATTTCAAATGAAGCTGAGAGAACTCCAGGTGCAGCTGGAAGAACAAAAAAAATTATCCGATGAAATGAAACGCCGGCATGAGCAGGGTTCTATGCAACGACAGGGTGAAGCGCAGGAATTGCTGCTGGAAGAAATATTAAAAGATATTTTTCCATTTGATAAAATTGAAGAAGTTGGTAAAGGTGTGGAAGGCGCAGACTGCATTCAAATTGTAAGAAACAATACCGGAACAGAATGTGGTAAAATTATTTATGAAAGTAAGCGTACCAAAACATGGAGTAACAGCTGGACAGACAAACTAAAAGCTGATAAACGTAACCGTGGTGCTGATGTGGCCATACTGGTTACACAGGTGTTTCCAAAAGATATGGAACGCTTTGGTGAAAGGGATGGCATATGGATTTGCACCTTCAACGATGTAAGCAGTGTTGCTCATCTACTTCGCAATGGTATTATACAAATTAATGAAGTGCAAAAAAGCCAGGAAAATAAAGGCGATAAAATGCAAATGCTGTATGATTATTTAACAGGCAATGAATTCAGGGGGCAGATGGAAGCCATTGTAGAAGGATTTTTGTCAATTAAAAACGGCATCAGTAAAGAAAGAGTGCAAATGGAAAAGCTTTGGAAGGAAAGAGAGAAGCAATTAGAAAAAGTATTGATCAGTACGAGTGGTATGTATGGGTCTGTAAAGGGAATAGCAGGTGCTTCTGTGGGAGATATTCCTTTGCTTGACGGAACAGATGATACAGGCTTGATAGAAGGATAGGGATACTAAGCAGGTCTTTAAAGACTTAATTAGCTTAGCACCCATGAAATACAATTATTATTAAAGAACAAAAAATGAACAGTCAAGTTGATTTCTTGTCCTTTTATTATTTTACAATGTGCAACTCCTGCATTATCATCAGCTGTAATATTTTCAATATGCATGTGTTCAATAAAATCCATCTCGCCATCTCCATACCATTTAAACAAAGATTCTTTAATACCCCAGGCCAGTGTTAAAAACTTTGTGTGGTGCTCTAAAGGATCACCTTGCAGCAGCAGGGTTTCGATCATTTGCTGTTCAGTGGTGGATAAAAATTTATGCTTTACTTTTTCCACTTTGCTGCTGATTAGTTCCACATCCACTCCCACCCTGTTTTCAGAACTTATTATTACCGCAGCATAATCTCCGCAATGAGAAATACTGAAATGATAAGCTTCGTTTTCTAAAAATGGCTTTCGGGTATCCGCTATTCTTATCAGATCATAAGGAAAGCTGGGATAAAGTTCTTTTAATAATAACCGGCCAGCCAGGTGCTGCAATCTTTTATGTGGATGAGTGATATTTCTTTGTACAGGCACCTGCTCTATAAAAAAAGATTCTGGTTCTGCAATATGCCAAACACCGAGCCGGGTATAAGGGTTGATATTTTGTTGATAAACCATTGGCATAAAAGAAGCGTAGATTTGAGAATCTAAAATTAAAGAATCAAATTAGCAACCTGCAAAAAAATCACCCTGCAGCAACATTATTTGATAACAATTAAGCAATAAATTAAAGTAATAACATGATATTAAGTGATACCAGGATTTTACAGGAAATTGAAAAAGGTACTATCAAAATAGAACCTTATGACCGGGACTGCCTGGGCAGCAACAGCTATGATGTGCATTTAGGAAAATATCTTGCCACTTACAAGAACAATGAACTGGATGCAAAAAAACACAATGAGATCATTCATTTTGAAATTCCGGAAGAAGGTATTGTACTGCTGCCACATATTTTTTATTTAGGTGTAACATTGGAATATACAGAAACGCATAGCCATGTTCCTTTCCTGGAAGGTAAATCATCCACCGGGCGTTTGGGTATTGATATACATGCCACTGCTGGTAAAGGTGATGTTGGCTTCTGCGGAAACTGGACACTGGAAATTTCTGTAAAACAACCGGTAAGGGTTTACGGTGGTATGCCCATTGGCCAGTTGATCTATTTTCCTGTGGATGGTGAAATAGAAATAAAGTACAACCAAAAGAAAAATGCCAAATACAGCGGACAAATCAACAAACCTGTGGAAAGCATGATGTGGAAGAATCAATTTTAGGCCAAAAATAGTTATCGCCTTAATAAAACCAGGAATAGCGAATATGAAAAATGTATCAGCCCGGGCAGGCTGATACAAGACAATTAATTAAAAAATACTGTCATCTTAAAGCGATAAAATAGTTGACAAATTTATTTTTATTCCATTAGTACATCTGTGAAATCATATCTTCCAGCACAGGCCGTGTTGTGATCCAGCTGTAAACAATTTTATTAAGATAAGATGATCCTTCGGGATGAAATTCATCATCTGCAAATAACTGATCGAGTCTTTTACAATTCAGCTCAAGCTCTGCCAGGCCGGCAATAGCAACCACCGATTTAAGCGAATGCGCTATACGACGGACATTATCTCCTTCTTTATTAACCCAGGCTTTTTCTAACTGTTCAATTTGTAATTGTATATCATCTACTGCGCCCAGCAGCACCATTTTTTCAAAAGTTTTGTCACCTCCGGATACGGCATGTAAATAATTCAGGCTGATTCTAATTGCAGTTGTGTTTTCCATAAGAGTATATATTGGATTGGTAAAATATAAAACCTAAATACAGATCAACATTTACTCAGCTATCAGCTCCGGCTCACTATTTTGCTTTTTCGGATTAACAGCATCGGCAATAGCTGCAAACAAATCCCCGGGTTGAAATGGTTTTGAAACATATCCATTCATACCAGCATTGTAACAATTTTGCATTTCGCCGTACAAAGAATGTGCAGTCATTGCAACAATAGGAATTCCTGCAGCAACCCCTTCCAGCTCACGGATAATTTTTGTAGCCTGCAGTCCATTCAATACGGGCATTTGTATGTCCATTAGTATTATATCATATAGTTGCTGCTTTACAGCCTCCACAGCCATTGTACCATTTACCACATGCGTTACAACATGACCACCTTTTGACAAAACCTGCTTTGCAAGCATTGCATTGATCATATTATCTTCAGCCAGTAATATATTCAATGGGCTAATGATTGTTCCTGCTGAATATGCCTGTCCTTCCGAACAGTTATTGGTAACGGACTGTTCTATTGCTTCGAATTTATTGAACGGTAAAATAAAATGAAATGCTGTTCCCTTATTGGGAGCACTTTCCATTGTCAGCGTACCTCCATGTATATCTACAATGCTTTTTGCAATATTCAAACCCAACCCTGTACCTCCATACAACCTTTCTGTATCTGTATTTGCCTGTGTAAATCTTTCAAAAACAATGGCCTGCTTTTCTACCGGAACTCCAATACCTGTATCTCTCACTGAAAACGAAATATATTGTTTCTTATCATCGGGACCATTTACCAATTTACAGTTGATCTCTACATAACCAACATCTGTAAACTTAACAGCATTGCCTAATAAATTATATAATATTTGCGATAAACGCAATTGATCACCCATTACTTTAGCAGGTATACTGGAAGCGATATTGTGCCGCAATTGTATCCCCTTGCTTTTAGCTTTTGGTTCCATTATACCTACAGCATCTGTAACTATTTGCTCAATATCAACCGGCAAGATTTCCAATACTAATTTCCCCGATTCAATCTTTGACATATCAAGAATATTGTTGATCAACGCCAGCAAGTTTTTAGAAGCAGATTTTACAATCTGGATATAGCCTTCCTGTTCCTGATTCAATTGAGTACTGGAAAGCAGATCACTAAAACCAATTACAGCATTTAACGGTGTACGTATTTCATGGCTCATATTTGAAATGAACTGATCCTTCACTTTAAGGGAACGTTCCACCATTTCGTTGGCTGCTATCAGATCAGACTCTACCTGGTAGCGACCGGTAATATCCATTCCAAATCCTAAAACATATTTCTTGCCATTTTTTTCTTTAAAACATTTCTTAATTATATTAAACCAGTTGACAGTATTGTTATCAGCCTCATTTACCATGCACCCCTCCAGCCTGATAATTTCCCCGTCTTCAAGATCAAGCAATGACTCTATATCCCCAAGGAAAATATCATTTACACCTTTTGATAAATCAGCCGCATAGTGTGTCTCATCTTCGAATGAACTATAATACTTGCTGAATGTTTTATTGGATAAAATAATTTCCTTTTGTTCATTCATTACAAATATTACATTCGGGCTGTTTTCAATTATCTGGTGAATGAATTGCTGCTGTTTTTCTAGCTCATTTTTTGCTTTGATGGTATCTGTTATATCTGTAGCGCTTGCAATTACATACGGCTGACTATGCTTATTATCATACACCGCATTTTGATAAAGCCATGCTCTTTTTACTCCGTCTTTTGTAATGATCTGTAATGACCCTGTTGCTGTTTTTTTATTATTAATTTCAGATAAATAATAATCAAACTGGTACTGAAATTCTGGTGAAACTAAATTTCGCAGACTGGTGCCCACCAATTCATCTTTTGTAAAACCACTTAATTTTTCAACAGCAGGGTTTATATCCAGTATAGTACCATCCATATCGTGAAGACAAATAACGGTCTGTGCATTATTAAGTACTGCCGCTTTTTCTTCTTCACTCTTTTTTAATGCCAGTTCTGTAAGTTTACGTTCGGTAATATCTTTCACTGTTCCGAAATAGGCTACCAGTTTGCCCTGTTCATTAAATGATGGGGCAATATTAGAAACCATATATCTCACTTCTCCCTCCACCATGAATCTGTATTCCATTTCGCTCTTTTCTCCCCTGGCAGCCATTACTATACATTCGTTTACGTAGTTAATGTCATCCCGGTGAACATAGCTAAATAATTCCTGAATAGATATATCACCAGTTAATGGCATGTGATAAATTTCACGCAGCTCTTTGGAAAGAAATATTCTCTTTGTGATCAGATTGATTTCCCATGCACCAAATTCAGCAATCTGCATGGCCATTTCTAACTTATTCTTACTTTCCATCAACTGCTGTTCCAGCTCTTTTCTTTCTGTAATTTCATTTTGTATTGCCAGGAATTGTTTCTCACCTCTTTCATTTGTTAGCAGCGGTACTATAGTAGTTTCAGCCCAGTAATAATTATCGTCTTTACAATGATTGATAAGCTCTCCTTTCCATATCTTACCTTCATTTAATGATTTCCAGATCAGCTCCTGCACTTCAGAATCCCACATGGATAAATTTATATTTTTAAATCCCTTCTCGGCCTCTTCCTTTCTCACATATCCATTGATATCGCAGAATTTTTTGTTTACGTGCAATACTTTTCCTGAGCCATCAAATATGATAACAATAGCAGACTGATCCAGTGCAAACTTATAATCTGCCACTTCTTTGTACAATGACTCAATTGCGATTTCCTTCTCTTTCCTGTTGGTAACATCACTTTCAATGGCTATATAGCTGGTAATATCTCCTGTATCATCATGAATAGGTTTAATACTTACCATTGCCCAATATGCAGTTCCATCTTTTCTGTAGCACACCAATTCCTCTACTATTGATTCACCCTTAAATAAATTTTCCTCAATATTTTTTACGATTTCATTATCCGTAAGCGGGCCAAGAAAAATTGTATCCGGTGTTTTACCAAACACTTCTTCCAGTGCATATCCTGTAATATTGGTAAACCCTTCGTTCACCCATTGTATGGATCCGGCTTTATCGCTTATTATTACGGCTTCGTCAATTTGAGATACTATTTTAGCAAGTAGTTTTGCCTGGTTATCTGCCACAGAACTATGAATCTGCTCCTGTGATAAATTGTATTTTATATGTTCATTAAAAGTTAGCAGCTGCTGCCACCTGATACCAATAAAACAAAACAGTAACCCTAAAATAAGTGGAGATAAAGAAATGATAATGAAGTCTGGAGAGTATTCAAAAATATGAAACCATGGTCCGTTGAAACCAGATTTACGGTTTAACAGCCAGGCATTAATTACCAGCATTAAACCGAGTAATATACCTAATGCGGTATACTTTAATACTCCTTTGTAATTGTAATTCTTCATAGTGACGGGGCATTGTATGTGATAGAAAAACATTCTATCAGAAATCATTTATAAAACTAATTGGTGCAATCATTATCCACACAATTATTTTTGCATCAATTAACAATTTTCTATCACACAAATCTCACCTGTATACAAACAATCAATTTTAACAACAGATTGTATTGCTGCTGATGATCCACATTTAACGATCAAAAACAATTTTTATTGATAACCATAAAAATTATCCTTAACAGTTAATCAGGATAATTCATGTTATCAATTCTCATTAACTATTAAAAACGATCTTAATATTAAAAAATTGTCTTCATATTATTTTTTTTCTATTCTTGTGATTTGCTAAAAAAACTTGCGCCCCCTCCATAACAAAGCGATTTGTTGCAGCATATTGAGAAGAAAATTAAGGATTACCTGAAGATGTTAAACAAACAATTATACTTACAAAAAAGATTAAACTGAAGATAAGTTTATTGAAACTTTGATTGAGGTTGATTCTTTGTGTTCCATTTTTAACGAAATCATTCACAACTACTGACAAAAATAAATATTCAATTCACTCTCATCCCGCCTTACAGTTATACCATTTAGGTAAACGAGATTTGCACATAATTACCAGCTGTTGCTGAAAGTTTTCATGAATTCCTGAAAGGTCTTGCTTTTATAAGCTCCATCACCAAAAAACTTTAGTGGTGATTCTATTTCCTTTGGTTTTAAAAAACCAGCCAATGGTGCAGGTTGTGCATTAATGGCAGGCATAAAAACTGTAGTTGGATAACTCATTTGGCCATAAAGCAAATAAACAGCCAGTTCATTTGACTTGTATTCAGGATTGTAGCCGTATTTTTTGCCATCCCATTCCAGCGAATCTTTTGATTCTGCGTTTAATTTTACAGCATAATAATGCTCATTGATATAATTAACTACTGCCTCTTTATCGTATGTTTCCCTATCCATCACTTTACACCATCCACACCAGTCTGTATATACATCAACCAAAATTGGTTTCGGTATTTTGTTATAAGCTGTATGTAATTCAGCTATACTCAGCCACCTGATCTTTTCTTTCTTTACAGGCGTATAGGAAAAAGATATTGAAAGAAAAAAGATGATGATAATAAATTTTGTAACCTTTTGCATACAGCATTTGTTTAGTAGCTTAGATAAACATTTTAACGATAAAGGAATGCATAAAATTGTTGTTGCTATTACCGGAGCTAGTGGCTCTGTATATTCAAAGGTACTGTTAGACAAATTATTTGCCATAAAAGATCAATGGGATGAATTGGCTGTTGTGTTAACTGAAAATGCCAAGGAGGTTTGGAAAACAGAATTGGAAGCAGAAAGCTATAATAATTACCCTGCAACATTTTATTCGCAACAAGATTTTCATGCGCCATTTGCATCCGGTTCAGGACAGTATAATATTATGATCATTGTTCCCTGTAGTATGGGCACCCTTGGAAGGATTGCAACTGGAATGAGTAATGATTTAATTACCAGGGCTGCAGATGTTATTTTAAAAGAAAGAAGAAAGCTCATTTGTGTGGCGAGGGATACTCCTTACAATCTTGTTCATATAAAAAATATGGAAACGATAACTTTATCCGGAGGAATTATTTGCCCGGCTACTCCATCTTTTTACAGCAAACCAAAAACAATTGAAGATGTAGCTGCAACCGTGGTAGACCGGGTAATAGACCTTGCAGGGCTAAAAATTAAAACTTATCGTTGGGGAACTGGTTTTGTGAAATGACCTGGAGAATATTTTCGCTCCATCATTTTATTTCTTTGCCTTTCAGCCTTGACGGATATGCTGTCTAATATGATACGCATATCGCTGCTGTGACTGCTGTAATAATCATAACTTTTATAAAAATCTTCTTTACTTACCTGGTGCAGGGAAAATATTTTTTTTTGCAAAGCTGCATTCTGAAGAAATATATTTTTAGAACTATCCTTTTTCAGGTAAAACTCGGTATAAGCTTCTGCCTGCAAGATATCCCACATTAACTCCTGCATTTTACCGCTGCCTAAAATTTTACCCTTCGGAGCCTGTTTATTGCTGCAGGAAAATAAGAGCGCCAAAAAACAAAAGAATATTACAGGCATCCTCATTATGCTCATTTCAATTCATTTTTATAACTGGCAGCATTAGTGATATCAATTTTTTGCAATATTTCAGAAGCCCTCATCTTGTCTTGCTGAGGTGCTTTAGAAAATATCCTTATAAACTCATTGGTCTTTCCCTGAAAAAAAAACTGGTTGATCATTGTATTAGGGTTATCACTATTAAAGTTATTAAGGAGGTTCAGTACGTTCATCGCTTGTGGCCTGGCAGCACTTTCATCTTCATACATTTTGTCTAATGACAGTCTGTAATAATTATAAATAATATCATGCATGATAGCATACCTGCTGTTCTGCATATTCTCTACAAGCCAATAGCGGTTTCTAATACCATCAAAAGCTTTCCATCCACTGATCCCCCTTGCTTCCGGAGCGTTGTTTACAATATTTTGTGCTTTTTGGAAATATATATTTCCCCCCTTCAGTGAGTAGGAATCATAATCAAATCCAAGTATCAGGTAAGCATAATATGCAAATATGGCAACCAAATTGGATGCCTGTGCATCTGTTCCGCTTACACGATTTTCATTAAAATCAAATTGCTTAAATTCTATGTATTTAAATAATATATCCTCGTCCTGGTAATTGATCATTGGCGATAAATAACTGGTACTGAATACCGGCCTGGCGGCTTGTATTGTTAACGATGCAGAATAAACATTGGCTTCATCAGTTGATTGCAGGTTTAGCAAAAAATTGCAATCGATTTTTTCGTTAGGAAGAAAATTATCAGCAGTCCATTTACGGTTATTTAAAAAACTGGTAATCGCATTTTGCAAAGTTTGAAAAACATTCTTGTTCACAGTATTATTTACCCTGCTGCTGTTCACAGTTACTCTTGCATTCAGTTCCTGCGAATAAGCTTTACTTATCAATAATATAAATAGGAAGAGGAACGCTATTTTCTTATTTCTCATTTTTTAAATTGGATAATTGCATTTACAATATCTGCTGCCACATCCTTTTTGGATTTTGTATCAAAAAGATGTTCGCCTCCATTTTTATCAAAAATAGTTATTTTGTTGGTGTCATGTCCAAAGCCTGCGCCTTCATCCTTTAATGAATTCAACACAACCATATCTGCATTCTTCTCATTCAGTTTTTTTAGTGCATAAGCTTTCTCATTATTTGTTTCTAAAGCAAAGCCAACTAAAACCTGGCTTTCTGTCTTTAGGGATCCGAGATGTTTTAATATATCTTTTGTTTTTTTCAAATCAACTGAAAAAATATCATCCAGCTTTTTGATTTTGCTGTCTGCCACCACAATGGGTGTATAATCAGCAACAGCGGCACTCATTACTGCAATATCAGTATCTGAAAATGCATTAATACATGCATTAAACATTTCTTCTGCGGTAATAACGTTCACAAGATTAATACCTGGAGGTACTTTTAAAGCTGAAGGTCCTAATACAAGGGTAACAATTGCTCCTCGTTTTGATAACTCTTCAGCAATTGCTAACCCCATTTTACCAGAGGAGCGGTTTCCTATAAACCTTACCGGATCTATTGATTCATAAGTGGGCCCTGCTGTGACCAATGCTTTTTTACCTTTTAACTGATGGCTGTTTAAAAAAAAATGCTGAAACCATTCTGTAATCTTTTCCGGTTCAGCCATTCTACCCTCTCCTGTTAAACCGCTTGCTAATTCTCCCGACTCAACCGGGATAATTATATTTCCATAAGACTGTAGTTTTTCCAGGTTGTTTTTTGTTGAAGTGTGATGCCACATATCCTCATCCATAGCAGGTGCTGCAACTACCGGGCAAGTAGCAGATAAATAAACAGCCGTGAGCAGGTTATCGCATAAACCCGAAGCCATTTTAGCCAGCGTATTACAACTCAATGGGGCTATGAGCATAATATCGGCCCATCTTCCAAGCATTACATGATTAGTCCAGGAGTCATTTTCACTCAGGTCGCTTAATACCTCATTCCGGGAAAGTGTAGCCAATGTCAATGGCGAAACAAAATCTTTAGAAGCTGTAGTTAGTATAACTTTCACCTCAGCTCCTGCTTTAGTCAGTAACCTGACTAAAATAGGAATTTTGTAAGCTGCAATGCTTCCTGTAACTCCAATTAATATCTTCTTTCCTTTCAACATAAAAAATCCCGTCTGTAAACGGGATTAAAAATAAAATTCTTAATTGATTATATTGCTAATATTTTAAAAAATTAACTAAACAGGTCTTCTTCATTTCTCCTGTAGTAAACTTTATTCTCCATGAATTCTTGTGTAGACAGCAATGCTGGGTTTGGCATACGCTCATACGCTTTGGAAATCTCTATCTGTTCCTTGTTCTCATGGATCTCTTCCAAGCTGTCAGTATGACTTGCAAACTCTTCCAGTTTATTATGCAACTCTTCTTTTATTGTTATATTTATTTGATTAGCCCGCTTTGCAATAATGGCGATTGATTCATACAAATTGCCGGTTTTCTCCTTCAAATCAAATAAATTTTTAGGTTCCACTACACTGCTGGTGCTAGAGTTGTGCAGACGTCTTAATTTGCTCATTTTGTATTTCTTTAATGTTGTTTAAACTTAGGTTATTATATTCTTCTGCTTCCTTTAATAACTTACTTTCAGGAAACCGATCTTTAAAATCCTGAAACTCAGTAACTACTTTTTCAAATCTTTCCTGCTGCTTTTCAAGAATACTCAATTTGGCAAATTTGTAATACGCTTTTATTGACTGAAGCTTATATACATCGCTTTTCACCGATTCGGGATAGCTATTAAGCAAATCATTGTAAGATATAGCAGCAGCCCTGTACTGTCCAATTTTATAATACAGTTCAGCACCACGTAACTCTTTTTCCTCCAGCTTACTTCTGCATTTATCTATAATTTCCGTCGCCTCTTGTATTCGTGGTGAGCCTGGATGCGTATTGATAAAAGTCTGCATTACACCAATAGACTTTGCCGTATTACTTTGATCCAATTCCAACTTGGCAGATTGCTTGTAAAAACAAAGAGCATGCATAAAGTCAACCTCCTCAGCCTTACTACTATTTGGGAACACTTCGAGAAACCCTTTAAAAAAATTCTCAGCGTCTCTATAATTCTTTAAATAATAAAAACAGTAGGCGTCTTTGTAATAGAGTTCTTCAAATTTATCTGTCCCTTTAAATACCGGGTATAATTCTTCATACAGTTGCTGTGCGTTCCTGTATTTTTTTTCTTCAAAATATTTATCAGCCATTTTTAACTTATACTCATAGTCCTTACTCTTCAATACTTTATTAAACTGGCGGTTGCAAGCAGGCAATGCTGCAACAATAAATATTATAATACCTAAAAACTTTAAAAAACGCATAGAGAGGTGCAAATTTAGTGGTTTTGAATCAAAATTCACCTGAAAATATTAAACCGCAAAAACTGAGTAGTTAAGACTTTGATAATTAGAATGCAATATTCCATAAACTCACCAAAAGACTAAGGAAACTGAAGGATAAAAGTCACTTTACCTAATGCTATGTCCATCTGAAAAATAAAAAACCCTCCCGAAGAACCGGGAGGGTAATCATTGAGCAAAAAGTAATAACCTTAATATTATTTGATATCAATTGTGTTGGCATCACCACCATCAATCAATTTATCTGTAGCAATTCTATCTGCACTAATACCTAATGTTTCAACAAGGTAATTTTTAACTGCTTCTAATTTTTTATCCGCCAGGGCTTGTTGACGCTTGTCAGCTTTTGGATATGCAGTAATTGTAATGGTGCAAGTTGGTTTTTCTTTTAATTGATTAGCAACTGTTGCTAACATGGCTTTATTATCTGCGCTTAAGCTTACACCTTTCATTGTAAGACTTGGATAGTCTGTAGGGCATTCTTTTATTGCCACTAAGGTTCCGTCTTTAATTTTATTCATGATATCAGTGCAGCAAGCTGGATCAGGACATTTACCAACACCGTCAGCATCAACTGGTTGACAATCTGTAGGAGTGATTAATTGCTTGTCCTTGCAATCTGGAACACCATCACCATCTGTATCTTTAGTTACACCATGTGAATCTACAGGACATCCTGCTGGGGTATTTGGCTCTCTATCCAGTTGATCAGTTACTCCGTCACCATCTGTATCATCAAATACAGGTTTTGGCAGCTTCATGTGCTTAGGATTATTTATTTCGCTGTAAGCATAATCAAGTGGATTTAACCACCACAACGGCTCAACAGATTTAGCACCAAGATTGAAATTAATACCTAAAGAAAGGTAATTGTAAGAATCATTATCACTAGTTAAAACAGGATCCCCAGCGGGGTGTTCCTGCCATCTTTGACCATCTAATAAATCTGATTTAATTAAAGTATGACGATCTTCTAAAGCCAGATTCACCCTATTACTAAGCTTGAATGCCATACCTACTAATACTGTTGCAGATGGCCTCAAAGTGTTTTTTCCAAGGGTACCACGGCGTGTTCCACCTTCAGATTCACCTTCAGTCTCATATTTACCGTCAAGCATTTCTTTCAATTTACTTTTAACATCCTTCCTGTTTGCATATGTTCCAAGAGGAATAGTTGAAAAATTATACGCACTTGATCCATTAAGTGCATCAACCATAACGTGGTAAGCAGTAAATCCTATACCGGCACCCCCATAAAATGTAAATCCTGTCTTCTGCTTGTGGAAACGAACATTGTTCAATGTAACAATTCCTTGCAAAGACAAATCCTGTACATGTGTTTTGTAGTTATAGTAAACAGGAGTTGCAGCACCACCATTTTGTGTGGTTAGCGTGCCATCATTTAATCTTACTAATGGGTTATAAGTTCCGCTGGAAAGATTACCACCAATAGAAGTAGGTATCCATGCAGTATTGTTAGAATAGTTTTGAGCACCCTGCCAGTTTAATCCTTTTCCAGTTCCATTCAGATACTGTAACCTCATAGAGAAAATATATCCAAAAGCTTTTCTAACATGTACACCAAACCCTAATGTAGGGAACTTGGCATCCACATCCCCGTTAATGGTTAACGCACCTACTGAAGCACCAATTTCCCACATGTTGCGTGGTTTTGAAGGAAAATTGTATGTATTGTTCCAAAACTCATTCTGCTGAGGCATGCTTTTAGCAGGAATCACAGATGAGTCGTAAATACTATAACTCGTGCCCATCTGAGCGAAAGTTGTAGTAGTCATAAGGGTAATGAGCCCCAGTAATAATTTGTACTTTTTGCTTGGCATAACTAAATGATTATTATGTGAACTTCTGAAATTACAAGTTGTTTATATGCAAAAATATCACTTGAGATTTAAAAACCAAATTTTTTTATGAATTATTTAAGTTATTAATCAAGGATTTCTGTTATATTCCCATCAATCAGACTTTAATTTTATTCAGTGTGCTGCATACCACAAAAAATAAAATCTTTCCCCTTTATATTTTAAAAGCATAGGTAATTTTTGTAAGAGATAAAAAATCTTTTGATACAGTTACACTACTGAATTACCTTTCCATATTTTATTATAATGGATTTTGTAAATAAGATTATTGGCGAAGAGCTGAGCATTTTCGAAAAAAAATTTTCGGATGCTGTAAAAAGCAATACTCCCCTGCTTGACAGGATAATGAAATATATAATCAAACGAAAGGGTAAACAATTAAGGCCAATGTTCGTTTTTTTATGTGCTAAACTTCATTCCCCTATCAATGAAAGTACTTACAGGGCAGCTGCATTAGTAGAGCTGTTACACACCGCTACACTGGTGCATGATGATGTGGTGGACGAATCATTGGAACGAAGGGGTTTTTTTTCAATCAACGCCATTTGGAAAAACAAGATTGCTGTATTGGTTGGGGACTACCTTTTATCTAAAGGCCTGTTATTATCAACTGAAAATAATGATTTTGAGCACCTTCACATCCTGTCTGATGCAGTAAAACAAATGAGCGAGGGTGAATTACTCCAGATTGAAAAATCCCGGAGTTTGAATCTTAAAGAAGACATCTATTTTGAAATTATCCGCAATAAAACGGCTTCTTTACTTTCTTCCGCTTGTGCTGTTGGATCGTGGAGTACCAGTAAGGATGAGCATATTTGCAAAAAAATGAAGCTTTTTGGTGAAAATGTGGGGATTGCATTTCAAATTAAAGATGATCTTTTTGACTATGGTAATGAAGATATCGGTAAGCCCACAGGCAACGATATCAAAGAAAAAAAATTGACCCTTCCTCTTATTTATACGCTTAATAATATTGAACAATCTAAAAAAAGAGCACTGATCTATATCATCAAAAATGAGAATAAAAATCCGGAAAAAGTAAAAGAATTGATCAAGGCAGTTGTGGATTGCGGGGGAATAAAATATGCCGAAAACAAAATGATTTATTACAGAGATGAGGCATTAAAAATACTGCATGAATTTCCTGAAAACGAAGTTAGAAAAGCATTGGAGGAACTGGTGAGATATACTACTGACAGAAAATATTAAAGGTAAATTAAATGAATTTTACCCATGACAAAAAGATGGAAAAGGCTGGAGGCTGATCAGGAAAAAGTAAACTTTTTGCATGAAGCGCTAAAAATAAATCCAATAATTTGCAAGATACTGGTACAGCGTGGTATCGATGACTTTGAAAAAAGTAAAGCCTATTTCAGACCACTGCTATCTTCCCTTCATGATCCTTATTTGATGAAAGATATGGACTTGGCCGTTCATAGAATCTCTACTGCTTTTGATAAAAAAGAAAAGATCCTCGTATTTGGGGATTATGATGTAGATGGAACAACTGCTGTTGCCTGCATGTATCAATTTCTTACAAAAATCTATGATGTCTCCCTCCTGGAATTTTACATCCCCCACCGCTACAAGGAAGGCTACGGCATAAGTAAAATGGGTATAGATTATGCAGCAGAAAATAATTTTTCACTGATCATTTCTCTGGACTGTGGTATAAAATCAAAAGAATTGATCGCATATGCTGCCACACTGGGAATTGATTTTATTGTTTGTGACCATCATCTTCCGGATGAAGAAATACCAGCTGCTGCAGCCATTTTAAACCCCAAACAAAAAGATTGTAATTATCCCTACAAAGAACTCTGTGGATGCGGCGTGGGGTTTAAATTGATTACAGCCCTTTCACAACGATTTAACGTGGCGGAAGAAGATTACTTATGCTTTCTTGACCTGGTAGCCACTTCCATTGCTGCAGATATTGTACCAATAACAGGGGAGAACCGCATACTGGCTTACCATGGTTTAGAAAGAATCAACAATGCCCCTTCTGCTGGAATCATTGCATTAATCAAATTGGGAAACATCCAAAAAAAATTATCCATTAATAATGTGGTTTTCGTTATCGCCCCAAGAGTAAATGCTGCAGGACGTATGGATGATGCCCGGAAGGCAGTACAATTATTTGTAGAGAAAGACTACGAAAAAGCTTTGGTAATTGCTGAGCTATTGCACAATGACAATAGCGACCGGAAAGAAGCAGACAGTTCCATTACACAGGAAGCATTGACATTAATTCAAAACAATAGCTTTTTAAAAAGCAGTAAATCAACAGTTGTATACCAGGAGCATTGGCATAAAGGGGTTGTGGGTATTGTTGCAAGCAGGTTGATTGAAACATATTACAGACCCACAGTGGTACTTACGAGAAGCGGTGATGTGGCAGCTGGCAGTGCCCGGAGTGTTGTTGGATTTAATTTATATGAAGCCATACATGCCTGCCGTAAACATTTACTTGGCTATGGAGGACATTTTGCCGCAGCAGGATTATCGTTACTTCCGGAAAATGTGGGGGCATTTAGTGCGGAATTTGAAAAAGTAGTAAATGCAACGATCGATCCACAACTATTAATTCCAGAGATTGTTATTGATGCAGAGATTTTATTTTCACAGATCACCAGTTCTTTCTATAATATCATTCAGCAGATGGAACCGTATGGTCCGGAAAATATGCGGCCGATTTTCATTGCAACCAATGTAGCTGAAACTGGCTACTCAAAAATTGTGAAAGAACAGCATGTACGCTTTGTGTTAAAACAAGCAAACAGCACTTTTACAGGAATTGGTTTTAATATGGCAGATAAATTTCACCTGCTGGAAACTAAAAAGCCATTAGATATCGTTTTTACAATTGATGAAAATGAATGGAATGGTCAAACCAGTTTACAACTGAAAATGATCGACCTGAAACTTGCAGAAACAATTTAATACGCTTATAAAACAATCTCATCAAATTGAAGTGGCTACAATACCTGAAATATTTTTTTTACGTAGGAATTAACTGGAACTGGAAGATTGCTTTTATTATTCTGCAACAGGAAATTAATGGAGAAAAGAAGTATGGCATTGATACAACCGGTGCCGATGAACTTAAGCAATTAAAAGCAGACGGTATAAATATTTCTCATTCCACCATATACATGCCTGTTACCTACAAGGTAATAGAAAATGCTTTTGATAAGCTTGATTTAAAAAATAGAAATCATTTTTTGGACATAGGATGTGGTAAAGGCAGAGGATTGGCTGTAGCGGCTTACAATGGATTTAATAAAATAACAGGAGTAGATTTTTCAAAAAAATTTTGTGCGCAGGCAACTAAAAACCTGGCATCAGTAAAAAGTAAAATGCCGGAAATCAATTACTCAGTAGTTGTTGCCGACGCAGCTGAATTCAACATCCCGGATGACGTAGATTGTATTCTTTTGTTTAATCCGTTCGACAATGTCATCATGCAAATCGTAGCCGATAATATTGATAAAAGCCTCCAGTCAAATCCAAGAGACGTGAATATCATTTACGCCAATCCGCTTTACAAAAATTTGTTTCTTGAGAAGCGATTTTCAGAGATTTATCACAATAAAAGCTATGAATATTTTGAAGTGTCAATATTAAGCTTCCGGCATTAAAATGCCGGAAGCTATTATTTCTTATTCAGTAATTACCGCAGATTCTTTTTTTGATCCATTCATTAACTCCACACTCCTGTTGATAAAATTTGTCAGGTCATTTCCTTTGAGCAAATCCTGGGAAAGCAAAGCCAGGTCTGCAAGATTCCTGATTTGCATCTCTTGTTTGGAACCATCTGATTCTTTTAAAATATGCTTATAAATAGAATGATTGCCATTCACAGTGAGGGTAACTTCGTCGGGCATATTTGCATAAAAAGATGCCATTCCTCCTCCCATCGCTCCCATATCTTTCATCCTTCTCATTAGCTCTGGCCTGGTGGCTACTACCGGTGCTGTATCGACGCTCAGTCCTTTTACTTCCACTGTAATGTGCAACGTAGATTTTTGCTGCTCAAACATGGTTTTTAATTTGTCACTTTCATCCTTGCTTAAAACGCTCTCAATGTTATCTGATTTATCAATCAAATTATCCACAATATCAGAATCTACTCTTGTAAACTGAACACCTTCCCATTTCATCTCCATAGTGTTGATAAAAGCAGCATCCACCAAAGTTTCCATCTTTACCACCTTGTATCCTTTTGCTACAGCAGCCTGTATAAAAGCATCCTGTTGCACGGGGTTGGTGGTGTACAATATCACCTGTTTGCCATCTTTATTTTTCTGCAGTGTTTCAGTCGCAATTTTATATTCTTCAAAAGTGTGGAATGTTCCTGCTGTATCTTCCATCACCAAAAACTTATTTGCCTTTTCTAAAAACTTATCATCCGTCATCATACCATACTTCACAAACAAGCCCAGGCTTTCCCACTTTTCTTCAAAAGATTTTCGGTCGTTTCTAAATATCTCATCCAGCTTGTCTGCTACTTTCTTGGTGATGTGTGCATTAATCTTACGCACATTCGGATCTCCCTGCAAATAGCTTCGGCTTACGTTCAATGGAATATCCGGGCTATCGATAACACCCTGCAGCAACATTAAAAATTCCGGTACAATATCTTTCACTTCATCGGTAACAAAAACCTGGTTGCTGTACAACTGTATCTTGTCTTTCTGTATTTCATAAGTCTGTTTAATCTTGGGGAAATACAAAATACCGGTGAGGCTAAATGGATAATCTACATTCAGGTGTATCCAGAATAATGGCGCCTCGTTGTAGGGATAAATTTCTTTGTAAAAATTCTGGTAATCTTCCGGGGTTAATTCAGTTGGCTTTTTTGTCCAGGCCGGCGTTGGATTGTTGATCTGCTTCTCTTCAAACATAATTGGTACAGGCAGAAAACGGCAAAACTTATCAAGAATAGCTTGAACCCTTGAGCTATCTAAAAACTCCTGGCTTTCTTCATTCAGGTGCAAAATAATATCCGTACCTCTTTGCTCTTTCTCTACTTCTTCCAATGTAAATTCCGGGCTGCCATCGCATTCCCATTTTACTGCTTTGGCATCTGCTTTATAAGATTTGGTAACCACTTCAACCCTGTCACTCACCATAAAAGAGGAATAGAAACCCAACCCAAAATGACCAATGATATTATTTTCATTCTGGCCTTTATACTTATTTAAAAATTCTTCTGCACCACTAAAAGCCACCTGGTTCAGGTATTTATCTACTTCTTCCTCCGTCATCCCAATTCCCTTATCAGAGATGGTCAGTGTTTTCTTTTCTGCATCAATTTTAATTTCAATGCCCAGTTCACCCAGTTCACCTTTTGCTTCACCTAAAGACGAAAGGGTTTTTAATTTTTGGGTGGCATCCACAGCATTACTTACTAATTCTCTTAAAAAAATGTCATGTTCACTGTAGAGGAACTTCTTAATGATGGGGAAAATATTTTCTGTTTGTACCCGGATGTTTCCTTTTTGCATAAAATCGATTTTTCAGCAAATTGTCAAATTTAATGCCACTGGCTCTCTTGCTGACAAGGTGGCAATCAAATTAAAATAATAAGTACCGGTATTAAAGAGTGGCAGGTTGTACAGGTATTTTTTGACATTTTTATCAGGAGCAATGCAAAAACAACTAAACTGCTGATTGAGAAAGTTGGGTGAGTAATTCTCCTGCATTGTCAATAGCATACTGCTGGCTAATGTTGTCATTTATTATTTGATAAGCTGCCGATAAACCCGATTCGATTATTTGCTCCTGGCTTACATCCGCAATTCCACACAAAGCAATCACCGGCACGTTGTTTTGTTTACCAAGTTTAGCAATATGTTGAATTACTTTTCCATTAATACTTTGAGCATCCAGTTTTCCTTCGCCGGTTATTATCAGTGTGGCACCAGGAATTTGTTTCAAAATACTGCTGGCCTCCATCACCAACAGGGCGCCTTGTATCATCTTACAATTAAAATACGCCATTAACCCTGCCGCCACTCCGCCAGCGGCTCCGGCCCCCGGAATATTAGCCACATCTCTGCCGGTTTGAGACTGTATAATTTTAGCAATATGTGCAAGTCCATTATCTAACAGAATAATATCTGCAGCCGATGCTCCTTTCTGTTCGGCATACACGAAAGCGGCGCCATGTTTTCCATGTAAAACATTTTCAACATCACAGGCAATTTGAAAACTTATTGCTGGAATCACCGCAGGTGCTATAATTTGATTGACCCATTCCAAATTTCCACCAACTGGCGGCAGTGAATTACCATCGCTATCAAGCAATTGAAAACCCAGCGCTGCTAAAATTCCCATGCCTGCATCGTTGGTAGCACTGCCACCTAATCCAAGAATTATTTTTTCAGCTCCATTTTCAATAGCATGTTTAATCATCAACCCGCTACCGTAAGTAGTTGTAAGCAAAGGATTGCGTTCTTCATCTTTCAGCAGTACCAATCCGGTGGCGGCAGCTAAAGCGATAATAGCGGTTTTGGAAAAAGTATTTAACTGGTAAGTTGCAGCAATCGGCCTCATCAGTGTATCAACGGTATTGCAATGAACCGTTTCAGTTTGCAGGTAGTGTTGCAACACTTCATCAAAACCATCGCCTCCATCAGCCATTGGAAACAGCAATACTTCAGCATGGGAAATACATTGATGAATACCTGCTTGAATAGCTTTGCAAGCCTGCATGCTGGTAAGGCTTCCTTTAAATTTATCTGGTGCTACAATTATTTTCATTTATCCATTTACTACATTTTGGGGAGTTCCTTTCAAAAATGCTTTGATGTTTTCCAGCGTAACCTGCATACTCCTGGCCCTGGCCTCTGCCGACATCCATGCATTGTGCGGCGTGATGATACAATTTTTCAAACCCGTCAGTGGGTTGTTTTTTTCTGGCGGCTCTGTACTTAAAACATCCAGTGCAGCAGCAGCCTGCCTGCCCTGGTGCAATGCAAGCCCCAGGTCCTTTTCATTTATCAGCAGTCCCCTTGAAGTATTGATTAAAAAAGCAGTTGGCTTCATCAGCCCTAACAATTCTTTATTTACAAAAGCTTTGTTCTCTTTCGTAAGCGGACAATGCAGCGACACCACATCGCTTTGCATAAATAATTCGTACAGGCTTACAGATTGTGTATTGTCCAGTTTTTCTCTTCCGCCGTGATAAATTATTTTCATACCAAATGCCTGTGCAATCACGGCCACCTGTCTGCCAATTCTGCCAAATCCAACAATGCCCATTACTTTATCTTTTAATTCCATAATGGGTTGCAGGCTGTAGCACCAGTCTTTTGCTGTTTGCCATTCGCATGCATGCACACTGGCAGCATTCATGCTCACATGATTCGTCAGGTGCAGCAGCAGGGCAAAAACATGTTGCGCTACAGAATAGGTGCCATACGCAGGCACATTACATACTTTGATATCCCTGGCAGAAGCGGCGGCGATATCAACATTATTGTAGCCTGTTGCAGTTACAACAATCAATTGAAGGTTAGCAGCTGATGCTATTACATCAGCAGTAATGGGTGTTTTATTGGTTATGATAATATCAGCATTGTAACATTTGGTCACCGTTTCTATAGCAGAAGTACGGTCGTAATATTTCACTTTGCCCAACTCGTTAAAAGGTTTCCAACTAAGATCACCGGGGTTAAGGGTATAGCCGTCTGTAATTACAATTTCCATCAATTAAAATTTTCAATTAGCGATTAATTATTAAAGATAGTTGATACCTCCCTTTTATAAAAGGCATTTTAAATCCGCCGCATTTCAAACTGTCACATAGGGTTGTCAACCTTAGGCAGGCTGCAATTGTTTACAGTGCTTTTATAAGGTTGACAACCCTTTATAAAAAGCATATGTTGAAATACAACTAAAATTCCATTGCTGCTTTCAACAGAAATCAGTCATTACCATTAATAGAACAACTACGATGGCCCGCTTGTTATTTTCGTATTTAAAATTTACTATAACTCAAAATTTTCCCCCTATTTTTGCAGCCACTTAACACACAAGCTATGGCAGTATTAGTAAATAAAGATTCCAAAATTATCGTTCAGGGATTTACCGGTACCGAGGGTACTTTTCATGCAACACAAATGATAGAATACGGCACCAACCTGGTTGGTGGTGTTACTCCCGGCAAAGGCGGCAGCACTCACCTGGAGAAACCAGTTTTTAATACCGTGGCAGATGCAGTGAAAAATACGGGTGCTGATGTAAGCATCATCTTTGTGCCACCGGCTTTTGCAGCCGATGCCATTATGGAAGCTGCCGATGCAGGTATTGCACTGGTGGTTTGTATCACAGAAGGTATTCCTGTTCAGGACATGATAAAAGTGAAAAATTATTTAACCCAGAAAGCCACCCGTTTGATCGGGCCCAACTGTCCTGGTGTAATTACTGCTGATGAATGTAAAGTAGGTATCATGCCCGGTTTCATTTTTGTAAAAGGCAGGATCGGTATTGTTTCCAAATCGGGCACTTTAACGTATGAAGCAGCTGACCAGGTTGCCAAAGCAGGATTGGGTATTTCAACTGCTATTGGTATTGGCGGCGATCCCATCATTGGAACCACTACCAAAGAAGCGGTAGAATTATTTATGAATGATGATGAAACCGATGCCATTGTAATGATCGGTGAAATTGGTGGAGGCATGGAAGCTGAAGCAGCCAATTATATTAAATCAACCGGAAACAAAAAACCGGTAGTAGGTTTTATCGCCGGACAAACAGCACCTCCCGGCCGCCGTATGGGCCACGCCGGTGCCATTGTTGGTGGAGCAGATGATACTGCTGCTGCTAAAATGAAGATCATGGCGGAGTGTGGTATCCTTGTGGTTGACAGCCCTGCTGACATTGGTAAGACCATGGCAGAAGCGATGAAGAAATAAAATTAATAACATATTTATAGGGAAATCCGGCTAAGCAATTAACCGGATTTTTTATGGGTATTCACTGAGCTAACCCTATATTGGAATCTGTACATGACAGTCTGCAACTGAACAGAAGAATCACATTTCAGTTTCTTTTCTTTAAATTTGATACATGAACACAATGAGAGTTGATATATTGAATCCAAAAGCTGTAAAACTTTTGAAAGACCTGGCAGACTTAGATCTTATTGCCATTCAGGACACTTCTAAAAATGGTTTCGCTACCGTTCTTAAAAAGCTGCGTTCAAAAGCCAAATCTGCTCCATCATTTGAAGAAATAACCAAAGAAGTAGAGTTGGTAAGAGCCAAACGTTATGCAAAATAAAGTTAGCAGGATCATTATTGATACTAACCTTTGGATTAGCTTTCTAATCACCAAAGACTTTTCTAAACTTGACGAAATAATTTTTTCAGGACATGGTATTTTAGTTTTTAGCCAGGAATTGCTTGACGAATTTTTAGCTGTTGCCAGGCGGCCAAAATTCAGGCGTTTCTTTTCATCAACGGATATTGAGGACATCCTTGAAACCATTGAAGAGTATGCCGAGTTTGTAAAAGTTCATGCCAAAGTTGAAGTTTGCAGAGACCCAAAAGATAATTTTTTACTTTCACTGTCAATTGATGGGAACGTAGATTTTTTGCTCACCGGCGACAATGATTTATTAGACCTGAAAAAATTTGGAGAAACAAAGATTGTAACTATTTCAGACTTCCTGAACGACAAATAGCAAACGTCCAGTCGGGCAATTCAAAAGAAATTTTCCTCAACTGATCTTCATCAAAAATATTTTATAGAGAAATCTGGTTAATTGCTTAACCGGATTTTTTCATTGGGGCTGTTAGCTATTGTATCTTTTCTCAACGGCAGTTCCGGCTGTACATTCCAAATCCGGCGCAGAAGCCATCCTCAAGGCCTCACCGTGTTTTCCATTTCCATCCGGCAGCTTTTCAACAATTGTAGTTTCTTTCAACGATAATGCAATTCAAAACACATATTGGTTCAAATGATTTAACATACAACGACTGGAAGATTTATACAACCGGATCATATTAACTACACTACAAAATATATTTCACTTCAGAGAATGCTGAAAGGTGGTTTTTTCATATGCCATCATCTTATCTTATATTTATGTGTTAGCCACCACTTTTATTCGACTTCTAGTGTATAATAATATTTCAAAAATTCTTCGATTCATTCCGTTACTAGCCTGTCTTTATGTTGGCTCAATGCTAATTCGTCGCGGTCTTGTAGAAAAATCAAAAATGACAGTAATAAAAGGTAAAGTGATTTCAAAGGAGCTTACTCATTACTATAGTGGTTATTACAGAAAAAACAGACATGACATATTGTTGTTTGAGATTGAAAGTATAGACGATAAAATCGCTATTAATTATTTCTCTGAAAGTGAAGCAAAAAGTGATATCGCTTTTTCAAAGGTTGATACAGGCAAAGTATATCAATTTTACTTAGACCCAAGTTATCCAAATGTAAATTCACGGAACAACGGAGTAAGCATTATTGATTACGAAGGAATAGAAATATACCGAAAGAATAATTCCATGAACTTATACGCTGGCATTTTTTTCGTACTCTTAGGAGTTGCCTTGACTTATTTTGGAATTAAGTATAGTCGGCCAAAAAGCGGCGGCTAACATTTGGGTATTGCTGCAAGTGTGGCTGGATTGCTATGGAAAAAACAAATAAATTTTAGCAGTTTTTAAGCTGCTATTTTAGTGTTATCAACATAGGGCTGTTGTTTATTAACGACTGCCACTACTCTTAGTACCAATTTATTTTTGATAGCATTTAATACCAGCATTCCATTTTTCCCTTCTGCTTTTTTTCTGTCAAAATATTGCCTGAATTCAGGATAATATTTTATGGCCGTAAGTGCACACAGGTGCAACATTTTTTTAAGTTCTTTATTGGCCATTTTATGTACTTTATTTTTTCCTTTTATACTTTTGCCACTTGTGTTTCCAAAAGGTACTACGCCGGCATAACTACCCAATTGTTTGCCGCTTATTTTTGAAGCAAAATTGTTGGTACAACAAATGATATATACCGCCGTGAGGTGGCCAATGCCTGGTACTGATCTTATCAATTGATAGTTGGTATAAATACTTTTATCCTGCTGTATGATCTGTTCGATCATTGTTTCTATTTGCTTAATACTTTTTTTAATACCTTCTATAGCGTCTTTATGTGCTTTATCAAGCATGAATAATAATGCCTTGTCTTCTGTGCACTGGATCTCTTTAAGGTAGTTTTTGGTACTGTGCAGTTGTACTACCAGGCGGCTGCGGCTACTCATCAGGTCCTTCAGCTTCATAAATACAGGATTGAGTACCGGCGTGGTTTTTAGCTCATCTGCCTGCTTGCAGCAATAAAGGCACAGGCGCTGGGAATCTATTATATCATTCTTTCCCCGGGTAATGCCCAGGCTCCATTTAATATGCGCTGCATTACCTATGTGCAACTGCAGATTATACTTGCTGCAAAAGCTCCAGATAAGCCGGTGATAAACACCCGTGTTTTCTATTACAAGCAAACTGTTTTGATCATAAGATACTGACTGGGATTTTAACCAGATTTTAAAGGCCTTCATACCCGTTGGTGTGTTATCAAAACGCTCTGTGAGCATCGGCTGTTTTAGGTGATTAATAACTAACAGTAACGATACATCAAACCAAAGTTTGGAGACATCAATACCCAGGTAATTTTTACTTACTGCTTTCATGAAATTTGTTTTTAAATTTGAATAATAAGCTAACCATTTTTGCCCCATCGTCTTAGTCCTTAATAATGGGTAATGAACCCTAATTGCTATAGAGACACTAAGGGAAAAAAGCAGCAGGGAATTTTATCCAGCCTTAGGTATAAAAACCTTGACGTTGTATTAATGAGCCCCTGCTGCCGGTTAGTTTATACACAAATTAATGTGAATTGTAAAAGAAAAAAAGTAGCAAAAAAAGAAAAGTAATAGTAGTAGCTTTATTCTTTTATTAATTAATAAAACAAAGCTAAAGGACGTT